>JAJDBJ010000011.1 GCA_029261395.1 Nitrospinaceae bacterium
TTTCACAACAACGTGAATTGCAACGACGTTCCAACGAGCAAGCCGTCAAGAAGGTGAACAAGCCCTTTGATGTCTCACTGCACGCTTAGGCGCACTCATTATAACTGAGCAATGAAAAGGGGCCAAGTCGCTTCTTGGCACCATAAGGGGGGATTTTTTATTTCGCCCGGTTGCCCTTCCAGGTGAGGGTGACGTCGCCCTTTCGGATTTTGAGCTGACAGCCGAGGCGCATGCCTTTTTCGAGGTCTTCTTCGTAGAGGTATTCTTTTTCTTCCTCCGTGGATTTATTGAGATTTTCCCGGCCCTTCACGACCGTTAACTCGCACACTCCACAGGTGCCTTCTGTACAACCGAAGGACAGGGTCGTGTCCACTTCCTCGCAGACATCAATCAGCATCATGCCATCCTCACATTCGTGGGTGAGGTGGTCGGGTTGAAACGTGACTTTGGCCATCAAAAATTCCTATGGGTGAAACCGCTTGGGTGACTGTGGTTATAGATGCCAATCAACCGGCGGAGGGTTTATTAAATTCGCGGATAATAATTAATCAACTTTCTATTTAAAATTAATGCTATAGGCCTACTTCCTTGAGGGATTCAATGAGCTTGGTCTGCTCCGGCGTCAGGGATTTCGGGTAGCTCACAATGATTCTGACAAACTGATCCCCCCGGTCGCCGCCCCGGCTATGCATTCCGAGTCCGCGCAGACGCAGTTTGGTGTGTGACTGGGTACCGGCGGGCACCTTGACCTGCTTTTCCCCCTCCAGAGTGGGAACATGAATGAGTGCGCCGAGAAGAGCGTCGGTCAGGCTCACTTTGTGGTCCACCACAATATCGTTGCCCTCCCGTTTGAAGATCGGGTGGGGGAGGACATTCACCTTGAAATAAAGATCGCCCGAGGGTCCGCCCTGGCTTCCGGGAAAGCCTTTTCCGGCCAGGCGCAGTTTTTGCCCCTGGCTGATGCCCGGCGGTACCTTGACGCTGGTGTCTTCGTTCCTGCCGCCGCGGTCAATGGTGAACTTTTTCTCGGTTCCCTGTGCCGCCTCTTCAAACGTGACGGTGATCTCGCTCATCATATCCTGGCCTTTGCGGGGTCTTCTGGGTCGACCGCCGCCAAAAAATTCTTCAAAACCTGAGGGGGGACGACCGCCGCCGAAACCGAATCCGCTGAAAACCTCGTTGATATCGAATCCCTGAAAAATATCTTCCTGCGTGTACCGCTTTTTGAATCCTTCGGCCCCGAACTGGTCGTATTGCTTTCGCTTGTCCTTGTCTTTCAGTACCGCATAGGCTTCATTTACATCCTTGAATTTTTCCTCAGACTTGGGATCATTTTTGTTGTGATCGGGGTGATATTGCATGGCTTTCTTTTTGAAGGCCTTTTTAATTTCATTGTCAGAGGCCCCCTTAGAGACACCCAGTATGTCGTAATAGCTTTTCATAGTCTAAACATTTGAATTATTTAAGTTTTTAATTTATGATGAGTCAACTTTCCCATTATATATTTTTATGAAGCAAACACTTAAAAAACTTTTACCTCTTTTTCTCCTGATAGCGGTAGGTTGCGCCCAAACGCCCGGGGGGCCCCCAAAGAAGACCCTCATACCCTCGAAGCGAACGGTTGCGCCCTCAAAGCAGACTACCGTAACTCCGAAGCAGACCCGGAAGCAGAAGTTTGAATCCATGCATCCTGAGGAACGGCATATCTGGCTTCCTCCGGACTCCGCAGAGCTGGAGGCACGCCGTCAACGTCAAAAGCGCCTGGACGTGGTCGCGGCGGATCTGGAGCGTTTATTCATGGGATACGCCGATATTCTGGGAGACGAGATTATACTCGAAAATCTTCTCAGAGGGAAAGATACCGAACTCCAGCAGTTGGAAGCGCGGTCGGGTCAGCAAAAGGCGCATGAGGAAAGAGTCAGGGAATTGAAACAGGTTCTTAAGGAAATAGAAGGGTCTGTTGAAGAAATGGATGCCAGCCTTGAGGAGATTCGGAAAGAGCGGGCGGCTCAAAAGACAGAGCCGAAAGGCTGGACGGATGATTACCGTCTTGCGATTCTCTTGTTTCGCGACGGGCAATACCTGAAGAGCATCGACAAATTCAAAAGCATCCTGGAGAAAAAGTATCCTCGTTCTTTAACAGACAACATTTTGTTCGGCCTGGCCTCCAACTATTACAAGCTTAAAAATTACGATGAGGCTCTGGCGAACCTGGGCAGTATTATCCGGGGTCATCCCAGGGGCGACAAGTGGCTGGTGGCCCACGCCATATCCGGGTTGATTTACAATCAGCAGGGAAAACCCGGCAAGGCGATTCCTGTTCTTGAAGCGACGCTTCAGCACCATCCCAATCCGGACCTTCTTAAAATCATTAATCGCCTTTTGAAGTTGGCGAGGGAAGGTGTCGCAGATGCCAGCAGTTAATCAACCGGCTCCCAATCTTCAGGTGGCGGAGTGGGCGCAGGGAACTCCTTCCAATATCGATCAGGAACGCGGTCGGGTCATTCTCATCGAAGTGTTTCAGGTCAATTGCCCCGGTTGTTTTATCGGCGGCCTGCCGGAGGTGATTCAAACCTACATGACGTTCAAGGACAAACCCTTGACGGTGTGGGGATTGGCCACTGCGTTTGAGGAGTATCATCTGAACACTCTGGACAATTTAAAAAAATTATTGGACACCGGTGAAGTGGTGGGAGAAACCATGGCGTCACTTTCCGAACGAGACATGTTGAGTATGGGGCGTCTTCAGTATTTCATGCCGTTTCCCGTGGCTTGGGACCAAGTGGTCAAAAGGGAAAAGGGCGTCCGGGAAGGGGAGGTCGAACAATGGATCGAACGGGATTTCCCGAATTTTAAAACGATGCCGGAGAATCATCAGGCTCAGATTGATACGCAGATTCGGGAGTACCTGGGAAAAAAGGAATATGATGCGCGGACGTTCGATCAGTATGGATTTCGAGGAACGCCTTCGGCCCTCATCATCGACAAGAAAGGGATTGTCCGGCACAAGCTGTTCGGCTCCGGATTGGAATTGGAAAAACTCATCGAACCCCTCCTCAACGAATAGGTCTTTTGCTATGCTGACTCTCAAACAATTCACGGATACGATTGACCGTCTGGAAGAGGCGCGGATTTTAATGGCGTCTCTTGAGTTTAAGATATTTTCTGTCTTGCGCCAAAAGAGCATGACGGCTCGGCAGGTGGCCCAACAGTCGAAAACGAAACCCGAAGAAATGGAAGCCTTGCTGAATGCGTTGGCCGGCATGAAGGCCCTCCGGTTTGAAAAGGGAAAGTATTCCAGCGCGCCGCACATGTATAAATATTTCTGTGAGTCCAGCCCTCATTTCTTGAAAGGGACGGCTTTCCTGAAACTGGAGAAAAATGATGAGTGGGCGCGTCTGATCGATGTCATCCGCAATGGCCGTGATCTTTCGGAATTTGAAGGTGTGGATGACCCGGAATTCCGCGATTCTTTTACTCATGCCATGCATGAGCGGAGCGGACCTTATGCCAACAAGATTGCAGAGATCATCACCCGCAAACCGGCAGGACGATTTTTGGATCTGGGGAGCGGTCCTGGTACCTACAGCGCCGCCGTTCTTAAAAAAGATAAAAAAGCCCATGCGACTTTGCTCGACCGTTCATCGGCGTTGAAGGTGGCCCAGGAACTATACGGCAAATCATCTATTTGGTCTCGTATGGAATTAAGGCCCGGTGATCTATTCAGTACTCCATTTGGTGATGGCTACGATACGATTTTCTATTCGAACATTCTCCACATCTATAATCCACAGGAGAACAAACAACTATTCCTTGAAATGAAAAAGGCGTTGATCAAGGGAGGACGTTTGGTGTTGGTGGATTTTTTTCACACCCGTGATGCCACTCAACCTTACGAAGCGGCTTTATTTGGCGTGACCATGCTCTTATTCACGGCGACGGGAAAAACCTATTCCTACGATGAAACCGAAAAACTTCTGAGTCAGACCGGTTTTCACAAATTCCGTAGAATTTCGCTCGGCGAAGGAACTGGAATGCTGGTGGCGTTTAAGAAATAGATGGACAGCTGAGGTTCAACCGGTTCCTTTACGTGCAAAAAAATAAAACAACTCCCAGTTCGTATAAACTCCCTGCGACGATGAGTACTCCCTGTCGTAATCCCGAATCAGCTGTCTCAATTCTCCAGACTTTAGAATCCGTAATGGAGCGGCTCCAATCTGCTGCAGGTTTTTAATCAGGCTCTGTGTATTTTGAAAAAATATCTGACGCGTTTCGGATTGAAATGTCAGCAACTCGAATCCCGCCTGAGTCAGAAGTGTTTTCCACCGTTTTTGAGAGTGAAGATATGTGGGGCCTTTAAATTGAGCCGTACTGCGGAATTCTTCAAGAGTTTTGGGGCCGAAAGTGCTGAACGCCAGGGATCCTTCTTTTTCTAGAGCAGAGTGGAATCGTTGTAATGTCTTTTGCGGATTTTGAAACCATTGGAACACAGCGTTGCCCGCGATGAGTCTCACTTTAGGAACCTGAATCCGTTCCGCATTTCCTGCCAGGGTTTTGGTATTCAACGGAACTTCCAAATGACTCTTTAAATGCTCAATCATAAGTGGAGCGATATCGTTCAGGATAATGTTGGAAGGAGCACGCGCCAGAAGGTGACGGGTGAAGACTCCGGTTCCGCATCCGATTTCCAGGATTTTATGGGGAAAAGGATTGGGGATCAGTGCCGCCAGTCGTTCCGCCATGGAACGCTGGAGTTGTGCGTGGCGGTCGTAAGTTTTAACGTGCTTCGAAAAACTTTCGATGACTTTCTGTTCGAAATCCGGCTCAGAGGGATTGGGTCTATTTCGGGGCATAGTTGTCAATCAGGTTATGTCTGTTGGATCGGGTTCCCTTGTTTGAGTTCACCCTCCGCAACGGTTATGGACTTTTCGTATTGCTCTGCCAAACGGGAGAGTAGTTTGTGCGGAGAGTGATCGCACTTTTCCACCAAAGTCAAATGAGGGATAAGTTTCTTCAATTGCTTACCATCCAGCAGTGGATCGCGCAATCCGGTAATGGCGACGCAATCCTGTGCGGCTTGAGGGGAAACGCTGAATGTTTCCAGGAAATCGAGTCCCCGGATTAAAACTTCCCTGCTGTAAGGTTGTTGCAGATCATTTTCAGGCAGACGAATACCGCTCAAATCAAAAAAACCTTTGAGAGAAATCAGGTAGTCTTTGGAAGAGCTCAGCATTTTTTTCTGATAATTTAATTTTCCGAGAGGTGTTGTCCCTCCAAGGTTTCTCTCCGCTGGAAACGCAAGAATGGGGGCCATTAAAATGATCTTGGTTTGAGGCGGAATTTTGTTTTTGTGAACGAGCAACCAGAGACTGCCCAGGGAATAACCGATGACCCAGTCGGGTTCGGAGGCAAATAGCTCAGCGGCCTCTTCTGTACTTTCAGGATTCTTCGGGTAGTGGGCCTTCACCGTGGCTTTTGGGAAATAAGATTCCACCAGTTGACGAAACCACTCTTCGGGAAGAGCCCAGCCGCAGATGGCAGTTATTTTCATTTCCGTTTCCATGAATTCAATAGAGTGATAATTTCTTCTACCGTTTCCTCTCTCACCCCTGCGTGGAATGAAAACCGCAGACGGGAGGAATTTTGCGGAACCGTCGGTGGCCGCACGGCTCCCACCAATATTCCATGTTCCAGTAATTTGTTGCGCAATTCAAGAGCATCCTTAGGATCGCCCACAATCACGGGTACGATCTGTGAGTCAAAATTATGTGTTTGCCAATCATCTTTCTTCAAGAGTTCCCTAAATCCATTCGCTGTGTTGCGTATATTGCGGGCAGTAGTCTGCGATTGCTGGATGATTTTAAGAGCCGCTTCGGCTGCTCCTGCCTGGGGTGGCCCCAGATAGGTGGAGTAAATCAGCTCCCCGGAAAAATTGACCAGATAATCGATAATCGTTTTAGAGTTGGTCAGCACATAGGCGCCCATGCTCGCCAGGGCCTTGCCCAGTGTGCCTACCAGAATATCAACTTCCGAGAGCACACCTTGCTCCTCGGCCAGTCCGCCACCGGTAGGGCCAAATACTCCGGTGCCGTGTGCTTCATCCAATATCCATATGAAAGGGTACTTTTGTTTTAAGGCGGCTATACGGACGAGGTCGGGGTAATCGCCATCCATGCTGAACACGCTTTCGGTAACCACGAATACCGTTTCGTAGTTGCTAAAATTTTCATGCAACAGCTCCTCTAAATGATCCAAATCCAGATGATGGTAACGTTTGAACCGCGTGTCGCATTTCCCCAGTGTCTGGGCGATGGAGTGATGAATCAACCGGTCGGCCAAAACCAAATCTTTCGAACCGGGTAGATGAGTTAATAGGGCCTGATTGGCCATGAATCCGGTGTTGAATAGCAAGCCGCCGGATTTTTGCTTCCAGGCCTTGAGTTGTCCGATCAATTGTTCGTGACAGGGCAAAAATCCCGAAAGCAGGGGAGAGGCGCTACTGCTGGCGCCATAGCGCTCCAGTGCAGATCGGGCTCCTTCAATCACCTGCGGGTGCGAACGCAACTGGAAATAATCGTTGCTGATCAGGTTGGCGGAGCAGGTATCCAGTACCTCCAGAGTCCGGAGAAGTCCCGTGGCCTGTCTTTGGTTCAGCTCGTTTTGAAGTCGTGATTCCAGTGGATGGGACAAGAGTTCGGCTCTGTTAAATGAATGATTAAAAATTATGGTATAAAAGCGTTTTCATGTCAAAAATGATGTGCAATTGAGACAGGAAATTAATGATGCCGGAAATCAAAGATACGGGGAAAGTATGGTTGCGCGGTCAATTCGGAACCGTCTTTGCCGTTAAAGTGGATGAGCAGGTATTTGTTCCGGGTCAGGAAGATGGCCAATCCATCGACTACTGGCTGGAGGGGGATTTTTTATGCGTGGATTTGCATGGCCGGGATCAGAGCATCCGAATCGCCCGGCTATTCCCCATGAGCCTGGAAGCCACTCACCCAGCCACCCTGTTCAACGGATTCAACAAAACCAAACATGCGGATGTAAAGGTCATTGTTTGTGAAGATGAGGGTGTGGCGGAAAGAGTTTTCAAGGATGAAGACTACGACGATATTCAAAACTTGACCCGCGACGCATTTTGGAAGCGGGCCGGACTATCCGGTTAAGGATTTTATTTTGAAGAAGACGCACGTACCAGGCGTACCGCAATGTTGTCTCTGGTTTCTTTATCGGTAAACTCAGTCGATCCATCCTGAAGATTAATCACCAGCGCCTGGTTCTCATCATTTTCCTCGCTGGTCCAGATGTAACGGCCACATTTCGGGACAAACAGGGAATGGATGTGGACCGTTTCGCCTTCCCAATCTTTTTGCCCCAACTCCTCATTATATAAACCCAGCGCTTCTTCCCGGGTGGGTAAACGCCAGTCGTTGAATCCTCCAGCATAGACACTAATCATGGTACTGCGGTAGGATACGGCATCCTTGAAATTGACCCATTTACCGAGATCCCCGTAGGAATCCTTGGGCAGCCACTCCAAGTTGTTTTTTTTATCGGAGATCACTCCGTTCGAATTGTCTGCAAAATTATCAAATGCTTCCATTATGGTTTTCCATTTGGTAGATAAGTTGAAAAGGTAAGGGCGAAGCTTATCATTTTCCAATTTCCGCATCAACGAATTTCCGGAAATTTTGGCGCAGGGCCTGGGTCAGAGGGCCGGGCTGACCGGAACCGACTGTTTTCCCGTCGACGCGGGTGACGGGAAGTATTTCCCACCCGGTATTGGTTAAAAATATTTCATCGCCCTGCAAGACATCGTCCACAGTCATTGCTCTTTCTTTACAGACAGTTCCCGCTTCGGTGGACAGCTTCAATACGACTTGCCGAGTCACGCCCGAGAGAACATAGCCATTGACCGCAGGAGTGGATAATGTCCCGTCCTTTACTACAAATATATTGGATATGGTGCCGTCGCAGACTTCGCCTAGTTCGTTGAGCATGATCCCATCCACCGAATTTTGCTCCTCGGCCTGCTTCCGGGCCAGAATCTGACTCAAATAGTTGGCCGATTTGATCTGCTCCTTCAATCCCCCCAGCTTGGTGGCGGAATTGGGAATGAGAGAAATCGGGACACCCTGTTGATACCACTCGTCCGGAGGCGCACTGTAAGGCCGCACGTAGACAGACAGGTTGGGAGAAGTGTCGGTCTGCCACAATTTCCCCACAATACCTTCCCCGCGTGTAACCGTCAGGCGAATGATTGCGTCCGCTCCCTGGTTCCTGTTAAAGGTTTCGTAAAGAATTTCCTGGATACGCTCCCGCGATTCGGGAAGTTTTAGAAAGATGCTTTGTGCTCCATGTTGCAATCGGTCAAGGTGTCGATCGAGCTGAAATATTGTTCCGGAATACACCCGTAGCGTCTCGAACAGGGCATCGCCGTAACAGAATCCGCGATCGAGTATCGACACTGTAGCCTGCGACAAGGGAGTAAATTCCCCATTCAGATAAACGGTCGGTTCCATCAGTGACCCTGCCTTCCTGTCAGGACATCGATCATGGCGGCGGCCTTGTCGAGAGTTTCCTGGTATTCATTTACGGGAATGGAATCGGCGACTATCCCTGCGCCTACGTGAAAATAAGCCTTGTCATCCTTTAGCAGTATCGTGCGGATGATAATATTGAGGTCGATGTAATCGGCGAATCCGATATAGCCGAAGCTTCCGGAGTAGGGGCCCCGCGCCACGGGTTCCAGTTCGTCGATGATTTCCATACAGCGTATCTTCGGGCAACCGGTGATGGTCCCTCCGGGGAAAACGGCTTTCAGTATTTCCTTGAAAGTGATACCCGGTTTCAGGATTCCCCGGATATTGGAAACGATATGGCTGACGTGAGAATATTGCTCGACAAACATTTGTTCAGTCACCTGAACACTGCCGTATTCGCATATCCGGCCCATGTCGTTGCGTTCCAGATCCACCAGCATCAGATGTTCCGCCTGTTCTTTTTCGTTGAGAAGCAGTTCAGTGGTCAAGTGATTGTCTTCTTCGCTATTGCGGCCGCGCGGGCGGGTTCCGGCGATGGGCCGCGTTTCCAAAACTCCCTTTTCAATTTTTACCAAGCGCTCCGGAGATGAACTGACCAGTATCAGGTCATTCATTTTAAGATATCCGGAAAACGGCGAGGGATTGACTTGCCGGAGGTTTTCATAAAGGTCAAAGGCTTCGCCTTTAAACGTCGTTTCGAATCGCTGGGATAGATTGGCCTGATAGATGTCGCCCTCTTTGATATAGAGTTTCGTCCGTTCGACCATTTCAATGTATTGGGATTCGGAAAGATTAGAATGAAGTCCTGATCCATTTTCATTAGGTTGAGCTGACGAAGCATCGCAGGCGGGTTCTGAAGGTGTATTTAAAACGGATTCTGCCTGTTTCCAGACCCGTTCGATTTCCTGAACGGTTTCACTGTAATATTTTTGGGGATTGTCCAGACATTGTTTCGAGACGATCATTTTTAAAACTTGAGTGGTGTGATCGTAAACCCATAACTGGTCCACCTGAAAAAAATAAAGCAAGGGGAGATCAAGATCGTCTTTGGAGCGAAGAGAAATCGTATCGAGCCATCGCGCCATTTCATAACCGAGGGTCCCCACCCATCCTCCCCAGAAATGTGGCACATAGTCGAATGGGGCTCCATAGGATTCGAAATTGAGATGATCCAGAATCGATAAGGAAAATCCTTGCATGGCCTCGCGCGTTCCATTATTGGAAATGATGATCCCATCGTGATTCGCCTGGAGGGTTTTGGAATTCGACTGACCCATCAGTGTGTAACGAGCCGTGGCTTCCGGACCTTTTCCGCTTTCAAACAAAAAAGCGTTGGGGCCGCTGCCTATCATAAAACGAAAAAAATGAGATGGATTGAATTGCGTGACAACTTTCTCACCAAGAATCGGGACTCGGTCGAATTTCTCCTTCAGCTCGATGAATTTTTCCTGGGTCGGATGTAAAATCATTGCTTCAATACAAGTGAGACGGTGAGTGATAATCCGGGATTATAGCAAGTGGGAGGGGAGGGGGGAATTTATTCGTATCTCAGGGCGTCGATGGGGTTGAGATTGGAGGCTTTGGTCGCTGGATACAGACCGAAAAAAATACCGATTGCCACCGAGAACCCAAACGCCAGCAGGATAGATTGTAAAGAAACAGCAGTATCGAGACCGCCGATCTGGGATGCCGCACGGGAGATAAGAACTCCCAGCCCGATTCCGATACTGCCGCCCAGAAAGCTGATCAGGATCGACTCAATCAGGAATTGCTTGCGAATCTCCCTTTTTTTGGCACCGATAGCAATACGAATGCCGATTTCCCGGGTGCGTTCGGTCACTGATACCAGCATGATATTCATAATGCCGATTCCCCCTACCAACAGAGATATAGTGGCAATGCCGCCCAGGAGGAATTGAAAAGTTTTGGCGGCCTGTCCCCAGCTGTTCAGCCATTCGGCGGAGTTTTGAACGTAAAAATCGTTCTTCTTGCCTTGCCGAAGGTTGTGGCGCCGACGCAACAGCGATTCGATATCCTGCTTGATGGTTTCGATGTCATCCATATTTTTGACTTGGACGTCGATTGACTGCACGTGCTTGATCCCGAACAATCGTTTCTGAGCGGTGGTGATGGGAATAAAAATCTGGTCATCTGGATCGAACCAGCTCAGTGCTCCCTTGGCGGCGGTTGTTCCGATCACCAGATAGTTACCGCCGTTCACTTTAAGAGTTTTTCCGACTGGATTTGCTCCATCAAAAAGATTTTTAACGACAGTGGCTCCCAGAACGCAGACTTTCCGGGCGGTCCGGACTTCTTCTTCGGTATAAAATCGTCCTTCGGCCATTTTGAAATTTGCCATCCAGCCATAATCCTTGCCGGTTCCCCGGACCGTGCTATTGCTGTTTTTGTTACCAAATTTTAATTGGCCGTTTTGGTACGCCTGGGCCGCTACTCCTGTGATGTTGGGAACGTAATCCCGAATCGCGTAGGCGTCCTTCAAAGTCAGAGTTTCCACTTTACCGGAGCTGACGTGGCGGCTCTTTTGCTCCCCGGGCTTGACGGTAATGATGTTGGTTCCGAATTTGGCGATGGTGCTCAGGGTTTGTTGTCGCGCGCCTTCACCCAGGGAAATCATGGAGATGACCGATGCCACTCCAATGATGATCCCCAGCATCGTGAGAAATGTCCTGAGCTTGTTGGCCCGCAAACTGCGCAGAGATATTTTAAATAAGTCCCAGATCAGCATTGCGACTCCCTCGCCGAATCACTGAGGATCATGCCATCCTGCATGTGGATAACCCGGCTGGCGTATTGCGCTACGTGTTGTTCGTGCGTGACCAGAATCAGAGTGGCGCCTTCCCGGTTGAGTTTAGAAAAAATATCCATGATTTCCTCTCCCGTTTTTGAATCCAGGTTACCAGTCGGTTCGTCTGCCAGAATGATGGAGGGATTGTTGACAATGGCGCGGGCGATGGCGACCCGCTGGCGCTCGCCTCCGGACAGTTCGTTCGGTTTGTGATGGGCTCGAGCATCGAGTCCGACTTTAGCCAGGGCTTCTCGTGCCTTGGACTCGGAATTGGAGGTTCCGCTATAGAGCAAAGGCAGTTCGGTGTTTTCAAGTGCCGAAGAACGAGGTAGAAGGTTGAAACTTTGGAAGACGAATCCGATACGGCGGTTGCGGACTTCAGCCAGCTGATCGGAACTCAGAGTACGCACATCGATATCATCCAGATGGTAGGAGCCGGAAGAGGGCAGATCCAGGCATCCCAGCAGGTTCATCAGAGTGGACTTGCCGCTTCCCGATTGACCCATGATGGCGACAAACTCCCCCTTGGGGATCTGGAAGCTGATCCCATTCAGGGCCGCAACTTCCTGACCGCCCAATTGGTATATTTTGCTGAGGTTTTCAACTTCAATCAAGGTTTTATCACTTTGAGCGAAGAATGAATAACATTTTGCGAATGGTGGACATATTGTCGTCCCCTTTTTGATGATCTTCCCATAAAGTTTTCCAATCACCGATCAGGACTTCTTGACCCGCTTTCAGGCCGGATACAATCTGCACATGAATCGGATTTCTGACCCCGGTGGTTACCGGGACTTCTTTAGGCTCGTTGTTGACGAGGATCGCCGCATATTTTTTGCCCTTTTCCACCCGGAGCGCTTCTCGCGGCAGATACAAAACGTTTTTTAACTCGTTGCTTATTATATCAACGTTGGCAGTCATCATCGGTTTTAAGATACTCTTGCCTTCACCCTGGATTTCGATCTTGACTTTAAAAATGGTGATGCTGTTTTCTACTTGTCCTCGGGGAGAGATCCGCTTGACCTTGCCAGAAAATATTTTTCCCGGATAAGCGTCTGCAGTGATTTTTACCTGCTGACCGATTTGGACCGAACCGATATCCGTTTCGTCGACATCCGCTATGATGAACAGACGCGACAGATCGGCCAGATTGGCAAGAGTGGTTCCTCCGGAGACATTGGAAATGCCGGAAGAAATGATCTGTCCCTGTTCGACCAGCTTCTCTATGAGTACTCCGGAGATGGGTGCGAAAATTTCCGTTTCATCCAGCCGTTCCCTGGCTTCAGCCAATTCGATTTTTGCTCGTTGGACTTCAACCCGGGCCAAATCGATTTCGTATTTCTTAACTTCAACATCGTGAATGGCATCCTTTGCGGCCTGCACATTCGATCGGGCCTGGATCAGGTTTTCCTGATTCACTTTAAAAGCGGTTTGCGCTTCCTGTAAAGCTTCCCGTGAAGCAAATTTTTTCTGGAACAAATCTTCCTGGCGCTTGAGCTTGTCCTCGGATTCCTTGAGATTGGCTTCGGCTTCCTGAACCTGGGATTGAGCGGTTTTCAGAGTCGTTCGGTATTTGGTTTCCTGAGAAAGGAGAGCGGTTTTGGCTTTATTGAGTTTGGCAGTGGCGCTGGCCAAATCGGCTTTGGAGCGGGAGAGACTACGGATTTCGTCGGACTTATCCAACTGCAAAAGAAGCTGGCCTTTTTTAATCGTGTCGCCTTCTTCATATTTGAATTTCAGGACTTCGCCGCTGGCTTTCGATTTAACTTCTACCTGAAAGTTGGGCTCGACAACGCCGGTGGCGGAAATTTTCACAAGCAGATCGCCCTGAACCACCTGAGCAGTTTTGAAGGGGATTTCTTCCGGAGTATTCGGTTCATCCTTTCCTGCAAACGCCCACAAGATTCCCACCCCTAAAAGGGCAAGCAGTAAGTAGATCAGATTTTTTTTCTTCATGGGCTGGGATCGGATGCCATTCGAATATTATATTTTTCCAAGGTGGTTGCCAGGACTTTTCTGAGTTTGATATTGGATTTGTTGAAATCGACAACGGCTTGCAGTTCTTTGCTTTGTTCTTCAGCCAGATCGGTTTGAAACTCAAGAACATTGAAACTGGTAGACAGGCCGACTTCGAATTTTTTCTCTTCAGCGCTCAGTTTTTCTTCCGCCAGTTTGCGTGCAACGCGGGCGGCTTGCACGCGTTTCTTGTTGGTGTTGATCAGCCGTGCCGCTTCCCGGACTTCCAGAACAATGGTTTTTTGGAGATCTCTGATGCTCATTAAAAGTTGAGCGGTTTCCAGTTTTGAAACAGCAAGACGGCTTTTGGCATCTCGGTTACCAAGGGGGTATTTGAAAAGGAGTCCGCCTTCCCAAGTGGAAGCATCCTCTGAGAATAGGCGCTCCTGACTTCTTCCGAAATTACCGCCAAAGGGGTTGGTGCTCGGAGTTGGAAAGCCGACGGCTTGTGCATCACCGCTGATTCCGTTCAAACCGAAACTTGCTACTAAATCCAAGGTAGGGTAAAGCTGGTTTTCATTGAACTTGACCTGGATATGCTTGTTATTCAGTTCCCTCTTTTTGGCCAGGTAGTCGGGCCGCTTCTTTAAAGCTGTCAAGATGGATTCCTTCAGAGAGACCGGGGCCTCTACCAGAAACTTAGGAGAATCAAGAGGCTGAATTTTCTTCAACCCGTCAGGGGAGTCGAAAGGGATGTTAAGAATATTTTTCAGGTTGTCCTGATTGTCCTGGATAAGTTTGTGGGCCTGAATAACCGCTTCCTCCCTCGAAGCCACTTCGGACTTGGCTTGCAGAATTTCCAGAGGAGCTAGTGTTCCGACTTCCACCTGGGCCTTGACCCGGCGCTCCAAATCCTGCGCCCGCTCCACGGACTTTTGCTGAACTTTTAAATCCTCCCGGCTGAAGACCAGATCCCAATAGACGTTTTCAGCATCGGTGATCACTTCGATCACTTTATTTTTAAATTCGAAATCTGAAATATCCAGATT
>JAJDBJ010000012.1 GCA_029261395.1 Nitrospinaceae bacterium
CAAATCCCTTGAAATAGGTGTTATTGGAACGAAGGGGGATTATAGGGAGCCGGTCGGAAACTGTCAAATGAACCTTAGGTTGACAGTGCCGTCTCCGAAACATATAATCCACAGAGAATCCTGATAAAAAGCAGACGTTTAGACAATTTGAGGGCCGTTTTCAGGCTCCAATTTTTAGAGGTTTATACCCTTTTTGTATTAGAGAGAGACGTTCATGGAAAAGCAATCGACCGGCAGTACCAGTGACGAGGGCAAGAAGTATGAGCAGATGGGTTACACCAGCCTGCAGAAAAAAGATTTCAAGGGAGCGGAGACGAACTTCCTGACAGCCCTCCAGCATATGGAAGATTCCGGCGACGAAACCGGACAGGCTTATACCCTTGGCAATCTCGGTAACATTTATTTTCAGCGCCGTCGATGGGATGAGGCCCGGGACTATTATCAACGGTCTCTCGATTTGATGGAAAAGCTGAAGGATGAGCGGGGTATCGAAAGCTCACTCGGCAACCTGGGCAACGTGAACTTTTATAAAGGGGAGTTGGACGTCGCGCAGGAAAATTATGTGAAGGCGCTCAAGCTGGTCGAGCAGAGCCAGAACCTGAAAGGCCAAATTCAGTACAACGAAAACCTGGGCAACATTGCCCTGCAGAAAAGAGACTTCCATACGGCTGAGAAATATTTCGAAGCATTGAAGGCGCATCTGGTGTCGGAGAAAGAGGACGCCGAGAGCATTCCAGTGATCGAAGAGAAAATCAAGGCCCTCAAAAAACAGCCGGAGTATCTCGAGGCGAAGGAAAAAGACGCGCAGGGCGCCATCGACCAACTGACCGAAAGCAAACAGCACTCGGAAATCATCAAGAAATATCAGGAGCTGGAAGAGATGTATTACGAAGCGAAACGCTTCGACAAGGTGATCGAGATCAACCGCAAGATCATCAGCGTACTGGAGGAAATGAAAGACGCGCCTTCGATCGCCATCTGCCATGCCAACCTGGGAAGCACGCTTCTGCATGAAGGGTTGAAGGGCAAGCCGGAACTGTTGGAGCAGGCGGAAACCAATTTCAAACAGGCGTTGGAGTTTGTCGAAAAACAGAAAGACCAGCGTCGTCAAGCCTACCTTCTCGGTAACCTCGGAATTTTATATCTTCATAAAAAAGATTTTGACCAGTCCTACGACTATTACAACCGCTCGTTGAAGATCATGACGGAGATGGGTGACGAGCTGGGTGAGGCGCGCAGTTACGCCAACCTGGGGAAGATCGAATCCCTCAAGAAAAACTGGGACGCGGCGGCGGAGCAATATGGTAAGTCCCTGCAGATCATGGAAGAACTCCAGAACCGACCCGGCATGGCTCAGCAGAACGAGGCGTTGGGCGAGGTGTTTTTACAGCAAGAGAATTTTGAAGAGGCTGAAAAGTTTCTGCAAAATGCCAACTCCATGTACGAGGCTCTGAAAGATCCGCAGGGTGTTCGCATTATTCAAGATAAACTGCTCTACCTCATCAGCCATCCCACGTCCATTCAGAAGCGTAAGGAAGAAATCGAGGCGGAACTTAATACTCCGGAAGTGGAGAAAAATAACGCCAGGAAGATTGAACTGTTGACCGATCTCGGGAATACGTTTTTCCTGGGGAGTCAGTTGGATAATGCGCAAGGCGCTTTGGAACGAGTTCTGAAAATCCAGGAAGAGACCGGCGACAAAAGCGGTATGAGTTCCACCTACGGCAATTTGGGAAGCATCCTGTCGGAAAGGGAAGACTGGGAGGCATCGGATCAATGTTATGAAAAAGCCATCACACTCCGCGAGGAATTGAGCTCCGATTCCACCGCCCTGCTGGAGTTGTACAGCAACCGGGCCGTTGTGCTGATCCACCTGAACAAGCTGGACAAGGCGGAGAAGCTGATGAAACTATCCCTCAAGATCAACGAAAAGACCGGAAGTGGAAAGGGTCTGCTTGGCGATTATCGCAATCTGGGTAACCTCAATCTGCAGAAGCGGGACTGGGCCGGGGCCGAGCAGTTTTACAAGAAATCACTCGACCTCAACACCAAGGTCAGCAACCAGCGGGAAATGGCAGAAGATTACCGGAACCTGTTCAACCTGTACGTGCACAACGAAAATTGGAACGAGGCGGAGAAGTACGGCGAGAAAGCCCTGGCCATTGCCGAGGAACTTCAGGATCTTCGAAGCGCTTGTCAGGACATTCGCAGTCTGGCAAAAATTTACAACGAGAAGAAAGACCGTTCGAAGGTGGAGCCGTATTACAAGATGGCGCTGGAGCGATCGCAGAAATTGGGTGATCCGCGGGAAATTGCCATCGACCTCAGAAACTTTGGTGCGCTTTATCTGGAAAAGGGATACACCGAAAAAGCCGAGGAGTATTACAAAAAGGCGCTGGCCATTTCCGAAGAGTTGGGAGATCCCAGGGAGATGGCGGAGGATTACCGCAATATGGGGAATTATCATTTCCGGCGGGGTCAATCGGAGTATGCTGAGGAATATTACAAGAAGGCTCTCGATTACACACTGAAGACGGACGATGCGTTTGGGTCGGCCAAGGATTATACATTCCTGGGGAACCTCAAATTCAGGGGAGAGAATTTCGAAGAGGCGGATGGGTATTTTAAAAAGGCCGCCGATATCTTTAACGAGAAAAAGAACTTCGTTAACCTGGTGCAGTTGCACATGACTGTGGCCCGGATGAATCTCGCCGAGTCGCGCAAGGATGAGTGTAAAAGTTATCTGGACCGGGCGGAAGAAGTGGCGCAATTGCTGGGAGATCCCGAAAAGCTGACTTCTTCCATCGAAGAAATGCGCAAGATGGTCGACAAGATCGATAAAATCTAATCCTGTAGGAGATTGATAAGTTTAGTATTATTTGGTTTTTTGAGAAGCTGTGACTGTTTGTGCCGCTGGAAATTCAACCGGAAGGGGAAGACTCTTTTTTTCACATCCCCTAAAACAAGGTTGAATGTCTTGACAAGGGCGGAGTCATTCTATAAATTTCAGGTATCCCCCTTAATAGGGGAGACCTCATAATCCTTTAAATTTAAGAAATTCATTCGAGTAGCAATAAAGCCCTATGAAAATCAACTACAGTCCCCAATTGATGGAAGAAGGCGTTTTCCGGCATCTGAATCATTTAGAGCGTTCGGGAATGCGTGCCGATTATGATGAGTATCATTCCCTGGCCGATCCCATTTACGAATTGCCTGAGGATGATCGGGAAGAGGCCTTTGCCAAAGTCAATGAACTGTTTTTTCGTGAGAAGCTCCAATTGGGCGATCACGTTCTGCGGGCATTGGAAGCCTGTGGGTTAATCCCCAAACGGCAGAAAACTCCCAAAAAAGTTCTTGCTCCCGCAGGCGGGGAAAGCGGTGTGGCTCTGGAAGAGGGTGATGAAGGATCGGCTGAAGGATCGGAAGAAACCGACGCCGAATCAGAATCTTCTGAAGAAGCGGCCGGGGCGGAATTGATTGAAACTCTGGATGACACATCGACCGTTGTCGATGAAGACAAGTCGGAAATCCAGTATGAGGAAGAGGATCGATTATTCGAGGAGAAGATCAAGGAGATCACGATCAAGCGCGCCATCAACAAGGTGGATGAAGGATCCAACGTGCTGAACCGGGTTTCCGGTCTGCCGGTGATTGAAATGCGAGTGCTGGCCAGCCGCTTCGCTAATCCAGAGGAGATGGAAGAACTGGGTGCCTTTTTGGTTCACGAGTTCATGCACGCACGGGACATGATGGATCCGGAATTCGATTACGAAGATGCCTTCATTCCCGGTAACCCGTCGATGAAAAATCTGATCACCGCGCGGTTCCGACTGCTATGGAATATTTTTGTCGATTCGCGTCTGGCCCGAAAAAAAATCATGTCGGTCATGACCAAGGAATCGCGTTACCGGGAATTCGACAATTATTACCGGAAGATTCCCGAACAGCAACGGCGCGGAATTTTTGAGGGCTTGTGGCTCACGGAAAAGTTGACGCATGAGGAACTGCTGTCCATGGCCACTGACCTGGAAACTCTGATCAGTACGTATATCGATTACTCGGAGGATTTTACCGAGGAAGATCAGGAATTTATTCATCTGCAAGGTTCGCCCTGTCCGTTGTGTAAATTCCCGACGTACAACTGGGTGGATGATCCGGAAAGTGTATGTGATGAAATGGTTATCGAGGCCATCCAGATCGATTTCCAAGATTGGGAAAGTAAGGATGGCGCTTGTGATCGATGTATCGAGGTTTACGAACTGAGAGCCGGAACCTCTTGATTTATTTAAAGTTAATGGCAGCTAGAGTATTTTGGATTTCCTTTCAGCTTAAATTAAACTAAACTTGTGAACCGAGCCGCAGGACGACGGGTTAAGGGGTGAGCAAGGCTTGAGGTATTAAACGGAGATTGGGTCGTATATCGGCCTGACAATTTTTAGGGAGAGTCCCATGTCAGAAGTGAGCGATGCAAAAAATCAAGACCCGATTATGGTGAAGTTTGGTGAAACGGGATCTGTGGAGGATTGCAAGGAGCAGAGAATTTCCATGCAGTTGGCCCGGGGCCGGATTTATGACATTTTGTCCAACGCACTCAGTTATCCGTGGAACCGAAAGTTCTTTCGGCCCAAGTCCTTGTTGGAACCGTTCGACGTGGTTCTGTTGGACGAGGAGGATTGGGGTAGAGTCAAGGAAATGATCGGACGCTTCAGCAAGTACCTCCCTAAAATGGCTTTGAAGCAAGTGCAACAGGAATGTGTCCGTGTTTTTGGGCATGCTGTTTCCCAGGAATGCCCTCCTTACGAAATGCAGTATGGAACCGAAGGTGGAATTCAGTCCCAGACGGATGTGTTGATCCAGCTCGGCGGTTTTTATGAGACATTCGGATTTGAGTTTCCCAAAAGCCGCGGCAAGGAACGGGTCGATCATATCGCCGTAGAGCTGTCCTTTTTATCGTATCTGTGTTTCCGTGAAGCCTACGGCATCACCAACGGTCACGATGAGAAGAAAATTGCCGTCGTGCGATCCACCGCTAAGAAATTTCTGCGCAATCATATCGGACGCTGGACTCCTCTGTTCTGTATTTTTACAGCACGCAAGGCGGAGCGGGGTTTGTACAAGGACATTATCGACATTCTGTCACTGATGGTGCAGAATGAGTGTGCCTTGCTGGATGTGAAACCCATCAAAGTTGAAGAACCGGAGTATCGATCCCTTTCCTATAGTATGGAAAATGATTTGGTTGCCAATGCTCCGGCTGAATGTGAACCGGTCAAATAACCGGATTTTACTGCATTAAGATCAGGCCCCCCTCCAAAACGGGAACGGGATAGTGGCTGACCGCAAACTTCTAATTGTAACGTTACTGGTTCTGCTGGGAATGGTTCCGCCCATTTCCGTCAGCGCCACGACTATTGAAGCGGTCCGGGTTCATAGCAAAATACCCGTCAATCCCTCCGATGTCTTCTGGTCCAACTACGGCCCCACCAAGGGCAAAAGCGTGGTTCTCGACCTGCAACCGCAAATGATCACCAATCCCATGTGGCCGGCCCCTGCAACCAAGTGGGTCAGCGTCATAGCCGTCAGCAACGGCAAAGAGATCGCCATTCGACTGGAATGGGTCGATTCGACCCGCAACGACATCATGGTTCAATCCCAGCAATATAAGGATCAGGCGGCGGTGATGTTCCCGGTCGATCCCTCGGGTCCTGTGCCTCCCTTTACCATGGGCGGTGAGGGCGAGCAGGTCAACATCTGGCAGTGGAAAGCGACTTGGAGCAAAGAGAGCGCGGGTACCGCGGGCAACGAAACGATGCAGGACCTGGAGGATCAGTACAGCTATATGGCGATGGGTTCCGGCAGTTATTACATTTACGAGCCGGATGGCAGGCTAGTTTTAGCCCCCAGGAAACCACAAAAAATTTCGGAGCGGCGCACCCATATCGATCCGGGTATGGGGAAAAACGAAGGCGTATTCAACCCCGGTCGCGCCACCGGAAATATTCTTTCCGATAACACCTTGCGTCGGTCCCCGGTAGAAGACCTCAATGCCGAAGGGTTCAGCACTCTCACCACCCAGTCCCATCAGGATGTCGATGGCAGTGGTAACTGGAGCAATCATCGCTGGATGGTGGTTTTCAAGCGGAGTCTCAAGACCGAAGATCCGAACGACACTCAGTTTACGGGTAAGGAAATCCCCATCGCTTTTGCCGTCTGGAACGGTAACAACAAGGAAAGAAACGGCCAGAAGGCCCTGACTCACTTCCATATTCTGAAATATTGAAATCAGCATCCCCGTCCGAATCACCCTAACCTTTCTTAATAAAAGGGTTTATGGGGGAGCCATCGATCCCGTCCTTTCACTTCTCAAATTATTAAAACCCCTACTTGTTTTTTCGCATCTTAACCAATGTAATATTTGTGTCTTGAATGGTTTTTTGACATCAACGACGCCCCACGGATTTTTGGATGGGGCTTAAATTGCCTTGTTTTTTATAAGTTCATCTTGATATATAGAGTGGCAGTGGTGCACTCAAAGGTTTTGAAACAATAACAAAATTGAGTTATTGGGTTGAAAAATGATTTAAGCAGGTAAAAATTTTTCACCGGGAAGGTATTCAAACCTTTATACCTGGATGAGCTCAGATAAAGAATAAGGCACCCCTTGCCTTATGTTTGTATTCGATCCTTTGAATCAGGGGCTGGAGCTTCTGGCAAAGAGGGATTTACAGAATGCCGAATCTCTGTTTCTTAAGGTTATCAACGATCCTTATGTGCAGACGGAGGATCTCGGCCGCGCCCGGACCTATCTGAATGATATACGGTCCTGCCAGACGGGCAATAAGGATCTGGACTTCGGCCAGTATAAAAAACTGTCCCGAAAAACGATCGTCTCTCTGGATATGATGGATGATCTGTTTACCTCTATCTATTTTTCCCCCAGCCAAACCTACGCAGATTTCGACCGCGAAATTCAAGAGCAATCCCACACCATTATCAGCCGTCTCAAGCAAATCAAGCTCCGGGACATCGGTGCGAGAGACGACCTGTTTCAGAAAATTGAAAAACACGGCATGCAGTCCGTAAAGAAGAAACTGTCAGCTGAAAAAACCAACGGTGATTCGGGAGGCTTCGATCTTTACCGCTGGAAAACGATTTATCGTAAATTCATCGAAATCATCAATCCGGTTTTACTGGAACGGCATCTCGAGCTTTTGGATTATATTCTCGTTACTGGAGAAATCGAAATGCTCGACGATCCCAAGTTGACAGCCTTGACGCCCAAGTACCGGTGGATTTTGGAATCCACTTTGAAATCCAAATGGTATCTGCTTCGCAGTTATTTTTTCAAAGCCCGGTCGGAGATTGAAGGGCAGTTCAGTAAAAGAGAAGGAACCCGCAAGTATTGGGAGGAAGTGAAATACAAGAAAATCAAGATATTCGAAATGTGCGGATTCCAGGAAAAAAATATTCAGAAATTTTTGTATATCGACAAATTGAATTATAAAACCCTTCAGGAAATTTATGAGTTTGCCCATAGCCTGAATCTGGATTTGACTCCCCGCGATGTCAGCCTGGCCCTGCGCGGTGTGAACAAGGCGAAAGATCATATCAAGGAACGCGGCGGTTACCTGATGGGAAGCCGCAAGGACTTCCAGAGCCGGTTGATTCAGCTTGGTTTCGATCCCGAGAGCTCCTATCAAATTGCCCGCCAGGCAAAAAAAGCCAGCAACCATCAGATTGCCGAATCCTACGAGCAGGCCTTGCAGGTGGCACGGGACGAAATTTGCTGGTACCGGGTTCCCCCACAAAATACAAGCCTGCGAAAAAATATTGAAGACCAGTGTTGCAAGCATTTGAGTACGGTGCGCATTCATCTGTTCGATCGAGGACGTTTGAATAAATTACTTCTGCAAAGCGGCAAGTCTCTGATCCGGAAATACCTTGTTCAGGCTTACGGCGAGGATGTGGTGGATCTTCATTGTTACTTCCGGCTGGAAACCATTCACCAGTACTACAAGCTCAAATTTTTTCAATATCATCGCGATAGCCTGCCCAGCGTTTCCGAGTTGATTAAAATCAGCCGGAAAGATTTTCAACCCATGTTGGTCGAAGGTTTTAATGCGTTTGTAAAGAAAAGACGGCTGGATATACCGGATTCATTGATGCAGGATATTAAAGGACATGCTTCCGTTACGGAATGGGAGGATGCTCACACCACTCCGGAAGAAAAATTGTTACTGCGTTGCTGGTTTTTGATGGATCATGGGGTATCGATCACTCAGGGTTTGGTGCAGAAGGGAGTGTTGAACCCAGATACGGATGTGTGGGATTTCCTGAAGAGTCAGGAGCCGGAGTGCAAGATCTGATTCAGTCGGGTTTGCATGTCTCTTAAAGGCATGAGATCGCCTTTCTTGGAAGCCGCTTCAATTCCATTTTTATAAACCTCCGCCGCCTCTTCTTTCCGCGAAAGTTTTTCCAACGTCTTGCCCAGTGCCAGATAAGCCGCCGAGTGATCCCGGTAGTGCTCGACCACCGTTTTTAAAGGTTTCAGAGCTTCCTCATACTTGCCCGTGTCCAGGTAGATGGAACCCAGGCCGAAGTTGGCCACCTGATCGACGGCATCGATTTCCAACACCTTGTGAAACATTTCTACCTGCCGTTCCTGTTCCTCTTTATTTTGAGAGGCTTGCTTTTCGCGCGCCTTTTTCGCCTGATTCTCCTCGACCAGTTTTTCGAACTGGATCGCCGTGGCCTCGGCCTTCTCCATTTCCGCATCTTCAATGCGGCCCTGTTGCATGTAATAAACAGAAAGATTGGAGTGCGCCATAATTTCCTGCGGATCGATTTCCGCCAGTCGTTTCATCAACGCGATGGCCTCGTCCAGTTTGTTCTGCTTGGACAGCATGACACCCAACGCTTCGTATCCCGGCGCGTACTTGGGGTCGAGGGCGATGGATTCGCGCAACAAGGCGATGGGGCCGTCCAGATTTTCCTCTTCTTTAAATTGGGTCAATGCCTGCTGGTGAAGTTGCTTGGCACGCTCGGTTTTGCCAGCCGTTTGATAAAATGGGAGCAGGCAGGTGGTGATTTTGGCGGGCGTGTCGTTCAGTGTCACTTCATAAGTTTGGTCGGGACTGCGAAAATCCTTTTGCAGATAGGCCAGGGCGATTACTTTGCCTAACGAGGGCGAATAAACCGAACTTTTCACCACGCCGATCTTCTTGGTTTTTATTTTGATCTTGGTATCCATGGCCGGCGGCTCGTCACCCTCCAGAATGATCCCCATCAACGCGAACGCCGGGGAGCCGTAGGTTTTGATTCGGGCAATCACTTCCTGGCCGATATAGCATCCCTTGTGGTAGCTGACCGAGGTATGTTCCAATCCCGTTTCAGGGAGGATGTGGTTTTTGTCCATGTCCCGACCGTAAACCGGCAAGCCCGCTTCGATTCTCAAGATTTCCCGGGCCTCGGTGCCGATTGGAACCAGACCCACCGATTCGCCCGCTTTATGCAGGGCTTGAAGCAGGTCCTCTTTGCGGTCAGCGGAACACGCCAGGAGATAGCCTTCCTCGCCGGTCAGGTTTTTACAGATCACCCAGGTGTCTATGCCGTCAATGGTGGCCGCGAAAATATCGTGGGTGGCGTGGAGCCCCGCTGCCGAGGCGGTCAGGTTCTCCAGCACAACCGGACTTTTCGGGCCCTGCAGGGCCACCAGGAAATTGAAAGGCGTTTCGGTATTCCAAGCTAAATCTTCCCGGAAACGATACTCCTCCAATTGAGAGATCAACGTATCCCGTTGATGGGCCTCAACGAGGATCAGCGCCGCTGTATTCGAAGTTTTATGCAGGGAGAAGTGGGCCAGCAGACGTGCTTTACGGTCGACCAGAGCGTTGCTCAGGCCAGTTCCTGTGGCCAGATTGAGGACGTCGTTGGTGGTCTGGGACTGTAGAAAGGAAAACGTGTCTTTTCCTTTCGCCTCCACCAGGCGCCAGTCGTCCAGAATGAAGTAGACGCAACCCTCGCGGGCCTGCTGGTGTTCCTCTGTCAAACTTGTGACTGTCATCCTAAGTTCAGTTTATCCCGTTAGAAAGTAAAAAAGCGCACCGGCTATAAGACCTGATGCGCTGACCGGGCAACGCCCGGGCGGCGAACTGCCGCTGGTAGCTTTTAAAATTCGGTTGGCGAAGGGAACGGATTGAATGTGCGACAATGCTCCAGCGAAATTTGCTCCGGGCCTTGCCTGGGCCTCGCGCAGGTTAAGTGAGAGAAAACGACTCTCCACACCCGCAGGTAGACTTGGCGTTGGGGTTGACGAACACAAACCCTTTCCCCTGCAGACCGCCCTGATAGTCCAATTCCATCCCTTTCAGGTAGATCAGGCTTTTCGGATCCATGAAGACCTGGAACCCTTCATGATCGATTACGGTATCGCCGTCCTCTTTCGGGGTGAACCCGAGGTCATACGAGAGACCGGAACAGCCGCCTCCCTTGACGCCCAGGCGCAATCCCACACCGGGTTTGTTCTCCTGTGCGACGAGTTTTTTTACCTCTTCTGCGGCGATGTCGGTAATAGAAACGAATTGTTGTGTGCTGGGCATTGCGGACTCCCTGTAAATCAATAAAGTTTGGTACTGTTATTTAGATACTCAAATGGCCTTTTGGTTTCAATATTATACCGGATATTTTCAGAGCCCGTCATCCAAACATTGAGTCTACGTCCTGGGCTCTGGAGGGCCTTGTAACTCTTTTAAAAATAACGAGTTAAAAATATTTTTTGGAATGGGTTTGTTGTGATATATTTCAGAGGAGCCAAAAAAGTTAAAATCTTTTCGGGGCGGGTTGAATCTTAAAGGTTCCAATATAAGCTTAGAATATAGAAAGGTAAACGAATGATAAGAATTCCGGACTTGATAGAATTGGTCCAAGCTAAAATTCCTGACGCAGAAGTCAATGCCATGGACAAGACAGGGATGAGCGATCATTTTATTATCCATGTCGTTTCCAGTGAGTTTGAAGGGAAAAACGTTATGGAGCGGCATCGGATGGTTCAGGGTTGCCTGAACGATGCTATGAAAGACGGACGAGTTCACGCGGCGGAAATCAAAACCGACGTTCCCGCGTAAATTAAATAGATACTTAAACTTAATACAATGTTTTTTTAAGGAGTTGCTGATGTCTGCGATTGAAGATGAAATCAAAAGTGAAATTGCTGAAAATAAAATTATAATTTATGGGAAAGGCACCAAGAGTGCACCGCAATGCGGTTTTACTGTGGAGACCATACAGTTTTTCAACAAGTATGGATATCCCTTCGAAGTGGTCAATTGCCTTGAAAATATGCAGAAACGGGAAGCCCTCAGCCAGATGACCAATTGGCCCACGCTTCCGAAAGTATTCATCAACGGAGATTTTTACGGCGATACCGATATCCTCGATGAAATGGAAACCAAGGGAGAAGTCGAACCCTTGCTGAAAAAAGCTTTTGGCGACGCGTAAAGCACTCCTCCTTTTTAACCTCTTGCAAAGAAGGTTTTATGACTGACAAACTGGAAGTGGGGGATCGTGCGCCCAATTTCGAGCTACCTGCAGTATACGGTTACAAGGCCGGGGCCACCAGCCCCTCCGCCGAAGAAGGGGTGACCGTCAAACTCAAAGAGTACGAGGGGAAAAAATGGGTCATCCTCGCTTTTTACGTGTTCGACGCCAGCCCGGAGGACACCCGCTCCCTGGTTTGCTTCAACGAGTGGAACCGGAAGTTTCGCACCAAGGAAGTCGAGCTTTTGGGAATCAGTTGGAACGGCGTGCAATCCCATCGTCAGTTCATTGAAATCTATCAACTCGGATTCACCCTGCTGGCCGATGAGCATAAAAAAACCACCGACCTGTATGGATTGACCGAGGAGGTGGACGATCTGGGCCAGATGGTCAAGCGTATTCACCGGACCACCTATGTGATCGACAAGACCGGAATGATTCGCGGGATATGGAATAACATCGAAGACCTGCGCGAGCATCCCCGGGAAGTCTGGGAATTCATTCAGAAGGAAAAGGGCGTTTAGTCGGAGTGGGTTTGATGATGGTTATCCTGTCGGGGATGTGTTTTCATTCTCCGCTTGCAGAGCCTTGTGACTCTCGTAGTTTTTGCAGATAATATCGCGAAGGGTGCGGAGCACGTTTTCCTCTTTGTCCTCTGAAACCACCCGACTGGATATGGGCGGTGAAATGACGATTTGAATCCGTCCGGGTCTGATCATCCCACTGCCTTTTCTGATGATGTTCCCCGTTCCCAATAGAGTGACCGGTACCAGCGGTGCACCGGACCGTACGGAAAGCAAGAGTCCGCCTTTTTTGAACGGGCCGATCGTCCCATCTTCCGACCGCGTGCCCTCCGGAAAAATCACGATGGAATTTCCCGCCTTTAATTTTTCAATCGTTGCGACAAAAGCCTGATAGGATTTTTTGCGGTCGCCCCGGACGACGGGGATGTAGCCCGACGCCGCTATCGCCCAGCCCACGAAAGGGATTTTAAACAGGCTGGATTTCGCCACCCAGCGAATTTGAACCGGCAGAAATCCGGAGAGCGCAAAGATATCAAAATAGCCCTGATGGTTGGCGACAAACACCTGTGCCTGATCCTGCCTGACATGCTCCAAGCCTTCGATATCCACCTGGATCCCGTTGAGCGTACACAGCAAGCGCCCCCACAAGCTGGAAATCCTGTGCGAAAGATTGTTCGAGGAATCAAACAACCGTGCCAGCACCGCAAGCGTTCCCAAAACAAGCGAAAGAAGGGTGATGATGATCCAGAACTTGGTGGTATGATAGGCCGCTTTGATCATTTTATGCCCAAGAAACGGGTGCCTTTTGTATGGGAAACAAAGTTGTCCGATATTTGATAGGGTTCGTTTTGTTGAGTGCCATGCCCGTGCAAGAAGGTTTGGCCTGGGGGCCGGCGGGTCACCGCATTGTGGGTCATATTGCGGAAATGAATCTGGACCCCGAGGTTCTGAAAACTATTCGCAAGAAGTTTAACATAAATCATCTAGCAAATGTCGCCCACTGGGCCGATGTCATCAAGAAGAATCCGCACAAACCAGATGTTCTCCACTACACCAACATCGCCGTCAACCATCGCACGTACAATCAAAAACGTGATTGTCCCCGAAAGCGATGCGTCACCGAAAAAATCAAAGAATATGAAGGTCTTCTGAGGGCCCCCGAGTCGTCTCGAAAAACAAGAAAGGAAGCCTTCAAGTTTTTGGTACACTTGGTGGCCGATGTGCATCAGCCGATGCATCTGGGATACGAGAAGGACCGCGGCGGAAATGAGATTGCTGTCTATTTTGAAGGAAAACCGACCAATCTACACCGTGTTTGGGATCATGATCTGGTTTTTCTGGATGGAAAGAGTCAACGGCAATTCGCCCGCCAGTTGAATCGGTCCATCACCCCGGAAAATAAAAAGCAGTGGGTCGGCGGCACTCCCATTGATTGGTCCAACGAGTCGCGTGACTTGGTCTTGGATTACGGATACCCTCTGAAGTTTTCAAAGGGACGGGAGTTGTCGCTGGATTATATTCGCGAGGGACGAAGAATTGTCGACGAGCGGTTGCAACGCGCCGGGATTCGCCTGGCAGAAATGCTCAACCGGTTATTAAACAACTGAAACCATCTGGAAAGGGAATCATGACGGAAACCAATCCTCTTTATTTCAAGCAACTGTTGTGTGGGGTGGACGTGGGGCAATCCGACGCCTCGGCCCGCTCCATGGCCAACTTCATTTATTTGATCGGTGATCGGGAAACGAAGGAGTGCGTGGTGGTCGATCCCGCCTGGGATGTTGACGGTCTCCTGAAAATTGTCGAAGCGGAGGGGATGAAGCTCACCGGGGCACTGGTGACGCATTACCACCCGGACCACGTCGGCGGACAAATCTTCGGTTTGGATATCCTGGGTTTGCCGCAATTGATGGAAACCCATCCGGTCCCGATTTATGTGAATAAACACGAGGCGCAGGGACTGAAGCAGGTCACCGGTGTTTCCCTTTCCGACATGACACAGGTGGATAGTGAAGACCGGATGAAGGTGGGATCGGTCGATATTTCGTTTTTGCACACGCCCGGCCACACGCCCGGCTCCCAGTGTTTCCGAGTTGGGGATTATCTGGTGGCGGGTGATACGCTGTTTTTGCAGGGGTGCGGTCGGGTGGACCTGCCGGGTGGCGATAGCGAGGTCATGTACGATACCCTGACTCAGCGCCTGGCTAAGATTCAAAACGAGGTTATTCTCTATCCCGGCCATAACTACGGAGGCAACGGCTCGGCTCCCATGGGTGAAGTCCGTGAATCCAATTCCTATCTGCAGATCAACAGTTTGGCAGAATGGCGCATGATGATGGGATGACGGACTCTTCTGTAAGGGGAGTTGAGGGTTTGTTGGAAATTGGTTTGAGCGATTGATTTGACCCCGGCATCATGATAAAAGACATCCATAAACTCTTCCTGATGCTTGACGGGAGGGTTATGGGATATTGGAATAGCCTGTGTTAACCCGTATCAAGGTTGTTATCCCTTAATACATTCGAAGGACAAAACATGAGATCCATATTTTCAATGTTCGCTAAATCGCCGTTCAAACCTTTGGCGAGTCATATGGACAAGGTACGAGCCTGCGTGGACCAGATCAAGCCGTTGTTTGCCGCCCAGCTTGCAGGAGACTACGATCAGGTTCAGAGTACTTCAGAAAAAATTATCCAGTTGGAGTACGAGGCGGACAAGATCAAGAATGATATCCGTGATCATTTGCCGCAAAGTATGTTTCTGGCTGTTGATAAACGCGATTTCACACAGCTGTTGTCGGCGCAGGATGATATTGCCGATTCCACCGAAGACCTGGCAGTCATTCTCCGCATCCGTCATTTGGCGAACCCTCCGGAACTCAAGGAACCTATGATCGAACTGGTCGATCATGTGGTGATGAGCGCCTACAGTGCCTGCGATTTGATCCATGAGCTTGAAAATCTGCTGGAGGCTTCTTTTGGTGGTGCCGAGGCCGAAAAAGTGGAAAAAGCCTGCCACCAACTGGCGACCTACGAATGGGAGGCGGATAAAAAACAATTTATTCTTGCCCAGAAATTGTTTTCGCTGGACGAGTCCCTGTCTGCCGCCGATTTACTGCTTTGGAATGAAGTGAATAAAAAGTTGGGCGCGGTGGCTGACAAGTCTGAACAAATTGGGAAAACCCTGAGAATTTTTCTTGCCAAATAAATAACCCCGTCTTTCTGAACTTTTCCTGGAGCTTCTTTTGGATTTAGAAACCATCCTTCTTTGGTTTGGTATCCTTGCCTGCGTCTACATGGCCTGTAATATTGGTGCCAATGATGTGGCCAATGCCATGGGCACCAGCGTCGGCGCCAAATCCCTGACCTTTCGCCAGGCTGTTCTGGTTGCGGCAATCGCCGAATTTGCCGGAGCAGTATTTGTCGGCGGGCACGTTTCCGATACTGTGCGTAAGGGGATGGTCGACCCCAATCTGTTTGCCGATACGCCGCTGCATCTGGTTTACGGGATGATCTCGGCATTGGTCGCGGCTTCGATCTGGTTACACATAGCCAGTTCCCTGGGTTGGCCGGTTTCCACCACGCATTCCATTGTTGGCGCTGTGGTCGGGTTCGGCTTCATCGCAGGCGGAGCGGATGCGGTCAATTGGGGCAAGGTTGGATCTGTTGTCATGAGCTGGATCGTGTCTCCGCTGATGGGTGGATTGGTGGCTTATGGGGTGTTTCGGTTTATCACGGTAAATATTTTCGATAAACGCGACCCGGTGGCCCAGTCAAAAAAACTGGTGCCTTACATGGTATTCGTGGTGTTTGTCATCCTTGCGATTTCCATGGTGTACAAGGGGCTCAAAAACCTGAAACTGGACCTGGATTTTCAGAATGCCCTGCTCATCTCTCTAACGGTCGGAACCATTGCGTTTGTTATTGCCAAAATCCTGGTGCAGAAGGTTAAAGAAGTTTCCCCGGATGATCTCAATCAACAGTTTATTTCAACCGAACACATATTCAAGTTCCTGCAGGTGATCACCGCCTTTTACGTGGCTTTCGCTCATGGCGCGAATGATGTCGCCAATGCGGTGGGACCACTGGCCGCCGTGGTTTCCATTTTGAAAACGGGAAGCGTTGAAATGAAAGTGCAAATGCCGCTTTGGATACTGACCATGGGGGGCACTTGTATCGTGGTCGGGTTGTTGATTTGGGGAATGCGCGTTATGGAAACGGTGGGTAAGAAGATTACCGAAATCACCCCGTCCCGCGGTTTTTCGGCAGAGTTCGCCGCCGCCACCGTCGTTTTGGCATGTTCCAAGATGGGCCTGCCGATCTCCACTACGCATACCCTGGTCGGCTCGGTGATCGGGGTGGGAATGGCCCGTGGGTTAGCCAGTTTGAATATCGGCATCATTAAAAAGATCGTCGTTTCCTGGTTTGCCACCGTTCCCTTCACCGCCGTTCTGGCCATGCTGTTTTATAAAGCCTTCCTTCTTGTTCTTTCCTGAGATAAAGTTTTTCTGAAAAACATTTGTGTTGGATGCCGTCCTGCCTTCGTTCCTATTTAAGGACAATGGTATAATACCGTTGCAGTTGGAACCCTGAAATTTATGCAGCCTCCGGGTAGAATAACTCGGAGTATTTTGTCATCTTAAACTATAGAGAATGCGATGAAAGTAGCGGGACAGCTCCGTAAAATGACCCATGAAGATGCGGACCCTATTGAATATTCCCTGAGTCTGGATGACAAGCCGGTGCCGGTTAATTCGGCGGTCGGTCAGGAAATGTCTTTAACGTTTCTAAATAAGATCACTTGCATTGAGTGCGGTCGGTCGATCAAAAAAACCTACAATCAGGGGTATTGTTTCCCGTGCGCCCGTGACCTTCCGGAAAACGCCATGTGTGCCGTGCGGCCGGAAAAGTGTGAGCATGAGTTTGGTAACGAGCAGGATCAAGAGTTTTTCAAGAAATACTGCAACGTCGATCATCTGGTTTATCTGTCGCTGACGTCCGGGGTTAAAGTGGGGGTGACTCGGAACTGGAATATTCCTTCACGCTGGATCGATCAGGGGGCGGTGCAGGGTCTGGTGATTGCCCGCACCCCGGAACGAAAGTTTTCCGGTTTGATTGAAGTGGCTTTGGCGAAACATATGGCGGACAAGACCAACTGGCGCAAAATGCTCAAGGGGGAAGCGGATCCGGTGGATTTGCGGGAGTACCGTCAAAAAGCCAGGGAATGGATTCCTGCGGATCTTCAGCAATATTTTCTGGAGGATGAGGCCGTACAGGAACTGCATTATCCGGTGGTGGCGGTGCCTTCCAAAATAGTCAGCCATAATCTGGATAAGGAGCCGCAATTTCGTGACCGGTTGACTGGTATTAAGGGGCAGTATCTAATTTTTGAACAACGTGTGATCAATTTGAGAAAATATACCGGATACCATGTGGCGTTTGAAACATTCAGTTAAAAACAGTTTTGGTTTAAGGGGGTCCCGTGGATATTGAATTCAATTGGCTGATCGATTCTTCAGTTCTGTTCCGTTTGTTCCTGGCGGTGTTACTGGGCGGCGTGATTGGCATGGAGCGGGAGATGCACGGACGTCCCGCTGGGTTTCGCACGCACATTGTGGTCTGCCTGGGGGCAGCCATGCTGATAGTCACGTCGGAATATTATCAGGACTCTATCGGTCCGGGAATGGTGTTTGACCCCAACCGCATGGCCGCCGGCATCATCACGGGGATCGGTTTTTTGGGCGCCGGAGCCATCATGCGCGAGGAAAACATGGTACGCGGCCTCACCACCGCCGGTTGTATCTGGTTTGTTGCCGGGTTGGGAATCGTGATTGGCAAGGGGCTGTACCCCCTAGCGTTGTGGGGAACTCTGCTGGTGTTTATCATGCTGGTTTTTTTCCGCTACGTGGAAAGCTGGATGTCGGTGGAAAAATATGGGGATTTGTTGGTCCGGATGGATCTCGAAAGTTACGAGTCGGTCAAAGACCGGTGCGCGGTAATCATCCGGGAAAACGGGTTCCTGGTTCAGGAAACGTGCTATCGGGTAGACCGGGTCAACCAAGAGGTCCAGTTGTCTTATGTGTTGGCCTACAGAAAAGGAAAAAGCCAGGAAGACTTGCTACTCTCGATCTCACGGCTGGAAGGAATCCGAGAGGTGAGCGGCTAATCTTCCTGGCTTTTTTATGCGGCTTCTTTGATGACCTTGCCAGTGAAATATTTGGCGGAGCCATCACGTTCCATAGTGGCGATCTGGATATTAGTAGCCAGACCGAGTGCCTTGAGACCTGAAATGACCATCCAAGTGGTGTCGATTTCCCAAGACCTCAATCCATGGCGCGCAGATTTTGGAAAGGCATGGTGATTGTTGTGCCAGCCTTCACCCCAGGCGATAATGCCAACCCACCAGCAATTGGTGGCCAGGTCGTTGGTTTCGAAATTTTTATATCCCCATTTATGAGCGGCGCTGTTGACCGACATGGTCTGCTGGTAAACAACGGCGAGGCGTACGAAAATACCCCAAACCACCCAGGGGAGTCCACCCATCAGATAAAGCACTACTCCGAGCATGGCTTGAACGAGTACCATATTATTGCTCAGGAACTGATAAAATTTATCGTTGGAGAAATCCTTGGTGTATTCAAGCAGTTTACGCTTATCATCAAAGTCATGAGTCTTGTAAAAAGACCAGCCCAGATGAGACCACCAGAATCCCCTGCGGGCATTGTAGGGATCTTTATCGGTATCGGAATTGGCGTGGTGCATTCTGTGTTGACCCACCCAGGTGATAGGAGAGGCTTGCATGGTCAGGGTTCCCATCAGTACGAAAAAATTGGCCAGCCATTTGGGAAGGTCAAAACTCCTGTGGGTCAGGTAACGATGAAAACCAAGACAAATCCCAAGGGATCCGGTCATCCAAACCAGGAGCACCATGACACCCACCGCACTCCAGGAAAAAGTGTACTGGGGGAGGAATATTGCAGTTAAGGCAACGAGATGAATGAAGACGAAGCCGATCACATTCGCATAAGCCATCCGATGTTTTTGAGGTAAAGACTTGATTTGACCCATGGGGTACCTTCCTTTTAAATCATTCAATAAATTGATACTCTGTATCTGGTACTAGGGTACAGTTACTTTGCATTTCCTCGTGTAAAACTTATGTAACATTATGAGTATTCCGAGACACACTTAAGGTCTATTTTTTCAATGATTTGTAGGTTAAAATGAGTTTCTGGGGACACTCTCTGAGAGATAGGTCATGATGAACAAACTCCGAACCCTTTTTCACCCTGTTTTTGTGTTTGTTGGGGTCCAGATTGCCTGGATTATTTTGATGGTCATTTGGATCAACTGGTATATCCAAAATAGCCGTGATTTTGAGGAATTCGCCAAAAGCATCAAACCAGAACTGTTTGATGCAGATTTGAACTGGGTGATCTTGCTGGAAGGCTGTTTTTTGATGATCGTGATTTTGGCAGGTGTTCTGCTGATATTTGTGTTCTGGGGCAAGCAGGCCCGGTTGAACCGCCTGCAGAGCAATTTTGTTTCCAGCGTGTCGCACGAACTGAAATCCCCCCTGGCCTCCATCCAACTTTACCTGGAAACGATGAAGCTTCAAAAGGTGTCGCCTGAAGAAGCGCAGGACTTTGTGGAAATTATGCTGACCGATACCGAACGCCTCTCAAGTCTGATCGACAACATTATGGAAGCCAGCGGAGCCGATCCCAAGGGTTTGCAGTTGCATTTTCAGCCTGTGGAATTGAAGCCTTTTTTGAGTGAAGTGCTGGAGGGGCACCAGCGGCGATTTGCTGAAAAAGGGGTACAAGTCCATCTTGAGGTTCAGGATTGCCCGCCGTTGCAGATGGACAGGAGAGCAATGAAGATGGTATTTAACAATCTCATCGGCAACGCATTACGATACTCCCCCGATGGCAGTCCCTTTACCATTCGAGTCAAAAAAAACGGGAAGTTTTGTGATATTGATTTCATCGATGCCGGCATGGGGTTGAGCGAAAAGGATTGCAAAAAAGTGTTCGGAAAATTTTACCGCGTGCAGAATAAAGAGACTCAAAATATAGAAGGGGCTGGGCTGGGTCTCTACCTCACCCGGGAAATTGTGAAAAATCATAAAGGCAAAATAAAGGCAACCAGCGAAGGTCGGGGCAAAGGTTCGGTTTTTACGGTTTCTCTGCCCATGAACGGTTCCAGCCTGGAATCCAGAAACGGAATATAAACTTCAGAGATACGATGAACACAGAAACTAAAATTTTACTGGTGGAAGATGAAAAACATCTCGCCAAGGGACTTTCGTATAACCTGGAGAAAGAAGGATATCAGGTCACCGTGGCAGAAGACGGCCTGGCGGCTCTCGATTGTTTGCGGGAAGATAGTTTTGACATGATGATCCTTGATCTCATGCTTCCCAAGATGGGAGGCATGGAGGTTGTCAAGAAAGTGCGCGAAACCAACATCCGTTTTCCTGTTTTGGTGTTGACCGCCAAAACCACCGACGAGGATCGCACACTCGGGCTCGAAGCAGGGGCCGACGATTACATCACCAAGCCATTTCACCTGCCGGAACTTTTGTTGCGGGTTAAAGGAATCCTGCGACGCAAGGACTGGTATCAGGAACCCGTTCGCAAACTGGAGTACTTTGAGTTTGACAATATGTGGGTGGATTTCAACACGGGGAAAGCCAAGGGGTGTGATGGCGAGTTTTACCTGACGTCCAAGGAAGTACTGGTGATGAATCTGTTGATCGTCAATCGCGGCAATGCGGTTTCCCGAGAGGAACTTCTCGAAAAGGTCTGGGGTTACAGTCCCAATACCGAAACGCGTACGGTCGATAACTTTATTTCACGTCTCCGGAAATACTTCGAAAAGAAACCGCAAACTCCTCGCTATATCGTCACCGTACGGGAAAAAGGATATCAGTTCACCGGAGCATCCTAGTCATTCCGATGTTGGGAATTAAAAAGGAAGCTTGAGTTTATCCATTAATGAGCCGGCTCCCGGAATGTTTCCCAATAAAGCCTTTTCCGTGGCCTGACTCAGCAGGTCCTTGGAAGTAGATTCCTCGGTTTTTAAAATTTTCTTAAAATCCATCAAGCTGGCGACAGAACCGGTCGCCTCTGACAGAGGGCCGGCGGTCGAGGCGGCAATGGACTTTTTCAGATCGGTCTCAAACGTTTTTATCTTTTCATCGAAAAGTTTCCTGACGGATTTGGCCAGGATTTCATCGAGGTCAGTTTTGATGCTCAGGGTATATTCGTCTGGAGTTCCGTTGATCACCCCCTGAATGTAAAACTGATTGACGGTTTTCAGGACACTCCCAAGAACGCGGGACATCTCGTTTGCGGCTTCTCCCGTTTGGGCGAATGTAGCGCCATGAACCTTGACCGTGAAATCGCCTTTTACGTCTTGTTCGTTCTGGATATTGATTTTCCCATCGATGTCTGCAAACCCCCGGGACAAGGTCGCCCAGTCTCCAAGAGGAACGGGATTGATTTTCAGGGAGTCCACCTGGGTTTCCAGAAGGTCCGCCGCTTCGTTTCGGGTCCGGTCCAGAATCAATTTCAGTTTGAAATTTTTGAACACTTCGTTTTGGCTTCCGGTGAAGTTGAGATGAAACGGTTTTCCGTAAACTTTGGGATCATTGGTCAGACCTTGAAAACCCCCCTTCACATCCTGCTCCCAGATATTCATGGACAGTTTGGCCTGCCGGATTAAGAAATCGGGGAAAGGGTTGGGAGAAGCAAATTTTATATATTGCCCCTTGCCGCGTTCCATTTTTTCCGGTTCGGGCTCCGATTTGGAGTCGCTTTTCAAATAAGGACTGATCTTTTTGTAATACCCCCACGCTTTATCAATTTTGGTTTTCAAAGGCCCGGAAACCATTTGACTGACCAGTCCCGTTCCACCTTTCAAATCCAGTGAATATTTTTTTCTCAATCGATCAAAATCTTTTTGAGGCAGAGTCTTGATTTTGGAAGCCAGCTTTTTGGCCTGGCGGATGTCCGCTTCCAGATTCTTTTTGAAATTTTGGATGGTATCGATCCGGGCTTGGATATCGTTCCGCAATGCCTGGATTTCGGTGGTGATCGATTGAATGGCGCTCGGGTTTTTTAAATTTTTGCTTTTGGCTTGAAGGTCCTTGATGCGTTGCTGAATTTGTACCAGGCTTTCTTTGCTCAATTGCTGGTCAACCTGGGTTTGCCATTTGGTTTTTAGCGCTTCCAAATCGCTCTTGGTTTTCTTGACCACCTGCAGAGTTTCCAACGTTTCATTTTCAAGAATGTCTTTCGGATTTTTAAAATCAAGTCCCTGGGGTGCGCCAAATTGAGTGGAAGATTTATCCTCGGATTCTTTTCCGGATTCGGGTTCTGTGCTTGCCGGTTTGTAAGGTTTTGCGGGTGTTTCTCTTTTCTGATTCAGGCGCAGGCCTTCCACTATCATGTCGTCGATAATCACCTTTTTGGATAGTGCCCGGTTGCCATCAAAATCAAATTTGATGCGGCCGACCTGAACCAGGTTTTCATCCAGTTTATCGGCATTCGCGATTTGGAGGTTTCCAATGTCCATTGATTGGGACAGCAGTGAGGTGGACAGAGAACCCACATCAATCTGCGACTCGATCACGCTGGAACCCTGTTCTTCGATGGCGTCTTTAATGATGCCGTCGAGGAACAATACGAAAAATACGCCGATCAGGCCGGCGAGAACGGCAAAAACGGCGATCCCCAGAACTCTGAATTTCTTGTTGTTGGCAGGTTTCATGAATGTTTCCCGTAAAGATCCAAAACCTTAAGAAATTTCAACATGGGAAATTTTCCGATGAAGGCATTGTAAACATCCCGGTATTTCACGACCAGAATGTTGAACAGGAAAAACAGAGGAATCGCGGCGGCCAGAGTGGAAATCAGACTGCCCATGACTATCGTGTTATTCAGGTTCGCCAGAAGAGATATGGGGCAACTGAAAAACTGGGTCCAGAACCCTTCCAGGCCGGGGGAGGTCAAAACAGCAAAACCCAATTGATGGAATAAGGGGTCCAGGGCATAGGCAATCAGGGAAAACACACCACAGCTGACGATCAGCATGCTGATATTCAGATTGATGACCAGCGCCAGAAAAACGATGACCAGATTGTGAAGGCTGAGAAAGGGGGTGAGCCCGAGAATCGAACCGAAAATGATCCCCAGGCTGATTTGCCAGGGAGCCTCGTTGGAGTTCAGGGCCTTTAAAACTTTGATGATCAGACGGAGCATGAATCCACCTTCGGAAATAGACAGGTTGGAAAATCTACTCTAAGTTATGACTTAAAAAATATTCGGATAAGTGTATCATATCCTCAGTCGAGGCCAACCTTTTTACTTGGATCAATCCACTTCCTTGCTTACCATGAAAGAAATATTCCGCTCGAAGGTTACTCTGGTTTAAAATCCACGGGTCAACCTAAATGAGGTGACTCTGCCAACACTCTGGAATGGGCCGGATTGAGTTGACGACAGCTGTGCAGTAAAAACAATTGAAACGGATAGGATAAAATGGACCCAAATATCGAAAAACTACTCGTAGCATTTATGGTGATAATTGAAGAAAATGGAGGTTCCTGCAGTTTGGATACGGAAGCCTTCAACCGGTTGTATGAAGTTCGGCACAACAAGGGGATTCAGGTGCGTGAATCGAAAGACTCCATGGTCTTTACGATTGGAGATATGCCTGTCAACCCGGACGACGCCATGCTGAATTGAACCCAGTTTTCTTTCGATGTGCATTAGGATACCGAGGGCCTGTCAACAGAGCGCTGGGCGGCCATTAAAAAAGTGACAGATTCAATTTTAGCTTATGGTGTGGTCTAAACTCATTCGATCTCTCTGTCTGTGCGCCGCCTTTTTCCTGGGAGGCGCTTTGCTGTTGCTGGCCCGTCCAGTGATTGCCGGAAAAACCATTTCACCCCCGTCTTATAACCCTTCTCGTTACCTTGAAGACTACCGATATCTGAAAGATCCCGGCCGACGCACCGATTTCTGGGATCGACTCAAATACGTTCCGCTTGATGATGCTGGAGCGGTTTACCTGTCCTTCGGGGGAGAAACCCGTCAGCATTACGAAAGCATCCGTAACGAAAATTGGGGAGCGACGGTCAAGGACAACAACGGCTGGTACCTGCAACGCTATTTGTTTCATGCCGACCTCCATGTGGGAGACCGGTTTCGCCTGTTCTCGCAGATTCAGAGCGGCATCGAAACCGGACGATCAGCAGGACCGCGCGGGGTGGACGAGGACCGGCTGGATATCAATCAGTTGTTTCTGGATTTTTCGCCATTGTCTTCAAAAAATAAAAACCTCACGATCCGGATCGGTCGGCAGGAAATCATTTTCGGTTCCCGCCGTTTTTTCAATTACCGGGAGCGTCCCAACCTGCGCCTCAGTCACGATGCAGTGAAACTCATGGCAAAGATGGGCCGCGTGGATTTAACCGCGTTTGCCGGAAGGCCGGTACAGATCAGCCGCGATTATTTCGACAACAACTCCGGTAACGAACACTCTTTCTGGGGCCTGTATTCGGTGACGAATATGATGAAGGGCGACGCGTTTGAGCAAAAACTGGATGCCTATTACATCGGCCTCAACCGCGAGCAGGCCCGCTTTGATCAGGGGACTGCCAACGAAATTCGCCATAGTGTCGGGTCACGGCTCTGGGGGAAATACGGCGCACTCGATTACAATTTTGAGTTTATGTACCAGTTCGGGAGCTTTGGCGATGCAACGATCAGTGCCTACACCATAGCGTCAGACACGGGATATACCTGGACATTGGGAGCGGATTCCAAAATTCGCTTCAGTCTGCGGGCCGATATTTACAGCGGCGACGACGACCCGAACGATGCCGACCTCAATGCCTTCAATCCATTTTTTCCGAGGGGCAAACACATCAGCCAGCTGGCCGCTACCGGGTTGATCAACCAGCGTGACCTGCATCCCAAAATCAATATCCAGTTCAATAAACACTGGTTTTTGACGCTGAGTACGGAATTCATCTGGCGGGACAGTCTGGACGACGGTATTTATTCCATTGCCAACGGTTTGTTGAGAACGGGGCAAGTGAGTCGGGCGCGCTATGTCGGGACTCAGCCGGAGGTGGAACTCAAATGGCAGGTGGATCGCCATCTCGATATCAAAGGGATTTTCATTTTCTTCGATGCCGGCCCCTTTATTCGGGAAACCCCGCCGGGCAACGACATTGTTTACCTTGGCACCATGGCGACCTACCGCTTTTAAGAAGACTTCTTGTCATTCCCCTTGTAGAGAATAATCTTCACCTTCTCTTCGGTGATCAGCCCTTCGGTGATGATTGCATCAAGTTTGGGTTTGATCGCGTCGATCCTGGCCTGCGTGTCGGCGACCTCCACCACGATGGGCAAATCGGTGGACAGTCGTAAGATGGAGGTGGTGTGGGCATGGCTGGATTTTCCGAATCCGTCGATGCCGCGCAACACCGTCGCACCCGAAAGCCCCTCCTTTCTGAAAAATTCCACCAGATATTTGTAGAGGTGCTTGCCTTCGTGCATGGCGGACTCGCCGATAAAAATTCTCAATAAAGTAGCGTCGCTTTCTTTTTTCATAATCGACTCGTTATAGGTTCAAGGTGATGATTTTCCCGAGATAAACAGCCAGCAGGGTGAGGGCGACCGAACCGATGACGTTGACGCTGAACAGCAGGTGCTCCTGTTGTTCCAGCAGTTTGAACGACTCGTAACTGAAGGTCGACATGGTGGTGAAAGACCCCAGTAAACCGATCGATAGAAAGATTCGCGTTTCCTCGGTGAAGTATCCTTTGAACTCGGACAGGAACATCACCAGCGCCAGAATAAAACTGCCGATGAAGTTGATCGCCAGCGTGCCCAGGGGAAACGTCACCATCCCCGCCTGTATCCATCCGCTGATCCAGTAGCGGAGCAACGCGCCGACGAATCCGCCCAGCCCTATCCACAAGACAATCAAAGATACACTCCTGTCCAAAACGTTTTAATCAACATTTTCCCCATGATTTATACACTGTAATCTAATGAGTGAAAAGAATTTTAAGGTTTCAGTTGGGCAGGATGTGCGTTCCCGCCCTACCGGCAACCGCCTCGGCCAATTGGTTCAGATGCGCGATAACGGTTTTTTTGCCGCCGTGTTTGAGGAAATACAGGGCGGCCTCCACTTTAGGTTGCATACTGCCTGCAAGAAAATGACCTTCCTGCAACCAGGTTTCCATTTCGGAAACGGTGGCATTTGTGATGGGTTTCTGTTCCGGTTGATTGAAATTCAGGTACACATGATCGACCTGCGTCAGAATCACCAGTGTGTCGATGCCTATCCGGGAAGCCAGCAGGGCACTGGTGCGGTCCTTGTCGATCACCGCTTCGATGCCCTCCAGTTCCCCTTTAGAGTTGCGGAATACCGGCACGCCACCGCCACCCGCGCCGATGGCGATGAGTCCCCGCTCCAGCAGGTCGTGGAAAATAGCCTGCTCGACGATCTCCAGTGGTTGTGGGGAAGGGATCATGCGCCGCCAGCCGCGTCCGGCGTCTTCTTTCAGAACCCATCCGCGTTCTTTTTTCAGACGGTCCGCCTCATCTTTTTTGTAAAACACGCCGATGGGTTTGGTCGGATTCTTAAAGCCGGGGTCGTTCGGGTCCACCACCACTTGTGTGATCACGGAAAACGATTTTTTATCGATGCCGTGTTGCTGGCATACGTTGTCGAATACATTTTGCAGAATGTAGCCGATCCGCCCCTGGCTGTCCGCCACGCACACGTCGAGCGTGACCTGTCGGGGAAACTCGTGCGCCGTCAGTTCCTGTTGTAGAAAAATCTGTCCGACCTGCGGTCCGTTGCCGTGGGTGAGGATAATGGTTTTGTAGCCTTCCTTCAGCAAGGGCACGAGTTGTTCCATGCTCCGTCGCGCGACGAGGAACTCCTCTTTCTGGATGGGTTTGTGGTCACCGGGAACGTTTAAAGCGTTGCCGCCGAACGCGATCAAGAGACTGGGTTTTTCTGAAGAGGTACTCACAATTTATCCGGTGAAAGGTTTGAGGACCATTTCCAGGTTGGGCGTACCGATCTCCTGCAATTCGTAGGTGACGCGTACCGAGGGCTTTTGAATGTCGACGACGCGGGTTAGATCAATAGGCGTACCGATGATCACCAGGTCGCAGTCGACGGCGTTAATCGTTTTCTCCAGATCACGAATTTGTTCCGGGCCGTAACCCATTGCCGGCAGAAGTACGCCCACCTTCGGGTATTTCTCAAATGTTTCCTTGATTGACCCCACCGCCCAGGGACGGGGATCGATGACTTCCTTTGCGCCGAACTGCCAGGCGGCGACCACGCCCGCGCCGTAAGGCATCTCGCCGTGTGTCAATGTCGGGCCATCCTCGATCACCAGCACACGCTTGCCCTTGATCTGCTCCTGCCCTTCGACGGTGATGGGTGATGCGGCTTCGATGACCGTCGCTTTGGGATTGGTCTGCGAGATGGTGTGGCGGAGTTTATCGACCTCGGCCGCCTCCGCCGTGTCCATTTTGTTGATGATGACCACATCAGCGCGGCGCAAATTGGTTTCGCCGGGATGGTAACGCGTTTCATGTCCCGTGCGGAGGGGGTCGGTCACCACGATTTCCAGATCGGAAACGTAAAATGGAAGATCGTTGTTGCCGCCGTCCCACAGAATGATCTCCGCTTCCTGTTCGGCCTCCCGCAAAATGGCTTCGTAATCGACTCCGGCATAGACCACCCCGCCCATGGCGATGTAAGGCTCGTATTCCTCCATCTCCTCGATGGTGCAGTCGTGTTTTTTGAGATCTTCAAGAGTGGCGAAGCGTTGTGTTTTTTGTTTGGCGAGATCGCCGTAAGGCATGGCATGGCGGATGGCGACGACTTGCTTCCCGGCGGCTTTTAAAATCTGCATGACCTTGCGCGTGGTCTGGGACTTGCCGCACCCGGTGCGAATGGCGCAGATGGAAACGACAGGTTTTGTAGATTTCACCATGGTGCTGTCGGGTCCCATCAGCCAGAAATCCGCACCTGCTGCGAGGGCAATGGATGCCTTGTGCATGACCGCTTCGTGCGTCACGTCGCTGTAGGCGAAGATCACGCGATTGACTTGATGCTTTCGGATCAGGTCGGTTAATTCTTCTTCCGGGTGGATGGGGATGCCGTCGGGGTACAGGGCACCGGACAGGCTGGCGGGATACATTTTGTCATCGATACCGGGGATCTGTGTGGCGGTGAAGGCCACCACTTCGTATTCAGGCTGGTTCCGGAACGCTACATTGAAGTTATGGAAATCGCGTCCCGCCGCTCCCATGATGATGATTTTAACTTTAGCCATCGAGAAACCTCCGTTCGGGTTCTATTTTATACCGATTATCAAAATATGGAAGAGGCGGCCAGCGTGTCGCTGGACCCAATTTCGCTGAGACGTATCGGTGCAACTCAAGCGTTGATTTCGCACAAAGACATTTATTTACCCGCATGTTCCAACAGACGAAACACTTGTTTGGCGGCGGGACTGTCCCACTGGCGTGCTCCGGAAATAAAGCCCCGCAGTTTTCCCTCCGCGTCGATCAGGTAACTGGTGGGCAGGCCGCGAATGAAATAGGCTTTCCTGGTTTTTCGTTCAGGGTCGAGCAAAATCGGAAAATTGAGGTTCAGGTTTTCCGCATACTGACTGACTTTTTTTAAGTTAGATCGGTCGATGGATATGGCGATAACGTGAAACTCGCCGTTATTTTTGGCAGTGTCATGCAATCTCTGCATGGAAGGCATTTCCTCCTTGCAGGGTCCGCACCAAGTGGCCCAGAAGTTGAGGAGAATCGGTTTGCCTTTGAACTGTGCGAGGCTGACCGGTTTTCCGTGAATATCTTTTAAAACGAAATCGGGTGCCGGTTTGGAGGTGCGGGGACGTGCCACCCCGAATTGTTCAAACGGATCGGCAGACGCGTTCGCAGGGGTTCCGCACAATCCCCAAAATAAAAACATCACCCATAGTTTTTTCCATTTTTTTAAATTCATATCAATCCCGTCGTGCGTTTCTATGTAAATAAGCCCGGATGGTTTCCATTTCCTGCGGTTCAATCGAAAGTCCCCGGTTTTTCATATGCGTTTTCATCAGCCCCAGATAATGATCCCACTCCCGGACATTGTGTCGTCTGGGGTGCGGCCAACTGTGGCACACCGTGCATTTGTCACGGAACAAAGTGACGTCCGATGTTCCTTCTTCGGGCAGTGATCCCGCACCGCAACTCCACAACCCCAAAGCCGCCGCAGTGAGGATCATCGCCCCTACGAAATTAAACGGAAGCCGTTTGACCATTAAAATCCCAGCTCCTGCGGAGGTTTGATGCCCGTGTGTCGCCGACTTTGCTTGGTAGGCAGTTCGATGTACCAGGTCAGCATGACGCGGTAATCCTCTGCCATCTGGGGTCCGTTGAGGTTCTGATACAGCGGCACCGACCCGTTGAGTTCGATGATATTCAACGGCAACGGTTGCCATTGTATGCCGGCGGTGATATTCAACTGAGTGCCGCCGTAATTCGACGGATCGAACAACGGGCTGGTAAAGGGATTGGCAGGATTGAACCCCAAATGCCCGTGACCCAACTCCCTGCCAGCGTCCGGTTCATCACTGTAGCGATCATTCCAGGTTCCGTTCAACTGAAGATGAGCGACGGATTTTTCATGGAACTGGTACATGCTGTATAAATCCAAGCGGAACTCATCCCCTTGTTGATAACCCCGGTTATTGTCATAAACCCGGGCCGTGTACAGGGAGGTGGCTCCATACCAGAACGGGTCCTGCGACCCTTGATACGTCAGCCCGATCATGGGATCAAAGGTGCCGCTCCCCAACTGCATTTTGAAGGGCAGGATCGTGCCGTTTTGACCGGGAACAGGATTGTTCGAGAACTTTTTGTCGATACTTCCTGTGGGGATGGAAACTCCGAACAGAGTTGAAACCTGATCCTTCGGTGCCAGGTGGTCATCACTATATAAGCGGTATTTCCCGAGCAGTTGGGTATCGCCAACCCCCTTGGACTCCATGGTAAAACCCGACTCGCCGGTCGCGGCCTGCAGTCCGGCGTTGAATTCCATCTGCATACGGTTGAACTTGAAACTCGTCATCGCCATCAATGCGAAATTGTCCGTAAACGAATACGCGCCGCTCAACATGGTCATGTGCATCTGCATGGAGGAAGGCACCACGACGAATTTTCCCGGAGTCATCGGCGGCGCCAGCAGGGAGCCCTCACTTATGTCTGAGGTGCCATCGCGCAGGGAGCCCATCTGCATGAACATCTGACTGATCTTGAAGCGGAACTCTTTCGGTTCCGGGATGCCGCCGCCCGGTACGTTCAGCGGCATGTTGCCGCCGCAGTGGGCACAACAGAGTCCCAGGTAAGCCATCGCAAAAGAGGGCAGTAAAAGTCCTGCCAGTAGAAGCAACATCACCGTTTGCAAAGAACGTTTGAGTTTGAGAGTAAAATAATTGGAAATAAAAAATTTCATGCGCCTGATTCCTAGTAAGAAAAACAGTGGAAGAATACCGAAGGCATCGCGATACTCGCCAACGTGTAAGGATTTTACAGACACGGCGGACGATGGGCGGAGCTTCAGGTCTTGAGTTTCAAATGGGTTGGATCAGGCTTATTGAGGGGGCTTGTCCAGAGAGTCTGGAATGAAGGAAGGCTGAAGAAATTGCGTGGAGGTGAATACACTGTTTTTGCGATCCGGTGAAACTTTCGCAACAGATTTTAACAAAAAAAACGTTTTGGACCACGAAGTTTGAATCTGGGTACCGGAGGGATGGTCTCCGCAGTCGGATTTGAACTGGGTTTGCGCGTTGCGGTCCTGCATCGTATGTGGACAAAACGGTATTGCGCTGTGTTTATGTCCCTTGAGTATGCAATGAGGCGACTTCTTCGCTTTGGGTGCATCAAAGGGAGACTCGGCATGAACACCCGCGTGCGAGGTGTGCGCCACAGCACTACCGGGGATCATGAGAAATCCAGCTAAGAGTGCCCCCAGTAAAATGATTCCAAAGCGCTTCATAAATGCTCAATTCCTATAGATAGATGGGCTTATCTAATCATTTCCGTCCCAGAAAGTCAATGAGACCTTTCAGTAAGTAACTGATGAGGGTCACCCTGTATTTATTCCTGTTTATTTGCTGGAATTTAGCGGGAAATACCAACGGGCAATCCGGCAGGCGAGGGCGCGGGTGGTTCGGTGAAAGAAATTTTCCGGGCCGGGGACGGGCTGGACGTGGGTGAACCGCATGCCGGCGTCAATCGCGCCGCCGTCGGTAATGTAGTTGTCGCCGATCATGCACACCGTCGCCGGGTCGTCCAATTGCAGATATTGTTTCATGGCGATCTCGAAGCCGCGCGGGTCGGGTTTCGGTGGGACGTCGGTGACTATGGCGGCGCCTTCAAACACCCCGAAACGGTCTTCCATTGCGTTGGTGTAGATGGCCACACGCAGGCCAGCGGCGATCATTTTTGCAACATGATTCCGCACCGGTTCGGAAAATTCACGAGTGTGATGCGGCCCCAGCGTGCCGTCCGCATCCAATAGAACCCCTTTGATGCCGTCCGCCGCCAAGCGGTCGATGGGCACGTCCTCAAACCGCTGGACTGTCATGTACGTCCTCAGGCTTTTCGGCGAAAAGGGCAGGGTGAGAAACCGCCGGATCTTGACCCATTTCAGGCCTTCACGCGGGGAGACAACCGTTGGGGAGGATGTGTTCATATTAGGAGAACCTCGGGCCGGAGATCAACTGGTCCCGATTATACCAGACCTCAACTAACTTTAGTTATTTCAATAGGTTTGATGGTGGCTGATGTCTCCCTTCCGGAATAAAAAAGACAAGCTCCGAAGAGATTGCCTTTTTTTTACAAAGGAGAAAAACCTTACCCGGTCCGGGAGCACAGCCCTGAAGGCCGCGTCCTTTCATGGACCGGGATTGTGTTCGATAGTGAACCTCGAGTCGAACTCAAGCGAGGCTTTATAAAGTAGGCGGTGCGTTTTCCAGGGATAGATCGTCAAACTGGAAAGTATCATTCGTGGTTATCACCCCGAATTTTCCACTGGTGAAGTCATTGTTGGTTCCAGTGACCTGCCACGTAGTTGGCTCGTCCGTCCCTGGAGTGCCTGGATCATTCCACCAAAATTTAGCTTTTATTTCGGTCCCCTGGACTTGAGCTTTCAAGGTATAAGGTTCGGTGTTGTCATAAGGCGATATGGATATGGGTACACTAGCGTACGGGGTATCGGTACCCGCAATCGTTCTCCCGACTTCCACTACATAGGTACCTGAACCAAAAGCAAAGTATTTGACTCTGGCCCAGTTATAATTATCCTGGTCCTGATGCCTTAAAATAATACCGTAGGATTCCTGGTCGTCGGTGAATGTCCCTGTAGGATTGCTAACATTGGTTTGGACAATATAATCCTGCCAGGGAGCGCACCCATTCACGGAGCCTACGAGTACCCCCGGTCCGGGTAGTGAAGATGTGAAATACTCCTGACCTGGAGGGATTTCAAAACCTGTTCCGAGAACCAAGTCGTCCCAGGCGATTGTTTGCGAACCGTCAAAAGGTTCGTTGAAATTACCACCTCCAAAGGTGAATCCTACTGGTGTGGCGTTGTAGACAGGTCTCGATTCACCGGTTATGTCAATGACCTGGGCACTGGCCGATACGGTGGATGTGAGAAAAGGTGTCGAATAGTCAAAAACAACAGTGGTAGTCCTATCGCCATTGGAATCGGTGTTGGCCGTTGGCGAACCGAGTGTGATCCCCGTGCCCGTTGCAGTAAACGCCAACTCGGTAGCAGGGACCGCTTGACCATTTTTGTCTAATAGTGTGGCAGTAACTGTACCAGGGGTAGGACAATTTACGGTAGCAGGAGTGGCTACTATGTCAATATTTCCCCAAGGAGCCATGACTAGATTTCTCGGTGCCATTTGGGCGGTGAAATCGTCTCTGCTGAATAGGTCGCTGTAGGCCGTGCTCCCAGACGTTACAGCCGCAAGGCTCCCCGGCGCGTAATTGCCTGAACTGGTAACCTCTCGGGGGCTGGGATTGCGAGAGCGGGCCAGTATCTCAATTTCCACTTTTCGAATATCATTCAGCTCTGCTATCGGAATCTGAAATGTCCAGTTTCCGGAGTCAGGATTCCCGTCATTGTCCGCATCGAAGGCAATGTCTCCAATGCCGTCATCGTCCGTATCGTTCATGACTGGCAGGAGATTAGCATCGCGGTCATAATATTTAATGATCATATTATCGATGTTCTTTGCGATTAAATTCCGCTCAATTCCGGTTCCGGTGGCATCGGGAGTTACTTTGTAAAGGTTGAAAGGAGGTCCCGACGCAGTCATTTCTACGTTAATGAGCGGATTTTCAGTGCTCTCGATCGCGCCGTCGCCATCCACGTCAAAATAGGAAACAAATGAAAAGTTATCATTAATTGTTCCATCCCAAGTATTGGCGATGGTGTAGGTGATGACCTCATTATTCTGAATAATAGTGTCGTTGTCGGAATCATAGACCGCCGTAATAGAATGGTCCGATGCGGATAGAAAGCGGGTGCCGCGTTTGACATTGAATCCGGCATTCTGCACGGAGCGAGCGATAAATTCAGTCGCACCCCGTCCATTGGCCTGCATGGTGTTGAGCTCGGTGTGCGTGTCAAACTCTTTCTGTTGCGATCGAAATACGTGAGCCAACAAGCCCAGAATTACCAGGGACATGAGGGATGCGATCATCAATTCTAATAAGGTAAACCCCGCCTCATTCTTTTTCATCCGTGTCGTAAAGACTATATTTGACATAATTATTCTCTTATCAATTTAAGATTAATTAAAGATCACTATTCAAGAAACTCTAGCCTTCAAGATATCCAACCCGTTCCACACTAAAAATAGAGGGAATGAAAGGCGGCCAAAAATTTGGATTTTGAAATCGCACATCCCAACCCCAGTTTCTGTTAGGGGGTTGATAAACGCCGGATTGCCCCCAATTCCCAACGGCTTGAGAGCTGGTCCACAGGTTGATGAAACTTCCCAGGATATTGCAATTCACACCCCCCCATTTTTCATGGAACCGGGGGTAGTTTTCGAGGCCTCCGCTATATGTGCCACCGCCGGCAGGGGTGGGTACATTACCCCCAAAGAATGCGGCATTGATATTAGTCACGGGGGGATTGGGGATGCTGGTGTGCGACTGGGAACAGAGTTTGCTGGTAAAGCCGCTTGATAATATATTGATGGCATCTGCCACCAAAGCCACTCCACGGACCGTACCGCCACCCGCGCCATCATTGAAATGTCCCTGTATATAAATAGGGTTGTCGGTCGCCACGGTCGTATTGAGCTGGAGATTAGTGGAGCCTCCCATGTTTATAAGGCGAATCGCATCCAATCTACTGCCGGCATTTGGATATGGAACGGGTCCCACTGTTGCGTGCGGAGATCGTGATGTATAAAGTAGCATGCCGTCGCCCGCCGGAAGGAGACCTTCCGAGGTCAAGTGATCGAGATACCATATATGTAACAGAGACAGGTCAATATCATAAAAATCAACCTCCCTGTCGCCCTCACGGCGATCGCAAAATTGGTTTGATCCCACGGTTTCACGTACCGGATCAGTGATGTCGGGAGCCCCAGTGGGCAGGGTCCCGACTCCCAAATTCATCACTTCATTAGTCACATCTTCCAATACGGGTCGGGTGACCCAGATTTCAAGGCTACCAGCGGCGTTCTTGATAATTCTCATTGTATCGATTCGAGGGTTTTGTGGATCTGTTGCCCGGCTTTCGTAGAATTGCCCTCTAAAAAATTGAGTCTGACTCGGGGCCTGATATTGGTCTTCATTGATCAGGACGTAATTATTAAAATTAGCTTCCTCGGTAGCTTCATTAGCGGTGGTAATGTCGCCGTCAGGAATCATTCGCTGGGGGTTGGGATTGGTCACCTGGGAATCATCTATTTTGACGAAGATATTGGAGCTACCATAGTCGGCACTGTTATTTTTTCTTTTCGTGAAAATTTCGCCGCCCGCGCTCATAAGGTGAGGTGAAAAAGCGCCCGAGGCATCGTAATTTCTTAAGGTGAACGCGTTGTTCGTTCCAATATAAATGTCGCCGTTGGCATGAATACGGCCCCAACTGTTCATTACCGGACCCGGCAAAACTTCCAAATCTGCATTGTTGCCGGTTCCTCCGTAAAATATATAATATTGAACCAAGGGAGTCTCCAGGATGCGGATACGTTCCCGAACACTTTTAACGGAATCGTCACTTTGAGAAGTGGCCGTCGCCTCAATATCAAACGTGTGGGCATAGTGAAAAATGGTGCTGTTACCCGCTACGGTTTGGTAAAGAAAACGATCCAAAGGGTTGGTAACATTGTAATAGACATCATGCCCGCGATAGTTTCTCGTAAAGCCAGGAGTTCCCCCCTTGTTTTCAGTCGTGGTGTATACACTGAGATTCTCAAACTCTGTAATAATGTCGTTGACCGCCACGTCCAAGCCGACTTCAGCGGAGTAGAAAGCCTGTTTCCCTTTTTTGTGGGCGCCAGACGATGCCACATTTATCTGGGTGACTTGAAGCGCACCAATGGCAATGGCGAGCATGGTGGCCATTAATACCAGCACAACGATGAGGGTGCTACCCTGCTCTTCGTTTCCTGGGTGAGATGCAATATTATTGATATGAGATAACTTCTTTTTAAAATTCATTGGATGAATTGTCTCCTCTGCAAAACTGTATTTACTGCTATATTTTTTGTGGTTCCGGTAGGGCTTACCCACGACACGTCTACTTGGACCTCGACCATATGAATATTGTCCGCCATGAGGAAATCCTCTGTGGCCTGGGCGGCGGCCGGATATACCTCAACGGTCGTTGTTCTGGTAATACCCGGCGGAAGATCAGGATCCTCTGCACTGGTCTCTGTTAGGATACGGGTAAAGTTATCGGGAGTGCTGTAGCTGGCCAAATAACCACCAACTTGGTCGTTCACAAAGTACTCGAATCCGAAAACTCCCCCTACAGGCTCATTTGTGGACACACGTTTGATTGCTTCCATTTGATCGGAAGCAATCAACGTAGCTTCCGTCATTTCGTCTGCACCTCTTTGATGGAGGCTTACCGAGTTTGTCATTGATATCAGGCCCAGAATAGCGATTGAAAAAATCGAGATGGAAAACAATACTTCAATTAATGTAAACCCCGATTGGGATTGCATTTGAGTTTTCATTTGTTTGCAAAGTTTCATAATAAATTCATCCGGTTTCTATTCCCAAGGGATCGGGGTTAATGAGGCGTTGTATTTCCACAATTCTGCTGATCCCGTCGCTTGAACAATGCTGATTCCCCGCAATCGGTCGTTGCTCGAAGAAGCATCATCACTATGTATTAGAAAAAGCACACCACTCAAATCGGCCTGTCCTCGGGGGTCAAAAGTAACGATGTCGGAGGGTCCCATTTTGACTGTTTCGGTGATGCCGGTATTACCATTCATATCGATTATGTTTGGACCGAAAAACCCGAACTGAACATGATTTTCCAATACCCTGGTACTCAAGGGCTCGCCTGTGTCGGCGGTGCCATTGCCGTTGTTGTCGTGCAATATGCTATAGCTATTGGAACCTGGCAAAAAGGTCACTACAATATTACGGCCACTTTTCATTGCTGTCATCCGGGCCAAAAGGAGATCCATATGCACACGGTTCGATTCCGCGCGAATTTGGGAGTTGGTCCTCCAGCCTGAAAAATTCGGTATAGCCGTAGCGAGGATGATAGAGACGATTACCATCGCGGTTATCAATTCAATTAATGTAAAGCCATGTTCCTTATTCATTGCGATTTCCAATTTCATGAATCATATACGCTTCATTCCTGTTTAGTACCGAAATTATTGGTAACTCTCATAAAATCAGTAACTCAAATAGTATAAAGCCAACTTTCTGCCAAATGCCTTATTTTTCGCTATTGACCTGAATAGATATAAGCAAAATTCAGGCCAATATTTAGGTTCTCTGTGTTCAAAAGGTGAGGTTTAATGTAACTCGTTGAAATATTATTAGATAGGGGTGAGTTTTAAGTTGATGAGAAAAGCGGAATTTCCTCCTCATAGCCCTTTTGGGTGACAATATTAAGAAAAATTGTTACACAAATTGTCAAGAGACCCCAATTTAATAAAGTTAGTCCGGGTGTGAGGCTAGGATTCGCGGTAACCTGTGAGTCTTCAGCATATTTAGCAAGTTCGCAAGTGAAAGTGGCGGTGAAGTCGGGGTTGTTTGCGTTTGTATCAATATTGTAGCAATTGGTTCAAAAGCGGTATTTACTGGGTTTCTGTGGCGGAGAATTACCGGAAAGAGTGTTCAAAGCTGGGTATCTGTATCATTTTGGAGGCCTCATCCCCGATGATCCCTTTCTGATCCTAATTCATGAGACGAGGAATGGCGTAAACGATCAGGATGATCGTAATGGCGACGCCGGTGACGATTTCAGCGATGGGCAGTGGGTTTTTTTCTTTAGCCATATTTGGGGATGTGGGGTTGAATTTCAGGCAATAAGCCCTATTTTAGGGTAACAAATGAATTTTCATTCGGAAAAATAAATGTAGGGAATATTCGGTGCCTACGACTCAGCACTACACATAATTTTTATGGAGGTATGGACGATGAGTACATTGGAAAAGATTGAAACCATCATAGATAAAATTCCCTGTCCGGTTTGCCTGAACTCGCGTCTCGGAGCCAATCTCAGTTGCGATTCGCCGCATTCGCCCTGCGACGTACATGCCCTCTGCGGTCACTGTGGTCACCGTTTTGTTGTCACCAACGATACCCAGACGATGGAGGATCTGTGGCCGAAGATTCAACAGGAGATTAAAAAGAAGAAATGTCCGGAATGCGGCGATGACCAGTTCAGCATGGAGTTTTTGTGCGACTTGAAATCGGAGGATTGCTATTTTCTGGTGCGGTGCTCGAAGAGTGGCCATTACAGCCGGGTGAGCCGCGATTCCATCCAGTATCTGTTTGGCTGAAGCGGACGGTTATTGGAGTTCCGGGTTGATGGGGATGAGCTGGGCGTTCATCTCTTTTTCAGAAGTCAGGCGGTCGAGTGCCGCGTACAGCGGGTCCAGCCCCTTGGCGACAGTGCCCTCGATATGCAGGTAATAGGTTTTGCCGGGTGAGCCCTTTTCCGGGTCGGTATTCGAATCGAGATGCAGGATGTTCAGCCCCGCCTCCGCAAGCGCGGTGGTCACGTCTTCGACAATACCCATGCGATCATTGGCGTATACGCTGATGCGTACGTCCGGCTCGACATGGTGTTCCATACCGCCAGGCAGTTCGTTGATATGCGGGGTGAGGGACAGGGTCTGGCTGATTGGCTGGACGATTTCATTCAACTGTTCGATCGTTCCATCCCATTGCACCATGACCATGATGGAGAAGTTAGCGCCCAACCGCGCCATTGAGGAATCCCCCAGATTACAGCCAGCTTTGCACAAGGCGGCGCTGACCTCGGCGACCAGTCCCGGCCGATCCTTCCCTACCAATGACAGCATGTACCAGCGTTCCATAATTCCCGTGCCTTTTAGAGTTGAATCAAACTTGCAGGGCATATTGTGGCAAAAAACAACGGTCGTGTAAAGCGCGGTCAGAGTGACGCGATTTTAAAATGATCGCCAGAAGTGCTCTATCGTTTCTTTTTTTCGTATGAGCACAGGTCCCTGTTTTTCAATTCAATAGATGGTTTCCGGCTTCAGCAGGCGGTTTATTTGATAGGCGACGCGGAGAATTGCCCTATACTTATCAACATGATTAAAGATTTGATTTATAAAATCAGTTCGTTAGGGCTGTGGACCTGGATCGGCAATTTGGGGCTGAGGATGAGCTACCGCTGGTCCAATGTAAAGTTCAGGATGTCCACATTCTGGTCTATGACTGACCGAAGCCTGTGGTATGTTTTCGGCGCATTGGGGCTGGTGTTCAGTACAATGGGCCTGCTGGTGTACAACACCGTCGAGGGTACGGCGGTCAATCGTGATCTCACCTGTCTGGCGCGCAATGTGTATCATGAAGCCCGCGGCGAGCCCGTGAAAGGGAAAATGGCAGTGGCCAAGGTGACCCTCAATCGTGTGGCTTCCAGTCGTTTTCCCGACACTATTTGTGATGCGGTGTACGAACAGCGGTGGGATAAACGTCGCCGCCGGTATGTCGGCGCTTTCTCCTGGACGGAGTTTGATACACCGCCGCCACTGAAAAGTAAAGAGTGGAAGAAAGCCTGGAAAGTAGCGGAAACCGTTTACGAAGATCCGGAGTCGGTCGAACTCAAGGGAGCCTTGTTTTATCACGCCACGCGCATCAAACCGAGATGGGCCAAACAAAAGAAACGCATCAAAAAAATTGGCCATCATATTTTTTATAGATAACCGTTTTTCTGAATTCCGCTCAAGCCTTATCTTTCCAGCGTCGCACGTCTTTCATGTATTTTTCCCGGTCCATGGTCAGGTCTGCGGGGAAGGTATCCATGAGGGGTTCCAAGGCCTGGTTGATTTTCTCAGACGGAAAATACTCCAGATTGCCGTTGGTGATGCGGTAGATATTATTGAACGTCCGGTAGTTCCCGCACAGTGCCACGTAATCCCACGAAGTAGTCTTCTGAACCAACGCATACAGCTCTGAAGAGGCAATCCCCTCGTACAAGTTGATCTTGCACAAGCTTCCCTTTTGAATGTTCAACTCGGATTGGCCGAAATCAATACTCCATATTTCTGACTCTCCCCCCTGTCCAAACACTTCCAGCTGATAGACTATCTTCCAGTGTTTCCAGCCTTGCAGAATCTCGCTTTTTAAAATTCGGTCCACGAACTGGTTTTCAATGAAATCCCGGATCACGTTCATTTCCTGCTCATGTTGTGCAGGGTCGGTGGTCTGCGTTCGAATCGGCGACACCTCCAGTACGGGTTTGAATGCGACCCGGTAGCTGTCATCCTCAATAGTGCGGACGAAACCCGAGCCTTGCGACTCGACGCGGGTTCCGCTGGGTGAGATATGTGCGACATCCCCGGACAAAAAGGTACTGCTTTGGATCTCGGGACAAAACTCCGAAAGGTCACCCAGAAACTGTTCCTGGGTAGTGGGAAAGGTGTAATGATTCATGAAGGCGAACTCGTCCCGGTAACGGAAGGCGGCCGAGCCGGGGACGACAAACTTGGGCGCCAGCGCTCGCATGGCGTTCAGGAACGAACAATACTCGTCGAACGGCAGTACCACGGGCTTGTGGTAGGTAAGGTTCCCTTCCAGCAACGGTAGAAACCGCGAATGCGCAAAATCCACACCGCCATAGAGTTGTCCGATGTGATTGATAATCTCGGGACTCACAATGGTGTCGACCTGATTCCACGCGGTTACATGACCATCGTGAACCAGTAGGCCATGTTCGGGAAAATAATCCTGCGACGTGCTCGACTGGTTGAGCGACGGGGTAGGGGTGATGATGACATCCTTCACTGGGATCGGTTCGAAGTCGGCGAGGATCTCGACATTCTCAAACTCCAGCTCCTTGAGTACCTCCAGCAGAATCGGGTCGTTGGGCGCCATGATGCGGACATTGGGCTTGAGAATGCGGTCGTTCCGCTTGAGATAGGCCAGCGTGCGGACATCGAAATGGTCCTGATGCCGGTGCGACAGAAACAGAACGTCGATGGGCGGGATGGTGTCCTTGTTCAGTTCGGTGTGGGGACACAGAACATTGATTTCTTCCCACAGGTAATCGAACCAGACGGGGTCCGTCAGAATGGTTGTTTCCTTCGACTGGATGAGCAGGCTGGCGTGCCCGATCAAGGTGGTTTTAAGCATTATTTTTTGACCGTTTAGGGTTGATAGAAGGAGGTAAGACTACCCGAAAGAAAGGCGTAATTCAAGCCCGGGTAATGGTAGGCGAAGTAGCCGCAAGGGGCATCGAACAAAACTCATGACCTATTGGTATATAAGGATAAAGTTAGTTTCATTTTTTTAAGATGCCCTCAAAGTTGCCCCTACAAAGTACCTATGGAGAACCATATCTCACCACTTAACTGTGGTGCAAATGACAGAGGAAGAACCTTTAGATAAAGACGAACTAAAAACCATTTCTTTAATGATTTCATACATGATTCCTAAGCATGAGTTCCTTGGGATGCGGGTTTAGATATACCTGATCCAGCAAATACTCAATGTTGTGTTTTTTTACTTGGTGGCGGATTAAAGTTACAGGAACTATAAGCGGGAGCAATTCTTTTCTATAATCTTCTAGGGTGGTCAGAAGGTCTTCTTTTTCGCCTTTCGTCAAAACCTTTTTAAGGAATCCCATCATGTGAAGCAAAACATCGGTATTTTTTTTGGGTGTGGATTTGTAAGTCAATGCTTCCATAAACAATCGACTATACTCGGCTTTAATTTCTTTCGGTTTTAATGATTTGGCATTCGCCACTAACTTCCCTAGAGCGGTATAATGGTTTCTACTGTGAGCCAAAAGTAAAAACTTATGTCTTGTGTGAAAAGCAACTAAAGCTCCTTTAGAGAAATCCTTGCTGAATAGTTTTTGAAGCCTGTTAAAAGAAAAGACCCTGACAATAAAGTTGTCACGAATTTTTGCGTCGTTTAATCTTCCCTCGTCTTCAATGGGCACCAAAGGAAAGGTCTTGATAAACGCATTGGCGAACATACCGGCCCCATGTCTTGCCTTACTACGGTCAGTCTCTGAGAAAACAGGTACTCTGGCTATGCCGCATGATGGTGACTTGCTTTTAAAAATATATCCACAAAGATCCTCATGAGTCAGCTTGTTAATTCGACCCCTTAGATAATGGTTCATCCTTTCAGTCCAATCAGTTTTGGTTGTCTTGCTTATCATTTTTGGTGCCTCCAGGGTTCCGTAAAGTGCGACGGTTTCTCTCGGAACTCCCATTCCCACTTCCATCTCTGGGCACACAGGAACATACTCGAAGTAATTGCCTAATATTTCACGAACATACCGATCCTGCTTGTGGTCTCCATTCCATCGGACTTTTTCACCTACCAGGCAACTGCTTACCCCGATTTTGATGATATTTTTCATAGCTGTATAATTTCTAATAGGAGATAAATAATATAGTTATTTCATTCTAAATTATTAAATACTTCGTCCAGATCGGACAGAGTCTTGATAACTTTAATATTTTTATTATCCATATGAGGTTCCCACTGACTCATCCCCTGCCCGCCAACCAAAACAGGGCAAAGAGGTAAAATTCGATTGGATATCTCAGCAAAAAAAACTCTGCCTTTGTTTTCGCCAACGGGAGAAGTCAAAGAAAGAATAACCATATCCGGATTTGTGTTGGTGCAAAAATGAACCAAACTTTCTAGAGGGAGGTTGGCTCCCAAAAGAGTGGTTTGGCAACCTAAAGTGGCACAATGGTAAGCTACCATTTGTGCACCAATTTCATGAAGCTCCCAGGGAGGGCAGGCAATAATCACTGTAGGGCCGTTTCGCGTTCCCATCATGTTCATTACGGCAAACAGTTTCTGTTTTACTTGGGTAGTTACATAATGTTCTACGGAAATATCTAGTTTCCCATCAAACCATAACTCCCCGACTCGAATTTGCAGGGGAACCAACACCCTTTTAAAAACTTCCTCAAAAGGCAACAGCGCCACCATTTCTCTCATCCTTTTCTCGAAAGCCCACTGATCAAGAGGCATTAGAGAATGTTCCAGATCTTTAATCAGGGGATCTGTCTTGTGGACCTCATCCCGAGCTTCCTCTGCTCCGTCACTATTCATTCGAGATAGAATTTCGTCTTTCCCCAGCGAAGCCAGCTCTCCTATGGATTGGCCCAGTTCAATTTCCTTGACCAGGTACTGTAATATTTTTAGATCCTCCTCGGTATAGAGACGATACCGGTTAGGCCCCCTTTCAGGGGAAACCAGCCGGTAGCGTTTTTCCCAGACACGCAGAACCTCCCTCGATAAACCTGTCATTTTCGCTATCTGTTTGATTCGGTAAGTTTTCATTGGCCTTATTTTAATTGGAATATACAATGTTTGTCAAATCTTTTTAAAAAAACTATTGACAAACATTAGTCATATTCATATAACTATAAACGAAACACTAAACAAACCTTATAAAACCATATTGGAGAAATGTAATGAAGACGAAGAAAAGGCTTAAATTCGCAATGGTTGCCTTGGCATTGGCCGTTACCGCGGGCTCACCACATGCTTGGGCGGAAATTCAAGTTCCCGAAGATATGGTCTTGGTTCCAGGCGGATCATTTCTTATGGGAGTCGACAAAGAAACAAATGCCAATACAAAAAAAATGTCTCAAATAAAACAACTCAAATACGCCGTTTCCCGCGAAGCCTTCCATGATGAAGGTCCCGCCCACAACATCAGTTTAGATACTTTCTATTTGGACAAGTATGAAGTGTCCAATCAGCAGTACGGGGAATTCATTAAGGCGATGGGACACCCCGCCCCGGCCTACTGGGATGATCACCTGCGTAATAAACCGAATCAGCCGGTGAGTGGTGTGAACTGGCACGACGCCACTGCTTACTGCGGCTGGGCTAATAAGCGTCTGCCGACAGAAGCCGAATGGGAAAAAGCCGCACGGGGTCCGGAAGGATACAAGTATCCGTGGGGCAACGAACTTAACTCAAGCAATGCAAACTTTGCTCGAAATCAGGAGTTCACCGCTAACGTGGACGCTTATCCCGGCGGCAAAAGCCCGTATGGGGCCTACAACATGGCCGGAAACGTTTTTGAATGGGTTTCTGATTGGTATGACCCCAACTACTACAAGAGTAGGAAGGATATGACGAACCCGACCGGACCGAAGGAAGGGGCTTTCCTGAGTAATACCGGCACTTACGTGGACCGTATTGCCGTCGGTAAGAAACGAGTCATCCGCGGCGGTTCCTGGTATGCCCCTGCAGAAAGTATAACGAACACTCATCGCTTCTGGAACGATCCCATGAACAACAGTTACGGCGTGGGGCTTGGATTTCGTTGCGCTCGATCGGCGGAAAGTGCATCCACGGATCAGGCACGTACTTTCTACATGGAAGCACTGATTCATATGGGTGCAGAAAAATATCCGCAGGCAATGAAGTCCATTGAAAATGCATTGAAACAGGACGCAACCAATCCGGAATATCTGCAACTGAAAAAAATGATTCAGAAGCAGGTCCAGTAACTGAAACCCATTTTTAGGTTTGATTAAAGAGGAGGGAGTTAACTCCCTCCTCATCAAACCCAGAATTGGAAATAGGCTCGTATGGTTAGGGAGACTTTGAAATGGATACAAATCATAAGAAAGACAAAAAATATTTAGCGGTCTTCATACTGGCTCTCCTATTGTTCCCTTTGATTTTTCCGAACGGTAGTTGGTGTGAGGAAACGATGGAACAACGCGTGATGAACAACACTTCCCACGCACGGTTGGCGGTAGAACAGGCTTGGGAAACTTACCATCATGCGGCATTGGGCGGAACCCTCTCATCTCCCATGTCACAAACAGAACTCGAAATGAATCTCCATTTGTCACGAGCTCTCCTTGCATCTGCTTATGAAGCTGAAGATAGAGGTGATATGAAAACGGCCCATAAGCTGATCAAACAAAGTATGCAAATCACAGACAAAGTCATAGTTGAAAGCCAGGAGCCTAAAAAATGAAATCTGCATTAAAAGTAATAAATTTGATATTTATGGCATTTTTGATTTTGCCGTCATTCGAACTCTCTTCCGTGGTTTATGCGGATTCTTTAAAGAAGAAAAGCAGGGACCCGGTTCAAATGACAACTATTCCAGCGGGAGAATTCCTCATGGGCAGCAAACAAGCGGAAGGCAGACTTGATGAACGGCCTCAGAGAAAAATATATTTGGATTCCTATGCAATCGATATTAATGAAGTGACCAACGAACGCTATTTAAATTTTATTCATTCGACAGGGCGAAAAGAACCACCGAATCCGTATGGAGATCGATTGCTGTCGGAAGAAACCGGCATTGGTTCTTTGCCGGTGGTTCAAGTGACCTGGTATGACGCGGTGGATTATTGCCGTTGGGCAGGAAAACGCCTGCCTACCGAGGCGGAGTGGGAAAAAGCAGCACGCGGAGCCCACGGGGCATTATTCCCATGGGGCGCACAGTCACCTCAAACAAAGCCTGTCAATTTTGAAAAGAACTGGGATGGAACGAAAACCCTTTGGCCGGTTGGATCAAAAACTGAGACCTCTTCATCTTATGGGATACACGACATGGCCGGAAATGTTCGCGAATGGGTGCAGGACTGGTATGCCCCAGATTATTACGCGAACGGGCCTACTAAAAATCCACAAGGGCCAAAAAATGGAATTTTAAAGGTAATCAAAGGCGGATCGTGGCACAGCTTTAAAGCTGATGTGAGATCGGCCGCAAGAGGCAAGGGTGGGTTCGCACTCAAGACAGATGGTATTGGTTTTCGTTGCGTCAGGTAGATCAAATTCCTTTAGACAATCAAACTTCAGGAGGCTTCTATGAGGTGGCATTTAAATAAATCTTTTATCAAAGTCGTAAACATATTTTTTATGGTCGTCTTTCTGGCGATGCCTCTTTCACCAATTGAGGCAACAGAAAGCCTGGCCCCCGAAAACATGGCTCTGATCAATCCTGGTGGTTTTATGCGAGGAATTGATAAAGAAAAACCGGTAAAGGACAATAATAATAAGTCGCCGTCCCAAAAATTTAAATATGCGGTATCCCAGAAAGCCTTCGCAGACGAGGGTCCGGCCGGAATGATATATCTAAGCGCCTATTATATAGACAAGTATGAGGTTTCAAATGCCCAGTACACCGAGTTCATCAAAGCCACCGATTATCCCGCCCCCGCTTATTGGGATCACCATCATTTAAATCAGCCCAACCAACCCGTAACCGGGGTGAACTGGTACGATTCCAATGCTTATTGTCACTGGGCGAACAAAAGATTGCCAACGGAAGCGGAATGGGAAAAGGCTGCCCGTGGACCGGCTGGTTCAATCTATCCATGGGGGAATGAACTGGATATTACCAAAGCAAATTTTGCAAGAGGGACGAGAAAAGTTCAGAAGAACCAAAAGTACCCCGCTACGGTCAATGTGGATTCCCACCCAGAAGGAAAAAGTTATTACGGAGTCTACAACATGGCAGGAAATGTTTTTGAGTGGGTTCAGGACTGGTATGACCCGAATTATTACACGACTTCAAAAGAGGTAAGAAACCCACAGGGTCCTTACCAGGGCATTAAGCTTGGAACCACAGGTACCTACATCGATAAGTTGGCCTCTGGAAAAAAGAAAGTTATCCGCGGGGGATCATGGTTCGCCCCGGCCCACAGCATCACCACCACTCACCGTTTCTGGAATGATCCTATGAATAACTCTTACGGAGTTGGATTGGGATTTCGATGTGCTCGCAGTTTGGAAAGTGATCCTGAAATGCAATCCCGTTCATTTTATATGAACGCCCTTATTCAAATGGGAGTTGAAAAACATAAGGAAGCTTTAATATCTATCAACAAAGCTTTGAGATCCAGTCCCAAAAATAAAGAATATCAGAGTCTGAAATTGATGATTGAAGGACAAAGCAACCCCTAGTTCGAGCGGATATGGAGTTCGACAAAGAGAAAGGGAAAAAAGATGAAAAAGTTTATTTTAAGTTCACTTGTTCTGATTTTGAATTTATTCATAATTTCCTGTTCTGTTGAACCTCGAAAAAACGGTTCCCGAGGAATACAAAGCGGGACATAAGCATTATCAAAGGATATGCGCCAATTGCCATGGACCGGATGCCATGGGGGGTAACAGGGCACCGAAATTGATTCAAAAAATTTACTCTTCGGATGCTTATTCAAACGAAATGTTTACCCAAATCATTCTAAATGGATCCAATTCGGGATCCATGCCTTCTCTAAAAGACAAATTATCTGACAAAGAGATAGAGCAGGTCATTAAATACATAAGGTATTCACAAAGAGTGTCGGACTTAACATCCTAAGAAGTCTGGCATTGGGAGAATAAAATGTTCACTGTAAATTTATTAAAATTTAAAATTTTATTGATGTCATTGACTTTGTGCTTTTTATTCCTGCCCGCCTTAGAAGCGGCTTGGGCTAAAGAGTGTCCCCAGGATAGGCAGACTCAAAAGGCGCCCCCCACCTATCTAAGTAAAAAAAATCCTCTGAGGGAGGAACCGCGGTTTATTAAAAAAGGTAAAGTTCTTTCCCATATTAAAGCCAAGCCGATTGCCTGTAAGCAGTGCCATGGAATGAGTGGAGAAGGAAATGGAGCGATGGCGTTTAATATGAATCCCAAGCCAAGGAACTTTAAATGTAAGGCCACAATGTCTGAAATCCCAGATGGTCAGTTGTTTTGGATAATTAAAAACGGCTCCAAGGGAACCCCCATGCCTTCTTACAAACACCTCTCGGATGAAAAGATATGGCAATTGATTCACTACATTCGATCTTTACCAAAATCGATTTCATAATCTAGTTTAATTTTTTTAACATTGATCTAAAGTTGACCCTGAAAAAATGGGGTGTAGCCGTGCGCACGGTTTGCAGAAAACCGTTGTCCGCTCCCGTGTCCCTTATGGCAGGTTACAGCCCTCTCCGACCTGCCAGAGGGTTGGACCGATGAGCAGGAAGGCGGAACTTACCGTTTAACGAAACGCCAGGACCAAGCCCTGTTCGGTTACAACGTCGGTCCCCATTCCTGGAAACAATTTCCTTTCCCCCCGCAACAAAAACTCTGGACAGCAAAACGCAACGATCAAGGGTTTGAAATCCATCCTGAGGATGAGAAGCCGCCTCGATATGCGTTTTTGGGAGTACGGTCCTGCGAACTGCACGCGATCGCCATTCAAGATAAGGTGTTTCTGGGAGGTGATTATGTGGATCCTGTTTACAAGGCGCGCCGCGAAAATGCGCTGATTATTGCTGTCAATTGCGGGCTGGCTCTTACCCGGGCTTATATGGATTTCGACGCCGCACAATGGTTCCCGGTTGAAACGGTGCCAGCACGTCATTCCTCAGATTGTATCAGCGGTGACATTCTTCTGGGTTTACAAAAACCCGACCAATGTTCATCATTTGGTACTGCCTGCACCCCGGATCAACCTCTGGGTGCGCCGATGGTTTCGTCCGAAGGCGCCTGCGAAATTCTCGTGCTGGACCCGTTGTATGTGGCCAACGAAGGACGCTTTGTAGCCATCCTTCCAGAAAAGGATTCTGATAAGGCGCAAGCGATTATCCAGAAACATTTTTCAGAGTCACCGCCCAGGATGATAAGATATGTTAAAGAGGGAACTCAACCTGTAGTCACATTGGAAAACTTCCTGAGCTCCCATCGAGTGCTGGATTTGCCCAGCGGAGAACAACTGCCGCGCATCTGCTAACCGTACCATCAGGAAACCCATGCCAACCCTTAAATTTTTAGGTGCCATTCAACAGGTAACAGGTTCATGCTACCTGGTAGAAACAACACAAGGCAAAATACTTCTGGAATGCGGGATGTATCAGGGAGAATTGAGACCCGAGAAATCTCCGGAAAGATTTTTTAGTTTTGATCCAGGAACTATCGATGCCGTTATCCTGTCCCACGCCCATCTTGATCATTCCGGCCTTCTGCCAAAACTAGCCCGTGAGGGCTATCGTGGCCCGGTTTTCGTTACGGAACCTACCCGCGACCTGCTGGGAGTGATGCTGAAAGATGCGGCCTTCCTGCAGGAGAAAGATGTTGAATGGGAGAACAGAATACGCCAGCGTACTGGAAAAGAGATCATCGAACCTCTTTACGATATGAAAGACGCAGAAAATGCGCTGGGTCTTTTAAAAGGCCTTGGGTACAACCAGAGGACACAAGTTATTCCCGGGATTGAACTCCGTTTTCGCGACGCCGGGCACATAATCGGTTCGGCTATCGTTGAGTTGTGGGTCGATAAGCACGGCACCCGTACAAAAATTGTGTTTTCAGGCGACCTGGGCAACTCTTTTTCTCCGCTTCTGCGCGACCCTGAGACCCTCGAAACGGCCGATATTCTATTGATGGAATCCACTTATGGAGATCGCGATCACCGCAATGCGGACGAGACTTTGGCGGAATTCAAACAGGTTTTGGATACGGCAATAGAGGGTGGTGGCAACACTTTCATTCCGGCTTTTGCTGTGGGGCGTACTCAAGACCTCCTTTATCATTTAGGAAAGTTTTATCGCAAAGGGGTCTTAAAACAGCAAAAAGTGTTTCTTGACAGTCCGATGGCGACCAGTGTCAGTGAGATTTATGCCCGGCACAGAGATCTTTATAATAACGAAAATCCGGAGTTTAATAAAGCGATCCTGCGCGGGTGGGAAAACTGGCTACCCATACTGAGTTATACCCGCACCACTCTGGAGTCGATGGCGCTCAATAACATCACAAGCGGCGCAATTATAATTGCCGGCAGTGGTATGTGTACCGGGGGACGAATACGGCATCACTTTAAACACAACCTTTGGCGAAGTAAAAGTCATATCGTTTTCACGGGGTTCCAGGCGCGGGGAACACTTGGGCGGAACCTGGTCGACGGCGCCAAGCAAGTGAGATTTATGGGGCAGGAGTTTGCGGTCAAGGCGAAGATACATACGCTTGGCGGTTTTTCGGCCCATGCCGGACAGAGTCAACTATTGGATTGGGCGGGGCAATTTCAGAAAAAGCGGCCTCACCTGTATCTGGTGCATGGGGAGTTGGATAAAATGCTGGCTTTGCAGAATAAATTCCATGAAGAGTATAATTGGCATGCCAACATTCCGGCTTCCGGCGAAACCATCCAACTTTAAAAAATAAAAATTTAATTTTTTTCGTAATGGCCAATAATCAAAGGTTAGTGCCTTTAAAAGAAACGAAACTATCCGAGAAAACTAAAGATGACTGATCAACTCGGCGTTACCACATCTCCTTGGCACACCCAGGACACGGATGCCGTATTCCATACGGTCTCTTCGTCTACGAATGGCCTGTCGGAGGACGATGCTCAGCGCCGGTTGCAGGAATTCGGTCCCAACCATCTTCAGTCGGTGAAGACAAAAGGCCCGCTGGCACGCTTTCTTGGGCAGTTTCATAACGTTCTCATCTATGTGCTAATGGGGGCCGGTGGCGTTACTGCCCTGCTGGGTCACTGGGTGGACACCAGTGTCATTTTTGGCGTGGTGGTTATCAACGCCATTATCGGTTTCATTCAGGAAGGCAAGGCGGAAAAGGCCCTGGACGCTATTCGCAACATGCTCTCCCAGCAGGCCATGGTAAAACGCGACGGAAAGTTTATCAGTCTTTCAGCCAGCCAAATAGTCCCCGGCGATGTTGTGCTACTCCAGTCTGGCGATAAAGTTCCAGCTGACTTGCGCTTGTTTAAGATCCGTGAACTGCGTATCGAAGAAGCCATGCTCACTGGCGAATCGGTGCCAGTGGAAAAGGCCCTCCCGCCGGTGGCGGAGCCTGCGGCCATCGGTGACCGCAAGTGTATCGCTTATTCGGGCACTCTGGTCACCTACGGCCAGGGTCAGGGCGTGGTGGTGGCTACTGGCGACCGCACCGAGATCGGCCGCATCAGCGACATGTTGAGCGAGGTGCAGACGCTCACCACACCGCTACTGCGGCAGATGGCCATATTTGCCAAGTGGCTCACTATCGCCATCGGCATTATCGCCGCCGCAACCTTTGCCTATGGAGTGTTGCTCCAAAATTATTCCGCCGGTGAAATGTTCCTCGCTGCCGTGGGTCTGGCGGTGGCCGGTATCCCGGAGGGATTGCCCGCCATCATGACCATCACTCTGGCCATTGGCGTGCAACGTATGGCCAGGAAGCATGCAATCATTCGCCGCCTGCCGGCAGTAGAAACCCTGGGTTCGGTCACCGTCATTTGTTCTGACAAGACCGGCACCCTCACCCGCAACGAAATGACTGTTCAAACCGTGGCCACCGATGCCGGCATCTGCGAGGTCAGCGGTGCCGGATATGATCCCCACGGGGATTTCAGTATCGATGGCAACGACGTTGGACCGGAAGTGTTTCCACTACTGCAAGAGCTGGCCCGGGCGGCATTATTGTGTAATGACGCCACTTTGACAGAGACCAAGGGCCAGTGGCTGATGCATGGTGATCCAACCGAAGGGGCCTTGGTGACGCTGGCGCTGAAAGCAGGTCTGGATCACCATTACTGCCAGACCCAGTTTCCCCGTACCGATGCGATCCCCTTCGAGTCCCAGCACCGCTTTATGGCTACCTTGCACCATGACCATGCCGGGCATGGATTTATCTATGTCAAAGGAGCGCCGGAACGAATACTGGATATGTGTCACCAGCAACGCCTAAATGGTGAGGATGTCCCCCTGGACAGGGCTTATTGGGAGTCTTGCATGGAGACCATGGCCGCCCGCAGCCAACGGTTACTGGCCATCGCCTTTAAGCCGACAGCCAGCGAGCACCAAAACCTTACCTTCAGTGACGTTGATGACGGGCTTATCCTGCTGGGTGTATTGGGCATCATAGACCCGCCCCGCGAAGAGGCGACTCTGGCGGTGCGCGTCTGCCAGTCGGCCGGTATCCGCGTGAAGATGATCACCGGTGACCATGCCGCCACCGCCTGTGCAATCGGTGACCAGATGGGTATTGGCGATGGTGTCACGGTTGTCACAGGCCCGGAACTGGATACCTACAATGAAGATCAATTAAGGGAAGCAGTGCACCGTTCCGATGTTTTTGCCCGCGTCTCCCCTGAACAGAAATTGCAACTGGTCAAAATACTACAGGCTGATGGAGAAGTTGTGGCCATGACGGGTGACGGAGTCAACGACGCACCGGCGCTGAAACGCGCTGATGTG
>JAJDBJ010000013.1 GCA_029261395.1 Nitrospinaceae bacterium
GCGACGCCTGCCGGTCGTTCAACGAACACTGCGCCGTCGGCATCGAACCCAACAAGGCGAAGATCCAGGAACACCTCAACAACTCATTGATGCTGGTCACCGCGCTCAACCCGCACATCGGCTACGACAACGCGGCGAAGGTCGCCAAAAAAGCCTTCGAGGATCACAGTACCCTCAAAGAAGCCGCCGTCGCCCTGAAACTCCTCACCGCCGAAGAATTCGACCAGAAAGTCCAACCCAAAAACATGATCGGGCCTAAATAATCACCGCAGAGGACGCGGAGAAAACAGAATCTGAAACTAGCAACATAGACCAGGAGACGACATGGTTGACGGAATATATCAAATCACTTTTCGCGGTGCCGCAGATTGGGGTGTAGGCATGCTGATACTTAAAGACAAAACTGTTACAGGAGCCGATGTAGCGGGTGTCTTATACGATGGAACTTACTCAGAACAGGGAGATAATATTTCAGTGAATTTAACCCTAACGGTTCCACCCGGTGTAACACTTGTACAAGGCACATCACCACAACCAAAGGAATATAACTTTGATTTTGAATTGTCATTAAATAAAAAAGTAATTGAAACAAGAGAACCAGTTTTGGTTCAGATGCCACAGGGCCCCGTCAATGTCATTTTTAATTGCCTCAGAAGTTTATAAAAATCATGGCTAATAAAATATGCAGATGCCACTGCAATACCTGTGGCGACGACAGAGAACATGACGAAATATCAATTAGCTCTTTTCCCGAGTTGAATTCAGAGAGGATCGTAGTAACACATGAAATTACTGCTGTTAGCTGCCGAGGGTGTAAAACAGCAGCGATTCGAGAAAAGATAGTTAAGGATGGTTCCGAAATAACTCAGCTAATATACAAACCACAGCGCCTATGGTTACAACAACCTAATTGGGTCGAGAAACTAGAAGAAGTAGACAACACCATTTATGGCCTGCTTGTAGAGGTATATTCAGCAGCAAATGATGACCAATTCCGACTTCTTTCAATGGGTGTGCGTGCAGCGCTGGATCATGTAATGACTTATCTCATTGGGGACGCTGGTAGCTTTGAAAGAAAGCTCGATAAAATGGTTGAAAAAAAGCACATTTCCGAAAATCAGAAGGATATGCTTCTCGTAGTGATAGATGCAGGATCAGCTACAGCACACCGTGGTTATAAACCCCCTCGTGATCTATTAGAGCAGATGATCGCCGTCATGCAGATAATAATTCAGCAACACTACATAACAGGCCCGATGCTTCAATCGCTAAAATTAAAAATCCCTCCTCGACCTACTCCTGTAGAAAGTAAACCACATCAGAAATAATCCGTAAATTAGCAACTAAGACATTCTTTATTTTGTTTCCTCTTTAACCTCTGCGCTAAATCACCCTCAAGTCAAGTCCATGAAGGGATTGTAGGCCACTTCCCACAGGTGGCCATCGGGATCGGCGAAGTAACCGGAGTAGCCGCCCCAGAACACTTCCTCGGGTTTTTTAATCAGTTTCGCTCCTGCACTCACCGCCAATTGAACAACGGCATCGACTTCTTCTTTGGTGCCCACGTTATGCGCCAGTGTCACACCACCGAGTGCCCATTCTCCCCTCCTTACCAAGGAGGGGATTGAGGGGAGGTTGTTTTTCTCCCCCTTCTCCGAAGGGGGCCGGGGGGCTTCTTCCTTTAAAAAATCTACCCCACCCAGCCCTCCCCTTGGAAAGGGGAGGGATTTTGATTCCTGTTCATCCTGTGATTCTGCCGGATGTTCGGTATCCACCAAATCCTCGGCCAGTTTGTCTTTGGGATACAAGGCCAGCCAGGTGCCCTCCAGTTTGAAGAACACGATCCCCGCGTCTTCCTTGTACTCGTGTGTCGGGAACCCCAGCCCGTCGCGGTAAAAAACCAGCGACTTTTTCAAGTCGGACACTCCTAATGTAATGATGCCTATTTTTGGTTTCATGGAATCCTTTTCCTTTTATCCGTTTTTAGCTTTTTTGTCCCCCTCCTTACCAAGGAGGGGATAGAGAGGAGGTTATGATAATTTCTACCTTCCTTGTGTTTCATCCATTGATCTTGAAAAACCAACCCCACCTGTATCCTCCCCTTAGTAAGGGGAGGAGCATTTAGTTGTTATCTGTTTTCATCTGTGGCTAAAACCCAGATTCTTCGTCGCCAAGGCTCCTCAGAATGACAAAGCGATATGGATTGTCATCCTGAGCGAAGCGAAGGATCTCGGTTTTCTTCGTGTTCATCCTGCCAATCCTGTTATCCTGTCAAATTTTTCACGCCGTAGTCGGCCTAAATGTATCCAACAATTGCAGTTCGCTGGAGAAACATCGGCGCGCGGCCAACAGTGTGACGATCATGCAGGTGAGACTGGCGGTGCCGGCGATCATGAACACGATGGCCAGTTGATACTTCACCGCTTCCAGCGGTGAGCCGCCGGCGATGATGAAGCCGGTCATGATTCCGGGCAGGTGCACCAGGCCGATCACTTTCATGCTGTCTATCACCGGGATCAGGGCGGATCGTACCGACTGCCGCACGGCCCACTCCGACGCCTGCTGTGCGTTTGCCCCCAACGCCAGCAGGGTCTCGATGCGTTTCCTCTGATGCCCCAACTCGCCGATCAACCGGTTCAACGACAGCGACGACGCGTTCATTGAGTTGCCGATGATCATCCCGCCCAGCGGGATGATGTACTTGGCCTCGGGACCGATCACCCCCGCCCCCGCCAGCACTGCGAAGGTGATGACCGACCCGATCAGTATCCCGGTAAACGCGATGCCGAAGGCGTGCGGAATCTTGTGTCCCCGCTTGCCGGAAATGGTGGCGGCGATGGCCGTCATCGCCAACAGGATCAGCGCGAGGTACACATAGTTGTCGATCGTCAATATCATTTCCAGCAGGAATCCCATGAGGATCAACTGCACTGTCGCGCGTATAGAACCGTACACGACTTCCTTCTCCAGCGTCAGCTTGTTGTGCCAGGAAATGAACAACGCGATGGCGATCAGGCCGTAGGCCAACAGTAGCGATTCAATACTCATGCGATTCTCCTTATTGGTAAAACCTACCCCACCCATCCCTCCCCTTTTTAAGGGGAGGGTCTATTCAGTAATTTGCTCCGGCGCTTCGCCGGCCGGGCCTTGCCCCGCCCTCTACTGAGGGAGAGTTCTTGTTGAACGTTGACTGCGGACGTCAATCATTGAGCACAATCGAAGTTCTTAATTTTGCTCCGGGCCTTGCCCGGTGAAAAATTTCTGTAAAGTTGTGTTACCGGTATCGTTCACCAGGTCCCGAATGTTGCCGCGCGCGAGGACGGCACCGCCAACGATCACCAGCGTTTCAGTATTGAACCGGATAGCCTGCGGGATATCGTGTGTCACCAGCACCGTCGCCGTGTACAAGCGCGAATGAATGTCCGCAATGAGATTTTCGATGGTCAAGGCCGCTGTCGGGTCGAGCGCCGAAGTCGGCTCATCGAGTAGAAGCACGTCCGGTTGATTGGCCAGCACCTGCGCGAAGGCCACCCTCTGCTGTTCACCGACTGACAGCGTTTCCACCTGCCGGGTCATGAAGTTGTCGTTCAATCCCACCTGCCGCAACAATTCCCGAATGTCTGATTCACTCACCGTCTCGTGACGCAGGGAGGGTCCGAGTCCCACATTCGCTTGCACCGTGTCGGGGATCAATGCCGGGGTCTGGAACACCATGCCCATACGCCGGCGCACATCCAGAATGTCCAGCGACTTCACCTCGGCACCGTTGAGGAATACCTCGCCGGAGTCGGGGGTGTCGAGGCGGTTGAGGCATCTGAGGAGCGACGACTTGCCCGCGCCGGACGGACCCAGCACGGTCAGCATCTGCCCCGGCGCTACCTCGAACGACAGGTCTTTCAGAATGGCCTTGTCCCTGGTCAAAGATAGATTGGATACACGTAACATAAAACTCCACCTGTTCCTGAACAACAAACTTAACTTCCTCCCCTTACCAAGGGGAGGCGGCGAACCGCCGCTGGTAACTGTAAAACACAGATCCTTCGCTAACGCTCAGGATGACCATTGTAACGTTTCTTTGTCATTCTGAGGAGCCGCAGGCGAGGAAGAATCTATGTTTACTCTAAATCCTCCCCTCCTTACCAAGGAGGGGATAGAGGGGAGGTTATGACAATCCCTACCATGCTTTTTACCCTTTCAACTACTATAAACCAACCCCACCTGTATCCTCCCCTTAGTAAGGGGAGGAGTATTTAGCATTCAGCGTCACGCTGGAAAAAAACTTGCCACAATTCCTTGAATTTGCTTATACTGGACCCATATTACACCGATAGAGAATTATGACCCCTTTTCACGGAGTGCTCGACTCGTGATTCGCCGATTCAAAACTATTCGTCCGGCCCTGACGTTTGCGTTCGTCCTGTTATGGACGTTCCACTTCAGTTTCGGGATGTTCACGCATTATCATCCCGAATACGTCCACGCGCACGACAGCGAACTGCAAGCCCATGCGCACGGCGGGCATTTCCATTCGCTAGAGCTGGATTCCCTGGCGCATTTGATCGAGCCCGACCATCACCACCCCCTGCTCCCCGGCGAAACGCATCACCATTCCGAGAACATTCCCGGCAATGACGCCGAATCGGTGCAATACGATTTCAATTCTTCCGTTATTACCAAAGTCGTCAAGCTGGCGGTGGATTTTCAACCTGTAGCTACGCCGGTTGCTATCTTCTCAGCGGATACCAAAATTTCAAACTCCCTGCTGACCTCCTCCGACTCCAGCAGGCTTCTGCTACTGCCACACAACCATTCCGAACGATCCCCGCCCCTGCGCGTGTAATCCCGTCGCTTTAGTTTCACCCCTATTATAAATTTTAATATGCTCGGAGACCTTTGTGTTGTCCCGTGCCACACCAAATATGAAACCTATACTGAACGCGTTCGTCTTTTGCGGACTGCTGATGTTGTTGCCGTCGGCGTCTTTCGGAGCGGACCCAAAAATAACAATCAAGAAATCCGCCGACACGTTGATCCTGCCGGAAGTGATCGCCAAAGTCCTGCTGAACAGTCCGGAGCTTCAGGCTTTCTCGTTTGAAATCCGGGCGCGGGAAGCGCGCGCCCTGCAGGAAGGCTTGCGGCCCAATCCCAAACTAAGCATCACCCCGCAAGATTTCTGGGGGTCCGGAAGTTTGGGAGGTTTCGACAGTATGGAAAATACCGCCATGCTGAGTCAGGTGATCGAGCTGGGAGGCAAGCGCATTAAACGCGAAAAAGCCGCGAGCTTAAAGCGGGACCTGGCGCAGTGGGATTACGAAACGCGCCGGATGGAGGTACTGAACCGCGTGGTCCAGGATTTCACCGATGTCCTTGCCGGACAGGAGCGGCTGAAACTGCAGGAGGAGTTGGTCCGGTTGTCGCAATCCACCCTGGTCGCTGTGCAGGCGCGGGTCACCGCCGGCAAGGTGTCGCCCATTGATGAGGTCAAGGCCAATGTCACGCTGGCCACACACCAGGTGAATCTGGAGCAGGCGCGGTCTACCCTCGCCGGGGCGAAGCTACGGTTGGCCACCGCCTGGGGTAATGCCGGGGTCACCTTTGAACAGGTGTCGGGAAACCTGTTTGCCACCGCTCCTGTGGTGCCGCTTCAGGACTTGAAGGATCGCCTGTCCCGCAACCCGGACCTGGAACGCTGGGCAACAGAAGCCATCCACCGGCAGGCTGTGGTCAGCCGGGAGGAATCCAAAGCGGTTCCAAACATCACCGTCGGCGCCGGTTCCCGTTATATACAAGAAGTTCGGGATTATGCCTGGCAGGTGAACGTGACCATTCCATTACAGATTTTCGACCG
>JAJDBJ010000014.1 GCA_029261395.1 Nitrospinaceae bacterium
TGCCATAACTCATTTTAAAGGAATGGGTTATGATGGGTTTCTGGTGAATTTTGTTGAAAATGCTTGCAAGCCCTTTCCAGACAGTGTAAAAAACTAAACTCTGTTCAAATTCAAAACGATAGGATACAATGTTTCCTCTCATTGGAAATATTTATCCGTATGGAGGTTTAATTGGCAAATCATCAGTCCGCAATCAAACGTAACCGGCAGAACGAGGTCCGCAGTGCCCGCAATAAGGGTCTCCGCACGCAGGTGAAAAGTCACACCAAGAATGTACTCACAGCCGTAGAATCGAAAAATGTAGAAGAAGCTCAGAAGAGTTTGAAGGAAGCCACGACGATTATTGCGAAAGTCGCCAGCAAGGGAGTGCTTCACCCCCGTGCCGCGTCCCGGAAAATTTCTGGTCTCGCCAAAAAGGTGAATCAGCTGTCAGCTGTCGGCTGAGCACAAACTCAACACCAGGGTTTCGAGAATAGCCTCCGGCTTCTTGCCGGAGCCTTTCAGTTCCCGGTCTGCCTTGGACAGGTTGCGGAATCCTTCCCGCAATTGTCCTTCACTGAATTTCCCCGTATAGCGCATTGCCTGCTCAGCCTGGAAGGGAGCCACGCCCATTGCCTGCGCAATTCTTGAAGGCGGCGTGCCTGTGGTTTGATGGTGTTTCACTTCCCAAATCATACGAAACTGCCAGGCGATCATTCCCAACAGTTGAAGGGGTTGCTCTCCGTGCTCCAGATGGTTGCGCAGGATGCGTAGAGCCTTGGCCGGATTTTTGGACTTTAAGGCGTCGGTCAGGTCAAAGATTTTTTCGAGGCGCGTTTCCCCGACCACTTCCATAACCGCTTGCTCATCAATCGACTTGGTTTTTCCGGCGAAGGTGATGACCTTTTCCAGCTCGCCTGCCAGCAGACCCGGCTTGGGTCCCACCCGCTCGACCATCAACCGCGCCGCGCCCGTGGTTAATGTGCGTTCCGATTCCTTCGCGCGGTTTTTCAGCCAGGGGATCAAAGCGCCTTCTTTGGGAGCGGTGCATTCCCCGGCGCCTTTGATTTTAGTCAGGCCCTTATAAATTTTTCGTTTGCGGTCGGCCTTGCGGGCGGTCAATACCAGACAGGTGTCCGGCGCGGGATTGGATACGTAATCGAGCAGGGGTGGAACGTTCGCGTCGTCCCATTTGAATTCGTCCAGATCGCGCACGATCACCAGCTTTTCCCCGCCAAAGAAGGATAGAGTTTTAACCGCGCCGATCCATTCATGGACCGAACTGGTTTTGGCTTCGAACGTTTCCAAATTGAAATCGCGGTTGTCGGGCGTGATCCAGCGCCGCGTCAACGCCGCCACCAACTCTCTCTGGAAAAAGTCTTCCTCTCCGTAAAGGAAATACACTGGATGCCATTTCCCGGATTCGAGTTGCCCTATCAATTCCAATGCCGTCACGTGCAGTTCCCTTTTTTGTAGGTGCTCGATTTATAGAGCGTTTTAAAAATCTAAACATAGATTCTTCGTCGCCTGTGGCTCCTCAGAATGGCAGAGAAATAATCATCGGTCATTCTGAGCGGAACAAAGTGAAGCGAAGAATCTGTGTTTTTGTATAGAGCCCCATGAATGGGGCAACTACATTAAGCTCAGGGTGACGCGGTCACGTTCGACTCTCTTTAGAATTTATCGTTGACCAGACTGACCAGACGTTGGGCCAGCACCCGATAAGTTTGCACCAGAGCCTCCTGACGCGAGGCTTCCGAGGTGATCACTCTGTCATCCGCCTGATATTCCCAGCGGGTTGTTAATGTTTGTTTGAGGTAGGTCTGGTTGTTCACCTGGTCCGTGACCAGAACGTCCGCCTCCAGGTACACCCAGTATTCTATAGCGATATCCAAGCTATTGAACGCGACGGCACGAATCGAGTATTTGGTGAGGGTACCGGTCACCAGCAAGTTTGCATTGGACTTGTTGTTCACCAGCCGCAATCGTCCATCGGTGATGAACGCGCGCCTGAGAGCTTCGGTGAAGGGCCGCTGGATAGTGGGCTCGCCGGAATTGTTCTCGAACACAGGGATGGCAATGGTTTTCAGGTGCGGGGGCAATTGGCTGGCCCCCCGACCGGCCATTTGATAGCCGCATCCCCACAAGGTCAGCGACAACAGCAAACCCAGCCCGATTAGTTTAAGTGCGTTCATTGACTCTCCCTTATTTCACCACGAAGTTGACCAGTTTTTTGGGCACCACGATTACTTTTTTGACCTCTTTGCCGTGGATCCATTCCTGAATACGCGGGTCTTCCAGACTTTTAGCCTTGAGTGACGCTTCGTCGATGCTCTCTGATACCAAAAGTTTCTGCCGTACCCTGCCGTTGACCTGGATAACGATTTCAATTTCGTCGGCCTTCAGGAACTCTTCATTGTGTACCGGCCAGGTGGCTTGATGGGTCGCTCCCGAATGCCCCAACTGTTGCCACATTTCTTCTGCGATGTGCGGGGCGAACGGCGACAGCAGTAAAATTAACGTATCCATCGCTTCCCGAAGCAGAAGACAACCCAGAACCGGCGGTTCCTCATGTTCGTCCCACCATTCCCGGAACGCGTACAGATGATTCACAAATTCCATGATCGCGGCGATGGCGGTGTTGAATTGAATGCGCCTCTCAAAGTCTTCCGTAACGCGCTTGATGGCCATATGGATATGACGACGCAGTTCTTTCAGCTCTTTCGGAATGTCTTCTCCGCCGGTGTCCATTTCAAAGGGCATTACCCGTAGGAAGTTCACCATTTCATCAAACAAACGCCATACCCGCTTCAAGAATCGGGAACTGCCTTCGACGCCCTGATCGCTCCACTCCAGTTGTTTGGTGGGGGGTGCGGCGAACAGGATGAACAGTCGCGCCGTGTCCGCGCCGTAGCGGCCGATGATGTGGTCCGGGTCCACCACGTTGCCTTTCGATTTCGACATCTTCGCGCCGTCCTTGATCACCATGCCCTGCGTTAGCAAATGATTGAACGGTTCCCTGGTTTTCACCAGCTCCATGTCGCGGAACACATGATGAAAAAAACGCGAATAGAGGAGATGTAGAATGGCGTGCTCGATGCCGCCGATGTACTGATCCACCGCCATCCAGTAATTATTGCTGTCTTTGGAGAACGGCGCCTTTGTCTCATGCGGCGAGGTGAAGCGGTCGAAATACCATGACGAGCAAACGAACGTGTCAAGTGTATCGGTCTCGCGTTTTGCCGGAGCCTTGCATTTCGGGCAGGGCACGTTAGTAAATGAATCGAGCGATTTGAGCGGGGACTGTCCCTTGTCTCCCAACTGTGCGTCGAGCGGTAGCCGTACCGGCAAGTCTTCATAAGGCACCGGAACCGTGCCGCAGGTTTCGCAAAAAATAATCGGTACCGGTGTGCCCCAGTAACGCTGGCGGGAAACGCCCCAGTCGCGCAGGCGAAACTGCA
>JAJDBJ010000015.1 GCA_029261395.1 Nitrospinaceae bacterium
ATAACTTCATCCCCTTGCCTAATGCCTCTACCGCCTCTAATGAAGGCAATATCTTTATTATTTTCACCCTTTAGTAATGCAACATCATTTCTCACATCTTCAATAACCAAAGAAACCTGTTTGAGAGAGCCATCCTTGCTAATTTTAATAGTCTCACAACCATCGATAACGTGCTGATTAGTTATTATATGTCCGCCTGCTGAAATATAAAACCCGGTACCACTACTAAGCCTAGATTTTACTTTCCCTTTTTCTTTATCTCGTTTTAATCCGTTCAAAATTTCATTTGAGAGTTGTTGAGCATAAATTATCTGGCTTTTTGTTAACTTCCATTTATATTCCAGATCATCCATCCATTTTTCATAATTGCGTTTTTCGCTTTCACCCTTAGCAAATCCTAAAGCTAGATTTATGTATGCAAAAGAACGAAGAAAATCTTTTCTAACGCCTATTCCATCACCGTACTTTATAGAGAGCTGCTCAGCTGCCTTGGTATATTTTTTTTCAAGCGACCTATGTAGAAGATATAGTTCAACCTCAGAACTTTCTGGAAAAATTGGGGATACAGACCTATCATCAAAAGCCGTCTTTTTTCGGAACATCTCATATAATTTATAGAGTCCTTCACCCGTATTTAAATCCCCAAAAAGGAGAACGCGGTGGTGGTGTTTGCTTAATAACGAATAGAATTTCTTTGCTTTTTCTTCATTTTTTTTCACACCATACATACCGAAATTGTTGATTGCCCACAAATATCGATATTTAAACTCTGCGTTAGACTCTGCTACCATGTGTTGTAAAAAATTGTCGTTATTTATTTTTTCCTCTGGAAATCCGCCAATTTTATTCAGTAATGACATCCCCTTGCTCACGTCGAATTTAAGAACTGATGCTATATAATTTTTGATGCAATCGTCGCCGCAAATTGAGTAGAAATTTGCTGCTTTTTTATAATCTACATCGACCACAAAAGGGTATGGGTTTGCGAGTGGTCTTAACAAGCCAAAGTAATATATGTTCCCAAGTATCCTAGCCGCCAGTGGACGGGTCCACCGGTCATTCGTCTCTAACGATTTTGTAAAATACTTAATTTGCTTTTCATAAATTCTGTGTTTTTCAACGCTATATCCATAACCGTAACCTTTTAATGACCAATACCCTTTTCTGAGGACGGAACCAACATAGAAAGATAGCTCCGGGTGTCTCTCAGCAAATGGCATCACAACCCTTAGAAACTCTTTTGCATCGGATTTTTGTTTTTTTGTAGTCGGTTTATATTCTTCGTATATGAAAATAAATGGAGGCGCGAGATGATCCATGTAATCTTCTTTTGTGCCACGCTCGATAATTCTACTTACAGCAAGTAAATCACTGCACTCATTGTAATGGCCATCATTTTTGCAATACGCCCAAGACGATGAAGTGGAAAATACCAGCGTTATTATAAATGTTATCTTAAAGATCAATTTCATTGGTATCCTCCTATCCGGCCAACCGGTTAAGCGCGGCTCAATTGGAAATACTAATCCAGGCTACCGATGGTTTTTTTCTGGAGAGTGATCAGTTCCTTGATGCCCTTGTTCGCCAGGCTGAGCATGGCCTCCATATCTTTATCGGTGAAGGGTTCCTGCTCGGCTGTTCCCTGAATTTCGACGAATCCGCCGCGACCGGTTTTGACGATATTCATATCCACTTCCGCGATCGAGTCTTCGCTGTATTCCAGATCCAGAATTTTTTTGCCTGCCAGAACGCCGACACTGGTAGCCGCCACGAAATCCTTGATCGGTATCGTTTTGATCTTCTTTTCTTTTTTCAGTTGTTTCATGGCCAGGCACATGGCGACGAAGGCGCCGGTGATGGAGGCCGTCCGGGTTCCGCCGTCTGCTTGAATGACGTCGCAATCGATCCAGATGGTGCGCTCGCCCAGTTGTTCCATGTCGACTACCGTGCGGAGGGATCGGCCGATGAGCCGTTGAATTTCCTGGGTGCGTCCGGAAACTTTACCGCGCGACGATTCCCGAGATGAGCGGGTGTGGGTGGAGCGGGGGAGCATGGAATATTCGGCGGTGACCCATCCCTGTTTTTTATCCCGCAGGAAAGGTGGCACTTTTTCTTCGACGCTGGCGTTGCAGATGACCTTGGTATCTCCCACCTGAATGAGAACAGACCCCTCAGCATGTTTGATGAAGTGTTTCTTAATGGTTACGGCTCTCATTTCATTGGGCGCACGCCCGTCGCTTCTGGTCATTTAAATCTCCGGATCTTTAAATTATGAGTTAGGGGAAAGGGAACTCGTGACAAGGCAGATAAAATAACAGGATTTCGGTCTTTATTCAATAAAGTCGTCCCAGATCGGTTCAAATCCCAATTGAAATCGGGTTTTATCCGGATATCCGGGAGGGGGTATGGCCCTTGGACCCGGTTTTACATCCACTTTCAATCATTTCTCGTATTTTCCCTGGATGGGGTATAACTCATTAATTTTATTGATTTTAAAAATAAAAGAACTTAATCTGAGGTGAGTCAAACATCCAACTTCTATTCAAACCAACCCCCGGGAAAACTATGGATTCATATTTTCAAGATGGCGTGAAACTCAAGGGAGTTTTGCGCAGTAAAGGTATTCTTCACATTGCAGGAGAATTTGAGGGAGAAATTTTCTCTACTGATCATCTGATTGTTGGCAAAGGAGGTCGCGTCTCGGGCGATATCAAGACCTTCGATATCACCAATATGGGGGAGATCAACGGAAATGTGGAAGCTGAAAATAAAGTCAACCTGAAAGAAGAAAGTGATCTTGTCGGAGATGTTACGACCTACCAGTTCATCGTCGATGAGGGGTCGAACTTTGAAGGTCGTTGCAAAATGACCAAGACCAAACCTGAAGCGAAAGCGTCTTCCAAAACCAAGAAAAAAGAGGCCGTGGAACCTCCGATAGAAATCGAGGAAATCAGCGAAGACATTCAGGTCGCCGCACAGCAAACCATCCCGGACAGTTATGAAACTCCAAGCAGTCAGCCGAGCCAATCGAGCAAACCCAAAATTTCAGTCGCCGGTTTTATTTCGCGAATCCCCAAAACCGGAAAAAAAGTGATCGGGGGAGTGGCGTGCCTGGCGGTCATCGGGTGGGTGGCCATGCAGTTTACCGGCCCGACACCCAACAGCGTCGCTGATCTGCTGAATAAAGGAACCGCTTTCCTGGAAGAGAAGAAGTTTTCGGATGCCGAAGGGGAATTTTTGAAGGCCTTGAAAGTCTCTCGCAACAACCCGCACGTGTACGCCGGGTTAGGTGAAGTCTATCTGCAAAAAAAGGAATGGAATCAGGCGTTGACCCAATTCCAGCATTCCCTTGACCTCCAGCCCCAGGAAAATACCTATCGCATCAAGCTTGCGAAAGTGTATTCCGGTAAAGGTCAGCTCAAGGAAGCCTCCGATATCTACCAGTCGGTTATCGATAAAGATCCACAAAATCCTCAGGCTTTTTATGAGCTGGGAGTTCTGAAGCTGACTAAAGGCGCGCGGGAAGATGGTATCGCCGCTCTTAGGATGGCTTCCCGGGTGGATCCCGATTTTTACAAGCCTCACCGCAAGCTGGCGGAGTTGTATATGGAGGAAAATAAAATTCCCGAAGCGATTCAGGAAATGAAACAAGCGGTCCGAGCCCAGAAAGATGAGCCCGAGCTTCACCTGGTTCTGGCGGAGTTGTTCATCAAAAATAACCAGGCGGAGGAAGCTGTTGGTGAGTTTGAAAGGGTCGTTGAATTGTTTCCCGAAAACCTGAAAGCCCGAATGAAGGTGGCGCAATGGTATTTTGAAAAGGGAGATATTCCAAAGTCTTTGGATTCCTTCCAGGCGGCGGAGGAACTGGATCCTGAAAATGACGTCATTCAAACGCAGTTGGGAAAAATTTATCTCGCCAGTCAGGATAAAGAAAAAGCCGAACTGGCGTTACGCAAGGCGATCCAATTCAACGATCAGAATGGTGAAGGGTTTTATCTGTTCGGAAAAATTTTACGCCAGGACCAAAAGCTGGATGAAGCCAAGACGGCTCTCGAAACCGCCGTGGCATTGGATCCCAAGCTGGGCGGTGCGCATTATGAGCTGGGGCAGATTTCCATGGCGGCTGAGCAAGTGGCTTCTGCCGCTCAATCGTTTGAAAAAGCTTTTAAGGCCGACCCCAAAAATCTGACGTATATGTTGGCACTGGGTAACGCTCAAACGAAAAACAAAAACCCCAACCGCGCCGTGGAAGTTTTATTGAAAGCGGCCAAAATAGAACCGAACAATGGTTTGGTTTCTCAGGAGCTGTGTGAGGCTTATAAGAAGAAAGGGTTTTACCGGGTCAGTATCGACCATTGTGAAAAAGCCATAAAAATTCTACCGAATTCGCATTCGGTGATGAACCGACTGGCCTGGTTGTATGCCAAGAAGAAAACCAATCTGGCCAAGGCGCAGAGGTTGTCCCGAAAAGCGGTCAAATCTGATCCGCAAAACCACCGATATCTCGACACGCTGGCGGAAGTTTATTTCGTTCGTGGGAAAAAGGACAAAGCCGTCGAGATGATCAAGAAGGCGCTGGCAATTGATGCGAACAACCGTTTGTACAAACAGCAGTTATGGCGCTTCAAGCATACGAAAGCCACTCGACCCAAAGTGGAGACCACCGTTGTCAGCGAAGCGGTGAGCGTTCCTGATTCGGGAGATGTGGTTGAGGACTCTTCGGACACTTCTAATACGGAAATCGAGGCTACGCCAGCAGAAGAAAGTCCGGAAACTTCTGAATCGCATTCCTTTGCCGAGGAACTGTAATCCTCAGACTATCCCAATCGCCTTCAACCCGATATAGCTGAAATAACACAATAGCAGGATGATGCCATCGAGTTTGTTCAGTTGATGTCTGCGGCTGATGAGAAGGAGTAACAGGCAGGTCACTCCGGTGGTGATCAGCAGGTCGGGATGAATGGCTTCCTGGATGTTCAGGGGATGCAGGGAAGCGCTGGCCCCCAGGACCATAAAAATATTGAAGATATTGCTTCCGAATATATTTCCCAGAGCCATTTCACCGTGACCCCGCCGGGCGGACATTAAGGATGACACGATTTCCGGCAAGCTGGTTCCAAGCGCGACGATGGAAATCCCGATAAACCATTCACTGATTCCAACTCCCCGGGCAATGTTGACGGCACCATGGACCATCCATTCGGCTCCCAGGACTAAAAGCGCCAACCCTGCGAAAGCCAATGCGATTTGATAGCCTATCCCTTTGCCGGAGAAAAGAGAAACTTCCTCCTCCAATTCAAAATCCGAATCGCCATCCATTTTAAGCGTTCGCCAGGTATAAATCACCAATCCCGCCAGCAATAACAAACCCTCCCAACGTGACAAGGTGAAATCCCAAGCCAGATATAAAATCAGGAAAGTGGCGATAACAAGGGGAGGGGTTTCGGTTTTGAATCGTTTTTTATCGATGGTGAGAGGGACGATCAGGGCCGTCAATCCGAGAACCAGCCCGACATTAGCGATATTACTCCCGATGACATTCCCGACCGCTACCTCGGCTTCTTCACGGAATGAGGCCAGTATGCTGACCGCCATCTCAGGCGAGGAGGTGCCGAATCCCATGACTGTGGCGCCAATCACGAAAGGGCTGATCTTGAAACGATGGGCGATCCGCAGGCTTCCGGTAATCAGGGATTCCCCGCCAAAATATAATAAGGCGAGGCCTGCCAGTATATAGATAAGATCAATAATCATAGAAATCGTCTTGTGGTCGCCTTTGAACCGGTTGGTCTATTGAGCTCAGTATTTTCTGGATTATGAGCTGAAAGGTTGTGGTCCAAGGAGTGGTAACAGTTGGAGTAGAACGGGTCAACCCGATTGGGAGTTCTCATTAATCAAGCTTAGAGAATCATACAAGACTTGGCGCGAAATTTCATCAAAAAGCAAAAGAAAAGCCAGGGAACCTGATAGGATCCCTGGCTTCGGAGTGACGCATTCTTTGGAACTTAACTGCCTTCTTTTTTCCGGGCTTCTGCTTTTTCTTTTGCGTCCTTGCTGCCTTCTTCCATTTTTTTGTGGTCAGCGCTTTTATCATGTCCTTCTTTCATGTCGCCTTTGGAATGCTTTTTGTCTTTGTATTCTCCATGGGAGGATTTATCCGTTTTTTTACTGGAACCCTCTTCCATGTGTTTTCCATCATCAGCCCACATGAGGCTGGGTATCATAAGTGCGAGAGAGAAAATCAAAGCTGAGAATAGGGCGATTGTTTTTTTCATGAACTACTCCTGAGTATGTGCGGAACCGGATTAATGGATGCGAAAAGGCGTCTCTTCCCATACCGGGGTGAGGATGGCCGAAAACCTTAGAACTCTCGAATTAGTCGTCTGACAATGACATATATTACAGACAAAAATGCAGGTTTTTGAATATTTTTCCGGGGCGGGGCACAAAAAAAAGCCCTCATCCCCGAAGGATGAGGGCACAAGAAACTCAAAAATATCAGGATTTTTTGCGAATCAGAGTTCCGCTGTACCCCAGGATCTCCAGTTTTTTCTGGCCTCTGAGGGCGTTGGTGTTGTTTTCAAAACCTTCGACACGGACGATGAATATTCGCGTATCAATGTTCATCTGCTTCAAACTGGTGAAAATACCTTGTTTGGTTAATTTCTCCTTGAGTGCCTCCGCTCTTTCCTTTGATCGTTCCTTACCTAGAATAATGGAGTAGCTCCCGTTATCATTTTTTTTCAGTGTTGGAGTCATTCCCTTACTCCTCAATTCCGTAATCATATTCTGCGGACTTTGCCTGTCAGCGAAACCCCCGATGAAAACAACATGCATGGAAGATCGGGTTGTACGAGTTTGCACGAGCGGGGAAAACCCACCCGACATCAGTTTTTTGATTACACGATCGGCGTTTGTTTTTACAGAGAAGGCTCCCACCTGAATAAAAAACTCACTTTGTGCCGCAGTGAGCCGGGGTGCGGTAGCTTTGGGAATGAAAGGCTCTGCCGTTTTCTCTTTAGGTTTAGACACGCCGGAGAGTGCCGGGCTTGCCGGAGCCGTTGCAATGAGAGGTGCTTGAATTTTCGGATCGAAGGGGGAAGTGTTTTTCGCTACAGGGGAATCCTGCTGGGAAAGCTCAGTAGGTTCTGGAGAACCCGCTTCCCCTGGCTCCCCTAGATTTTTCTGAATCATGGAAAGCGCTTCATTTTCCAAAGGATTCAAATTCTCCTCCTGCGGTTTATCTAGAGGAGAAGTTGTCGTTTCGGTTGTTGGAGTGGATTCGGTTACCGGAAAAGGAATCGGTGTCGGCTTTGGTGCGGAAGGTGCCTGGACGACCTGTGCTTCCTCCGTTAGAAAGGAAGGGATGGGAATGGTCTGGTTCTGCACTCCCGAATAAAGAGCGTAGAACAATCCCACTCCAACCAGTACCAGAAAAAGCATTCTGGTATTATTGGAACGTATTTTCTGGTTGATCTCGGCCTGGGCCTCAATCTCCGCATCCAGAATCAAATCGTCGATTTTTTTGATGGTCCTTTTATGTGGGGGTCGTTCACTCTGTTGAGGCTCATTAAATAATTTAGCAGACATGATTTTTAGGGAGTGAAAGGTTATTGTAAAAAGGGACCGCTGTTACGTCTCGGGTCTCTAAGGTCAGGAGAGTCGGGCTCTGGCGGATTTAAAAATGCGAAGAGGGTAAAAATCTGTTAATTTGAATAGGGTCTGTTGTCAGGGGTCGCCAAAACCTCTATCCCACTGAAACCACAAACATTATATCCAGCATTATTTCTGGTGTCAAGCAAAAGCCATTGTTTTTAAAAAGGTTAGGCCTAAAAATCCGGTACCTAATTTAAACAAATTATAACAAATCATATGATGGCCTCTGATCCTGATATTTCAGTCAAATTAGGCGCTCTTGAGTTGAGCAATCCTGTCCTTGCCGCTTCGGGGACTTTTGGGTATGGGTTGGAATTCATCCCGTTTCTTGATCTCAATCGGTTGGGTGGGTTGTGCACCAAAGGACTCTCCCTCAAACCTCGCCTGGGCAACCCGGTCCCTCGCGTGTTTGAGACCGCTTCAGGCATGCTGAATGCAATCGGACTGGAAAATGTCGGCCTCGAGCGATTCCGCGATGAAAAGCTACCTCTGCTCCAGGAATACCGGACCCGCGTCATCGTCAACTTTTTCGGGGAAACCGTCCAGGAGTATGTCGAGATGGCGCAACAGCTTTCCTCGCTGGACCGTATCGATGCCCTGGAAATGAATATCTCCTGCCCTAATGTGGAGGCAGGCGGCCTCGCTTTCAGCTCGAATCCCCAAATTGTGGAGCAGGTGGTGAAAGCGGTGCGCCCCGTCACTCAAAAATTTTTAATCGTGAAGCTGTCCCCCAATGTGACCGATATCTGTGAAATCGCCCAGGCGGCGGAAGACGCGGGAGCCGATGCGGTATCGCTCGTCAATACCTATATCGGGATGGCTCTGGACATCGACACCCGGAAACCTTACCTGGCCAATGGCACTGGTGGGTTGTCCGGTCCGGCGATCAAGCCGATTGCTCTGAACATGGTGTATCAGGTGGCCCGCAAGGTGAACATTCCGGTGATTGGTATCGGGGGCATTCGGACGGCGGAAGACGCTGTGGAGTTTATAATGGCTGGAGCTTCGGCGGTTCAGGTGGGCACGGCCAACTTTTTTGATCCTGGCGTTACTATCAAAATCATCGACGGGATCAGCCGATGGTGCACTGCCAAAGGTATTAATAACTTGAGTGAGATTCGTGGCGGGAAATAGTAAACCTTACGGCAGATAAATTCGAGGCACCCGTTTACCCACGCCGCACAGAATCTCGTAAGAGAGGGTCCCGGCCTGAGCCGCCATCTCGTCGACGGTGATGCGTTCCTTCCCTTGTTGACCGAACAGGACCACCTCGTCACCTTCCTGCACCTCTGCACTATCCGTCACATCAATCATGCACATGTCCATGCAAACGGTTCCCACTTGCGGCACCTTGTGACCGCGTACCAGTACTTGCATCCGGTTGGTCAGGAGCCGTTCCAGTCCGTCGGCATAACCGACGGGGAGGGTGGCGATTCGGCTGTCGCGTTGGGTGACGAATGTCTGCCCGTAGCTCACCGGGGAACCCTTGGGTAGGGAGTTGATGGCCAATATCCGCGTTTTCCACTGCATGACCGGGAGTAGAGAGAATTGAGAATTTTTGGCGGTCAGCGAATCTATCACCGGGCCCAGTCCTGGGGCGGGCAACGCTCCGTACAGGCAGATTCCAGGCCGCACCAGGCTGAACTGGCTTTCTGGAAACTGGAGCAAAGCGGCGCTGTTGGCGCAATGTGCCAGCGGGATATCAAACTTCGCTTTTTTTAGTCTGTCGAGAGAGGTTTGAAAACACTGTATCTGTTTCAGCGTGAAGCTGGGGTCGGTGTTGTCGGCGGAAGAGAAATGCGTAAAGATGGATTCGATCCGGATATTTTTTAAGCTGGCAATAAACTCGACCCAAGCGGGAAGCTGGTCCGGAACAATGCCGAGCCGTCCCATCCCGGTATCGACTTTGATGTGAACCCCCACTTCTTTCCCCAAGTGGCCCGCGCGTTGCGAGAGGGTTTCTGCCAACGACCGGCTGTGCAACGTGGTGGTCAGGTTGTGCTGAATCAGATCATCTGCCTCGTCGGGGAAAATTCCGACCAGTACCTGGATGGGAGCCTGGATCCCCTGTTCCCTCAGTTCGATGCCTTCGGAAACGATGCCCACTCCCAACGTATCCGCCCCGGCATCGAGCACCGCCTGAGTGCAGGGCAGGGCGCCATGACCATAAGCATTGGCCTTGACGACGGCCATCAGTTGGACACCGGGTTTGAGTAGTGAACGTAGAGCCCGTACATTGTGTTGCAGGTTCGATAAATGAATCTCCGCTACCGTGGCACGGTGCAAGCCGGGTGGGTGGGCCGATTGAATGTCTATCGAATTGGAAATGGTAATCTCCCTTATTCCCGCCGGGTGCGTCCGGTGGCTGAAGTCCGTCCCTGAACAGTGGCTTTTCCTGCCGTCCGGACGGGTCGGCACGACATGTGAGAATCGTCTTTTGTGGATTTACGTATCTGGTAGCCGCGATCACTGTAAAAGTTATAGGCCATGGCGTTGATGCCGCTCTCTTCGATGCACCAATAAGTGGACCCGCATCCCTCGGGAAAGGCGTAATCGATGTGGACGATATCACCGTCAAAATCGTAGTTTTTACTGTCGTGATCGTACAGGTTGCGGCACTCCTGGCTTTTGGGTACACGCCAGTCTTCGTATCCTGCAAATTTTTTTTCATTCAGCCGGGCGACGAACTTGTGGGCTCCTTTCCAACTACACCATTTTCCTCTTTTCTGATAACTGTCCACCTTCAGCCACATCAGCTTGTATTTCGTATCGGTGACGGTGCCGTCCCCGTTATCCACAAAACGTTCTCCTTCAGCCATTCATCAAATCCAATAAGGTTAATGGTTAGTCGGTTCGCCATGATTATCTGACAAGGTAATCTATCTTTTGACTTACCTATTATAATTCAATAGTTTCCTTGAAACAAAAATTAATCTCGGAGATATCGGGGGGACTTTACAATCATTTAATTAGGCGTGAGGATTGTCGGGGATGATCCGTAAGAAATAACGATTATAATAATCCGTTATTTTTGTGGTATTTTGTGGTTTCCATTTTTTACTGAAAATGTCCGGATTTTCCGGTGGGCGTTTGTCCAATATAAGATAAGGAATATTATGGCGAAGATAGAAATTCAAAGTTTTTTTTTCGATTTGTTGCATTGCAAGGACAAAATCATCAGTATATTTGATGAGTTTGATAAAAAATACGGGGACGATGAACGAGGGTCTCTGGTGGCGGGTATTCACGAAATGAAAGACGCCGACCTGGTCAATCTCCTCATCAATGTTCAGAGGATGGCCACGGGTTATGAGGAGATCAAGGAGTTGATGGATGCGGCGGAGGAGGAAGAACTCCAAAAAACCCTGGAAGAAGAGGATGACGACGACGATGATGACGACGATGACGACGATGATGACGACGATGATGATAAAAATTAAACTCGTCAGGCAGTGGCATTCCCGAAGGTACGTCTGAATGTCAGCATCTAGGAAACGCGTCGTTTGCGTATTGTTTATCGTGGTTGCTTCTCTGCTCGCTTGCGAAAGGGCACCGGTTCCTCTTCCGTCCAAAATGGTTTCCGAAGTGGATGGCAAAGCCATGGTGATGATTCCCGCTGGGGAATTCATTATGGGCACCAACCGTACCGATCCGGATAACACTCACCTTAAAATTGGCACCGTCAAACCGCTCTATAAGGACCAGCACCCGGAGCACAAGGTCCACCTCGATGCGTTTTACATCGACCAGTATGAGGTGGCCAATCGCGAATATAAAAAATTTATCGACTCCACACAATTCCCCGAGCTTCCCGGTCATTGGGAGGAGGGCACGTTTCCTGAGGGGAAGGGCGACCTTCCGGTCACCAATGTCACCTGGCGGGAAGCGTTTGCCTATGCGTTATGGGCCGGTAAGCGGTTGCCCACCGAAGAGCAATGGGAAAAGGCCGCGCGAGGCACCGACGGCCGGTTGTTTCCCTGGGGCGATGAGTATCAGAAAGGCTGGGCCAACGTCGGAGTCGATGGTGCTAAGGCGCTGGCGGCAGGCGGCAGTTATCCGAAAGACGTCAGCCCCTACAAGGTTCATGACATGGCGGGGAACGTCATGGAGTGGACATTGAGCTGGTATCAAGCGTATCCGGGGAACGCGTATCAGTTTAAAAAATTCGGGAAAGAGTTCAAGGTGCTTCGCGGCAACGGATTTCAACAAGGCGGGCATTATTTTCTGGAAGCATACCGTTACACGTTTTACCGGACCGAAGCCCAGCTCGATGAGTATTTCGAAAATGTCGGTTTTCGATGCGTGACCCCTGTTACTGTTCCGAAGTGATTTTCCCTTCTCCTCGTCCTTTTTTCTTTAGAGGCCACCACCAAAAAGAAGAAAATACCAGCGCCGCGAAAATCATATCAGCAATAAAAACCGATTGCGGAGTGAACCACTCCATGTAGATGATTCGGTTCAGCCAAGTGGCAAGAAAGGAGCCTTCGTAGGATTCTCCCGTCGCGGCTTCTTCGAGAACGGTTAGAGGGCAGGGGATTTGCAGGATCATCAGCAGGGAGATGAAGACGAGAACCCCGGCATGAATCAGGCGAAACCAACGGTGGTTCGTGATCAATGCGACCGGAAACCCGATCACCACGAACAAAATCACCACGGAATGCAATATTAGAAAAAATACCTCCATGAACTGGCCCTATCTGAGAGGTGAAAAATTTTCGGACTATTCTACTCCAGGATGGTGTTTTCCAAAATAGCCTCCTTGAGCAGGGCCTTTGAAATATTGGCGTCGACCAGATAGGCATCCTTGAGGTTGGCTTTGCTGAAGTTGGCGCCGTGAAGGTTGGCTTCAAGGAGAAAAGCATTTTTTAGATTGGCCTCTTCCAGGTTGGCGTAGGTCAGGTCGGCTCCTTCCAGATTGATTTCCTCCATATCTATTCCTTTGCAGAAAGAATCTTTCAATTCACAACCCACCATTTCCGCGTGCGAAAGCTTAACTCCCTTGAACGTGCAGGAGTTGAAGTCGGAATATTTTAAGGTGGCTCCCCGGAGATCAGTGTTGCTGATTTTGGAAAACCCGAAATCAGAGCCACGGGCATTGATGCCATTTAAGCGGGAGCCGGAGATTTCGGTGGACTTGGCATAGGTGTACATCAATCTTGCGAAGCTCAGGTCGCTGTTCTGGATTCTTGATGACGAAAGGTTACTGCGGCTTAAATCACAGCCTCGTAGTTGACATCCCTTGATCTGCGCCGAGGCGAAATTAGAATTTTCAAGCTTGGCGTTTTTAAAAATACAATTGATCAGAGTGGCGCCTTCGAAATCTGCATTTTCCAGGTTGGAGGACGTGAAGTTGACATTTTTTATTTTTGCGTTTTTAAAGGGGGTGTTCTTGAGGTTGGCCTGGGAAAAGTTGATTTCAACAAGCTCTGATTGGTTGAAGTTGGTTTCTGTGAAAACGGAAAATATAAACGATATTCCCTTGAGACTGATACCGCTGAGATCATAGGATTTGAAATCAACGCCATCTTGAGTGCTGTTATTTAATGTGAGGGAAAGCATTTCTTCAATGTTTGACATTAGATTTTCCGATCCGATAGCAAGGTGACGCTTGTATTTATGCGACTGTTTTAATAGCGGACGTCCTCATCATGGTTTACTTCGATGATGGAGATGTGGTTCCTTTTAAAGTACTCGCTTTTAGAAATTTCAGGATATAAGTGTTTATCCAAAAAAGGCTCATGGCATCTCTGCGACTCCCCGGCACATAGACTTTCAAATAATCGGGGTTGTCCAATACCTGTTCGGACGTTTGAGGTAGAATGTCTTTAAGACCCCGACCCATACAATTTATACCGGAATATGTTTTGCAGAACAACTCTCCCCAGGAAGTAAGGTATATGGTGACGACATTTCGAATTCGATCCAAACGTTTGGTGATGTAGTTGGAATATTCTTTGCTGGTTTTGCATTCGTTGATATTTCCCATAGTGATTCCTCGGGGGATCGGATTTCCAAAGTCCACGATGATAAATGCTTGTTTGATGTAAGCATGGGCCAGTAAGTCCTCGTTCGAGATATCGGCGATATTCACCTGCGCCAAAAAACTGGACAGGTCACCCAGCAGGGCTTTCAGATCCTGATCCTTGATCGACTGTTGCTCGGCCCGTAACAGCAGGACGGTGTCATCGTTGTACAGGTTGTTGAAGCAGGTGAACGCGATCAGAAACTGTAATGTGGAAGCCTTTTTGATTATATTCTCCGGAGGGATCAGTTCCAGAAGAGCCAGGGTTTTCCCGCGAATGAGATACCAGGTTCCCTTATCTGTGGGATTGGCCTGGTGCAGCAAAAAGGTCAATTCTTTCTCGCTGGTTTCTCCATCGACCAGTGCAAATAGATTTTCCACTTTGTTAAGTGCTTTGCGATAAAAACTGAATAGTTTGCGTCCCAGAAGATGAGTGTCTCTTTCGGTAATCAGGCTTTCCCTGGGAGCCAGTTGGGTGTTGGCTTCTGAGATTTTTTTGTAGGAGTTCATCATGATCTGGTTCATCCGATTTCCCAGAGCTACTTTTTTCATCATTTGCCAATTCAGATAGGAATTGAGGTTTTCCACTTTCTCCGGATTCCAGTCCCAGCAATTAATCATTTCGATCAACATTTTTTTGTTGGGATCCGTGCTTCCATGAATTAACTCATAATTGTTGACCTTTGAGCCTGTTTTTAAATAAAAAGCAATGCGAAGAGCGTCTACCTCATGTTCGGTTTTGGTGGTGAGGAAGTATTTCTCCACTCGTTCAAAGAGGTTTTTATAGGGATCAATTTTTTCGTAAGGAACGCCATCAAATATTTTTTTCTTAATGTCATGGCAAAGCAGGTTGGATTTTGTATTGTTGAACATGTACTCTTCGAGCAGGCTCATTTTGATGAGGGTTTTGAAGGGAGCTTTGAATGATTTAATCAGGGTCCATATCGACCCTCCAAAGAACTCGCCCTGAGAAATATCGTCGACATTTCCGATATCCAGGAAGTCATCCGGGTTTAAAAGAGTTTGATTGGTGTTGACTAGATGATACAGATTTCTATACAGACGGTCGTCTGTATTCAGAGGCACGATCCACCAGAAAGGAATTCTACCGCCGGTAATAACTGCAGTACGGTACATTTCTTCTTTTAAAAGTTTCGCCTGGGCGGACCCGGTGCTTTCTGAATCGCTTTCCCCGAAGATATTGTTTTTGACATCGAGGATGTCGTTATTGAAAAAATGGATTTCAAGGTTGAAGGTATTCCAAGTCCATTCTTCAAGTAACTTCAGCTTTTGGTCAAAGAGGTCCAGCCTTTCGGGAGAGACGCTTTGCTTGTCGACGAACAGGGTAAAATCGAGGTCGGATTTCTGGCTTTGGGCCATGGAACCAGTACTCCCCATCAGCAACACGGTATCAATGAAGGAAGAATGGTTTTCGGTGCCCCTCACAATGATATCCGGGAAAAGGCGCTCGGCCGCCAATTGGCACTCTCGATCGTTTTTAAAATTATAAATTCCACAGGGAACATCGTCCTGAATGTAACCGGGAAGACTTTTTTGATTGATATGCAACAACCGGGGGATGAGAGTGAACACCAAACGGTCGGTCGCAGAGAGCGTTTCCAGGATACGGTGAATTTTGAACTGATTGTAACGCAGGAACAACTGCCGATTGGTGAACAGCGTGTTGGAAATTTTGGTTTTGGAGTCAGTCATGAATTTCCATTAAAACAGTCAAAATAAGTTTAATAGTCCCTGTATTAATTATAAGGGTTTGTTTTAGGAAAACCCTATAATTTTGCGCGAAATTGATACCCCACAATTTTAATGTCAGAGCGATTTTTGTGTCGGCACAAGGCACTTTAAAGTTATACTTTTAAAGTAACAAATGATCTGTCTGCGGTTCCGAGAGAACGGCTCCCACCTGATCGCGATGAGGTGACTTCGGGAGAAGCCCTGCCTCATCGATATTCTGAAGCGCCCAACGGAAATTGCATGTTCAATAATGAGGCTATCGCAACCACCATTAAATCTCTTTGTAACCGACGAATCGGTGTCATTTCCCTTTTGGGTTTTTCCTCAGGATTACCCCTTGCTCTTACAGGGGGAACTCTCCAGGCCTGGATGACTGTAGAAGGGGTCAGTTTAAGTACGATAGGTATTTTTTCCATGGTGGGACTTCCCTACACCCTCAAGTTTCTGTGGTCACCTTTAGTGGATCGGTTTTCTCTCCCTTTTTTGGGTCGTAGGAGAGGATGGGTCCTCGTTTTTCAAATATTATTGATGTTCTTGATAGCGGCCATCAGTACCTCTGCTCCTTTAAGTGCGCCATTGATGGTTGCGATTCTGGCGCTGATGATTTCGTTTACCTCGGCCTCTCAGGACATTGTCATCGACGCCTATAGAACGGATGTCCTGCTTGAGCGCGAACGAGGTCTGGGCGCTGCGGTGTATATCACCGGCTACCGGATTGCTATGCTGGTATCGGGAGCTATGGCGTTGATCTTGTCAGAATACCTTGGGTGGCGTTTGACCTATATGATTATGGCTGGGCTCATGGCGATCGGTGTACTGGCCACCCTTTGGGGACTTGAGCCGGAAGAAAAGGTGATTCCTCCGAGAACAATGGAGGAAGCGATTGGGGGACCATTTAAGGAGTTTTTTTCCCGTAAGAGCGCATGGGTTTTTCTCTCGCTAATTATTCTGTATAAGTTGGGAGATGCTTTTGCAGGGACTCTGACAATGTCCTTTTTAATTCGAGGCGTAGAGTTTTCGGTTGGAGAAGTCGGGACGATCAACAAGGGGATGGGACTAGCGGCAACAATAATTGGTGCAATTTTCGGCGGCACGTTGATGTCTCGCTGGGGATTGTACCGATCAATGATGATTTTTGGCATTTTACAGGCAGTTTCCAATCTCTCATTTATGGTGCTTGCGGCTGTCGGAAAAAGTTACCCGATGATGGTCAGCGCCGTGGCATTTGAAAACCTGGCGGGTGGTATGGGAACGGCGGCTTTTGTCGGATTTTTAATGACGCTTTGCGATCATCGTTTTACCGCCACCCAGTTTGCCCTGTTCTCTGCCTTGGCCTCCATTGGGAGGGTGTTTGTAGGACCGCCGTCCGGTTTTCTGGTCGAGGAAGTGGGGTGGATCATTTTCTTTTTTATAACTTTTCTGGCGGCCTTGCCTGGCTTGATTCTTCTCCGAACCATGAAGGAGACTGTTCAAGGCCTGGAACATGAAAATAACTCGATAAATGACTCCTGACAGGTGATTTTTTTGATCAGTTCTCTTGAGAAAAGTTTATTTCTGTCTTTCCAGGTTGAATTATTTTGCAGATGAAAAAGACTGCGTTCATCTACCTACACGGTTTTGCCTCCAGTCCGCAATCGCAAAAAGCTACGGCTTTCGCCAAGCGGTTTGCAGAGTCGGGTTTGTCTCTGACGGTTCCGGACCTGGAGGGCGGCGATTTTAAACATCTGACTATTTCCCGGCAACTCCGCATTATAGAAGAAACTCTGGATTCCTTTCCGGGAGCCTCCTTTGCCCTCATTGGAAGCAGTATGGGTGGGTATTTGGCCGCTTTAACGGCTCAAATTCGACCCGATGTGAAGGGCGCATACCTGATGTGTCCGGGGTTCAACTTTATGAAGAGGTGGCGGTCGGCATTATCAGATGAAATTCAGGGGGCAGGCGAGTCAGGGTTGATTCGGGTTTTTAATTACCGTTACAATAAAACTATGGAGTTGGATCTGGGTATTTTTGAGGATGCGGAACTATGGGAGGGACTCGAATACGAGAAATCGGTGCCCACCCGAATTGTCCATGGAATCCACGATGATACCGTGGATATTGGAGAATCCCGGAGTTTTGCCCGGAAACATCCCTGGGCCAGCCTGAAAGAGGTGGATTCGGACCATGGGTTGATTTCACACTTGGATTGGATTCTTGACGATTGTTTTGATTTTTTCAGTGTCCAAGGCCTGTTAACCGTTTAGAATGGATAAAGGTAATCCTATAATTTGTCTTCTGGAACAAAAAGCTCATGACAGCTAATTCCTCCCAAAAAGTTCAACGTTACTCCCTGTTGCTGGTCGATGACGACCCGGATATCCTGGGCCTTTTGCAGTCGCAGTTTAGAGATGAGCCTTTTGAAATTTTTACTGCCGGCGAAGGGGAATCGGCCTTAAATATCGTTCATACCGAAAAACCTGACTTGATTGTATTGGATGTCAACATGCCCGGGCAGAGCGGGCTGGAAATTTGCCGCACCCTGAAAGCGGATAAAAACACCCAGGATATTCCCATCATCATGTTGTCTGCACGCAACGAAGAAATTGACCGGGTGTTGGGGCTGGAGTTCGGGGCCGACGATTATGTAACCAAACCGTTCAACACTCAGGAATTGCTTTTACGTATCCACAGTGTCTTGAAACGTGTTTATAAATTAGAGGGAGAGACCAAGGGTTTTACGCAGGGCGATCTGGCCGTGGACTTCCTCAAGCACGAAGTGACTGTGAAGGGCCAACCCATTCAACTCACCTTAACTGAATTTAAGCTATTGTCCTCGTTGCTCGAATCGGTTGGTCAGGTAAAAACCCGCGAATACCTTCTGGGGCATGTTTGGGAACATGGCGATGGTGTGTTCTCCCGCACGATTGATACCCATATCCAGAGACTGCGGACCAAGTTGAAAGAAGCCGGTCGCTATATCGAAACCGTCCGTGGCGTGGGCTATCGGTTTCAGGAATAACTTCGATTTTTATTTGGCCTGAGGATATCTGAGTAGCGTATTTCCCCCTCCTGATTAGTACCCTATCCCGAAAATTGTGACATAATTGTAGCATTACCTTGATCTGTTGTTAATGTATATCTTCTATCTTGTGAGCATGTAACAACACTAACTAGCGAGGTTATCATGCACAGTCAAAGTAAAAATACACCCGGATATCCGGCAACCGTTGGAGGGCGGCTGAAGTATTGGAGAAAAGTTTCAAGATTGAGGTTGGTCGATGTGGCCGCTCTTATTCAAGTATCGCAAGGTTCTTTATCGGATTTGGAAAATGACAAGTCCCTGCCTTCGTCCACCACCCTCACCGGACTTTGTCAAAAGACGGATATGAATCTTTATTGGTTGTTGACCGGTGAAGGATCCATGATTGGTAAAAAAGAGGAACGGTTTCAAGCGGAATCCTCAGCCGTCAGCGGTTTGATGGCATGGATGCAGGATAAGGATTTCCGTAAAACGGTTATGAAACTCCTCAGTATTTTTGAAAAGGGTTCGTCGGCACAGAAAGCCCAAATCCGGGGTTTTATCGCAGGAGTCGAGGCGGATCATTAGGAGGTTTTGTTCCGGCATCATTCGGCGATATTGGACTTCAACGTCCAGCCTTTTTTTTCGCCGGGCAGTTCAATTTCATACCAGTTCTCTTTTTCCCGCGTGATAGAAACAAGGGTTCCCTGGTGCAGTTGGAATAAAGCGACTGTGGTGGTATTCCATCCTGAATGCACATCGATTTGTTGGGGCAGGATTACTCCGATGGATTGACGGGTTTCCTGATGCCATCGAACCCCCGTTGAGACTAGAGCTAACAGCAGGAAGGCCAGCAGGATGTTTCTGGCCGACTGCGTGGCCGGGGTCTGGTGGCGTAGCCGAACGGCCATTGCAATCCAAAAAGCCAGGTTGATCCAAAACAAAGCCATCCGGTGTTCGCTTAAATTGATATCGCGAACCCAGAATAAAATCGATTCCAGGGCATGAGGTTTTCGCCCGTCCAGTTGGTCTACCGTTTGACGGATCGCATATTCCAGGTTGGCTTCAACATCTTCGTGGCGGGGCAAAAGGTTTTGGGCTTTGACGTAATTGAGGATTGCTTTCGCAAGATTTCCCATCCGAAAATAGGTGTTTCCCAGGTTGTAATACAGATGCCCATTCTTCATGCCGTGGGTGATCGCTTGTTCGTAAGCTTCAGCCGCTTCGCCGAACCGGTTTTGATTGTACAACTGATTGGCCTGGCTTATCTCGGTGGAGACTTGTCCCCAAGTCGTGGCAGGCAAAAGGAGGGTTGCCACCCAGAAAAGAAAGATTTTAAAATTCAGAGTTCGCATGGTCACGACGGTTTCTCCAACTGATCCAAAAGGCTCCGGGCATCTTGAATCAACTCTTCAGGAGGGGTTCCCGTCGTCGGAGCGTATTGAAGGGTTTCATACCTTTTTAGAAGTTTTTGGGTCGCCTGAATTTCTTCCACACTGAAATTCCCCTTCCTCAACTTTTCTTCGACTTCAGTGGCAGTGATCGCTGTTCCCTGAAGGTTTAATATATTGCCCAGGTATTCCCGGACAATCAGAGACAACTCCCGGGCGATCTCGCGGGAATCCCTGTTGGGTGAAAGAACGCTCAGTTTTTTTTGGGCCTGTTGGTAGGCACCGTGACTCCTGGAATAGGCGATATCATATTTCAGACGTTGCTGGCGTTTGTAGAATCCACTGGTGATGAAAAACAATCCGGCGGGTAACAGCAGTCCAACGCCATACAGTATTCCTGATCCGGTGGTAAAATTGTGGTTTTCAAAAACCTCCGGTCCGGTATGGATCGGCAGAATATCTTCTCCGACTTTATGAATCGAACTCCCACTTTTGCCTGGGGTCTCCGAACCGGGCTCGACGATCTTCAATTTGGAATTACCTGTTCCGGGTGAAACCGTCAGAGGTAAAGCCTGCGTTTGAATGGATACGTAGTCGCCTTTCGTCGGGTCGAAATAATTCAGCGGGGTGACAGGAACCTGTAACCTGCCAGACCTCAGTGGGACCAGGGCATAGGTGTAGACTTTCTCTCCTGAAACAGACCTTGCGCCGGTGGTCTGCCGGTATTCGGATTGATCTTCGTAAACTTTAAAATCATCTCCCCACTGGGGTGAAGGAAGAAAGATATCCTTGATGTTACCCTGTCCGGCAACGGTCACCGTCAAGGTGGTGGTGTCGCCTACCTCAACCTCTGCGCGACTCAACTGAGCGGAGATACTAAAATCTCCCACCAGATTGGAAAAGTTCTCAGGGCGATTCCTTTGCGGCAAGGGCTGGACATCAAGCGTGATCGCTTTCGTTCTCAGCGTTTTATGTTTCAATCGGCCAAAATTATTGAATATGGAGCCCCGGTCGAAAGGATCAAAAGAGTCCGAAGGATGACCGCCACGGGATCGATCCACCTGGTCGAGCTCGATGATGCCGGATGGGATTTCCACCTTCCCCGGTCGCAGGGGAAATAGAGCCGTGGATATTTCATAGGAGTGATAGCGAATGCCGTTGACGATCCGTGTGTTTTGAACGGGTTCCTTCAACGCTTCCTCGCGGAATCCCTGGAATTGAATGTCGGTCTTCAGGTTCCTGATTTCCACGCGGTGATAAATTCGCAGAGTCGCGGTGACCTGTTCCTGAACGTAAGGTTTTTTATTGGAAACCACCATTTCAGCGAATACCTCTCGCGAAGAGTCCGGCATTGCGGAGGGTTCTTTGACGATCAGGGTAATGGGGGCCGTTCGATACTTTCCTCCTTCTATCTCTACCGTAGCCGGGCCGATGGTGAAGGTTCCTGTTTCTTTGGGAAGCAATGCGAAATTGTAGGTGATGGATGAGGACCGGTCGCCGTTGATGATTTGAAATGAAGAAGAGGAGCCTCGAGGCCTTACCTTGAAAGAATCAAGAGGCGGCAGTTGCGGTGGCGGGGCGCTTCGTGTGCCTTCCACCACGATGGAAAAAATGACGCTGTCTTCGAGCGTGAGCTCCTGCTTATCGACCGATGCCGTGACTTGGATGTCTGTCGACCAGGCGGTTCCTATCGCCAGGAAGAAAAATGCCAGTACCCACAATAAAATTATGGCCGTAAAAACAAAAATATTTTGAGGTCTCGGTGAGTAGGATTTACCAGTCTTTATCATGGTCTGCAAAGACATCCTTCATTTGGCCCTGCATTTGACGCCGGGTGATTTTTTTCAGATCTTCGGAAAGAGACCCCAGCCAACGCTCGGCTTCTTCCGGTGTCATTCGGGACATTTTCTGGAGTGTATCTTGAACAGCCTGATCTTCTGCCTTGGCCTTCATGTCCTTTGCACCTGGAGAAGTTGAGGCAGAAGGGGAGGGGTCGGGGGCGTCGGATTTCTCCTGGGGTTTATTTTCGGCAGTTTGTGGGCTCTCTGATTTTTTGGTTTCACTGTCTTGAGATTCTCCGGATTCGTCCTGAGAGTCCGCCGGGTTGTTGGCATGATCGCTGGTGCCCTGTTGCTTCAGCATGTTTTTGTCGCGTGGACCAACCCGCCCCGCCTGCCGGGCTTTCTCCTGTTGTTGGCGCACCCACTCCAGATTGAACTTGCTGTCGATGTCGCCGGGTTTCAACTCCAGCGCCTTTTTATAGGAGTCGATGGCCTCATCCATATAGCCCATCCGGTAGTAGGCATTTCCCATATTGTAATAGGATTTCTGCTTGAGATGTGTGGGAGTTTTTTCGGTGAGAGCTTGTTTGTAAGCTTCTACAGCCTCTTCGTAACGGCCCAGTCGATAATGGCTGTTGGCCAGATTGTACGCCACATTGGAATTTTCCGGTTGATCCCGTTGGGATTCTTGAAACTTTGCGGCGGCCTGATCGAACTCCTCGCGGTTGTAATGGGTGATACCCTCCCGTGCCTTCGAGTCAAACGAATCGGCAAACCCGGTAGCAGGCAGGGTCAGCAGAACCATAAATAAATAAGTAAATTGGTAATATGCGGGCAAAAATTTCATCGTGAGAAGAAAAACCTCAATAGCAATTCGTGAAGACCCGATTGTACCACTTTAAGGGAGCCGGATAAAAGTAACCGGCGCTTCCCGGTTCGCTATCAAGCACAACACGCGAACCAGAGGAGCACCGGGTTGAAACCTTATTGAAATTAATCGTCTGACTTAATTTCAACTTTTTTGCTTTCTTTGACAGCCCGTTCCGACTTTGGAAGCATAATGCTCAAAACGCCTTTTTTAAAACTGGCTTGAACCTGATCCTTCTCCACTTCTGTTGGAAGAGGAATCGACCTTTGGAAGGATCCATACGAGCGTTCCATGCGGTAGTAATTGGGCTTTTTCTCCTCTTTTTCCGCTTTCTTTTCTCCCTTGATGGTCAGCATGTCATTGGAAACGGAAACGTCGATATCTTTCTCATCCATTCCAGGGAGCTCTGCGGTAATCTTGAACTCCTTATCTGTTTCACTGACATCCATTTTAGGATAAGCGGCGGAAATTTCCGGCATGTTCGACTTCATTGGAGACAGGCTGAACATGTTCTCGGAAAAATTATCAAACAGCCGATTCATCTCCTTTTGGAATTCTGCAAAAGGACTTCCGGTATCTCTACTCAACGACTCACCATTTTTTCCCCAATTCCAAGGAATCAGTTGATTGAGACTCATAACAACACCCCCTTTTTGTTGAATTGATTTTTGCTTCCAATACGTCTCCCTACAGTTAAGATAAAACGCTTTCGGTCCAAGTCAAGGGAACCTTCGAAGAAAATGGATTGAATTGAAAAATAAGTATAGGAATTTGGAAGTGGGGTGAGGAGTAGAGTTGGCAGGCGGTATTCGCCCAAAAACCTGTTCTGGGAAGATATCTGTAAAAAAAGGGGACTCCAAAAATACAGGAATCCCCAGTTTCAATAGTGAATAGTCTGGAGCGAGGCTTAACGCCGGTCGCCCATCACCCTGAGAAGCATGAGGAACAGGTTGATGAAATCCAGATACAGCGACAATGCTCCGCGAATGGCCTCTTTGGTATCTTCTTCGGTGCCTTCATTACCCAGGATATTCATTTCCTTTATTTTCTGGGTATCGTAAGCCGTCAACCCAACGAAAATCAGAATCCCGGCATAAGAGATAATCCAGTAAAGCGCCGAACTGTTCATAAACATGTTTACGATGGAAGCGATGATGATGCCGATCAATCCCATAAAGAGGAAACCGCCCAATGAGGTCAGGTCCTTCTTGGTGGTATAACCATAAAAGCTCATCGCTCCGAACATTCCAGCCGTGACCATAAAAGTGGATGCCAGGGATGCATTTGTGTAGAGCAAAAAGAGCGGAGCCAGCGTGATGCCGTTCAAACTGGCATAGAGGAAAAAGACCCCCATGGCCTGACTCTCCGACATGTTCATGACTCGGGCCGCAAGATAAAACACCAAGCCGATTTCAACGATCAATAGTCCAAAGAATAAGATGGGCTGGGTCGTCAGAATATTGAGGACCGTTTCATTAGTGCTGGTAAACCAGGCCATTCCTCCGGTCAGCGCCAGACCGGCACCCATCCAGTTGTAGACACGCACCATGAAGCGCTGTTGTTCACCAGCGATGGCGTCCTGGCTCATATATCTCGGTTTGGAATAATCTTCCATTATTTAAACTCCTGAAAAAATTAACTCGGAAATAATTACTTTTTACTTATATAAGATGAATTGACCTTGTTGTCAATGTGCCATAAAACTTTAAAAGACAAATGGTTATTGCTCTGATCCCATCATTGTATCAAAATTCACTGGTGGAATGGCTTATTTTTCCCGGAGCCAGCGCTCGCCCGCGAGGCAGAGTATCCCGGCGAATATCAACCACTGGAAGCGCTCGGTCCAGTGTTTACGACGTGACGATTTCAATTCTTTCTTTTCCATGGATTGCTGGATCTGTTCGAGATAGATGGTGCGCAGGTCCATGTCGCCATGCACGGAACGCACATAGGTACCCCCGGTTTCCACCGCAATTTTCTCGAGTAATGGTTCGTTGATTTTAGACAGTACGATTTCCCCCGACCGGTTGCGTTTGAATCCGCCGGAGGGGTCAGGTACCGGAACGCCCTCGTCTTGTCCGATGCCGATCACAAAAATCTTCACGCCCTCTTTCTGCGCCCGTTGAAGGGCTTTCAAGACCGTGCCTTCGTGGTCTTCTCCGTCGGTGATGAGGATGATTGCCTTCGATTTCCTTTCCGTCGTGCTGAATGCTTTGATTGAAGTCTCGATGGCATGACCGAGCGCCGTTCCCTGCAGAGGGATCAGGTCGGTGTCCAGCGCGCCCAAAAACATTTCCGCCGCCTGGTAATCGAGGGTCAAGGGGCAGTGCAAAAAACTGGTTCCGGCAAACGCGACCAAACCGACCCGGTCTCCCTTCAGCATGCGCAACAGATCTGCTACCTTATATTTGGCGCGCTCGAGGCGGCTGGGTTTGATATCCGTGGCCCGCATGCTATTGGACACGTCGAGCGCTATGATGATGTCCACGCCTCTCTGTTTCAAGTCTTCCCATTGAAATCCCCAACGCGGTTGGGCCAGCGCGATCATTAAAAACACCAGGCCCCAAATCAGGAGTCGGGTTTTCTTGTGGCGTTGTTCGACGGCTCTGGGGCTGACCAGCCGGGGGTATAGGGAGGCGTCCACAAATTGGGAGGATAACGCTTTTCTTTTTTTCTCCGCCCAGATCATGAGTCCGATCAACAGCGGGATCAGAATGATCAAATATAAATAAAGGGGTTCGCCGAATCGCATATCAGGGCACCCTCCGCAAACGCGTTTGAGCGAGTACCGTTTCGGCGAGTACCAAGAGCAGGGCCGGAATCAGGAACAGTGGGAACAGTTCCCGGTATTCGGAATGGTCGATCCATTTGACCTCTGATTTTTCGAGGGAATCGATCTGCGCATAAATCTGCTTCAACGAATCCGAGTCGGTGGCACGGAAATAACGGCCGCCGGTTTGCTCGGCGATCTTCTTCAGTGAATCCTCGTCCATTTCAACCTTCTGCATTAGCATTTTTCGTCCGAAGGGAGTGTTCATTGGGAAAGGAGCCTCTCCGTGGGTCCCCACGCCTACGGTATAAATTTTGATGTCGAAGGTTTTCGCAATCTCCGCAGCCTGGAGCGGGGTGATGTTGCCTGCGTTGTTGCGTCCGTCGGTCAACAGAATGATCACTTTCGATTTGGATTCGAGATCCTTGAGCCGCTTGACGGAAATTCCGATCGCTGAGCCGATGGCTGTCGAATCGCCCGCCACACCAATTTTCAATTTTTTTAGAAATGAGTGGAGGATATCGTGATCCAAAGTGAGGGGACATTGAGTAAACGCCTCGTTGCCGAACACCACCATTCCCATGCGATCAAACTCGCGGCTGTCGATGAACTCGCTAACCACGTCCTTGACCACGGTCAACCGATCCACCGGCTGATTGTTTTTTTCGAAATCCATCGCCTGCATGCTTCCCGAGGTGTCGATGGCCAGCAGGATATCCACCCCGGCGGACAGGATTTCGGTGCTCTTGCGGCCTTCCTGCGGACGGGCCAGTGCCGTCACTAACAGTGCAATGGCGAGGCATCGGAGGATCAACGGAGTGGCGGCGAGAAAATCCATTCTCTTACTGTGTAGAACTTTCAGAGAATCGAGTGAGGAGAAATGAAGAGTCGCCGGTCGGTTTTTCAGCGTCCGATAGATGAGTAGCGGAATGATCGCCAGGAGTAGAAACATCCAGGGATCCTGAAACTGAAAATAAGTCATGGGTCCTATCCTCTTGATCGACGCCCGGGCAAGGCCCGGAGCTGAATTTAAACGCGCTCTATAGCTATCGCTTGCCGTTAACCGCCAGCACGTTCCTCCTCCAGGGAGGAGCGGCGGTTCGCCGCCTCAAGCCGCCGTGGTTGATTTTACTTGAAACTTGGAGGTGATCTCCGGTGTTGTGCTCCGGATAAAATTGCGCACGGCCTCAACATGATTCAACGCGGTTTGGAGTTCGACCGGTGCCTTCGCAAACTTAACCTGGTCCGTTGCCGGGAGCAGAGCCAGAATGGTTTGCCGCGTCTCTGATTTCAGGGTGCCGTGACTCGATACATATTCACCGATTTCTTCCGTGGTCCAGTCCAGCGCAGGAATCGACAGGAGCGTGCCCAGGTAGCGCCGGAAAATTTCCGACAACTCAAAATAATGCTGCTGGAAGTGCCCGCCTTCGAGTAGTTCTTTGGCGACCAGTCGATCGAGTTCCATCAAAGCGATTTGATGCGGTTTTAAATCTGGAACCGAAGAGGGCGTTGGCGTCGGTGGTTTTTGCTTTTGCTTGAGCCACCAAACGAATCCCGTAATTGCCGCGAAGACCGCCACGCCCAGGAGAATCCAATTGAGATAGCGTTGCCAGTCGAATCCTGCACCGATGATGGGTTTGATGTCTTTGATATCGTTCGGTGCGCCATCCTGATAGAGAACCGACCGTACTTCAATCACCGATGCGGGCGCTTGCAAGGTTCCCGGTATGGGGTGAGACGCATCGTTCGGCGACGGAGCCGTAAACTCGATGGGAATTTTCGGGAGGTTGTAGAACCCGACGGCATCCGCCCGGAACTTGAACCAGAATGTTTCTTCC
>JAJDBJ010000016.1 GCA_029261395.1 Nitrospinaceae bacterium
TGAAGCAGACAACCACGCCGTTAACGCGGTTCCGAAAGAAACCTTGGTTAAATTCTCCAAGGCTGAGGACGGTGGTCTGCATGGTAAGGGACTTTGGGAGCCGGTACGTACGGGTTATACTCCTGAGTCTCCGTTGAAAGACCGCTTTGCTGAGATGTATCTCGCGGGGCAATACACTCGCGTTAAGATCTAAGTATTTTAAAGATCTAAGTGTTTTGAGGATGAGGGCCCTTCGGGGCCCTCATTTTTATTTGTATTAAGTTCACACCAACGGCCAGGCCCTCCCGGCGCACGACCTGTACTCCCCCCCCCTTTTTTTTTCTACGGATTATTCTAAATCGTCTTTAGCGTCATCGTCTCCGTCGTGACCTCCCTTCTCATGATCACCTTTTTTATGGAGCTCTAGAATGGTGCCGGACTGGAGGGCGGTTTTGTGGCGGGCGACAAGTGTGCTATCGCCGCGCCATGTTCATAGACCCGCTCGCCGACGGGTATGTCCGGCATGGATCAATGGAGCCAACGCGACCACGCTGAGCACAATCATTGCCACTTTGGCCTGCTTCGAATATCTAACGGTGAGGCCACCTAACGGCACCAGAAATAGAGTTCCCGCGACCCATGGGATCAACTCTCCAGCCTCTTCGTGCTCCTTGATTACATTGGTCAGAGAGGTTATTTCTAGTCCAAGTAGGTACCTATTTGTCAGGCTCGGCAACTGGCATTCCGGGAATATATTTCTAAATAAATACTCATTTTTTACTTTAAATAATGATATACTTATATATATTATTTTATTTGTAAAAATATGATTAATATTAACTAGAAAGGCGCAATATGCAACGGGTGAAACGCGGTTTGTACACTTTTAAACTTGTCGGGGTTATCTATATTCTGTGTCTTATTGCGAATTTTATTATCCGGTTGGTTCTCACCCTCAAAGAATGGACCGCGCTGAGTGAACCGCTTTCTGACGTGCTGAAAATTTTTGGCTACGGGTTGTATCACGATACCTTGTACTTCGGTTATTTTGTGGTTCCTCTCCTGCTGGTTATTTTAGTTATCCCCAAATCCGCGTGGAAACATAAAGCCTGCAGGTATGCCGCCCATGCTCTCGTATTTTTAATAATCACCATATTTTCTTTTCAGGCGCATGCGGAATGGTTTTTCTGGGGTGAATTTCATTCCCGTTTCAACTTCATCGCGGTGGATTACCTGATATATACCCAGGAGGTGATTGGCAATATTAGAGAATCCTATCCTATGGGATGGGTCTATGCCTCTATCCTGCTGACTTCAGGATTGATTTATTTTGGAGCGAAACCCTGGATTTCCCGGTCACTGGCAGGATTGCAGAATTGTTTGTTGAAGTGCCGTTTGGCTGCGGCTGCTTTTATGGTACTGGCTCCTTTGTTGGTGTTTTATGTTCCGGATTTCAGTTCCGGTCAGGTTTCCAGTAATCAGATTGTCGATCAGCTCTCCAATAACGGGTCTTATCAATTTGTCTCTGCTTTCAGAAATAACCGGTTGGATTTCAGGAAATTTTATCCAACCCTGAAGAATAAGGAAATGATTCGGGTCATGGAGAAGGAATTGGCCAGCAGTAACAGTCGGTTTGCAAAAACGGCGGTGAAGGATATGAGCCGGATGATTGAAAATCCTAAGCCGGAAAAAAAATATAATGTGGTTTTCATTACCGTTGAAAGCCTGAGTGCGTCGTTTATGGAATCCTTCGGAAGCACGGACCACCTAACCCCCAATCTGGATGCCTTGGCCCAGCAGTCGATGTTGTTTACCCAGCTCTATGCTACCGGCAACCGAACGGTTCGCGGCTTGGAAGCGATCACTTTGTCTCTGCCGCCGACCCCTGGCTATTCAGTGGTCAAACGCCCCAATAATGAGAATTTGTTTTCACTGGGATCGGTGCTCAAAGAAAAGGGTTACGATTCAAAATTTCTTTATGGTGGATACGGGTATTTCGACAACATGAATTATTTTTTCGGAAATAATGGGTTTAAGACCATTGACCGGACCGATTTTTCAGAAAAGGAAGTTGATTTTGCAAATATCTGGGGGGTCTCCGATGGCAGTTTGTTCGGCAAGGCCTTGCAGGAAGGGGATAAGTCTTATCAACAGGGAAAACCTTTTTTCCAATTTTTGATGACCACCTCCAACCATCGTCCCTATACCTATCCGGAAGGCCTGATTGATATTCCACCCAAGACAGGAAGATCGGGAGGGGTCAAATATACCGATTATGCCATTGGAAAATTTATTGAAGAGGCCCGGAAGAAGCCCTGGTTCAAGGATACTCTGTTTGTCATTATCGCCGACCATTGTGCGGGCGGAAGAGGTCTTACCTCCATTCCCATGCAGAATTACCACATTCCTGCGATGATTTATGCGCCGGAAATTATTGAACCCCTGAAGGTAGACCGGGTGTCCAGCCAGATTGATATCATTCCCACGCTTCTTGGTATCCTGAATTTTTCTTATTACAGTAAATTTATGGGTAAGGATATTCTCAGAATGAAAGCAGGGGAGGAGCGGCTGGTCTTAGGCACTTATGAAAACCTGGGATACTTTCGCGGTGGGATCCTGGTAACCCTTTCTCCGTTAGGAAAGGTTCAGTACGAACGGATTGATCTGAAAGATTACTCCGTTCAGAAAATAGAAAAGGCACCAAAAATTTTGGAAGAGGCGATCAGTTATTATCAATTTTCGGATCATCTTCTGACGCATGATTTATATAATGCCTCAACTCTGGCTCCCCATTCCTGAATTCAAGGATTGATTTGCAAAGAACCCTCTTGGCCGAAATCACGGGAATGCAGAATCAAACGGTACAGGGCCGTACAACTGAACATTCCGGAACAGCATCTTAAGCGACTGAGGCCAACAGGCTATCGACCGTTCGGTAAAAAATTCATTTTTAATGTGGAATAACTGCTCAGAGTTTCTAATACCTTTCAAACGGATAGGTGGTTTTGAATGACCAAAATTCAGCTAGGCAAAAAGCGTATTGCGATTACCCAGGTTTTCGCGGTTGTAATGTTCACCTTAATTCTGATTTCCTCCAGCGCCTGGGAAATCGATCATCCCATTTTGAGCGAGGTTTGGTTGTTTCTGGGCATTGTATTCGTCGGTATTGCCTCCTTAGGAAGAATGTGGTGTTCGTTATACATTGCAGGCAAAAAAAATCGCATTCTGGTCCAACACGGTCCCTATTCCACCACTCGAAACCCTCTTTATTTTTTCAGCTTCATTGGACTGCTCGGCGTTGGGCTGTCGACAGAATCCCTCTCCATTCCCCTGCTCATGGCGCTTGCTTTTTTTCTGTATTATCCCGGTGTGATCAATATGGAGGAAAATGGGTTGAAAGAGTTATACGGGAAAGAATTTGAAGACTATATGGTAAAGGTTCCCCGCTTTTTCCCCAACCTCAAGTTATTGAAGGAGCCTCTTGAGATTTTTGTCAATCCGCTTGTTTATAGAAGACATGTTTTCAGTGCTCTTTGGTTTGTCTGGGTGGTGGGCTTTTTGGCATTTACAGAGGCACTGCATGAAAAAGGGATCATCCCCGTTCTGATCCAGATTTACTGAGTGGGCGACCGGGTCACCTGTTGAGGGAATTTAAATTAAATAAAAATTCATCTGCGGCCAGAAAGCTCCGGGCCGCGACCCGGAAACCTCCCGGGCCGCAGGACGGTGGATCCTCAATCGTCTTTGTCGTGGTCATCGTCTTCGTCGTGATCTCCCTTCTCATGATCGCCTTTTTTATGGAGTTCCAAAATGGTGCCGGACTGGATCGCGGCTTTGTGTTTCGGCGACAAGTGTGCTATCGCCGCGCCATGTTCGTAGACCAACTCACCGCCGGTATGACCGGCGTTGATCAATGGCACCACAGCGACCACACTCAAAACGATCATTGCCACTTTAGCCTGCTTCGAATATCTAGCGGTAAAGCCACCGAGTGATACCAGAAACAGAGTGCCCGCGACCCACGGGATCAACTCCCCGGCCTCTTCGTGCTCCTCGATCACTTCTTCGGAAATCACTTTCTCAACTTTTTCTTCGTCTTCTTCACCCAGCAGGACCGCTCCGGTTGCCGACAGGGTGTAGACCAGAGCCACAGCACTGACCAGCACCCAGACCTTTGGCGTCCACTGCCATTTTTTGATAGCCCACCACAGAAGAATGGCCAGCAAGGGGAGCAGGGCTCCGAGTACGATCGGGAAATGCACAACGATGGGATGTAACGGCAAATCAAACATGGTATTCTCCTGTTTCAAAATTATTCTTATTTACACGTCTAGTTTTGGGCAGAATGCTGAAAATCACCATCCGGACTTTGGTGGACGTCTAACTCATTGTAAAATAATGCGCTCAGTGGAGCTGTAGGCCAAATGGAGGATGCTCGAAAAACGATTTGGATGATGCTGGTGGGGTCCGGCCTGTTCGCCGTGTTGGTTGGGATGGATCTGGTCAACGATTACCAGAGCGGTAGCACCGGTCGGCATCTCATTCTGGAGGGCATTTTGCTGACCTTCAGCGCCGGGGTGTTCGCGGCGGGATTGCGGCAATTGACCCGCGCCAAGAAGGAAGTTACGGTGCTGAAGAGCGACCTCGACCGTGTCCATCATGAAAAGGAGCAATGGAAGAGGGAAACGCATCAACTGCTGGCAGGACTCTCGCAGAAAATCGAGGACCAGTTCAGCCAGTGGCAGTTGACCCCGGCGGAACAGGAAGTCGGGTTTCTGCTTCTCAAGGGAATCAGCCTCAAAGAGATTGCGGATATACGCCAGACCCAATTGAAGACCGTGCAACAGCAGTCGCAGTCCATCTACCAGAAAACCGGACTCGCCAGCCGCTCCGAACTCGCCGCCTTTTTCCTCGAAGACCTCCTGCCCGGAGGCGGCGAATCGCCGCAGATAAATTAAAACCGTGAATTGCGCCCAACGACCCTCGGTGGCCGTAAACCGTAAGTCCGTTCCCCCTCTGGGCAGGCGGCGGCCAGCGTGCCGCTGGACCCAATTTAGCTGAGGCGTTAAGGCGCTATCAATGAGACACTTTCGCCAGCCAAGGTTTTAAAGTTACCGGTGGCGGTTCGCCACCTTCCCATTGGAATTATTTCAAAGTCAGGTTGAAAGTTCCCATTGGGACATTTTTCACTTTGCGGAAATCAACGAGGCATTGCGCTTGTTCTTCCGGAGGGTGGTCCCGGAACAACCGGTCTTTAGGGTTGAGCGGTTCGCCTGCAAAATACATTTGAGTGGTTAATGGGGAGTGACTGCGTGAATGAACCGTAAAATGGATATGAGGCGGGCGGGTCCAGAACCAGTTGGCCGGATAGGAACCCGGCTTGATGGTTTTAAAGGCATATTCCCCCTTTTCGTTGGTGGTGGCCTTTCCCCAGTACTGAAAGTTCGGATCCAGTGCCGCGGGATTGGTATCTTCGGGATGATTGTACCGTCCGGTGGCGCAGGCCTGCCATATTTCCACTAAAGCTCCGGGGACCGGTTGGCAGGCTTCGTCTTGAACCCGGCCCTGGACCCATATGATTTCTCCCTGCGCTTTTTGGGATTGATTCTTTACGAACGTGAGATCGTTGTCGTTATCCACGGGAAAGCTCACAGGATAAAACGGGCCCGCGGTTTCCGGCGGCGTTGGGACACAGGCCGCGATGACCGATGCGGGTTTCAGAAATTCGGCGGCCACCACAGTTCCCAATACAAGAGCACCTTTGACAAAACTTCTGCGTGACGGATTGAAATTTTCATTCATGTTGGCTCTCCCGGAAAATCATAGTATTGAATCTCTCCCTTTATTTTAAATCAGGATGCTCCTTTCAACATATCAAATTATACTCGAATTGCGGAGACCTTCCTCAGGCTGGGCAACGCCCGGAGAAACCTTTAAAATATCAGCTGGCGAAATTAACGGATCGCAGGGTACTCATATTTCTGCTGAACCGGCCCTGCGCCGAGCAGGCGTCACGCTGGGCGGTGAATCACCGCTGATAATTTTAAATCTTGGAATGCGAATGAAATTTTTAGATTGTGCCACACCGTCCCAGCGAAACTTCTACCGGACGTAGTCCGGTCAGGCGGAGCAACTGAGGCGCATTTCGATGTGCGATTCCGGGGTTTCGGCGGCGTACAATTCGGGGTCGATGCCGTACTGCTTGAAAATTTCGGGGCGGTCGTTGTAGGGGTCTTGCAGGAGAATGCGCAGGCGTTCCACTTCCGAGTAATCGGCTTGCTTCATCGCTTTGTCGATGGCGCGTTCCAGTAAATAGTTTCTCAGAATGAACCTGGGGTTGATCCGGTCCATGCTTTCTTTTCTTTCATCGAGGTCGGGGTCCTCCCGCTCGATCAACTTGCGATACATTTCCAGCCAGTCATCAAGGTCTTTCGGATTGTTGAATCCCTGGCGCAGGGCCGTCGGTACTTCCTCCGGAAAGGCGGACAGGTTGCGAAAGAATAAAGTGTAGTCCACCTGATTTTGATACAGGACAGTGAACAGTATTCCCACCAGAGTCGTGAACTCCGTATCCAGAATTTCGAGTCCCAGCTTTTGGCCCATGAGCTCATTGTAAAAACGATTGAACGTCGGCTGGTATTGCTTCAATTCTTCGGTGATGACTTCCGCCGGGATCAAATGGACCAGCGTTTCACCCAGCTTGGCGAGGTTCCAGTGGCCGATCTCTGCCTGCCGACCGAAAGAGTAACGTCCTTGGCCGTCGGTATGGTTGGGAGTGAATTCAGGATTGAACCGGTCCATGAATCCGAAGGGACCGTAATCGAACGTTGCGCCGGTGACGGTCATGTTGTCGGTATTCATCACGCCGTGGATGAATCCCACCGCCTGCCACTGGGCGATCAATGCCGCCGTTTTGTGCATCACACTTCGGAAGAGGAGTTGGTATTTGTTGGCTTCGTCTGCGAGTTCGGGATAATGCTGTTGGATGACATGGTCGGCCAGCTGGGTGACCGCTTCCGGGCGGTTAGTGTAGTGAAAATTTTCAAAACTGCCGAAGCGGACATGCGTATCGCTCAATCGTACCAGCAGAGCGCCCGGTTGCGGCGTCTCCCGGTAGACCAGTTCACCGATACCGATCACTGCGAGCGACCGCGTCGTCGGGATACCCAGACCATGCACTGCTTCGCCACCCAGGTATTCCCGTATGGAAGCGCGCAGAGTGGCGCGGCCGTCGAACCCGCGGGCAAATCGTGTCGGACCGCACCCTTTCAGGTGGATGTCCCAGGGACGTCCCGATCCGTTTCCGGCGGTGCCCAGCAGGAGGCCGCGTCCATCGCCCAGGCGCGGATTGTAGGAGCCGAACTGATGCCCGGAGTAATCCATCGCCAATGGTTGTGCACCGGGCAAGGGAATGTTTCCGGAAAAATATTCTATAAATTCTTTACGCTCGAGTTCCGCCGGGTCCAATCCGATCAGCGCCGCCGCCTCAGGGTTGCCGTCAATAAGATAAGGCGCGGCCACGGGATCGGGTGCCTTCGCCTGATAAAAATCCGGCCCCAGCTCAAAGAAAGAATGAGACCAATCGAAGTTTTCCAATGTGTTCATGCAAAGCCATCCGTCCAGTTTTTGTTGTTTGGTTTCAGCTGGATAAGATGATGAGCCAAGCCAAAGGATTCTAATAAACCTGGTTTTGGCCCCGGAGGGATGGGTTGCGGTCTATTGCGTTGATTTTCAGGTGGGGTCCATCGTCACGCTGATTAGGTGGACCGTTTCAAGGTGTTTTTGTCGATGTGGTGGAAGAGGTCTTTTTGGCCCTTGATCTGGAGTTGGGTGTCTTCCTCGTAGCTGAAGCTTTGATCGTCGTGGACGGTGATCTTTAACTCATAGCGTACGGTTTTGAATTCCTTGTCGAGAAATTTGTTGGAGCAGATGCCGTAGGTTTCCGAACCCACATCTGCGGCAAGCACGAATGATTTGGCGTCCGGTTCTACAGTGGCTCCGGCAATGATCGATACTCCGCGCGGTACAATAAAACAACGGAGCGCCTGTTTGGCCTGGGCATCCCACAGCCAATAACCCAGATCTTCATGAAAAGGATCGCTCGCGCCCTCCGGCCAAGCTGTACGGTTGTAACGCAACCCGAAGAGCGTCTGCTGGTGATTGTTCACCGGTCCCAGCGGCTCAAACACGAAGCGTTCACGAAAGGGAGTAATC
>JAJDBJ010000017.1 GCA_029261395.1 Nitrospinaceae bacterium
GGGGCGGGGCCGGGCAAACAACGGCTTCAGGATTTGGTGGGCAATAAAATCGTTGATCATGATTGCCAGGAGGACAACGATGATAAACCAGAGCCCCTGTTTTTTCCTCAATACCAAAAGGGCGACAACGGCGGCGATTGCCGGAACCGGGTAAATGTTTTTATCGGTGAGCAGGTCAACCCAAGCGTTCAAGGTCAGGGATTGCAAATGTTCCTTGATCCAGTAGAATACCGCGGTGTCGAAATCCATAAAGCTTCCGGTATGGGAAATAAAAGGCAGGTGTTTCAGTTTGGGATTAGATCGGCTCAAGTCTATGGAGATTAAAAGAGTGAGTCAATTGATTTATTGCATGGGGATTATTCTTTAATGACACGCACCTCGGACCAGGCTTTGATCCTGTTTGCGAAGGACCCGGTGGAAGGTCAGGTGAAAACCCGTTTGGGATCTCTTCTGGACGCTACAGCCACGCTTAGCCTGTACCGTCATTTTTTGAGAGACAGTATAGAGAAGATTGGCTCCGTCGCTGGGGGAGACCGTTTTATCGGCATAGCGTCCGACCCGAAAACCGGTTACTTCGATGACGTGTCCCGGAACCATCCAGTTCAGTTGTTTGTGCAGGAGGGCGGCAATCTGGGAGAGCGCATGCGGCGGGTCTTTGAGGACCGCTTTAAGGAGGGGTACGAACGGGTGGTGATCATCGGTGCCGACAGTCCGACCCTGCCCACTGCGTACATTGAGCAGGCCCTGAAGTCGGAAAAGGAGGTTGTGATCGGGCCCAGTACCGACGGCGGGTATTATCTGATCGGCATGCGAGGCAAGGTGACTGATATTTTCGAAGGTGTCCCCTGGGGCACTGACCGGGTTTTGTCGGAAACCTTGAATGTGTTGAAGGGCCGACGTGCGGAAGCGGAGCTGTTACCCGTATGGTATGATGTCGATCTTCCGGAAGACCTTCGCTTTCTGAAGACTCATTTGGAATGGATGGTTCATGCAGGCTCGCTCAAGGGCAATCAGGCGACCCTGGAATTTTTAAATCAATTACCGCTCGAATCAAAGACATGAAGATTATCAAATACAGTGACGATGCCTACTCGCAGGAAATCGATGCGCTGGTAGAGCGGTGCGATGTGGATTTTCAATCGCAGGATGAAACCGTCCGCACCATTCTGGCGGCCGTCAAGAAGGATCGCGATGCAGCCCTGCTCAAGCTGACCAACCAGTTTGACCACACCGATTACCAGTTGAGCGATATCGAAGTTCAGCCGGAAGAAATCCAGGAAGCCTACAATCAGGTCGATCTGGCCGAGTTGGACGCGATGAAACTGGCGGCGAGCAACATCGAGCGGTTTCATGCGCGGCAGGTTCAGGAATCCTGGGAGTATAAGGAAGACGGCGTCACCCTCGGGCAGGCGATTCGACCGTTGTCGATCGTTGGTATCTATGTGCCCGGCGGCAAGGCGTCGTATCCCTCATCCGTGTTGATGAACGCCATTCCCGCGCGGGTGGCGGGGGTCGAGCAGGTGGTCATGTGTTCACCCACGCCCAGAGGAGTTGTCAGCCCGCATGCCCTGGTGGCGGCTGATATCGCTGGAGTGGACCGCATCTTCAAGGTCGGCGGAGCGCAGGCCGTGGCCGCGATGGCTTTGGGAACCGACATCATTCCACGCGTCGACAAGATTGTCGGCCCCGGAAATATATACGTGGCTCTAGCGAAACGCATGGTGTTCGGTCTGGTGGATATCGACATGATTGCAGGTCCCAGCGAAATTCTGGTGGTGGCCGACGAGTCCGCTCGTCCCGATTTTATCGCCGCGGATTTGCTGTCGCAGGCGGAGCATGATGAGGAAGCGGTGCCGATTCTGGTGACCCCGTCCGAGTCTCTGGCCAAGGCCACGCTCGAAGAAATTGAGAAGCAAAAGAAAGAATTGAAACGGACCGAGATTATAGAAGCGTCGTTGAATAGCAGATGCCGGTTGATTGTGACCGCGTCTCTTGATGAAGCGCTGGACCTGGCCAACCGGATCGCCCCGGAGCATTTGGAGCTGGCGGTTGAGAATCCACAGGAATGCGCCAAGCGAATTAAAAATGCCGGGGCTATTTTTCTGGGACACTACACCCCGGAAGCCGTCGGAGATTACCTCGCAGGGCCCAACCATGTACTGCCGACGAGCGGCACTGCCCGGTTCTCATCTCCCCTGGGCGTCTATGATTTTGTCAAGCGGACCAGTTTGATCACTTACAGCCGGGAGGCCCTGGTCCAGGCAGGAAAAGCATGCCGGATTTTGGCGGAAATGGAGGACCTGGATGCACATGCCAGAGCCGTCCAAATCAGGATTTCCTGAGAGGGTATTCCATTGGAAAGGCTTGAGTTTTGAAAGTTTAGAAAAGCCCTTGACACCTTTCAGTCCTTTATGGTAAATATCTGCGACTTTTTGTTTAGGTGAAGAGAAAGTGAACGAATCGAGCGATAACCACAAGTCCTTTAGTATCAGTAGGTTAGGGAATTGCGGCTGTCGCGCTCATGAGTTGCAGGGGCAATATTGGGAATAATATATTCCCTTCAGTTGCCTTTTGAGCGAAAATAATACGGTTGATAATGTATTGAGGGTTTGTCCTGAAAATGCTGAAACAATTTGGAAAACAAGTTTGAAAATATACCTGTTTGAATTGAAAATCCTAGGATATCCAGAGTTCCCCTTAAGGAGGTTAGGCAATGTTTAATTCTGAAGCTAGAAGTATCAAGTGGCTCCCTTGGACACTTGTTCTGGCAGTTACGCTGTTAATTGTTCCGGGCCTGAGCAGTCAAGCTTTTGCCAAAGAAGTATTTGCGGAACAGGCTTTTGCGGAAGAAGCTTTCGCGAAAGAAGTCCTCGCTCAAGAAGGCGAAGAAGAAGGTGGTGAGCCCAAGGTTGAATGGGGTCAGGACGTCTTTTATAAGGATTGGGAAGGTAATCCTTTGAAAGGTCCCATCAGTGGATTTCCTGCCCCGGAATTAGGGGAAGAGGACTACAACAATTATGAGTTTGCGCCGAGCCGCATGTTGCTCTGGGTGGCAAACCAACAGCATCTCTATTTCGGAAGCTTTGTACTCGCGGTTCCGATTTTCTGTATGCTCATCGAATTTGTTGGTATCCGCACCAAGGAAAGTGATCCGGTCTTGTCCGCAAAATACGACAAGCTGGCTCAGGACCTGATGAAGGTCAGCCTGACGGCGTATTCCTGGACTGCGATTCTCGGTGGTATTCTGCTGTTTACGTTTATCACGCTGTTTCCGGGATTCTTCAAATATATGGCCGGTATTTTCCGCCCTGTAATGCACGTCTACGCTTTGATGTTTCTGGCCGAAAGTGGCGTCTTGTACGTTTACTATTATGGCTGGGAAAAAATGAAAGACGACCCGTTCCTGAAGTGGGTCCATTGTAGCCTGGCGGTTCTGCTGAACTTGATCGGAACCATTCTGATGTACCTGGCCAACTCTTGGGCGACTTTCATGCAAGCTCCCGGCGGAATTGATGAGAAGGGCCAGTTCCTCGGTAACATCTGGCACGTCATTCATTCCACGTTGTGGAATCCGGTTGGTGTGCATCGCATCCTCGGTAACATCGTTTTTGGCGGCGGTATCGTTGGAGCGTATGCGGCGTATCATTATCTCACAGCCAAGACGGCTGAAGAGAAAGCTCATTATGACTGGATGTGTTACATCGCGATGTTTATCGCAATTTTCGGTCTCATCCCCCTGCCGTTTGCTGGCTACTGGCTGATGAAGGAAGTGTATGCTTTCCGTCAGCAGATGGGTATTACCCTCATGGGCGGCATCATGGCCTGGTTGTTTATCATTCAGGCGGTAATGATTGGTCTCCTGTTCTTTGGAGCCAACTCTTATCTGCATAACTCCATGTCCCGGATCAAAGGTTCGCACCGGTACATGAAATACGCCAAGTACATGGTTCTTCTGTTGATCGTTTGTTTCACCATGTGGATGACGCCGCACACCATCGTTATGACTCCGGCGGAGTTGAAGGACATGGGTGGCGCACAGCATCCGATTGTGGGTCACTTTGGTGTTATGTCTGCCAAGAACACCGCAGTGAACTTGATGATCACCACCACCATTCTTTGTTTTCTGTTGTATCAGAGGGCGAACAAGAAGATCAATGTCAGTTGGTCCACGCAGGGAAATGCATGGATTGCCGCTATTTTCGTTCTGGCGGCGCTCAATATCATCTTCCTCGGCGTGTACGGATACGCCCTGCCAGCCAACCAGCGGGTAGGTCTGTCGGTGCCGCAGGTGACGACGACGTTGACGACCTTGTTTGCAGGTACGGCCATCAATATTTCCATGTTTAAGGATTCTGATTCGTATGGAGATATCGAATGGGGAACCCAGTCCAAAGTCGCGACCTACGCGATTTTTCTGATGGCGATTTCCTTCACCTGGTTGATGGGCCTGATGGGTTACATCCGATCCGCTGTACGCTTGTTCTGGCATGTTACTGAGGTTGTTCGTGATAACTCGGTAGATGCTTACACGCTGACAATTGGTGAAGCCGGTAAAATGCTGACGTTCAACGCCCTGTTTGTATGGGTACAGTTCGTCATCGTGTTCTGGGTAGGTAGCCTGACGGCTAAGAAAGCCCCGGCGAAGGCACCTGAAGGTGTTCCCGTACCCGCTCAGCAACAGCAATAACGTTTATTAGAGTTACGAATTTAACTTTTTTTAAATATACCAAAGAATGAGAGGAGAGAAGGATGCTTCCTGAACAAGCAGACATCCTGTGGACGTTTGTCACAATCATTTTTACGCTGTTCTCCCTATTCGTTTTCGCAAATGTGATTCAGCATTGTCGATCTCGTGAGGGGACCAACACGGTATTGTGGGGATCGGTTTTTGGCGCAGGCTTCATCGTTAATTTGATGATGACCAATCATATGTTCGATTTGAATCAGCAAGAACAGCTGGGTTTTATTTCCAACCAGGTGTTGGCGGTATTTTTAACCCTGCTCATTTGGGGGCTGTTTTTCAAAAGTGAGAATATCGAAAGCCAGTCGCCCCCGCTGATTCGGGCCGCTTTTTTCTATTCTACGATTTCCATCCTTCTGGCGGGGTACACCAACTGGTTGCCTCAGCAAAGAAGTGATCCTCCGCCGAAACCGCAGGCGATTGACGCATCCAGCTTGACCATGGATATCTACGTGGGTATGGGTGAGACAATCGTTTTCGGTAAAGAGCGGGTAGCAGGTTCGAAGGCCATTGGTAAGGGGCAGTGTCCTCTCTGTCATACCTTCGATGCGGGTGACAACATTGGTCGTTGTCCCAACCTGTTTGGTGTGGAAGAACGTAGCCATACGCGGATCAAGGAGGATCGTTATCTGAATGATCCGATTAAGATCGGCGAAAAGGATGGAGCTACCGGGATCATAAAGGGTAAGCCGGACCAGGTTCCCGAGGAGTATCGCCGTGCAGATGCAAGTGAACTGACCGGGGAAGACTACCTGCGTGAATCGTTGATGTGTCCCTCTTGTTACGTGGTTAAGGGGTACGGTAAGGCGGGCGACACCAAGAGCCCGATGCCGGTAATCAACAAGCCACCGATCAGTTTGGGGCCGGTGGAATTCAACGCGGTTATGGCGTGGCTTCAGGCCAAGGATACACCCGGCGATTTTGCCAATGTTACGATTCCTCTGCCGACAGGTGAAGCACCTAAAAAGGAGGAAGAGGAGGAGGGTGATGCGCCAGTATTTGTAACGGGTGCAGAGCCGATTGATGAGATGATCAACACTTTGGGTTGTCCGCTGTGTCACACCATTCCGGGTATTGAGGGAGCGGTGGGCGAGTTGGGACCCAAACTGCATGAGAAGATCAATGCTCCGAATCGTATCAAGGATCCAAATTATAAGGGCAAGGCCAAGACAGGACGCGATTATGTTCGAGAGTCCATTCTTAACCCCAATGCTTATATCGTGTTTAATGAAGCGGAAGGGGAGCCGTATCCGGAGGGCGTGATGCCTGCCGATTTTGCCAACAAAATATCCGTCAGTGGACTTGATAAATTGGTGGATTTTATTAGTAACACCCAGCCGGAAGGCTAACCCAGGAGGGATTTGAGGGATGAACAATGTAGTGAAAGGAATACTCTTATACGTGGTCGGTTGGGCCGCTTTCCACTATGGTTTGTTTGACTTGATGAAACCTAAGGAATTTTCCTGGATAGCTAACCGATACGTTTACTTTCTACTGTTTGTATTTTATTGCATAGGTTTCAACCTCGTGTTGAAGCTGAAACCCCCGATCTCCTTGAACGGCTTGGTCGTTTGGTTGTTGGGACTGTACTTCTATACGAATATTTTGTATCCGCCGGTTCCGTGGACTCTGCTCATCACTTATATGATGCTGTGGACTATTGGTACCTTCCTGTATATTTCTCAGGATCCGGTCACCTTCGCGGAATTTAGAAAACCGATTGTCAAGACAGTGATCGGCGAATACAAAATTGCTCGTTATATAGTCTTTATTGCTTTGCCTTTGTTGGTGGGTTTTGGGACTTACAAGTCTCTTGAGCCTAAGTTTGAGGAGCCGGTTGAGTTGCGTACAGTTCACCCGGCACCACCGGCGACCACCAAGGTGCATGGAAAGAGCTACAAGTTGGAAGGATTGCAGAATCCTTTTCGAACGGATGAGCAGGACAATTATAAAGACAGCTTTCCATTCCTTGATGCCGACAAGCAGGAGTATATGAAGTCGGTTACAGAGGGTGGGACGATTTTCTTTCAGAATTGTCATTACTGCCACGGTGACCAGTTGAACGGACAGGGGATGTTCTCCCACGTGTTCAACCCGACCCCGGCAAACTTCGTTGATCCTGGAACGATCGCCATGTTGCGCGAGTCTTTCCTGTTCTGGCGGGTTTCCAAGGGCGGACCTGGGTTGCCAAATGAATCGACTCCGTGGTCCTCGGCGATGCCGCCTTGGGAAGAACATTTGAAAACGGAGGAAATCTGGAAGGTCATCTTGTTTGAGTACTGGTATACCGGGTGGCATCCACGAACCTTCGATGAAGAGTCTTCTTCAGGTGGTGGGGAATAATCAATGAATCCAACCATTTCATTTATGAAATATTTAAATAAAGAGGGAGCTATGCTAACGGAGCCTAGAAAAAAAGTAAGGCAATTCCTGGTCGCTTTGGTGATGGTCCTGATCGTGGGGTTACCATCGGTTGTTCTGGCGCAGGAAGCGAAAAGGCCGGATCCGGTTCTGAAGGATAAACTGGAACTCGGTAAAAAGACGTATTTCAAACGTTGTGTCTGGTGCCACGGCGTTGAAGGCGGCGGCGACGGTCCTTCTGCTGATCGACTGTTCACACGCCCCAGAAACTTTATTCAGGGTACCTTTAAAATTCGCTGGACGGATTCGGGTGAGCTTCCGTTGGATCGGAACCTGATCGATACCGTCAAAAACGGTTTGCCGGGATCAGCGATGCCGGCTTGGAGTAACGTCCTGAGTGAGGATGAAATCGTATCCGTAGTTCAGTTCGTTAAAACTCTGGTTCAAGACCGGGATTTTGAGGACGAGGATGAAGAAGTGTTCATTCAGGATTTTGGTAAGAATCCCTGGGGAACGACTGGACCGTATCACTTGGGAATTCCCCAAGCAGATATCGATGCGGGAAAAGAAGTTTTCCTGAAGAATAAATGTTTTGAGTGTCATGGCGGCGAAGGCCGAGGTGACGGTAACCCAACGATGAAGGATGACTGGGGTTTTCCGATTTTCGCGGCAGACTGGCAGCAATGCTGGAACTTCCGTGGTAGTCGACGGAATCATTATGATCCTTTCAACGTTGTTCGGACGGTATCAACCGGTATGAACGGTACACCCATGCCGAACTTCAAGGACAAGATCACGGTTGAAGATCGATGGAAGCTGGCGGCATTCGTCAACTCCCTGTGTCCGCGGAAGAAGATTGATAAGTTGGCGAGTAAACCGATCAATGACTTCCTGATTAAGTCCAAGTTCACTAAAGGTCCGATTTCAACGGATTTCAACGATCCGATGTGGCAGGCTCCAGATGATGACTTTACCATTAAGTCAAGGCCGGAAGGATTCACCGGTAAGAAAAATCAGCGTTGGCATTATGTTGCTCTCGCTGGTCAGATTACCCGTGGTGATCGGAACTTCAAACCTAAAGTAGATAACCTGTGGGTTATGTCTAACTGGTCTGAAGAAGAAAATGCGGTCTACTATCTGGTTGAATATCACAACCGGTTTCTATCAATAGATCCAGCGTTTCCGGATGCTGTAGCAATGCAGTGGCCGGGGCAGTTGGGGGATCTGTATGGTGCAGAAAAGCCGTACTTTATTTACGGTGATGCCAAGAAGCCTGTGGATGTTTGGAAGGCCAATTTTTTGGTCAAGGATTACAATGACACCAACGCACCGAATCCTAATGGATATGATCTGGATGTGTCTGTTAAGGAATTTGTGGGTAGAGGGTTTGATGCTATTTCTGATAAGGAAACCCCCGGTGGTGTTACGGTTGTGAACTCCAAGTATCATCAAGGTCGAGTGAAAATCATGTTCAAGCGTTCTCTCACAACTGAGAACCCGGACAAGACCGATGTTCAGATTCCGGTTAAGGCTTTTATTCCGGTATCATTCATGCAGTGGTCGGGCTGGGATAAAGAACATGATGAACACATGGCTATTTCTACCTGGTGTTACACGATTCTTGAGCCTGATAATCCTGCCTCCATGGTGTACATGCCTCCGATTTTGGGTGTGGCATTCTTTGGATTCCAAATGTGGTTGGTATGGATGACCAAGCGTACTCGTAAGATGGCTGCAGAGGGTAAAGTTAAATAATCCTCTAAAGTTGTTGCACAACTAGCTATAGAAAAAGCCCGTCCAGTTTGGACGGGCTTTTTTTTATTGAGTTTGGTATGGGTGGCCCAGTACACACGTAAGAGCGTTTCAGAGGATGAAGTTGAATAATTCACCCTGCCCCTTGCACGCTAATACAACAGAAAAGGCCTGTCCGAATTGGACAGGCCTTTTTTTATTTGTGCCAAGTATAGTGAGAAATAGTTGGGGGTCGAAATTTCAGCAGGGGGGATTAGCTTGCGATCTGTTCTAAATCCATATTGCCTTCAATAATTTCCCGGAGGGCGAGCTCGTAATAGGTTTTGGGATTTTCATATTCATTTTCGCCCACCTCGATGCAAGGCTGTGCTCCCTTTTCCAGTTGGTGAATCCGCTGGGCTACGAGGATGCACAACAGGTATCGGCTTTTGATAACGTCTAAGGCCAGTTTTTCCAGTTCCAGTAATTCCTGCATTGATACTCCTTAACAATAAGTGGAATGTTCTTCTTGGGTATTCTAATCTCTATGGAGGGGTCTGTCAAACCTTCGATTGCCTCTATTGTCGTTCGAGGATCGATTTCGTTATTTGAAGCGCTGACTGGGTGTGCTCTTGAGTGACCATCCGGTTCAGAACCGCCCGGAATACCCCACCTTCCATCAACAGCAGTTTGATTCCCTGGGACTCCATGTGCGCCAAAAAGTCCTCGGGAGTCACTTTCGGATGGTCCAGTTTAAAGAAGAGAATATTGGTTGGATTCTTTTCAGGGTCGATTTTAATGCCGGACAGGTTTTTCAGCCCCTGGGCCAGAGTTCGGGCATTGAGGTGGTCCTCAGCCAGGCGGTCCACCTGGGTTTCCAGCGCCACGATTCCAGCGGCGGCGAGGTGACCGGCCTGCCGCATGCCGCCCCCCACCATTTTCCGCCATTTGCGGGCTCTTTCTATCCAATCCCGGGGTCCACAGAGGACAGAACCTACAGGAGCGGACAGGCCTTTGGACAGGCAGAACATCACCGAGTCCGCCTGGCGGGTCAACTCCCTGACATTGATTGATAAGGCGACAGAAGCGTTGAAAATACGTGCTCCATCCACATGGACCTTTAATCCGTATTTGTGAGCTAATTCGGTCACAGAATCCATATATTGGGGCGTCAGTGGTGACCCGAAGCAATAATTCTGAGTATTCTCCAGGCAGATCAGGCGGGTCGGGGGGTAATGCAGGTCGCTGTGTCGGATGGCACCTTCCAGAGCCTCCAAGGGAATCGTTCCGTCATCCCGGTTGGGGAGGGTATGCGGATGAATCCCTCCCAGTGCGGACAATCCGCCCACTTCATTGAGGAAGATGTGGCTCCGGTCTCCCAGGAGGATCTCATCGCCTCGACCGCAGTGGGTCAACAGGCCCACCAGGTTGGCCATGGTACCGCTGGGAAGAAACAGTGCCGCTTCCTTGCCCAGCTTTTCGGCGGACATATCTTGAAGCTGATGAATCGTGGGGTCTTCGTCGAACACGTCATCCCCCACTTCGGCTCGGGCCATGGCTTCACGCATGGCCTCTGTCGGCTGAGTCATGGTGTCGCTTCTCAAGTCAATGATCTGCATTCGTATCTCCGGTTGAGGGCGGCTGTGAGGAATGTTCCAAACGGGATCTTTTAATCCGGTAGTACACCAGGGAAATTAGAAATACGGGAGCGGCAAATCCAGCCAACAGAACCGTGCTTGCGGATGAGGCTGGAAACTCCATGTCGATAAGGATATCCATTTCCTGGGTGATGCAAAGCACGAGGGCCACGATGGTGAACAAAAGATAACCCAGCTTTTTAGACCCCGGTCCACCGGGGAACACGATGGCGCAGGCGACAAAGTTCAGACCCAGAAACAGCAGGCCGTTCAAAAACATGAGATAGATAATCTGATTTTGGGTCGGGTTCAACAAAGTGATTTCCTGAAAGGGTAGTGGTGCGGTTATTGTAACGATTTCGTCTGCGGGAATAAAGCCCTTACCGGGGGAAGTGGCGAATCGCCACGAATAAACTTAAAATCTCGGATGGCGAAAGTAGTCCATAGATAGCGAGAGTGCGCACCAGCGTTATTGGCCCTGCGCCGAGCAGGGTCCAGCGTCACGCCAGCTCTTCCGGGTAGGAGGCCAATAAAAAAGCCCGGAGAAACCCTGCCTGCGAAGCCAAGTCTCACCGGACCTTTTTCAAGGAAGTCACCGGTTGTTAGAAGTGGATCAGGGCGTTCATGGCGAACGTATCCTGATGGCTGGTGCCGGCACCTCTGCTGTTTTCAAATACGCCCAGGTTGGATTGATCGTGACGGTACTCGAAACGCACCACCATGTTTTGAGCGATGCGGAATTCGGGAGTCAAGGTCACTTCCCACAACTTGTTGCCCACCGCGCCCAGGCGGAATCCATCGTCATCATTGAAATGGGCGCCGCGAATATTCATGGAAAACCATTTGTTGAAATCGTAGCGGACGATGCTGGCATATCCCCACCACTTAGCTGTGTCCCCGATAGCCGTTCCGTTTTGCTCGGTGCCCAGGTCGGCATTCAATTGTAAGGACAACCGCTCGGTCAATGCAATATCAACCACGATATCGTAAATGTTTCGGAAATTGCTATTTGTACTGGGAGGCGCTCCCGCTACCCGTATGACCCCTTGGTTACCGCCAACCCAGTTAAAAAGGATGCCGACTTTTTCGACAGGGGTATAGCCGATCTGGAATCCAAAGGTTTTATCTGTATTATTGTCGGCGACCCCCGCTTCCTCCCAGTTATTAGCAAGCATAGCCATAACGGTCAACTGGTCGGTAAATTCGTAAGTGGCACGAAGCCCGGTATGGTTGAAGGGAATACCCCAGCCGAACACGAAGGTGCGGGAAAAGTTCATATTCCAGCCGTCGTAGCCTTCAAACACTTCGGCACCGACGTGGGTGATGAATTTACCCAAATCCAGCTGAAGGCCGTTTCCGATAGGAGCTTTCCAGGAAACATAGGCCTGTTGAAGATCGAAATCGTCATTAGGTGTGGCAAGGGTTGATGAAGGGGTGGCTACGGCGGAGCTGTGGTGCCTTTGGGCTGCCTCCGGCAGGCTGAAGCCAAATGTCAGGTCAAACCGGAACCCGATGTCCCCGACATCCGGAGTTTCCTTGAGGAATACCAGCTCGGTGTTATCCAGTTTGAAAGTGTTGTCATCCTGATCAAAAATGCGGACACAACCGGAAAGCAGGGCTGGGTTGCCGCAGTTGGTTTGGGACTGGGGTTTGTTGAAGTTGTAACTGTAGGAGGATGAAACGAATCCGTGAATTTCCATATCCTCGAAAAATTTAAATACGTTTTTTCCTGCCCAGGCCTGGCTGGGTAATAGCAGGATCAACCCAAATAGAGCGACCCGCCCGAGCCGTGTGCCATATAAGTTTGAAAACTTTTTCATCGAACCTCCTCCTTAGTTCAGAAAATTTTAAAAATCAGAAAATCACAGGTTGTATCCGCGTTCATCATGCTGGGACAGGTCCAAGCCTTCCGTTTCTTCGTCTTGGCTGACCCGCAACCCGATAACAGCATCCAGTCCCTTCAAAATAATAAAACTGGCGATTCCGGAATAAACCAACGTTGCGCCGACGCCGATGAGCTGAACCCAAACCTGGCCGCCGATACCGGTGTTGTCACCGCCGAAACCGACTCCTCCCAGACTTTCGGCGCAAAAGACACCTGTCAGAATGGCTCCGATTATCCCGCCGACGGCATGGACGCCGAAGACATCCAGAGAATCGTCATAACCCAGAAGGCGTTTGATCTTGGTCGAAGCGAGGAAACAACCCACGCCTGCGGCGGCTCCAATGGCAATTGCACCCATGGGGCCCACGGCTCCTGAGGCGGGAGTGATGGCGACCAGTCCTGCCACAGCTCCCGAGGCAATACCCAACGCACTGGGTTTGCCGTGGTCTCCCCATTCCATGAACATCCAACCCAATGCGGCGGCGGCAGTGGCGATTTGCGTCACGGCCATGGCCATGCCTGCGGTGCCATCGGCGGCCAGTTCACTGCCTGCGTTGAAACCGAACCAGCCGACCCACAGCATGGATGCTCCCATGAGTGTGTAACCCAGATTATGAGGAGGCATATGCCTTTCGGGGTATCCCTTGCGTTTACCCAGAACGATGGCGGCCACCAGACCGGCAATCCCGGCATTGATGTGGACGACCGTACCACCGGCAAAATCGAGAATGCCTTTGGACCCGAGCCATCCGCCTTCTCCCCAGACCCAGTGGCACACGGGGGCGTAAACGATGGTGAACCAGAGAGCCATAAAAATCAGCATCGCAGAGAATTTCATCCGTTCTGCAAACGCGCCGACGATCAGCGCGGGAGTGATGATGGCGAACGTCATTTGGAACGTCATAAAAACGGTTTCAGGTATAGTGCCGCTAAGCGAGTCGACCGTCACACCTTTCAGGAACATCTTGGACAATCCTCCCCAAAAGGAGCCCGCTTCACCGAAGGCCATGCTATAGCCGTAAATAACCCACAAAACAGTCATGAGGGAAGTGATCGCAAAGCATTGCATCAATACGGACAGGACGTTCTTGCTGCGCACCATACCCGCGTAAAACAGCGACAAACCGGGGATGGTCATAAAAAGTACCAAAGCAGTTGCCGTCAACATCCACGCGGTATCGCCTGAATTAAGAACCGGGACTTCGTCTGCCAGGGCGAGGCCGGGAAAACAAACTGCCAGCAAAATTATTAAGACGATCAACGATTGCGACCGAAATCTCATCTGCATTTAATTTTTCTCCTTCCAAATGTTAGTGAGGTCCGCCTTCAGCTAAATAGCGTCTTCGCCCCGTTCCTCAGTTCTGATACGAATCACATCCGCGAGATCACTCACAAAAATTTTCCCATCTCCGATTCTGCCGGTTTGAGCGGCTTTCGTGATCACTTCAATGATTTCCTCGAGTTGATTATCATTGACGACAATTTCAAGTTTGGTTTTAGGTAGAAAATCCACCACGTATTCCGCTCCTCGGTACAATTCGGTGTGGCCTTTCTGTCTTCCGAAGCCTTTGACTTCGGACACGGTAATACCAAATGCTCCCTTTTCATTAAGTTGATCCTTAACTTCATCCAACTTGAAGGGCTTGATAATCGCTTCAATTTTTTTCATTCAAAAAGACTCCTGACACGTTGGGCCGATCAAACCGTCAATGGGATTGATAGATTTAATTCCAGGTAAAGGAGAGATTGACTTAAAGCCGCCGATCCCGGGATTTGATAGATATAGTTCAATTCCTGTACCAAATTCCGGAAGCGGCGGTTTCCTACCCTTTGAAATAAAGAAACCATTTAATTTTCAATAAGTTACAATAGTGAGAGTTGCTCTTTAAGCGGCCAGGGAGGGACTGAAGGAGGGATTTATTTTGCGTAAAAAACGCGCATAACCCGGTTATATGCAATAAAAACGAACAGATACTCAAGTATTGAGCGAGTTTAACCGTGAAAGATATATAAGGTTGTAACCTGTTGAAATCGATATTTATTCCACTCTCCCGAAGCTCAATCCTGAAAAAGGGAACGGTGAGAGGGGAGGGGATAGAGAGGTTTGTCTGAGATTCACTCTTAGGGAGATTTGGGTTATGGCTTATATGGATTTATAATGTAATTGAGGTGTTTTCTCATGGATCCTCTAGACAGGGAGAACTTGGCTCATGGCTGAGGAACAACCAATTTTAGAAAATGTTCAAACGGGACCTGCACCCCGAGGTTCCTTTATGAATATTCTTTTGGTGGTGGTGCTGATCCTGATCGCCGGAGTGGCAGGTTATTTTGTTCAAGAGTTGATTACCGAAAACCCCGAACCCAAAGCTCCGTCTTCTCGCGCGCAGACTCAACCCGGCAGGTCGGCCCGACCGGTACCGCCGGCAGTGGGTGTCATGGTTCCTCTGGAACCTTTTATGGTGAATCTGGCAAGGAGCAAGGGGAGTCGGATTTTAAAAGTGACCGTCACTCTGGAATTGAACAATCCGGCAGTCCAACCGGAAGTTGAAGGCAATCGCCAGAAAATTATGGATTCCATTCTGGTATTGCTGAGCAGTAAAACGTTCGAAGATGTGTATTCGATTCAAGGGAAGTTTAAACTGAAAGATGAAATCACTACACGGGTCAACCGATTCCTGGCAGTAGGGCATGTCAAGGAAGTGTATTTCTCTGAATTTTTGATTCAATAGGCCTTTAGCAATTTTTTGGTAAGGGTTCGGCGAGGTGGGTTGATATGGAACAGGTTTTATCTCAAGGAGAAGTCGATGCCTTGTTGAGAGGTGTCAGCGACGGTCAAATCGAAACGGAGACCGATGCTCCTGAGGAAGTCAGTGGAGTGGTTCCCTACGACCTGACCAGTCAGGAAAAAATAGTTCGTGGGCGTCTCCCGACACTGGATATTATCAATCAGATGTTTTCGAGACTGTTTCGGAACTCGTTCTCCAGTTTGATGCGCAAATCAGCCGATATCAGCGCGGTCTCCACCGACTCGCTTAAGTTCGGCGAATTTTTGCGGTCTCTATCGGTGCCCTCCAGTTTGCATGTGTTTCGCATGGAGCCGCTACGCGGGTTTGGACTGATGGTGATCGAAAGCCGTCTGGTATTTTCCTTTGTTGATAATTTTTTCGGGGGAACGGGAACCTCTGATATCGAAGCGGTGGACCGGGATTTCAGTGCCATTGAAATTCGAATGACCAAGAAAGTGGTTCAGAATGCTTTGGAAGATTGGGAACGTGCCTGGAAATCTGTTCATCCTGTGGCGTGCACTTATGTTCGCTCAGAAGTCAATCCTCAGTTTGCGGCGATTGTTCCACCTACAGATGTGGTTTTGGTGATTGTGTTCGATATTGAAATGGAAAATTCTTCAGGAACTGCCACCATTTGTATTCCCTATTCCATGATCGAGCCCATCATCAATAAGCTCAAAGCAAACTTCCAAAGTGAACAGATGGAAGTGGATGAGGTATGGATCGACCGCCTGCGGAAAGAATTGATGCAAACTGAGGTGGAGATGGTGGCGGAGTTGGGTCAAGCGCAAATGACTCCCAGGGATTTACTGGGTCTTCAAGAGGGTAATGTGTTGATGCTGAACAAGGATGTCTCCGACCCGCTTTATATCAAAACCGAGGGAACGGCTAAATTCAGGGGCTACTCGGGTGTATCGCGGGGAATGAAGGCTGTTCAAATTACAGAAGTTCTTCAATAGGGTGAACTATTATGGCTGAACATCAAGACGATTTTGAAGCATTGGATGATATTGATAACCTGGACCAATTCAAGCAGGATCAAAATGTGTCCGGTACCGGAACTTTGTCTAAAAAGGAAACCAAAAATCTAGACCTGATTTTGGATATTCCTTTGACGGTTACCGTGGAATTAGGCCGGTCCAAAATGCTGATCAACGATTTGCTTCAGCTGGGCCAGGGCTCGGTGATTGAGTTGACCAAGTTGGTGGGTGAGCCGTTGGAGGTTTTGGTCAATGACAAGCTGGTGGCTCGCGGCGAAGTGGTCGTTGTGAATGACAAGTTCGGGGTCCGTCTGACCGATATCGTTTCTCCCATGGAGCGGGTCCAATCCCTGACCTGATGAGCCCGTTTCTCTGTTTTTCCGTTTAGACCCCAGAGTTTCCCCTCAGGCCTATTTTCTCCGCAAGCAACTCTTTATTCATATCTACTATAGACTCCCTTCTTCATTGTAAAACCTCATAGACTCGATAATTTCGGTACGGCCTTTGCATTTATCCATTTGGATCATTAGTGTCGGTATTTTTGACGCTATTCGTACGTTCAATGGAAAGGTCAATTTATGAAGGTTATCAGACAGGTCGCGGCAGGAACCCTTGGGTTTGTCTTGCTTTGGACGCATCTCGCTTTTTCTGCGCAGTCGCTTTCGAATCACAACTTGCTACAGGATGTCACTGTGGACCGAAAGGGTGGAGAACTGCATGTTCAACTGAAATTCAAAAAACCACCCGTTCATTTTGAAGACCTGAAGTTTTTTAAAAAATCCATTCAGATGGATTTCCCTTTCGCTTATGTGACTCCATCCAAGCGTTATTTTGATACGGGGGATGACCGGATTCAGCAGGTCTATGTCTCGCAGTTTGATCCCAAGCGACTGCGCTTGCGTTTGATCCTGGCTGAGGGCGTTTCTGTTCTCAACGATGAGGCCGTGGTGGAGCAGGTGGGAGATATACTTCGAATTCGAATCAACTCCGGCACACCGGAACCCGCTCCAATCAAAACCCATGCAGTTTCCGATCCTCTGGAGAGTTTATTGGCGCAGGCTTCGCGCATCCAGCGAACCAAAGTGATTCAAACCAAAACAACATCTGGGCTATTGTCTAAACCCGATCTTCCTGCAACACCGTCGCAGGTTTCCCCGCAAGCAAAAGCAGTGAAATCCCCGAATTCAGTGAAGAAAACGGACAACATGTCTACGCCTCTGTCGCAAGTGCTTGGTGCCGGTCTGAAGGGTGAGCAGCCTGAAAAAAAGACTTCATCCGAACCCCTGGTCTTGAAAACTAAAAAAGCCGGGCTACTCGACTTTGAAGATGACCTGTCCGTTGGAAAACCTGATTTATTCTCGGCCAGTCTCAAGATGGTTTACACCCTGGGTTTGGTTTTAGGTGTGATGTTTCTCATCGTTCACTTGTTTAAAAAGTTTGGCCTGAAGAACAGCGTCTTCGGCGGCGAAGGAAAGCCCATTAAGGTTTTATCGACCGGATTTCTGGCGCCCAGAAAAAGTATCGCGCTGGTAGAAGTGGCGGGAGATGTTCTGGTCATAGGGATTTCCAATGATCAGATTTCATTGCTGGGAAACGTTCAAGATCCGGAAAGGATTGAACAGATCAAAGGCACGATTCATAAAAAAGGTCATGAACAGAAACCGACAGCTACTCCTCCCAAACGCAATGATGCCGTGAGTCCACCGCAGACCGTGAAATCGGAAAATAAACCGCCGACCAAGAGGCAGGGCGTCGATGTTTATAACAAACGGTTGGTTCAGTCCGGTTCAACCAATTCGTTTGGGGAGTACGTGAAGCAATTTGAAAATACTTCCGCAACAGAACAACCTGCGATGAAGGGTGTTGCTTCACGCGTCAAAAAACATCTAGGCGAGGTACCGGTTTTCAAATGAAACGATTGACACTCATTTTAATTTCAGTGTTTGCACTGTGGGCGACGGTTGAGTTTATCAACCCTCAGGATGCATCCGCCATTCCTATTCCCACCGTTCAGTTTGGGATGGAGGATGCCGGGGAACCCAGCACCTTGTCGACCGCTTTGCAGGTCATGTTTCTGCTGACAATTTTAACGCTGGCGCCATCGATCCTGATAATGATGACGTCGTTTTCCCGCTTTGTCATTGTCTTGTCTTTTCTCAGGCAAGCGATGGGGACCCAGCAGACGCCACCGACACAAGTGTTGATCGGGCTGGCCCTGTTCCTGACCTTTTTTGTGATGAGCCCAGTACTTATCGAAATCAACGACAAGGCCCTGCAACCGTATCTGAATGAAGAGATCACACAGAGCAAAGCTCTGGAGATTGCACAAACGCCTATTAAAACATTCATGTTGAGGCAGACCCGAGAAAAGGATCTGGCTTTGTTCGTCAACATGAATCAAGGGAAAAGACCGGATACGCTGGAGGAAGTCAAAATTCAGTCGGTGGTACCTGCGTTTGTGATCAGCGAACTGAAGACAGCGTTTCAAATCGGTTTTCTGATCTATATTCCCTTTTTGATACTCGACATGGTTGTGGCCAGTATTCTGCTTTCGATGGGAATGATGATGTTGCCGCCTGTGCTGATTTCTCTACCGTTTAAATTGATGTTGTTTGTGATGGTCGATGGCTGGCATTTAACCGTCGGTTCCCTCGTCAAAAGTTTTTCATAGGATGGAGCGATGACTGAACAATTTATCGTAGACTTTGCCATGAGTTCCATTAAAACCACGCTTATGGTTTCTGCACCCATGCTGGGTTTTGGGTTGATCACCGGGCTGGTGATATCCATTTTTCAGGCGGTCACCTCCATTCAGGAACTGACGTTGACGTTTATCCCCAAAATCCTGGCAGTGTTTCTGGCGTTGTTCCTGTTTTTCCCATGGATCATGCGGGTCATGCTGAGTTTTACTGAAGAGGTTCTTGTGAACTTCCCCAGTTACATTGGCTGATGGAACTCTTCAATCTATCGTATGCTGAATTTGAGCGCTTCATCTTCGTTTTGGTTCGGGTGGGGGCTTTTATTGTGTTCGTTCCCATACTGGGAAGCCAGCAGTTTCCCGCCCGGATTAAAATCGGTTTCATTCTCCTTCTCAGCCTGAGTATCTTTCCATTGGTCCGTCATTTACCCATGATCGAACCTAAGGGTGTGATTGATTTTTCCATTTACCTGTTTTCCGAAGCGACTGTTGGGCTGGCGCTGGCTTATGCCACGCGGTTGATTTTTGCCGCAGTCCAAATTGCCGGAACGGTGGTGGACTTTCAAATGGGGTTCGGCGTGGTCAACGTGATCGACCCGCAAACCCAGTCGCAAGTTTCCATCACTGCCCAGTTTCAGAATATCTTCACTATCCTGCTCTATCTGGCGCTGAACGCGCATCATTTGACCATTCACGCGCTGGTCGAGAGTTTTCAGCTGATCAATCCACAGCAGTTTGGTTTTTCCGCTGGAACCATGGCGTTGATCCTGAAGTTGTTTGCGACCACGTTTGTGGTGGCCGTTAAAATCGCCGCTCCCATCATGGCAATTTTGTTTTTTATCAGTGTAGGGTTGGGATTGGTGGCCCGCACGGTTCCGCAGATGAATGTCTTTATCGTCGGGTTTCCATTGCAGATCGGGGTAGGGCTCTTGATGGTGGGACTCACCATGAGTTTTTTCAGTATGGTGATGACGCAACACATATCACAACTACCCAGCTGGTTGATGGGCTTGATGCACACTATGGCAAAATGATTTCCTGTAATAGAATTTAAAGGATTGCGGTTATGGCAGAAGAATCCAGCGTCGATCAGAAAACTGAAGAGCCGTCAGCGAAACGAATCCAGGATGCAGAGGAAAAAGGTAACTTTGCCCACAGCCGGGAACTGACTTCAGCCTTCGTCCTGTTGGCCGCTATTTTATCGTTTGCTATGGCCGGGGCGTTCAGCACACGGCATCTGATGGCAACCTGGCATCACCTTTTGACTCAGCTCCATGTCATCCAACCCAATCTACAGGGTATGAGAGAATTGCTGGCGTGGGTGATGGGCAACTCTTTTACCATTCTTAGTCCCATTTTATTTTCCATCATGCTGGGAGGCATCGTCGCCAACCTGGTGCAAACCGGGGGCGTCCGGTTTTCCCTCCATCCTCTCCTGCCACGATTTCATAAAATGAATCCCGGAAAAGGGTTCAAGCGTCTGTTCAGCCGAAATTCTTTGATGGAGCTGTTTAAGTCCGTTTTCAAAGTGACCCTCATTTCGTTGATCGCCTATCTCACCATCAAGGGACGCTTCGATGAAATTCCTCCCATGATGGGAAAGAGCGTCGGACAGATTTTAATCATCATGGGAGAAATGGCGCTCGAGATCATGATTAATGTGTTGGTGGCGATGATTTTTCTGGCGTTCCTCGATTATATGTTTCAACGGTTCACCTACCTCAAAAACCTGCGCATGACCAAGCAGGAAGTCAAGGACGAGCGGAAGGATACAGAGGGGAACCCGCAAATCAAACAGCGGGTGCGCTCCGCTCAAATGGAAATGATGAAACGCCGCATGATGTCCGCCGTACCGGGCGCGGATGTGGTGATCACCAACCCGACGCATATTTCGGTGGCCATCCAATACGATCAGGAAAATTCGGATGCTCCCATGGTGGTGGCCAAAGGGAAAGGCGTCATCGCGGAAAAAATACGTGAGCTCGCCAAGGAACATGACATTCCCATAGTGGAGGACAAACCGCTGGCCCGCCTGCTGTTCAAGACAGTGGATATCGGGCAGTTTATCCCGGGTCATCTCTACAAAGCCGTGGCTGAAATCCTGGCATACGTTTATCGGCTGAAAGGGAAGTCCTTGGTATAAAGATTGCACTTAATACTGGTTACGGCGCCATTTGCCTTGGATTTTGGCGCTTTTAACTTTTTGGAAACCGGTGGTATTCGTTGAAACCATTTAAGCATAACAACTTAGTGATTTGCGCCCGCACACGGGGTGCGTCAATTTTTTGGGTGGAAAATAGGTAGCATGGCCAATCGTATAGAAAATTACATGTCTGCCCGACCGCAAGAGCTGGCAGTTGCCGTGGGTATCATCGCTATTTTGGTGGTGATGGTGATCCCGATTCCAACCTTCATGCTGGACTTGCTGCTGTCCTTCAGTATCACTTTTTCGCTGATCATCCTGCTTGTCGCTATATTCATGCTGACGCCCTTGGAGTTTTCCGTGTTCCCGTCGATGCTTTTGGTGGTGACGCTGATTCGCTTGTCACTGAATGTCGCCTCCACTCGCATCATTCTCTTGCATGGCAACGAGGGGCCTGCGGCGGCAGGGCAGGTGATCCAATCGTTCGGATCGTTTGTGGTGGGTGGCAATTACGTCGTCGGCGCGGTAATTTTTATCATCTTGGTGCTGATCAATTTTATCGTCATCACCAAAGGTTCAGTTCGCACATCCGAAGTCGCCGCACGATTCACGTTGGACGCCATCCCCGGCAAGCAGATGAGTATCGACGCCGACCTCAACGCGGGGATCATCACCGAAGAAGACGCGCGGGCACGCAGGCGCATGTTGGAGCGGGAAGCGGATTTTTACGGATCGATGGACGGTTCCATCCGGTTTGTCCGGGGTGATGCCATCGCTGGAATTTTGATCGCATTGATTAATGTGGTCGGAGGATTCGCTATCGGTGTGTTTCAGCAGGACATGGACGTGGCCGAAGCCGCCAAAGTGTATACCCTGCTCACCATTGGTGACGGTCTGGTCACTCAACTGCCGGCGCTGGTGGTTTCCACTGCCGCCGGTATTATCGTGACCCGCGCCACCACGGATAAAAACCTTCCCAATGAATTGATTGGACAGATGTCCAATAATCCGGCGGCGTTTTCCATTGCCGCGGCGGCGTTATTCTTTTTCGGCACCATTCCCGGTTTGCCGCACATACCATTTTTTGTGTTGTCCGCTCTGGTGGGATGGATCAGCTACCGGTTGTATCAGGGGCGTCAGCAAACGGAACGTGTTGAGCAGAAAAAAATTGACGACGAAAAGAAAATTCCCATTCCCGAAAAGGTGGAGTCCATTTTACCGTTGGACGTCATGGAGCTGGAAGTGGGTTACGAATTGATTCCTCTGGTCGATGCCGATCGTAACGGTGAACTGCTGGAGCGCATCAAATCCGTGCGCAGACAGTTCGCGTTGGAGTTGGGGTTCATCGTGCCGCCTTTGCATATTCGGGACAATTTACAGCTCAAGGCCAGTGACTACGCAATTGTGATCAAGGGCGTGGAAGTGGCCCGTGGGTCCGTTATGACGGGACGTCTGTTGGCGATGAGCCCTGGCAAAACCGAAAAGGAAATCGCTGGCGTCAAGACACAGGAGCCGACGTTCGGATTGCCTTCGATTTGGATCAACACTTCGGCTAAACAGGAAGCGCAAATGGCCGGGTATACCGTGGTTGACCCGGCGACGGTCATCACCACTCATATCAAGGAAACCATCAAGCGCAATGCGCAGGAATTGCTGGGTCGTCAGGAAGTGCAGACCCTGCTCGATAAGTTCAAGGAAACCAATCCCAAGGTAGTGGAAGAGCTGGTGCCCAACCTGATGACACTCGGCAAGGTACAGAAGGTGCTTCAGAATCTTTTGCGCGAACAGATTTCCATCCGGGATTTGCGAACCATTCTTGAAAGCCTGGCCGATTTTGCGCCCAAGGTGGAGGATACAGATATCTTGACAGAATACGTTCGGCAGGCGTTGTCGCGGCCGATTACCAAAAAATATTTGGCGAAGGACGGGTCGCTTTCGGTGATGACTCTGGACCAGAAAATAGAAGGGCTGATCCAACAGGCGATCCAGAAAACGGAACTGAGCTCCTATCTGGCGCTGGAGCCAACGGTCGCAGAAAAAATTCTCTCCAAAATTCGGGAGGGAGTCGAAGCCATCACCCCGATGCTGGAAACGGCACCGGTTCTACTGGCCTCGCCCCTGGTTCGCATGTATTTACGGAAACTCACCGAACGGTTTTTACCGGACTTGGTCGTGCTTTCTCACAGTGAAATTGTTCCGACCGTTCAGATTCGGACTTTACGTGTGGTGACGCTGAATGCGAATTAAAAAAGTGATTGCCAACAATTACAGCGAGGCTTTGGGCCGAGTGAAAAGTGAACTGGGAGAGGACGCGATGGTACTTTCGACTCGCTCCATCAAGTTCAATAACGATCAGGACGGCGGTCAGTGTTCTTCTCTGGTAGAGATCACCGCCGCATTGGATAACGATTCCCATCGGGAACCGGTAGCCGTCGCTGAAGAAGTCTCGAGTGAAAAGGAATGGATGTCTAATGATCAAGGTGGGGAGATACGAGAACTTCGCACCATGATTGCATCTTTGCTGACCCAGACGGATAAAGCCAAATCCCTGGGTCTGGATGAAACTCTACTGCCGGTTTATGAAAAGCTGATTGGCCGTGGGGTGAACGACCGGGTGGCCGCCCGGGTGTTTAAAAGGATCCACGAAACAAAACAAAGGGAGGAGGGGGACCCTTTCATCGGCGAGAGCGATCTTGCCGCTGTGATGAAAGGAGCGGTGAAGTGTGAAGGGCCCATCCGGCTGGAATCGGCCGGGCCCAAGATGGTGGCGCTGGTAGGCCCCACCGGGGCCGGCAAGACCACCACCATTGCCAAGTTGGCGGCTCAATTCGCGCTTCAGCAGAAAAAAAAGGTGGCGCTGGTTTCGCTCGATACTTATCGCATGGGAGCCTGGGAACAATTGGAGGCGTATGGCGAGCTGATGCAGGTTCCGGTATCTCTGGCCGCCGACCGCAACGAATTCGCACGGATCATGCAGGAACATCAGGACAAGGATGTGATTCTGGTCGATACCATGGGCAAGTCGCATCGCGACTTGGATTACTGCAAACGATTGAAGCAGGTGTTGGAAGCTGCGCCCGAGGTTGAAATTCACCTGGTGCAAAGCGCCACGGCGCAAGAGTCGGTGGTCACCGAATGCTTCAAGCAGTTTGCACCTTTGGGGATTGATCGGGTGTTGTTCACCAAGCTGGATGAAGCGGTGCATTTCGGTTTGATATTCAACTGTTCGGTTCGCTATCGGATTCCATTTTCGTATTTCACAACCGGACAGAGTGTGCCCGAGGATATTGAAGTCGCGGCGCAGGATAAGGTTATTCGTTTGATTTTTAACTGATTTGGGATTAAAGTGAAAAGGCTAAGTTATGGTTTTTACAGGAGTAATTGGCAAGTCAGGCCGACAGGCCGACACCTTGAGGAGAGTGATGGGAAAGAGGCAAAGTAACATGCCATCGAAAGTTCTGGCTGTCAGCAGTGGCAAGGGAGGCGTGGGGAAAACCAACGTTGTGGCCAATCTTGCAACGGCGTTGACCCGGAAAGGACACCGGGTACTCATCTTCGATGCGGATATTGGACTGAACAATATCGATATAGTTTTGGGTCTGGCTCCCCACTATCACATCGGACATGTGTTTAATGGTGAGAAAACCCTGGAAGAAATTCTGGTCGAAGGCCCCCGGGGACTTAAGGTGCTGCCCGCCAGCAATGGCTGGCAGGAATTGACCACCCTCGATAACGAAAAAAAGATGATCCTGCTGGAAGAGTTGGACCATTTGATGGGCGATTACGATTTTCTCATTTTCGATACCGGAGCGGGCATATCATCCAACGTCACCTACTTTTGCAGTGCGGCGCATGAAACGCTTTTGGTGGCGACACCAGAACCGACCTCCCATACCGATGTCTATGCCCTGATCAAGGTTCTATTCCAGAAGCACAATCAAAAAAAGTTTCAGCTCATTATCAATTCCGTAAAATCGGAAAGAGAAGCGCTTGAAATTTATCGGCGGTTGACCGATGTGGTGGACCGTTTTCTGTCTCATGTTTCGCTCGAGTACTTCGGATATATTCTCTACGATGAGAATGTCACCCGTTCAGTCCGTCAACAGAAGCCGGTGGTGGAATTATATCCGCATTCCCCGGTGAGCCAGTGCATCCTTCGCCTGAGCGAAAAGGTGATCGAAACCCGTAGCCGGATACCGGATGACGGGGACCGTCCTTTTTACTGGAAAAACGTTTTTGAAGTGAGATGAGATGAGTCGAATATCGATAAAGAAATTTTCTGTAGTGGCGGGTCTGCTTTCGTTTACGTTAATTTTTTTCGGGAGCTGGATTTATGGCGCCCGTATTTTTTCCTCCTTAATTAGAGGGGTGGAAGGATTTGCAATTTTTGGTTTGTTGACTTGGTTGATTTTGCGCGGGTGGGCCGCCATGAAATCCGAAGACCGCCTTGAGGGAGGCAAAGCTAAGGGTGTCAACCTGGATCAAACTGCCTGATGGAGAGACCCTAAATGGCTGGAAAGCCTCAAGCAAATGAAGAGATAGAGATTTGTTCGGAAAATACGGATCAGATCGTTCAGGAGTATTCTTCCATGATCAAATATGTGGCGAACCGGATTGCTCTGCGTCTGCCACCACATATCGAAGTGGATGACCTGATCAGTGTGGGTGCCATCGGGTTGATGGATGCCATCGAAAAATACGATCCGACCCGTGGCGCGAAATTCAAGACCTATGCCGAGTTTCGCGTTAGAGGTTCCATTCTGGACGAACTGCGTTCGCTGGATTGGGTACCGCGGTCGGTCCGCCAGAAAGCGTCCAAACTGGATGCCGTGGCCAATAAACTCCAGTCCAAATTGGGCCGGCCCCCTGAAGATGAGGAGCTTGCGGAAGAAATGGAAATTACTTTGGAAGAACTGTTCACGACCATCAATGAAACGCGCAACATGCCTCTGTTGAGCCTGGATGATCTGGGGATCGCCAACGATTCCGGAGACAAGCAAAACCTGCTTGATACCCTGGCGGGTAAAAGTGATGTGGACCCGCAAACGCAACTCCGGCTGAGCGAACTCAAAGCTCTCATTGCTTCTGCGATCGACACACTTCCCGAAAAGGAACGGTTGATGGTCTCTCTTTATTATTATGAAGAGCTGACGATGAAAGAAATAGGCGAAGTGTTAGGGATCACCGAATCGCGTATCTCGCAGATTCATTCCAAAGCGGTTTATCGTCTACGAACCAAACTGAAATCCCTGATTGCCGAAGAGTCCTGATGCTGAGTTTGAATAACGGATTGCGTTTGCGATCCCGTTAAGCACGCTTCAATAAATGGTATTGCGTCCTTCCTCCGGCGGGCGGGTTTTCCATCGGCGGTGAAACCACATCCACGGCTCCGGCCTTTCCCGGATTATTTTCTCCAGCACTTTTTGGTATTCCTCCGTCCATCGAAAAATATCCGCATCCTTGTCCCCGGTTTTTTCCAGTTTCAGTTCAGGAAAGAGAACAGCTTGATAGGTTCCTTTTTCGGTGGGATAGGGGATGAGCGGAAGCACGGGTGCGCCGGTGGAATAACTCAGCAATGCCAGTGATCGGGGAGTCGCGGCTTTCTTGTCAAAAAAATCCACGAACAATCCGCCGATACCGCCGTTTTGATCCATCATGACTCCCACACAGTAATTCTTCTTCAAAGCGCGAACTACTTTTAGAGGAGAACCTTCTTTGTGAAAAACACCACCTCCAGAAGAGGTCCTTAAATTGATTATAAATTTTTCGAAATGAGGATTGTCCAACTTCCGCGCAATCGAGTACACCTGTGAGAAATTATTATATCCCCAATACATTCCAAGAGCCTCCCAGTTGCCATAATGTGCCATCAGGTAAAAAGCGCCCTTGCCGCGCTTCAGAGCCAGATCCAGGTGCTCGATTCCTTCAGGCCGGGATGGAAACAGCTGGTAGATCCTTTGTTTCGTATTGCGTGTGACCCAGAGGCATTGCAGGGCAATCATGACCATATAAATCATGGATTGCTGGGCGATGCGTTTTTTTTCTTCAACGGTTTTGGTGTCGCCAAACGCAATGTCCAAATTGATCCGTGCGATTTCCCTCCGCTTGGCGAAAGCGTGATACAGCGTATTGCCAAGAAACTGCGCCAGGAGGCAGACTCCCTTGAGAGAGAGCATTTGCATGGGAAATAAAATAATCCGGAACAAACTGTATTCCAGAAGATAGCGGATCTTTTTTGGGATTGTTTGGCGGCGGTCCAATGTGAAAGCTCTAAGTATTAGGAAGGTCTGGGTTTGAAAAGTGTCGGAATCCGACGCGGTCATTCATCAGTTCATCTCAGCGATAGCCTGGGCGACAGCGTATTGTTTGTCATGGGTCATGGAAATATGGATAGTACTCAGATTCAGCGAATTAAAGATATCCCGGCCTTTGCCGCTCAGGCTCAATACCGGTCGCCCTGATTCCTGATTTAGAATTTCCATGTCTTTCCAGGAGATGCCTTCAGCCATGCCGGTTCCCAATGATTTCAGAACGGCTTCTTTAGCGGCAAACCGGGCGGCGAAATGTTTGAAGGGGTCGGCCTTGGAGCGGCAGTAGTTGATTTCTTTCGTTGTGAACACCCGCTCTTCAAATTTTCCGGAGTACTTTTGAATCGAATTTTTGATCCGGGATATTTCGATGAGGTCCACTCCCGTTCCATGAATCATGCTGGCATCCTTTGAGTGTAAAAAAACGATCCGCGTCCTATTATTATAGGGCATGACGGGAAAATTCGTAAGCTTCAATTTTGGAGTTTGCCGAATGTCGGCTTCTATTGTATCGGGAGTACGGATTCCAAATCACTACGGGACAGGGCTCCCTCTCGGATAAGAGTCGGCGGGTTCGTGATGGTATCAAGGATTGTGGACACTTTGCCTCCGGGAGCCGGACCGCCATCGACGATCAGGTTCAGTTTTTCTCCCAGAGTATTTTCTACCTGTCGAGCCGTCTGCAGTTCTTGGGCATTGCTGATGTTGGCGCTGGGCGCGGTCAGTGGTCGGTCCAGCGTTTCAAGAAGCTCGCGGGTGAAGGGGTGACCCGGCAGGCGGATTCCCAGAGTACCCGTTCCCGCCGTCAGTGCATCGGGGAGTCCGGCCGCCGCTTTGAATATCAGAGTCAGGGGTCCCGGCCAAAAACGCTCCATGAGCTGGCGGGCGCTATCGGTCACTTCTTGGGTGAGGTCCGCCAGTTGATCGAGGGAGTGGATCAGCACCAGTAACGGTTTGTCCGCCGGCCGTTGTTTGATTTGGAAAATCCTGGAGAGGGCGTCCGGATTGAACGGGTCGGCTCCCAACCCGTAAAACGTATCCGTGGGAAACGCGATCACTCCGCCGGAGTTCAAAACGGATTGAATATTCTCGATGGCCTTGCTGGAGGTGCCCGGTTGTTCAAAATCGACGTGCAGAACGTTAGCCATGTTCCGCTTCGAGTTTCCGGCTTTTCGCTTCCACCTGTTTGGCCATGTCTTTTTTGTACTGGTCCAGCTTTTTGGTCAGACGGGCATCGCTCAGCGCCAACATTTGAACGGCAAGGATTCCCGCATTTTTTGCTCCGGCTTTGCCGATGGCCATGGTGGCAACGGAAACGCCTCCCGGCATTTGTGCGGTGGACAAAAGGGCATCGAATCCCTGCAAGGGACTGGAGCCGATCGGTACGCCGATGACCGGTAAAATTGTTTCGGCGGCGATGACACCGGCGAGATGAGCGGCGGCACCGGCTCCGGCGACCAATACCTTGATGCCACGTTTACGGCACTGCTCAACATATTTTCGGGTGCGTGCCGGGGTGCGGTGCGCCGAGGTCACCAATACTTCGTTGGCGACTCCGAACTGGTCCAGAATTTTTGATGTCTCACACATGATGGCATAATCTGAATCGCTTCCCATCACGATTCCAACTAACGGTTTTGCGGTTTTATTTTTAGATGTGGCCAAAATCTTATCCTCCCTATCAGTGCAAGAATTTTTGAGAACTTAATTATATAGCAATTTTACCGAACTCAGGCAAGCAAAGTCTGTGCTGGTTCCTCATAGAGATCAGGGAACCACCTGGGAGGAAGGGATATGTTTCCCACGACCGTGCTTGATTTCAGGGATGAGCATCAAAGTTGCCAGTATCATCAGGCTGAACGAAACCATCCCGATAGCGGACGGCCCGATCTGTTGTACGGTCCAGAATCCGACCAGTGGACCCAGAGTGCCGCGCACTCCCGTCAGGAATACGTGCACCGACATGTAAGCCCCCACTTTTTCCGGGGGTGCGTACTTGGTGACCCACAGGCCCCACGCCACCGTGCCGCCGCCAAAGGCGATACCGATCAGGGCCGAGGCGATCCCGATCACATAAGGGTCCTTGGTCAGAAAGAACAGACCGACTCCGAGTGCGAAGACGACGTTGATGATCATCCTGAGAACGATAAAATTCATGCGGTCGAACAACTTCGCAAACAGCGGCGCAGAAAAAGCCCGCATGAGATCCGGGATGATGGTGATGAGGGTGGCGACGAACAATGCGGAGCCTGCAATGCCATAGGTGCTCGACGTGAGGTAATCCACCCGCAGGGGCAGTATCCACAGGTTGGCGAATCCCATGATGAACCACGTCAACAAGACATAGCCAAAGGAGCGGTCCTCCCACACCAGTTTCATGTGATTGAACGGATTGGTGTGGTTGTGGTCCTCGATTTTATCCGAGGGCAGGTTCCAGATAGCGTAGGCTTTCCCCAGGCCTGCCACGCCCAGAGCGATCAGCACCCACCGGTAAAAGGCCGGATCCTGATCCATCAGCGAAGACCCCCAAAATCCTGAAACGATGGAAACCAGCACGGTGACGAGTACGGCTTTGGAATAAAAAGCGCCGCGTCGGTTCGCCGGATAGTTGTCATGGTAAATGGACGTCAGGAATGGAATGATCGCCGTCAGCAACATGAATCCCAACACGATGCACAGGGTGTAAGACCACAATGAGTCGGCGCTGGCGGCAAGGATCAGTAGCGCTCCGCACACAATCATCGGCAGACTGCCGCACACGGATTTTTTTAAATTCGTCAGGGCGGCGTAATGAAACAGGAACAGCGAAAAGATCATTCCCATGAAAGGCGCTGAACCGATCAGCGATTTTGATAAAAGGTCAGCATCGAAATAGCGGATGGCGATGAACAAGCCGAAGGTTTGAGTGCCGGAGGTGATGACGCCTCGGAAGAATCCGCGAAGCAAATCCCATCGGAACGTTTTTTGCGCCAGAACTTCCGGGGATAAATTAGAGAAATCAATCATCAGTGATCAAACAATCAAAAAAGAAACGATACAGGCGGAAGAGGGTGGGGTAGTAATAGGAACCCGTCAAGATCGATCAGTGCATATTATTTTTACGATTCAATCAAGGTTATAGCAATGGGGAGTAGCCGTCCACGAAAAACGGGCCATCGAAGGCCGGAATTGATTCTCCTCCGCAATGTCTGGTTCGGTATCATTTTTTACGGCACGGGCACCTGAGTGGCGGGGATATGCTTTCCTCGACCGTGCTTGATTTCAGGGATGAGCATCAGTGTTGCTAAAATCATCAGGCTCAATGAGACCATCCCGATTGCGGTCGGTCCGATATGCCGCACCGTCCAGAATCCGATCAATGGACCCAGGGTACCGCGCACTCCGGTCAGGAATACGTGGACCGACATGTAAGCTCCCACTTTTCCCGGCGGTGCGTACTTGGTGACCCATAAGCCCCATGCCACCGAACCGCCGCCAAAGGCGATACCGATCAGGACCGATCCGATTGCGATGATAAAAGGGTCCTTGGTCAGAAAAAAAATTGCAATGCCGCATCCGAAAATAACGTTGATGATCATCCTGAGGTGAATGAAGTTCAGGCGGTCGAACAACTGCGCCAACAACGGTGCCGAAAAGGCCTTCATGAGCTCTGGAATAATGGTGACGAGGGTGGCTACAAATAACGCGGAACCCTCGATCCCGTAGGTGCTCGAGGTGAGATAATCGACACGCAGGGGAAGCACCCACAGGTTGGCGAACCCCATGATAAACCACGTCAATAGAACATAACCGAAGGAGCGGTCCTCCAGCACTATTTTTAAGTTAGTGAACGGATTGGTATGGTTATGGACTTCAATTTGATGCGACGGAAAGTTCCAGAGAGCATAGGCACATCCCAAACCGGCTATGCCCATTGCCAGCAGAACCCACCGGTAAAAGTCCGGGTCTTGATCCATCAATGAGGAGCCGAAAAATCCTGAAAGAACGGAAGTCAGAACCATTACCATGACTATCTTGGAGTACAAAACGCCGCGCCGGTTCGCTGGATAGTTGTCATTGTAAATGGACGTCAGGAAGGGATCAATGGCATTCAACAGGATTAATGCCGACACCACACACAAAGTGTAAGGCCAAATGGAGTCGGATGCGGTGGAAAGCACCAATAGAACTCCGCACATGACTACTGGCAAGCTTGCACACACAGATTTTTTTAATTCCGTTGTGGCCGCGTAATGAAACAGAAGCAGTGAAAAAATCATTCCGATATAAGGAGCGGAACCGATCAGCGATTTGGAGAACAGGCCGGTGTGAAAATAACGGATGGCAATGAACAGCACGAAGGTCTGGGTGCCCGAAGTCAGGACTCCACGAAACAGGCCCCGTAGCAGATCCCAACGGAATGTTTTTTGGGCCAGTAATTCCGGAGACAAATTGGAGGAATCAATCATCAGCTGTCAGATAATCCAAAGAAGAAACGACACTGGCGGAAGAATACTGGATGGTAACAAGAACCCGGCAAGGTCGATCGATGTGTATTGTTTTACATCGAGATCAAGGTTATAACAATAGGGCCTATGCGTCCATAAAAAACGATCTGTCGAAGGCAGGAATTGATTTTTTGGAGAGATTTTAATGCAACCCACCCCATGTCGTTCTGAAATTTTGACGATCGGCAACGAAATCATAACCGGTTTAGTGGCAGATACCAACTCCGGTGTCATCACTCGGCGGCTGGAGACTCTCGGCATTTCCGTTAAACGCCATGTCTCGGTGGGGGATGATGCCGATGAGATCATTGATGCCTTGAAGCAGGCGCTGGAGAGGGTCGATTGCGTGATCCTCACCGGCGGGTTGGGTCCCACGCATGATGATATCACCAAGCAGGTGCTGTGCCGGTTCTTCAATTCGAAGCTGGTGACGGATGCCAAGGTCAGGCGCCGGATCGATCTCATATTCCAGTCGCGCGGCAAAGAGACTCCCGAAGCCGCTTACACCCAGGCGGAGGTGCCGGAGAAGGCCACGATTCTTCACAACTCTAAAGGTACCGCACCCGGCCTCTTGTTTGAAAAAAATGGAAAACGTGTTTACTCCCTGCCCGGCGTTCCCCATGAGGCGGAGCATTTATTGGAAACTTATATCGTTCCGCATCTGGAAAAACCGGGCACGCTCAAGACAGAGCACCGGATTTTAAAAACTACCGGTATGCCTGAATCCATTCTGTGGCAGGAGATCGGTCCGGTGGCTCCTTTCGAGGAACATGTGAAGGTGGCCTCATTGCCGTCACTCCTGGGCGTTCGCATCCGTTTTACCGCGACCGGCAAGGACTTGAAAGAAACCAGCGCTAAACTCGACGCCGCCGAAAAACTATTGAGGCGGAAGATCGATCACCATATCTTCGCGGTCGATGACGAAACCCTGGAAGGTAATCTTGGCGAATGGCTGAAGAAAAATAAAAAGACCCTTGCGATAGCGGAATCGTGTACCGGAGGATTGATCGGCCATCGTCTGACCAACATTTCGGGAAGCTCCGATTATTTTCTGGAAGGGGCGGTGACCTATAGTAATGAGGCCAAGCAAAATCGCCTCGGTGTGGACCCGGCATTGATCGAAACTCACGGTGCAGTCAGCGAGCCGGTGGCGAAAGCGATGGCGGAAGGAATCCGCCAGAAATCCGGAAGCGATTTCGGGTTGGCGGTGACGGGCATTGCCGGTCCGACAGGCGGCTCTCCAGAGAAGCCGGTGGGCCTCACCTTCATCGCCGTAACCGGAGCGCAGGGAACCCGATGCGAACAGTTTCGGTTTCACCAGGACCGGATCCGCAACAAGGAGCGTGCCGCTCAGGCGGCGTTGAATCTGCTCCGCCTGTACCTCCTCAATGAATCCTGACCGGAAAGCATCTGTCGGCCGGAGATAAACCGTGTTATTCTTTAAATATGGAAACGAGACTGTGTTCTCAATGCAAAGGGGAGTTTGACCGTCAATTGGAGGAGTGTCCGCACTGCGGCACGCCGGTTCCGATTCCCAATTACCCGCGGTTCGGTAATGGTGTTTTCGTGGCGATGTGGATCTTTTTTGTGATCCTGATCATCGTGCTCCTGGTTTCCATGTTCACGGTTTAGAGCGCTCTCGGTCTTGGCCGGGACGGTTTGAGAGAAGCCTTGAATGGTAAGATCAAAATCATCCCCGCCGCGAAGCCCCCAATGTGAGCCATAAACGCCACACCCCCTTCCACGTTACCCGAAGCCATGTTGCTGTAGATTTGAATCCCCAGCCAGAAGATCAGTAAAAAAGCCGCTGGAATGCGAACGATGGTGATGAGAATCCCGAGGAATACCAGCGTCTTCACTTTGGCTTTGGGAAACAGCACCAAATAGGCACCGAGGATTCCAGAGATCGCTCCGCTGGCACCGACCATGGGAATCTCCGACCGGGTATCCATGAACACGTGGCACAGGGCCGCAATCACCCCGCACAGAAGATAGAAGGTGATGAAGCGGATCTTGCCCAGCACATCCTCGATGTTATTCCCGAATATCCACAGAAAAAGCATATTACCCGCCAGGTGCATAAGTCCGGCATGCAGGAACATGGCGGAGAATACGTTGGGATAGGTTTGAATCGGCGCCTCGACAAAATGACTGGGAACCAGACCGTAGTTGGTGAACAGCGACGCGATCTGACCGGGATAGGAAAACTCCCAGAAAAACACGAAAATATTCGAGCCGATCAGCGCGATCGTGAGCAGGGGGAAATGCCGGGTCGGGATTTCGTCGTGAAATGGGAAAAACATGTGTTTTTGTCGGGTTGGAAAGGTGAATATGATAGACTCTGGGGTAATTCCTAAATTGATTATATGAAAAAAACCGTATGAGTGAAAGCAAGGATATACCGATTTTAAGATCGGAAGGGGAGCTCCCGGAGGTACAGGTTCGGCCGGAGGAATCACCTGAGTGGGTTATCGCCACCTATCGCAAGCACCGACTCGTGCAAATCACGGCAGAGTTGAATACTACTCTCGGCAAAGGCCGGGGAGAAGAGGTTTATATCGAACCGGTTTTGCTCGATATGAACCTGATTGTGCATCGGCAGAGCCTCCAGGAACAGGTATTTCATAATCCCCGCGAAGTCACCGAAAACCTTCTCGACGTCCAAACCTCGAAGGTCATGCTGGAAGCGGATTCCGGTATGGGGAAAACCACCTTTCTCCAGGTTTATCTGGAGCGGCTTCTGCAGGCGGAAGCCACTCGCGAATATCCCATGCCGGTTTACTTTGACCTGTCGCAATTGCCGGAGGGTAGCGGGTTTCGTGAGTTTTATCCAGAGCTGTACCGGCAGGTGATGGCCGTGGTTCTCCTGGAGCGGGAGGAACAGCCGGATTTGGAAATTCAGGAGTCCCTGTTGGAACGCACCGTCAATCGTCTGGTGTTGACCGGGCAGATTCTCTTTTTGCTCGACGGGTTTGATCAACTCATACCGGAAGACCGGTTCCAGATTTATTTTGACGTGGTGGTCGATGGCGACGCCTTGCGTGATAATTTTGTGATGATCGTCACCCGGCCTGTCGGATTCGGTCCCTTCGCCACCACTTCCATCGTCAAGCGGGGGCAGGACTCGATGTTTCGTACTGCCATCCAACCCGTCAGTGACATACAGCGAAGACACTACTTACCCGCGGCCTCGATCAAACCCCAAGCTGAAAAGTTCCAGTTGTTTTATCCGGAGCTGTTTCAGAATCCCCTTCTATTAAAAATGATCCGGTCTCTGGCGGAGAGTGAAAAACTCGAAGGCGTCACTTCGCGGACACACCTTTACCGTGCGTGGATCGATGAGGTGTTTGCGGACAAGGAGTCGCCGGATGCGGAGACTCAGGAATGTCTGAAGACTCTGGAAGACATCTCCCTGCAATTGGTGCGGGAAGGCCATCGGCAACGCCAGCAGGATGCGGAAACGGGGTTTGAATTGAAGCTATTTGAGGACCGTGGCGCGCATCTCAAAAAACTCTATGCCGACGGCCAAGTGTGCGCTCCCTTTGACCGGTTGATCCAATGGACCCCCACGCGCTGGCAGTTTCGTCATCCCTCGTTTCAGGAATACTTTGCGGGACGGGCGTTGGCCCGGGATGCTGAGTGGGAACCGGTGTTGCGGGAACACGGCCGCGACGGTACCTGGCAAAACCTGTTTCAATTTTTCGCCGGCACGACTTCTGTTGCTCCCGATAGCCTGATCGATATTCTTTTGGAGGAAGGCGCGTTGTTCCTGGCGGGGCATGTGTTGGCGGAAGTGGATGAGGTGTCCGAAAACCGCCGCTTGATCGTCGGTCAGTTATTGAAGTATCAGTGTCCCGAAGCTGAACCGCAGTTTTCGAAAAACCGGTTGGTGCGGCTGGCAACGGTTTTGGATCAAAATGACCGCGACGCTCTGCAGACGTTGACCTGCAATCTCCTCAAGCGGGAGAAGCGCGACTCCCGAATTCTTTATGGCGTACTCGATCTATTGCTGGCTCTCCATAAAATCGACTGGAAAGAGGTCATCGACAATCAGAATTTTGAAGCCGTACTGGCACTGCCCGACCTTCAGGAATTTTTGAATGAACATGAGGATTCAAAAACGGTCAGCACCGCAGTGATTAAAAAATGGACGGAGATGGTGACCGTGCCGGCGGGAAAATTTATTTATCAGGATGAAAAAGACGAAGAAGACCAGATCGAGATGAAAGAATTTTCGATCATGAAATACCTCACCACCAACGAGTTGTACCAGCAGTTCGATCCTCGGTTCCAGCACCGTTTTCCCAAGTACTCCTGGAGCAAGGACCAACCGGTCGTCGGCATCAACTATTACGAGGCCACGGTATTTGCGCTGTGGTTGGGATTGCGGCTTCCGACTGAAAAGGAGTGGGAGAAGACCTCGCGTGGAATCGATGGCCGCGATTATCCCTGGGGAGAAGCCATGGGGTACCAGACCGGATTCTGCAACACCGCCGACTTTGTGGTCGGTCACACCAACGCAGTGACAGAATTTGAGGAAGGCATCTCCCCCTACGGCTGTTTTGATATGGCGGGCAATGCCTGGGAATGGTGCGTTCAATTATTTTCCTCCCAATTTACCACCCAGAAAATCGTCCGCGGAGGATCCTGGCTCAATTATATGGTGAATGCCAAATGCCACTTCCGAAACTCCTTTGACCCTGCCGAAAGACACCCCGGAGTGAGCGTCCGGTGCACCACCCTGCCTCTGGTCGAAGTGGAAAAAGAGGACGAGGACGATTTCTGATTCCTATCCCACTCGGTTTCAAACCTTTTAGAGAATGAAGGTTTGGAGAAGCCTCAGCCTATCATCCCGGATCTTGATAAACTTTTACTTGACAATACTTTAGGTCACTTCCTATTCTGAAGGAACAGAGCCTATTATGGAGAAGTGGGCCCAGTTTCGGGGAAGATTTTTGGGTCGCCCCCCGCAGACATGGGTGCCGTCGAAAGCCTATGCACATCATTCCAAAGTCCTCCCAGCCGTCGGGTGAACATCCGTGACCGCTACCGACTCGAAAAAAAAGTTACTGTTTGTGGATGATGATCCCGCTATGGTTAAAGTAGTCGGGAAAATCCTGGGCAATGCCCTGGGGCCAGAATTGATCGAGTTTCATGAGGCCGAGTCCGGCGAGAAGGGACTCGAAATAGCGGGTGAACTGCAACCGGATATTGTGATTTGCGATATCAATTTACCCGGTATGAATGGGTTTGAGTTTTGCCGCAAGATCCGTCAATCAAGACTCCATGCCACCGTTATTTTGATGTCCGCTTACGATGAGAACGAAGACTACGCTCTCGAGGCCAAAGAGACCGGAGCCGATGCTTTTTTGATCAAGCCGATTAAAAAAGGCGAGTTGCTTTTTGTCGTCAACTTTATTCTTCGAATTGAACATCTCAATGAAACCGTTCTCGGTAAAAATCATGAGCTTCAGGAGGATCAACGTCGGCTGAACGACAATCTTAAAGATATCATGCAGATGAATTCGAAGTTGGAATCCCAGAACACCCAGATTTCTTCGATGAACAAGGAACTGGTTGAGCGGTTCGACTCTACGGTGGGACTGCTCACGAACATCATCGAGCTCAATCAATCCCAGCACCGGGGACACTCGGAGCGGGTGGCGGAAATCGCCGTTTGCATCGCTCAGAATATGGGGATGTCCCAAGACTCCATTGGCTCTCTCAGAACCGCCGCACGCTTGCATGAGTTGGGAATCGTCAGTCTGCCGCGCGACGAAACCGTGGAGGAAGCGCTTGATGAAGGGAAAAGCCGACCTGTGACCAGTCACCCGATGGTTGCAGAAATGCTTCTAAAGGGATTCGCTGGATTTGAATCCGTTGCCGAACTCATCCGGCACATGCATGAAAATGTCGATGGCTCGGGAAAACCCGATGGTCTGGTGGGCGAACAGATTCCTTTAGGATCGCGGATTCTTTCCGCCGCCAGTTTTTACGACCATTATATGATGGCTCATCCGGACAGTTCTATTTTGGAAGTTATAAAAAAGGTGGAGCAGGCCAACGGTACCTGGTTCGACGAAAACGTGGTTTCGTTTCTTTCCGGTTATGCGTTGTCCCAAAGCCAGAGCAGTGACGAGAAAACCCTCAGTTGTTCCGTATTCGCTCTCAAGGAGGGCATGGTATTGGCCTCGGACCTTTATTCTGAGTCCGGCATCAACCTGCTTCGCAAAGGCACGGTGCTGGATCGGGACATGGTGAATAAAATTCTTAAATTCAATAACGTGGATCCCATTGCGGGACAGGTTCAAGTAAAGTCATAACCTTCTTATGGATATAGCAACCTTATTAGGCATTTTTTCCGGGATAGCCCTGTTGTTGGCTTCCATCATGCAGAACAGCGGGCTGGAGTTGTTTGTCAGTGCGCCTTCGGCGATGATCGTGCTGGGCGGAACCATTGCCGCGACCCTCGTGGCGTATCCCATCAATGAGTTGTTTGGTGTTCTGGGTCTCTTCGTCAAGGTGTTCATGACCAAAAAACACGATCTCTATGATTTGATCGACACCATGGTGATGACCTGCAGTGTCGCCCGCAAGGGAGGGGTTCTGGCGATTGAGTCACGCCTGGATGATATCGACAACGGTTTTCTCAAAAGAGGATTGCAGTACACCGTCGACGGGAAGGACGAAAAAACCGTGGTGACTCTCCTTAAAAAGGAGATCCGACAAATTCAGCAGAAGCACCGCGACGGATGGGAAATCATGAGTGAAATGGGACGGTTTGCTCCGGCTTTTGGGATGGTCGGCACACTCATCGGATTGATCCAGATGTTGTCCGCTCTCGACGACGTTAAAACCGTCGGTCCGAAAATGGCCGTGGCCCTGATCACCACATTCTACGGCGCACTGTTGGCCAATCTGGTGTTTATTCCCATGACGGTCAAACTGAGACGCCGCAGTGCAGTGGAGACCCTGGAGATGGATCTTGTGCTGGAAGGCATCACCTTCATCCGCAAGGGAGTGAATCCCCGGTTCATGAAAGAGACTCTGGAAAATATTCTGGAGAACGCCATCGGTAAAAAGTTGAGAAGAGATGACGTGCAGGTTTCCAAACCGGTAACCAAACCCGTTCCCAAACCTCCGGCAAGGTAAGATGTCCATGTCCGAACACGAAGATAACCTTGACGATGAAATAGAGTACGCCATCGAAGAGTCCCGGGGGATTGCTCCCTGGATCATCACCTTCGCCGACATGGTTACGTTGCTCATGGTGTTCTTCATTCTCTTGTTCGCCATCGGTACGGTCGAGCAGGAAAAATGGCGTCAGATCAAGGAGTCGCTACGGGTAGCGCTGGGCGCGGATAATGTCGAGGAACTGGGAACCAAGCAGGGCTTGGATGTGATTACCCAAGTCGACGAGCAAACGGTGCATGCGGTCGATGAAGTCGGCGCCATGGTGAACCGGGAGATGGCAGATATCATTTCCGAGGTGGATGAATTCGTTTTCAAAAACAAGCTCTCAGGCCAAGTCGAGGTTGCCTCGGACGAGCGTGGGGCGGTGATCACCATTTCCGACGTGGTGGTGTTTCCTCCCGGATCGGCAGACATGACTGCGAAGGGCCGCAAGACCCTGCGTCAGGTATTTGATGTGTTGAAACAGTTCAACTACAACGTCAAGGTGGAGGGCCATACCGACAATACCCCCATTCATACGTTGAGATATCCCTCCAATTGGGAGTTGTCGGCTTCCCGGGCGGCTGAAGTGGCCCATATGCTGATCGACGACGGGTTCCCTCCAGAACGGTTGTCAGTGGAAGGTTTTGCGGAGTTTCGGCCGATTGTTCCCAATACCAGCGTGAAAAACCGATCCAGGAATCGTCGCATCGAGGTGGTCTACCAGCGTGGCAGTATCCGCAAGCGCATGGTCAAAATATTGAAACGTAAATGATCTTGGCCGGAGCGCCATCACTCATAAAAGCTATTGTATTTCAATAATTTGCGTTTTGACAACCCTTTGCATCTCTGCTAATTTAAAGCGATTCCCTCTAATTTTGCGGTAATACCGGCGGAGTCGGATTGCCCCTAACGGTAAAATCTTGAAACAGGAACATCAGGAACAGTGGATGCGGCGGGCTTTGGAACTGGCCGGAAAAGCGGCGGGCCGAACCTCGCCCAACCCCATGGTTGGGGCGGTTATCGTGAAAAACGGCCGTGTCATCGCAGAGGGCTACCATAAAAAGGCGGGCCGTCCTCATGGCGAGATCGAGGCCCTGCGGAAAGCGGGGAAGCGGGCCAGGGGAGCGCAGATGTTTGTCAATCTGGAACCCTGTTGCCATCAGGGACGTACGCCGCCCTGCACCGATGCCATCATCGAGAGCGGCCTCAAAGAGGTATTTGTAGGCATGCGCGACCCCAATCCGCTGGTAGCGGGGAAGGGCATCCGCCAGCTGAAACGGGCTGGGATCGCGGTTCACAGCGGCTTGTTGAAGTCCGAATGCCTGCGACTTAACGAGGTGTTCGTCAAATATATACAGACAGGAATGCCGTTTGTGATCTTAAAATCTGCCCTGTCGTTGGATGGCAAAATCGCCACCTCTACCGGACAATCGCAATGGATCACCGGACCCGAGGCGAGGGAGCGGGTACATCGGATGCGGGATCAGGTCGATGCCATTCTGGTAGGCGCCGGAACGGTGCTCAAGGATAATCCGCGCCTGACCACACGCCTCAAAAAGGATAAGGGGCACAACCCGGCTCGTGTTATTCTGGATGCCAGGGCGGAAATCCCGCTGAAGGCAAAGGTGTTTCATCACGCCAAACGGGACCGAGTGATTTACGTCACCACCAGCAAGGCTTCCACTTTGAGGACCAACCGGCTCCACAAGGCGGGGATATTTATTTATGTGTTACCTGAAATAGAAAACCGTATCTCATTGAAAAAATTAGTTAAGTTGTTAGGGCAATCGGGGATTGCTTCGATATTGGTCGAGAGCGGAAGCGGTCTCAATGCCAGTATTCTTAAAGCGGGAATGGTGGACAAACTTGTGCTGTTTTTAGCACCCCTGATTATCGGAGGAGAGATGGCCCCCGGTGTGGTGGGCGGGCCGGGCACCAAAAATTTGAAGCAGGCGCTCCCAATTAAAAATATGACAGTCACTCCTGTGGGTGCCGATTGGATGGTAGAAGGATATATTTAAATTATGTTTACTGGAATCATAGAAGAGGTCGGGACGGTCGGGTCCCTGGTCCTTAAAGATGACAAAGCCCGGATGCGGGTGGATACGAACCCGCGATTCTCCCATTTTGAGATGGGGGAGAGCATCGCCGTCAATGGTGTTTGCCTGACGGTGGTGGACATGGGAGAGCACTGGTTCGCCGTGGATATGACGACCGAAACTCTGGACCGGACCAGCTTCAAGCAGGTGAAGGAAGGGTCTCGCGTGAATCTGGAGCGCGCTCTCACGCCCTCCAAGAAAATGAGCGGGCATTTCGTTACGGGTCATATCGACAACGTCGCGAAGGTGGTCAGCATCGACGAGAAGCCGGGTGAGGTTTTGTTCCGATTCGAACATCCCCCTGAGTTGGCTCCGTATCTGATTGAGAAGGGTTCGGCGGCGGTGGATGGCATCAGCCTGACGGTGTTTGACTGCCGGGACAACCGATTCACGGTATCGATTATTCCGTTTACGTTGGAACACACCAACTTAAAAGATCGGAAGGCCGGGGACGGAGTTAATATCGAATGTGATATGATTGGTAAATATGTAATTCGAGCATGTGAAACGGTGTTCGGTGGCTCTGCCAAGGGCTCCGAGATTTCTCCTGAATTTTTAAAGGAACGTGGATTTCTATGACAACCGATAAAGCGAGTCCATTCAGCTCCATTCCCGACGCGATCGAAGATGTCAAGCAAGGGAAGATGATTATCATTGTGGATGATGAAGACCGCGAAAACGAAGGCGACTTGATGATCGCCGCCGATAGCTGTACTCCCGAGGCGGTCAACTTCATGGCGAAATACGGGCGCGGGCTGGTCTGCCTGACGCTGACCGAAGAGCGGACCGCTCAGTTGGGTTTGCCGATGATGGTGCGGGAGAATCAGGCGCAGTTTGGAACACCTTTTACGGTATCGATTGACGCGAAAAAGGACATCACGACCGGCATCTCTGCCGCGGACCGGGCGAAGACAATTGAGGTGACGATGGATCCCGAAGCCACGCAATACGATCTGGTCATGCCGGGGCATATTTTTCCCCTGCGTGCGCGGGATGGTGGAGTGCTGGTACGGGCGGGCCAAACCGAGGGCTCTGTTGATATTGCCCGTCTGGCGGGCCTGAAGCCGGCGGGGGTGATCTGCGAGATCATGAACGACGATGGCACTATGGCGCGTGTTCCCGAGCTTTCCAAATTCGTTAAGGAACATAATCTGAAAATGATCACCATCAAGGATTTGGTGGAGTATCGACTGAACAGCGAAACCCTCGTGGAAGAAGTGGCGGTGACGCAACTGCCCACTGACTTCGGAGATTTCAAGGCCGTTGCGTTTCGCAATAAATTGATCGATCAGGTGCATATCGCCCTGGTCAAGGGAGAGATAACTCCGGATATACCCACGCTGGTGCGGGTGCATTCCCAATGCCTGACCGGTGATGTGTTCGGTTCCCATCGTTGCGACTGCGGCGAGCAGTTGGCACAGGCCTTGAATATGATCGAAAAGGAAGGGCACGGCGTTCTGCTCTATTTGTATCAAGAGGGACGTGGCATCGGCATCCTCAATAAACTGAAAGCCTACGCGTTACAGGATGAAGGGCACGATACGGTGGAGGCCAACGCAGAGTTGGGCTTCAAGCCGGACCTGCGGGACTACGGGATCGGCGCGCAGATTCTACGCGCTCTCGGATTGGGGAAGATTAGAATCATGAGCAACAATCCCCGAAAAATTGTCGGGCTCGAAGCGTACGGCCTGAATATGGTGGAACGGGTGCCGATTGAAGTGGAACCTAAAAAGCACAATATCAAATACCTCAAGACCAAGCAGGACAAGATGGGACACCTGATTAAAAACGTTTTCTGAGTGGGACGAGAGCATTGCCAAAATCATTTCAAGGAGACTTGAGCGGGGCGGGTCACAAAGTAGGGATCGTGGTGAGCCGGTTCAACGAATTTATCACCGGTCGGCTTTTAGAGGGCGCGGTAGACTGCCTGGTGCGACAGGGCGTGAAGGACGAGGATATCGAAGTCGTGCATGTGCCGGGGGCTTTTGAAATCCCCATGACGGCCAGGCGGATGGTCGGTAAAAAGAAATACGATGCAATCCTTTGCCTGGGTGCGGTGATTCGCGGAGGCACACCTCACTTCGAATACGTTGCGGGAGAAGCGGCGAAAGGTGTTGGCGCGGTTGCTTTGGAAGCCTCCATTCCCATTTTGTTCGGGGTGCTGACCACGGATAACCTGGAACAGGCGACCGAACGCGCCGGGGCTAAATCCGGCAACAAGGGATGGGAAACGGCATTGGCCGCTATCGAAATGATCAATTTGTACAAGCAACTTTAACGCGGATAGTGTTCTTATGGGTAACAGGCGGTTTTCAAGAGAATTGGTGATACAGTTTCTTTATCTTACCGAGATGAACGAGGGCGAAACTGAGGATCAACTGGAGTCCTTCTGGAAAAACAACTCCTGCAAGGAAAAAGATGTTCAGAGTTTTACCGAAGATATTCTGAGGGATATATTCGATCATAAAAAAGAGATTGATGCTCTGCTGGAAAAATTCAGTGACAACTGGACACTCTCAAGAATGACGGTGATCGACCGCAACCTGCTCCGAATGGCGGCTTCCGAACTGATGTACAGTAAAACCGTTCCGCCCAAGGTGGCCATCGACGAAGCCGTTGAAATCGCCAAGAAATTCGGCACTGCAGACTCTCCCAATTTTATCAACGGCGTTCTGGATCGTATTTTAAAGGAATTGAAGCCGGACGTTCCCCTTAAATCAGCCTGAATCAATAACCGTTTAAAAACCGGTTCGCTATGGTTTATCTCATTTTTTCCGATTTGCACAGCAACCTGGAATCGCTGGAGAAGTTCATTGAGGTCAGCGAAACGATTCCGCACGATCAGAAGGTGTGCCTTGGGGATATCGTCGGGTACAATGCCGACCCCAACCCTTGCGTGGACTGGGTTCGCGATAACGTGGATATCGTGCTTGCCGGCAACCACGATTATGCGGCAGTGAAGAAAATAGATCCTTCCTATTTCAATCCCTACGCTTTGGAAGCCTGTTTATGGACGCGGGAAGCTTTGACCGAGCGCAACATCGAGTACCTGAGCTCGCTCCCCACTAAAAAAGAACAGGATGGTATTTTGTGGGTACACTCCTCTCCTTTTGAGGAGGAGGAATGGCATTACGTGAACAATCAATATGATGGAGAGGACAACTTTCCTCATTTTGATACTCAGTGGTGCTTTCTCGGGCACTCCCACAAGCCGGTCATCTTGGAAAAGCCTCCCCAAGGCAAGGTAGAAGCCGTGTATGGTGGGGCAGTGCATCATTGGGAGCATATCCTTAAACAGGACTGCCGATACATCATCAATGTCGGCAGTTTAGGGCAACCCCGCGATGGTATTCCATCCCCCTGCTTCGTAGTGTTCGATTCTGACTCGCTGTCAGTGGAATTCCGGCGATATGACTACGATGTCCAACGGACCCAGGAAAAAATAAGACTCAACAAGCTTCCCCCGTTTCTTGCCGAGCGCCTGAGCGCAGGATTTTAACTGCCGATTTTTCAGCGTCTTGACGACACCCCCTAAAGGTGATATAGTCAAAACCTTAATGAAATTAGTAAGTTATGCTGATTTCTCTGGCATTGTTCTCGAGTTTGAAAAGGAATGGTTTAATGGGTCTTGGACATCTGAAATCTTTTGGGCAGAGAGCGCTGTGGATGGTTTCTGCTTTCTGTCTTGTGATTGCATTTTCAGGGGGACCTGTCTGGGCGAAACTGGATTCCTCGGCATCTTCTCAGAAGCGGTATGCCATTGCGAAAAAGGAATATCAAAACCTTTTGTATTCCAAGAGTAAGATGAAATACCGGAAAAACTGGATGCAGGCCATTGCTGGATTTCAGTCGGTATTGAAAAAATATCCAAAGACTCAGGAAAGTTACAAGTCGGTTTTTACCCTGGGCCGTTTGTTTCACAAGCTGGGAAAACGAACCGGACTACGGTCCGATATCGACAAGGCATTGTCGTATTATCATCGCCTCGAGGCGGAATTCCCCGCAGGTTGGTTGACCGATGACGCTCTGTATTTTGCCGGCCAATTGTATGTCGGTCGCAAGAGTTATGCCGAGGGGCGTGTCGCGTTTCAGAAAATTCTGACTCATTATCCCAAGGGTGATTTTGTCCCCAAAGCCAGGCGACAGTTAAATAGCCAAGTCCTGAAAGTTAACAAAAAGATTCCGGTTCTACAGCCCACCGTTATATTGAGGGACCTGACCTTTGTCAGCGGAGCCAATGAAACCCGTGTGGTTTTGAAGGTCGATGGATCAATCAAGTATTCCAAGAAAAGGCTGAGAAACCCCGACCGCGTGTATTTTGATTTTCAAAATGCCCGATGGGATGAGCATATTCCCGATAATATCTCTGTGGAAGACGGTCGGGTTGAGCAGTTGCGGATGACCGATACAAAGGGATCCCCCAGTCGCCTGGTGCTGGACTTGGATGAGGACGCGAAGCAGAAGGTGGCGGTTCGAGTCAGCAAGAATCAGTTGATCATTGTTGTTCCCCAGCATAAAAAGAAATTCGTAGCTCTCAAAACCAAATCTCTCAAAAAGAAACCGTCCCTCCGTGTAGTGAGAAATACCATATCCTCCAAGGCGCAAGCCAACCGGAAGACACCGGTGGTGGTTCTGGATGCAGGGCACGGGGGTAAGGATTATGGGGCTCTGGGAGCCCATGGCTTGTTCGAGAAAGAGCTCAACCTCCGGATTTCCAAGCAGGTCCAGAAGATTCTGCTGAAGCGATATCACTACAAAGTTATCATGACCCGTAAAAATGATACTTTTATTGAACTCAAGGATCGGGGGAAAATCGCGAATAAACATGACGCCGATTTGTTTGTCTCTATCCACGCCAATGCCGCCAAGCGGAAATCTGCGAAAGGCATCGAAACCTATTATCTGGGGTCGGGTTCCAATGAACAGGCCCGGGAAACGGCAGAGCGTGAAAATGGAGACCTGGTTCATTCTGTGGCGGATGATGCGGTGCAGGAGATACTGGCCAGTCTCATCTCAACCACCAAAATCAATGATTCTTCTCGTTTGGCCGCTATTGTGCAAAAACGGTTGCATAAGACCATGTCCAAAAAGTTTTCCGGTATTCAAAACCTTGGCGTGAAAGAGGGCCCCTTCTTCGTGCTTCATGACACCAATATGCCAAGCATTTTGGTGGAGGTAGGTTTTGTAACCAATGGTCGGGAAGGTCGGCAATTGAAGAGGAAGACCTATCAGAAATGGTTGGCGGAGTCCATTGCCCGTGGCATTCATGAATACTTGGAAGAAATAGCCCCCTCCATCTAACCTTCCCAAGAATCGAGATGATGCTATGTCCATTCCCCAAGTTGCCATCATCGGAAGAGCCAATGTCGGCAAGTCCACCCTGTTCAACAAAATCATCAAAAAACGCGCTGCGATTGTAAACGATACGCCGGGAGTAACACGTGACCGGATGTTCAGTCGGGCGGAGTGGTTTGGGAAACCATTCATGCTGATTGATACCGGTGGGATCGATCTTGACGCCGACAATGAAATTGAACTCCAGGTTAAACTGCAGGCGGATATTGCAATCGCTGAAGCCGACTATATCCTGTTCGTGGGTGATGGCCAGCAAGGTTTGACTCCGCAGGATCAGGAAGTCATCTCCAAAGTTCGGTCCTCGGGCAAACCTCTGATTGTTGTGGTCAACAAGGTGGATGATCTCAGCCATGAGTCGATGATCCACGACTTTTTTAAGATGGGGGTCGAAAAGACTTTCGCGCTTTCTGCTGAGCACGGTACCGGAGTTGAAGCCATGCTGGAGGAGTTGGTGAAAGGTTTTGCCGAAGCGGAAGAGGAACCGGCTGAGGTGTCCAGGGGAATCCGCGTCGCGGTGATCGGGAAACCCAATGCCGGCAAATCGTCACTCATCAATAAGCTGTTGAAATCTGATCGCTGTATCGTTTCTGAAATTCCCGGAACCACGCGTGACGCGGTGGACACGTCCATCGAATTCGAGGGGCAGGAGTTTGTATTGGTGGATACTGCCGGTATCCGGCGCAAAGGCAAAACCACGCGTCTGCTTGAGAAGTACAGCGTGATCATGGCCTTGAAGGCTTTGGAGCGGTGTGACGTCGCGGTTATGGTTGTGGATGGAGAAACAGGTGTGAGCGATCAGGATGCCACCATTGCCGGGTACGCCTTTGAGCAGGGCAGGGGATGTATTCTCGCTATTAACAAGTGTGATCTTCTGGAGCGCGAGAAAGGTGTCCATGAGGCTATTGCGGAGAAAGTGAAGGATAAATTGAGATTTTTGGAATTTGCTCCGGTATTATTTGTCTCCGCCAAATCTGGATATGGATTGAAACATTTTTTCCCGGAAGTGGGAAGAGTCTATTCGCAATACTCGAGAAGGATCCCCACAGGGAAATTAAACGACTGTTTTGCCAGGGCCATTGAAAAAAATCCACTCAGCAGTTATCGAGGGAAATTTCTCAAGTTGTATTACTCCACTCAGATAAAAAATTCTCCTCCCACGTTTCAATGTTTCGTGAATTATCCAGAGGGCATTCATTTTTCATATCGCAGATATCTGACGAACAGCTTGAGACAGGAGTTTGGCTTTTCGGGAACACCGGTGCACCTGAAGTTTACTGCCCGGCGTTCCGGTGACTAGTTTATGGCAAATCCCAAAGGGCACAGTATATATAAAGGCTATAACTTTCGGGTTTTGAAGATCAAGGGATTCGATCCTATCTGTTTTGGATGCCCCCCGGGAATAGTCAAGGATTTCAGCAGACGATCCGAAGCGCTTCCCTCCAAGTATGTGCTTCCCATAAGAACCTTTGTTCAGGGAAAAAATAATTTTGATTTTGAGTTTATTGTCTATACGTTCCTCTTCGCTCGCCCCTCCAACGAAAAGATAGAAGTCTACTGCACCGCTGATCAGAGAGCCCGGCTGAAATCCATTCTCCATGAAACTTTATTTGGTCCTGATTTTTCGAATATGATTCATGCTCAATTCCGTCGGTTTGGCCGTGACCGCGGGTTTACGGACACGGAATTGAAACGGTATCGACAATTTTTGGATCAGGTGGCGGAAAGCAAGAAGCTACTCAATTTGTACAGCCGCCTTCTCAAACTAAACACGCCTGACCGTCAAATTCAAGCCGAGATCAGAAGCGCTTTTGAAATCCTGATGCGCGGCAAACAGTGGTTGATGAATAAATCCAACTCCAGAACGGCTTCACTTTTTGCCCGAAACTATATTACCTGTGCGCAGTTGCAAAAGGAGATGGATCTGTTTTCCATTTCCAAGGAAAAAAACAAGGACGAATTTATCTGCTCACTGATCGAGTTTCAAATATTCAATGAGCAGAATACGGTGACGATAAAAGCCGCAGAGAACCGGGGGAAAGCGTTGAGAATAGTTCAGACCCGGCCCGCAGATTTTGATATTCATCAGCCGGGGCGGCAGAAATTTTCTGTCAATATGTTGAAACCTGACTTGCCTCCAAAACCAGACGTTGTTACGCCTTTGGAGAAACCCTTTATGGGAGTCACTTACCTTGGTGTGGGATCAGGGTTTTCACATAACCGGAAAAACAGTTGTCTGATTGTCTGGTCCGAGGGCAAGGGTATTATGGTGGATGCTTTCAACGAGCATAACGAGTCTACGCTAAAATACGGGATAACGGAGAAGGATATCAGCTATATTATTCTCTCTCACGTTCACTCCGACCATGACTCCGGTTTGATCGAAAAAATTCTATCGGGTCATCGTGTCAAGTTGATCACGACGCGAATTATTTTCGAAAGTTTTCTGAGAAAAGTTCAGGGCATCAGCCGATTCCCAAAAGAAGTGATTGAAGAGTTTGTGGATTTGCTGGAGGTGGAAGCCGGTAACGAAATCAAACTGCCCGGTTTCAAAAACACCTATCTGTTGTTTGATTATTCCCTTCATTCGATTCCAGCCGGTCGATTCAAAGTGATATACCGCCCTCCTGGAAAAAATGAAAAAACGATCAGTCACTCCGGAGACACCAAGTATGACGAAGATTTGACCTACCGGTGGTGGGAGATGGGTAACTTTTCTCGCAAACGGAGGGACAGTATTCTGGGATTTGTCTGGGATGCGGATTTAATTATTCAGGAAGTGGGGGGAGGCAATTTGCACACCGAGTTGGCTTCTCTCACTCACATCGATCCTCCTCTCGCTAAGAAGGTCGTGCTTGTTCATCAACATAAGGAGCCTTTTAATCATCCCTATTTTCGGTTTGCTCGTGAAGGTGAGACAGATGTGTTGATCAAAAGCAGAAAATCCAAGGTTCGAACCAAACGGGATTTGATCAAAGATGCGATTTTGTTTAATGGTGTTAAAAGATCACAGCTGACAAAAATTGCGGAGCAATCGAAAATCCAGAAACTAAAACCTGGAGCAGTTGTTTTTTCTAAAAATGAAGTTGGGAATGAGTTTTTCGTAATACTGGATGGTTTCGCGGAAATCGCTATCAATAAGAACCAATCGGTCGTTTACGAGAAAGGGATGTTTTTCGGAGAATTGGCTGTTTCTACCTCCAATCCACTCCGCCGGGCCACCGTCAAAGCTTTGTCGGACCTGACCCTTCTGAAGATCCCCAAGAAATTTTATACCCAATCCGGCCTGCCTAAAATTATTGATGAATTTTACCAATTGAGTAATTATTTCAATAATATAATACGTCCCGGTTTGATCGCATCCCTGGGTTTCGGAGACCTTCGGCATTGGAAAAAAGACGAAGCTATTTTCGCCAAAGATTTGGACGGAGATCTGGTTTTTATCATCATTTCAGGGAGAGTTAAAATTTGCCCACCGGGCACAAAAAACGTTGCTTTTCTGTCGAGTGGCGATATTATGGGGCAAATTCCAGACTGGAAGCATGTCCCATTAATGAATCAGGCTGTGGTTGATACCGAACGGGTATTGGCTGTGGGAATCAGTTGCCGCGAATTAAACCAGCTCTTTCGTCTTTACCCGTCTTTTTACGGTACGGTTTTTCAAAAGATGAAACGGTTGGAGTCGGTTTTATGCTGATTCTTTTTGGGATATCGAGGGTGTCCAGTCAAAATCTCTTTGTACATATACAAGTTTAAAGATTTAAGTTAAGGATAGCTCTTTAAATTGGTAATATTGCACTTGTTGAAGTGCATAGGTTTTTTGTAAAATCCGCCTACCGGGGGGAGAAGCATGAAATCGTACAAAGTTGAGCAGATCAGGAATGTTGCATTTGTCGGCCATGCTGGGGCGGGAAAAACCTCAGTAGTGGAAGGCCTGTTATTTTTGTCAGGTGTCTCCGACCGTCTGGGAAAAGTAGGTGACAACTCTTCCATCATGGATTACGACCCCGATGAAATTCGACGGGGTCATTCCATCAACGCCTCATTCGCCGTCAGCGAATGGCAAAAATACAAACTCAATATTTTAGATACTCCCGGGAACGGGAACTTTATTGCGGATACTCCGGGTTGCATCCGTGTTTCCGATGGCGTGGTGGTTGTTATTGCCGCAGATTCAGGGATTCAGTTTTACACTGAAAAAGTTTGGCAATGGGCGAATGAAAGCTCCCTCAAACGAATTGTATTCATCAATAAAATGGACAGCGAACAGGCCTCCATTCAATCCATCCTGGCATCCTTAAAAAAGAAATTTAACGCCCAACCTTTTCTGATGCATGTGCCCGTTGGGAGTGCTGATAATTTTTCCGGTATTGTGGACTTGGTTGAGAACAAATACTATTGTTACGAACGGGATGGTAAGGGGGTGGGCACCGCTTCCAGCATTCCCGATGAATTGAAAGATGAAGTGGAAATCCGCCGCGCTGAATTGGTCGAAGCGGTTGCCGAGGCGGATGACGAACTGATTGAGTCTTATCTCGATAAGGGTGAATTGAGCGATGAGGAGTTTGACGCCGGCCTCAGAAAAGGCGTGGAAAGCGGTCGGTTGGTTCCGGTTATTCTGGGTTCCGCGCTTCATAACATCGGGACCGACCGGTTGGCGAAAGCGATCATCGACTATTTACCCTCGCCCGATCACAGCCCGATCCAACTCGCTAAAGCCTTGAGTGGGGATGATGCCATAGAAGTGAAGCCGGGCAACGGGATGCTCGCCAGCCTCGTCTTTAAAACTATTGTCGATCCCTATGCCGGTAAGTTGACTCTGTTTCGTGTTTACTCCGGATCGGTGAAACCGGATACGTCCGTGTTCAATGCCAATCACGAAGCCGACGAACGGGTCGGTCAGCTATTTACCCTGCAGGGGAAAAAACAGATTCCACTCCCTGAAGTCATTGCTGGAGATATGGGGACGGTTGCCAAGCTTAAGGTCACCACCACGGGAGACACGTTGACGACGAAGAGTGAGGGCGTGCAATTTGATCCAATCGTTTTTCCCAATCCAGTGTTGGCGCGTGCTATGGTCCCCAAAACAAGGGCGGACGAGGAAAAAATCAGTCACTCTCTGATTCGTCTTAACGAAGAGGATCCCTCTCTTAAAGTGGAGCGGGATGCCCAGACCCACGAATTGCTGGTTTCCGGTATGGGGACGGAGCATCTCGATGTGACCATTGAACGCTTGAAACGGCGGTTTGGGGTGGAGGTTGAGATGAAGCCTCCCAAGATTCCGTACCGAGAAACTATTCGCGGCAAAACCAAAGTGCAAGGCAAGCACAAAAAGCAATCCGGCGGTCATGGCCAGTTTGGCGATACCTGGCTGGAAATATCGCCTTTGCCCCGAGGCGGGGGATTTGAGTTTGAAAGCCGAATTGTGGGTGGTGCCATCCCCAAAACGTATATCCCCGCAGTCGAAAAAGGTGTGCAGGAAGCCATGTCGCAGGGGGTTCTGGCGAATTTCCCCATGGTCGACGTGAAAGTAGCCTTGTACGACGGCTCCTATCACGATGTCGACTCATCGGAAATGGCTTTCAAGATAGCCGGCTCAATCGGATTCAAAAAGGGGGTTTTAGAGTGCCGCCCGATCCTTCTGGAGCCGCTTATGACCATGGAGGTGATCGTTCCCAGTGAGTTTGTCGGAGATGTGATTGGCGATCTTAACTCAAAGCGTGGTAAAATCCTGGGTGTCGATGCCAACGATGACAATCAGAATGTCCGTGCTCATGTTCCGATGGCATCGATTTTGAATTATGCTCCGGAACTTCGCGCATTGACCAGCGGTCGCGGAATTTTCGTAATGGAGTTTGATCATTATGATGTTGTGCCTGAGCACCTGACTGCGAAAATTATAGAAGAAGCTAAAAAAGAAATGAACGAAGTATAACTTTTTTGTCGAGGTGCTTATGACAAAAGGATCAGAACTGGGTACTATAGTGAAATCGAATATTGTTGACCGGGTTTATGAGCGGGTTGGTTTTACCCGGCAGGAAGCCGCTTCAGCGGTGGATGTCGTGCTGGATGAAATCAAGGCGGTATTGAGCAAGGGTGAAAGTGTTCGTATCGTCGGATTTGCCAGTTTTAATTTAAGGGATAAAAAAGCCCGCAATGCGAGGAACCCCAGAACGGGCGAGCCGATTATTATTAAACCCCGGCGGGTTTTAACATTCAAGCCCAGTAAGCATTTACTGGACTCAACCAATAGTAAGGATCATGAAACCATCCATTCCGGATAAGCTGTTTTTCAAGATAGGTGAAGTGGCCGAAATCGCAGAGGTGGAGCAACACGTCCTCCGTTACTGGGAAGACGAGTTTGATGTTCTCAAGCCCAATAAAAACCGTTCCGGTCAGCGTTTGTATCAGAAGAAAGATATCGATCAGGTTCTGGAAATCAAACAATTGCTGTATACGGATAAGTTCACTATCGCAGGCGCCAAAAATAAATTGAAGCAAAAAAAATCCAATAATGGAGGATCTCAGATGGATTTTGGTTTCGACCGTGAGGCGCTTGCAGTCTGGAAAAAGAAAGCCACGCAGGATCTTAAATCAATTTTGAATATTCTGGACAAAAAGTCAAAATAACCTCCCTCACAGAGGATCGGCCTGCCTGCCCCAGACCTAGAAGCCTGCTCCATTATCCTGATTGGGAACGGGCCGTCATCACCTTGCCTGCGGTCCCAAATGGCCAGAATAATTGAGTCGAAGCATTGAGCCCATCGAGGTGATGGGAACCCGTTCTGCCAACCCCTTCAAAATACTCCCCTAAAGAAATTATTAATTATTTTGTTTGTGATCCCTCCCTCGAATTTGCTACTTTGAAGGAGTCGGTTATCTCTCGAAAGGACTCCTGAATGAAGAATAGATATATTGGGATGGTTTTGATATTGCTACTGGGCGGGATCGTTTCTCCCATGGGAAGCGGTGTGGCGCAGGCCAGTCACTTGGGAGCCGTGGGAGAAGACCCTCAGGAGGGAAAGCGGCCTCTATATGTTTATCCGGGGAATTACCGGGAGGAGATCAGCCGTCTCAAGGAAAAATTCAAATCAGCCTTCGGGTATGAACTGATGGATTTGGACGACGGATGGCGGCCCGAAGAGGTTGAACGTCTGCACAATGCGTTCTCCCGCCTGCCTGAAAATTTTTATCGCATCGAGGGATTGAAAGGTTTTTACCGGGGTGCTCAATTACGAGTCGAAAATAAGGGGTCCGACACTTCGGGAATCCCCGCCGCCACCTTTCCCCGGTTCACCTCGATTTACCGAAAGGCGCATCAAAGTTATCAGGTGATTCTTGCAGATGAACCACTTCGTATTGAATTTTACAATGCCCTGTTTTATGAGAGTGAAGAAGATTTCGAAAATATCGTGCATCATGAAATGGCGCACGTGTTTGATCTGAGTCATGGGTTTTTGACTTTCCAGAACGAATGGCTGGAGTTGTCCCACTTTCATATTCTTCACCTGCCGGCGCTCGACGGAAAAGCGGACAGCGATTTTCTATACACGCTGATCAGTGATCCCGACGTTCTCAATTACGGCCCCGTTTCTTTGCGGCATCTGCCGACTTACTCCCGTGAGAACCCGCAGGAGGATTTTGCCAATTCAGTGGCCGCGTACATTCACTATCCCTATTTCCAATACACGCATCCTAAACGTTACCAGTTTATAAAGGACCGTGTTTTCGGTACGAAGGAGTATTTTCAGAAAAGAGAAGAGGACTATGCTTTTCTCATGGTGAAGGATTTTAAGGAGGCGCTTGCCAAGCAGGATTGGACGCAGGTGATCCGGTTGGCGCGGGAGCAGAGCCGCGTTTTGGATATATCTGTCGAGAAGAAAATGGTGGAGGCGCTACGTCATGCCGTCGATCAAAAAATTTCGGGTGAAGCTGATTTGAAACTGGCCATCGCCAGTTGTTATCTGATCCATCCCAAGGCTCTGGACTTGAGGAAAGAGTTATTGGTTGGCCGCCGCATCCAGCCGGCTAAAGTGTTGCGGGAATCCCGTTGCCGCCGCATGGGGGGGCAAGTGTTTGAAGGAGACCAGGCAAAATGGCCATTGACTCATCTGCAGTTTTATCGGGAAAAGGGAAGGGCGAAGGTGCAGTTTCTGGATCCGGTGGCTCTGACGGCCTATGCCCGTGGGTTTGAGACGCGCTATCAGTGGAAACTTTCTATAACCTCTCCCCGCTCCAAAGTTATCTCGCAAGGGGAATCGGTTGGCTCAATGGAACCCAACGGAGCGTTCCAAATCGATCTCGAAAAAACAGCTCAAGGAAGATACATTTTACCGGAAGGCAGAGTGCTGATCCTTGAGGTGAACGCATTGCGGACCCATCCACAAAAGACGAAACCCCTGGAATCCCCATGGACCCCCATACGGTTTGTCGTGCAACCCGGCTACGAATACTTGGGCCCGTCGCAGGCTTCCTTTCGGGTCCTCTATCCGTCGTCCTGGATATCGATGCAGTGATCCGGGTTTAGAGACTTCGGACCAACCGGACCGCCATGTTCAGGTTGGCATACTGTGAGGGCCAGACTTTTATCCCATCCTCGTATTGAATGATGAGTGCCGACGAATCCTTGGTGTCTTCCGTCCAGGTCACTCCTGCGCTTCCCGGCTCGAAAACAGGATCGAGGTAGATGTCGTCTCCGTACTTGTCCGGGCTGGATTTTTCCAATTCAAACAGGCTGTAGGCTTCCTCCTCGAAGGGGTATCGCCAGTCCTCAAACCCGCCGAACCGTTCCAGGTTTACGATTTGCATGTACTCGTGCCCGGTAAACCAGTTCTTCCACTTTTTGGTGTCTTGGAACGAGTCTGTTTTTTTCCACATCAAATGGGTTGTGGTGTCGGTAATGGTTCCATTGCCGTTGTCGATATAACGTGTATTGTCAGTCATGATGGTAAGTCGCTCGTTTAAAGTTAATCTAGATAGTGATTCATGACCAGAAGTTTGATCTCCGTCATTTCCTCGATACTGTATTTCAGGCCTTCCCTGCCAAACCCGGAATCCTTCACTCCGCCGTATGGCATGTTGTCGACACGGAAGGTGGGCACATCGTTGAGCACCACGCCCCCCACTTCCAGTTGGTTGAAGGCGCGCATGGCCTTGTCCAACTGATTGGTGAACACTCCTGCCTGCAGGCCAAAGTCGGAGTGGTTGATGGTTTTAACCGCCTGGTAGAAGTCGTTGTAAGGCTCCACGATCAGCACAGGGCCAAAGGCTTCCTCGCAGATGATTTTCTGGCCGGACCCGACCCGGGTCAATACGGTCGGTTCAAAAAAAGCGCCGTCGCGTTTGCCGCCGGTGATCAATTGTGCCCCGCCATCGATGGCTTCCTGAATCCATGACTCGATGCGCTCGGCGTTTCCGGTATCGATCATCGGTCCGAAAGTCACCGTCTCGTCCAAGGGATCACCGGATTTCAACAGACTCACTTCCCGCTTCAATCGGTCCATGAAAGCATCAAAGCAAGACTCGTGGACGTAGGTCCGTTGCACGGAGATGCACACCTGACCGGAAAAGGCGAAGGCACCGAAACATATTTTCTTGGCGGCGAAGTCGAGGTCGGCATCCGGTTCGACGATCACTCCGGCATTACCGCCCAACTCCAGAGTGACCTTTTTCTTGCCGGCTCGTCGCTTGATATCCCAACCGATGGGCGGACTGCCTGTGAAGGTGACCATCTTCAATCGTTCATCTTCCACCAGAGCCGTGGCATCCGAACTTTTGCAGGGCAACACGCTGAAGCTTCCATCCACCGCATCGGTTTCACTGACCACCTTGCCTAGCAGGAGAGCGGTGAGTGGAGTGGATGAGGCGGGTTTCAAAATGATAGGATTGCCACAGGCCATCGCCGGTGCCACCTTGTGCGCCACCAGGTTCAGTGGAAAGTTGAACGGAGAGATGCCGGAGACGGGGCCGATCGGAAACCGGCGAACGAGACCGGTTTTACCTTTTGCCGACTCTGTAATGTCCAAGTGCAGGACCTCTCCGTGAATTCTTGAGGCTTCTTCTGCGGCAATACGGAAAGTGGAAATCGAGCGGGCCACCTCGGCCCGGGAGTAGAGGAGTGGCTTTCCAGATTCTTTAGAAATGGTTTCGGCAAACTCCTCTTTTCTGTCTTCGATACCCTGGGCGATCTGCAAGCAGATACGGCTTCTCAGATAGGTGGGAAAGGTTCGCGTTTTCTCGAAGGCCTTGACGGCGAGATCAATCGCTCCATCAATCTCAGCAGTCCCAGCCAGGCTGACTTTAGCAAACACTTCCTGGCTGTAGGGGTTGATGACGGGGAGGGTATGGGCGGTTTCGCGCCATTCGCTTCCAATCATAAAAGGATGTTTGTGCGTCATAGTGGTTTAAACCGGTGAAGCTTCCCTGAAGGACTTATTATTCAGAAATATGGATTTCGCCTGAGGACCCATTATACGGATTTTGAGCGCAATTGATAAGAGGGGGATTACACAAATTTGGAGGGGGGTTATTGGGCATTTTCCAGGATTTCCGGGTTTGTCTGAGAGGAGCCGACGTGAGTGGTGGATGAAGGATCTGGAAATTCGAGGGTAAAAATGGTTCCCTTGGGCTCATTGGAGCGAACCTGGATGGTCCCCTGATGATCCGTAATGATACGGGTCACTATCGCCAGGCCCAGGCCGGTGCCGCGCTTTTTGGTCGTAAAATGGGGGAGGAACAGTTTGTCCCGGTCCGGTGGATTGATGCCCATGCCGTTATCCGAAAAGTCAATTTTGACACGCTTGGTCTCGTGATCCCAATGGGTGGCAATCTCAATCAGGCCCTCCTGCTCATCCAGGGCATCCAGAGCGTTGTCAAACAGGTTGATGAACACGCGTCGTATCTGCTCGGGATCGATATAGAGGAGGTTGACGTTCGGGTCCAGGTATTTGTTGATGGTCATACCCTTCTCATGGTTGATATAGAGACGGGTCACATCGTCGATAATGGTATGCACGGAATACAATTTGGGGTGAGGTGTGGGCATCCGAGAAAACCGGAGAAACTCGTTCAGCAAGTCCTTCATGCCTTCCACTTCCTGCGTGATGATCCGGATGCATTCATCAAATACCTTGGCGAAGGACTCCTTGTCCTCGTAATATTTCTTTTTCAGACGTTGCGTGTTCAGCTGGATCGGTGTTAGAGGATTTTTAATTTCGTGGGCGATGCCCTGCGCGACTTCCTGCCAGGCCGCAAGTTTCTGGGCTTTGATGAGCTGGGTGACATCTTCAAACACCAGCAGAAGGCCCAGGTATTTTTTTCGTTCGTCGCGCATGAACTTGATATTTGCCAGTAGGGTCAGATTGTTTTCGCCTACATTCAATTCCACCTGTTCCTCGTAGCTTTCCTTATGGTCCTCGCTCATTTTTTTAATCAAGTTTCGGATAGGTTCGTGGAAAGAAGGATCGAACGCATCTTTGTAGTTGAGTCCGGTGATTTCCTTGTCCTCGGCATTGAGCAGACGCTTGGCACCTTTATTGAGGGTGGTGATTCGTCCTTTTTTATCGATGGAGATTACACCGGCACCGATATTCTCCAGGATGGTTTCAGTGTAATTGCGACGTTCATCCAATTCGATATTTGAAATCTGAAGGCTTTCATGAGCTTCTTCGAGAGTTTTGCGGCTGGTCCTCAGCTGGTCCGTCATGGTATTGAAGGAATTGACCAGGAGTCCGATTTCATCGCCAGTGTCCAAGTTGACTTTGACGTCGAGATCGCCTTCGGCCACGCGCCGGGTTCCTGCGGCCAATTGCTGGATGGGGATGGTGATGCCCCGCGCCATATAAATTCCGAGCCAGATAGCCGAAAACAGGATTAACAGGGTTATCAATATAAAGGTGATGTAGTAGTTGGCGCTGACCGGAAGCTTGAGGAAGCTTTGTTTCTTGTAATCCTCAAACGTATTACGGATGCCCTCAATTTTGATCATCGTGCTTTTGGGGATTTTGGACAGAGTTAAGATATATCCCCATATGGAAGGCTTGCCTTCCACCGTTTGTTTGAGTGGAAGGAGTACCACCAGATAGTTGCCTTTGGTGTGTGACCGCATTTCAGCAGTGCCCTCGCTTTCCATGCTTTCGCGGATCAGATCCGCATAGTCCAGGTTGGTGTAATTCTGCGGCATGGATTTGTTGGCATAAGACACGACGACTTGTCCCTGCTGATCGTATACGATGACTCCACCCAACTCATACTCTTCAGTTTTGGTTTCCACTAGCCGTTGCAGAGTGTTCCGCTTGTCCTGCAGGTACAGTTGATTTTTAGTGATCAGCTCTTCCAGTTTCCGTGCATGGAACTGGCTTTTGCGTTCCACATGGGAATAGTATTCGCGTGCCACCTCCATCGATTGTTGCAGGGAGCGTTCCACCTGAATGCTGAACCAGTTTCCGATGCTATAACTGAAGAGTTTGCTGGCGACGAAAAACAGCAGGATGGCGGGGACCAGAGCCAGTACCAAAAAGGCGAGGATCATCTTGGTCTGAAATTTGGCGCCGATGGTTCTGCTTTTCCGTTCATTGTACAACTTGATCAGGTTGCGCGTGATCATCACAATCAGCAATACGAGCAGAATGATGATTACATTGAACAGAAAAATTATATTGATGTTGTCGGCAATGCTGGCTTGTTGCTGTTTGAGAAAATAGACTTCCAGCACGGTCAAACCGACCAGAGTGACAACTAACCACGCAATATTACGCCGCGCACGCTTTTTCTTTAAAAGGATTTGCTCTTCGGAGAGCTTGATGTACTGGGGGTTACTGGTTAAAGGATCGGATACCATCTGCTACCCCTTTCGCAGGGATTGCCGGTTTGGACTTTTTTTGTGAAACTTCAATTCCAAAAGCCGGATCCATTTTAACAGTCAGAGGGGTGGACTGAGCCCAGGAAGTTTCAAATTCGTTGAAAGGCACGAAGAACAGAAGGTAGTTGAATGGGAACCACAGTCCTTCCGCTTCCATTTCTGCTTTCACACGAGCATAATACTTTTTCTCCGGATCCAGTTTGAAGATGTGGGCGATGGGAATATCCTTGAGGGTCAACATCAACTGCTGATACTTCTCTGTACTTTTGGTGGCAACCTCCCGGTTGACATTTTTCCCCTGCGAGGAAAACTGGTAGACTTTTTTCAGCGTGTCGTACTGGATGGTGTGGGTGATCTTGTTTTGCGATACCACTTCGCCCCCAAATACAGAGGACTCTTTGATCAACTCGATTTCGAACGTGAACGTCATGGCGACGCCGCTTTCGATCGCTTCCCCGACCTTGTCAGTGAAAGCATCGATCAATTCGGCATCGAGAGTGACAATTTCCTTTTCGGTATTGAGACTTATTTTGGATATGGTGGGTTCGGCCCAGGCGGGAGCAGTGAGAAAACAGCCTACCCAGAAAATCAAAGCAAGGACTCGGAGGAATTTAGAGAAATTATTCATGCGGTTTCTATAAAAAATATTTTGTGTCGATTGAACACAAACTAAAACAAGGGGTTTCCGTACAACTCGATTCGCTCAACCTATACACTGATATGATAAATTATTTTACATTGGTAGTAAATACCCATTTTTATTGAAGTTGGGTGAAATAATGCCTGTTTTTTGCATCCCTTTTTTGGGGAATAGTTTAGGGAATTGTTTTTACGCAGTTTGTGGGAACTTTAAAACCTTCAATGCGGTATAAACTTTCAAAAAAAACAGGCAAATCACTCGTTTTTCAGGATTTCAATGACCTCATACCATTGCTCCAGGGCTTCCCGCGGGGTCAATTCATCGGGCCGGATTTCCTTCAGTTTCTGAACCAAGGGCGATGGCAGGGAGGCGAACAATCCCATTTGCTGGGGGCCGGTGGTGGACGGAGCGTCCTCAGAGCGGCCGATTTTAGGTGCTCCCACTTCATCGTATTCGCTGTTTTCCAGGTTGAATAATACTTCATGAGCCCGCTTCAATACCTTCTCCGGCAAACCCGCCAGCCGGGCGACCTGAATACCGTAACTCTTGTCGGCACCGCCGGGTGCGATTTTTCTCAGAAAGATAATCTCGTCGTTCCATTCCTTAACCTGGATGTTGAAGTTTTTGACCCCTGGAAGGGTCTCTTCGAGTTCGGTCAGTTCATGGTAATGGGTGGCGAACAGGGTTTTGGCGCCGATGCGTTCTGGTCCGTGCAGGTACTCGACCATCGACCAGGCGATGCTGATGCCGTCGAAGGTGCTGGTGCCCCGTCCGATTTCGTCCAGAATGATCAGGCTCTTCCGGGTCGCGTTATTGAGGATGTTGGCGGCTTCGTTCATCTCCACCATGAAGGTGGACTGTCCCTTCAGCAAATGATCCTGGGCGCCAACCCGTGAGAAAATGCGATCGACCAGCCCCAGCTCCGCTTCCTCCGCCGGAACGTAACTGCCGATCTGTGCCATCAATGTGATCAACGCCACCTGCCGAAGGTAAGTGGATTTCCCGGCCATGTTGGGACCGGTGATGATCATGACCTGGTTGCCGTCGCAATCGAGAGTGGTGTCGTTGGGAATGAACGGGTTGGAGGGATCGATGAGTTCCACCAGCGGGTGCCGTCCGTTGACGAACCTTAGCTCTGTGTCTTCCCTAAGCGCCGGACGAGTGTACTGGTGCCGATGCGCCACTTCCGCCAGCGACGCCATCGCGTCCAACTCGCTCAGCAGAAGGGCCATGGCTTGAATGCGTTTGCCTTCCGTCGCCACCGCCCGCCGCACCTGCTGAAACAATTCCTGCTCGAGCGCCAGGATTTTTTCTTCCGCTCCGGTGATTTCTGTTTCGTGTTCTTTCAGCTCCGGTGAGATGAACCGCTCGCAGTTGACCAGCGATTGTTTGCGGATGTAATCCTCCGGCACCCGGTCGAGATTCTTTTTCGTCACCTCGATGTAATACCCGTAAATTTTATTGAAGCCGACTTTCAACTGCGGAATGCTGGTGCGTTCGCGTTCGCGTGCTTCCAAAGCGGCAATCGACTGGTTGCCGTCGCGCGAAATGGACTTCAACCGGTCCAGTTGTTCATGGCAACCAGGTTTGATCAGGTGGCCGTCCTTGAAGTTAAAGGGCGGGTCGTCCACGATCTTTTGGTCAATCAGTTGGTGCACCGATTCCAGATTGTCCCACGACTCGATGAATCTCTGCAGGTCCTTGGAATCACAATGTTGTAAAGTTTGTTGGATCTCCGGCAGAACGGCGAGTGAGCTTTTGAGTGCCGCCAAATCCCGGGGACTGCACGCGGACAGCGAGATGCGGCCCAGCAGACGTTCCAAGTCATAAATGTTACCGAGTTGGGAACGCAGGTCGTTGCGGTCCATGAGGTTGTCGTGAAACACGGTGACCCCGTTCAAGCGGTCTTCGATGGCGGTGCGGTCGACCAGCGGTTTCAGAATCCATTCCTTGAGTCGCCGGGCGCCCATCGGTGTGCAGGTTTCGTCGAGCAGACCGAGCAGGGAATGCTTGCGTTCGCCGTCGCTCGATTTCACCAACTCGAGACTGTTGACCGTTGCCTGGTCGAGCCACATGTAACTGTCAGCGCTGAAGGTGGACAGGGTGTTCACATGTTGCACTGCAGATTTTTGGGTGTCGCACAGATAGCGGATCAGTGCGCCCGCCGCGCTGATGGCATTTTTAAGGTTCTCGCAACCGAAGCCTTCGAGTGAATGTGTTTTGAAGTGATCGGTCAGGTTGCGGTAGGCTTCGCCGTGGCTGTAGGTCCAGTCCTCGCAGGGATTCAGGCAGTAGCTTCCGTTGGCAAGTCCGGCGATGCCCGACCCTTCGTCATTGAGAATGGACTCGGGTACGATGACTTCGCGCGGGTCCAGCTTGTTCAACTCGTCTGCCAGCAGACTGTGCGATCCGGTGTCCTGGATTTCGGTCACCCTGAACTCCCCGGTGGACAGATCCACCGCCGCCAGTCCGGTGCCGTCCTTTCCGATGTAGATCGAGGCCAGATAGTGATGGCTTTTGGGATCGAGCAGGTGATCCTCCAGCACTGTTCCCGGCGTGATGACGCGCACCACTTCGCGCTTCACCAGTCCCTTGGTCAGTTTTGGGTCTTCCACCTGCTCGCAGATGGCAATTTTCTTGCCCTGCTTGACCAGCTTCGAAATGTACAGGTTGGAAGAGTGATGCGGAATGCCGCACATCGGGGTCGGATTCGGCTGATTTTTATTACGCGCGGTGAGGGCGATCTCCAGAATTTTCGAGGCGATTTTCGCATCCTCGTTGAACATCTCGTAGAAGTCGCCCATCCGGAAAAACAGGATGGCGTCCGGGTAGTCCCGCTTGATGCTCTGGTACTGCTGCATCATCGGCGTTTCGTCGGGCACGGGTTTTTTATTCTTAACGGTGTCGTTCATGTCAGAGTTTTAAATTTTGAAACAGCGGTTGCAAACGGTTGTAGGTACCTTCGATGAGTTCCGGGTGGACCTTGGTTTCGGCCAGCACCGGCATGAAATTGGTGTCGCCCGTCCAGCGCGGTACGATGTGGGCGTGGATGTGCGCGTCGAATCCCGCGCCGCCGCTTTTGCCGATATTGTAGCCGACGTTGAAGCCGTCCGGGGCATAGGTCTCGCGCAGGATGTCCATCGACTTCTGGAGTAACTTACCGCTTTCCAGTAATTCGGCTTCGTTCAGCTTGGTCAGGCAGGCCAGATGCCGGTACGGCGAGACCATCAGGTGTCCGTTCGAGTACGGAAAGATGTTGATCATCACAAAAGTGTGCTCGCCCCGGTACAGAATTTTTTTGCCGGGATCGTCGTTGGCCGGCGGGGCGGTGCAGAAGATGCACTCCGCTGTTTTGTCCGACACGATATACTCCATTCGCCAGGGGGCCCAGAGGTTTTGCATAGGATCGGGTCTCCGGTTGGTTGTAAAGAAATTTCCTCCTCCGGGCAGGAGGCGGTCAAAAATTACTGGTTCCCGAGGGACGCCGACCGGGAAACAGGGTTTCGAAAACGTCCTGAGTTTTGTCCTGCATGATGCGGGCGTCTTGCGGGGACCGTTCGTGGTCGTAGCCCAGCAGGTGAAGTATGCCGTGAATGGCCAGCAGGATCAACTCTTCATTGAAACTGAGATGATGCTCCTCCGCCTGACGGGCCGCCGTTTCCACCGAAATCACCACGTCACCCAGCAGGGTGTCCCCGGATTCGTTGACTGCATCCTCGTCCTGCGGGAAGGAGAGCACATCCGTGGCCTTGTCGAGATCGCGGTACGTCCGGTTAAGCTCTTGAATTTCAATGTCATCGGTCAACAGCAGGCTCAGTTCGCAGTCGGTTTCGTCCAGTTTTTCAAGCACTTGACCGATCTGGGACTGGAAATAGGCGGCATCTACCGGGTGTTGTTTTTGGTTATTTTGGATCAGGATTTCCATATTTCCGGTAGGTTTGGCGGTCAGTCAGAATCTGGGCCGGAGTTGCCATTTTCGGAGGTTTTGCGTTCGTGTTCGTAGGCGTGGACGATTTTCTTGACCAGTTCATGCCGGACCACGTCTTTTTCGCTGAAATTGATGGTTCGGATGCCGTCGATATTTTTCAGGATGTTTTTGGCGTTGATGAGGCCCGAGTGGGTGCCGGTGGGCAGGTCGACCTGAGTGATGTCGCCGGTGACGACCATTTTGGAGCGGAATCCGAGCCGTGTCAGAAACATTTTCATCTGCGGGACGGTGGAGTTCTGGGCTTCGTCCAGAATGATGAAGGCATCGTTGAGCGTGCGGCCCCGCATGTAGGCGAGGGGAGCGATCTCGACATAGCCTTCCTGGATCATTTGCTGGACTTGGTTGAACTCGATCATGTCGTACAACGCGTCGTACAACGGCATCAGGTAGGGATTGATTTTCTCGGCGATATCTCCCGGCAGGTAGCCCAGCTTTTCACCCGCTTCCACGGCCGGGCGGGTGAGGATGATGCGCTTGTATTGATGCTTGAGAAACCCTTCGACCGCCATGGCCACGGCGAGATAGGTCTTGCCGGTTCCGGCAGGACCGATGGCCAGCACCACATCGTTGTCTCGGATCGACCGAATCATTTCACGCTGATTGATGCCCTTGGGTGTGATGAACCCTTTCCTCGGGGATACGGTGACGCGTTCGTTGAACAGCGATTGCAGGTCCACTTCCGGGTCTTCCGCCGCCAGCCGGATGGCAAACTTGATGTCGCCGTTTTGCAGTCGGTTGCCCTTTGCCATCATGTCCTGCAATTGCAGGAGCAGGCGCTCGACCGCCTCGACGTCTTTCGGCTCGCCGTTGATCTTGATATGGTTTTCCCGGGTGGTGACGCGAACGTTGAACTTCTTTTCAATCTGTTTGAGGTTGAGGTCCTGGGTGCCGAAGATATCGGGAATGTGTTCGCTGGTTTCGAGGAGTAAATCTTTGGAGGTGGAGTCGTTCAAACGGTTGAACTCCCTTGGAAAAGTTGATGATTCATTATAGCGCCTGGTTTTCGGCGATGTCAAACTTGGAGCCTTTATCTTTAAAGGGGTTGATGGTCCAGGTCAGCGATGACGGCCCGCGAGCAGGCTCAGAAACTCGCTTCGCGTGCTGGGATTGGATTTAAACGCACCGAGCATCGCACTGGTGGTGGTGTAGGAATTCTGTTTTTCCACACCGCGCATGGACATACACAAGTGGAGCGCATCGATCACCACCGCCACGCCCTTCGGTTTCAGAATGTCGTTTAGACTTCCGGCAATTTGTGAGGTCAGGCGCTCCTGCACCTGCAGGCGTCGGCCGAAGGCGTCGACAATTCGCGGGATCTTGCTGAGACCAACGATTTTACCGTCCGGTATATACGCCACATGGCATTTGCCAAAAAACGGCAGCAGGTGGTGTTCGCACAGACTGAACACGTCGATGTCTTTTATGATCACCATTTCATCGGTATTCGGGTCTTCAAACAGGGCGTCGTTGACCAACTCCTCGATATTGACCCAGTATCCGCCCGTCAGGAATTTCATGGAGTTGGCGACACGTTCCGGGGTATTTTGCAGGCCCTCGCGGGTAGGATCTTCGCCTAGTTCGACCAGCAGTTTTTCAATTAACTCTTTCATGGGAGTTTCCTCTGTAAATGACAAAATTGCGTTCGGATTCGTACAGTTTGATTTCGTGCAGTTGGCCGTTTTCGATCTTGGATTCCAAGGCTTCCCAGAACCGGATGGCAAGGTTTTCAGCGGTGGGTATGACGTTTTTTAAAAACGGCACGTCCACATTTAAATTTTTATGGTCGACCTTGAGAATGATTTCCTCATTCACCAGTTTCTTGAGCGCCTTGAGGTCGAGCACCATTCCGGTTTCGGGGTGGACTTCTCCGCAGACAGTGACTTCCATCACGTAGTTATGGCCGTGGCCATTGGGATTGTTGCACAGGCCGAAGACTGCCGCGTTTTTTTCATCGGAGTATTCGGGGTTGTACAGCCGGTGGCTGGCACAGAACTCAAGTTTTCGGGTGATGTATATCATTCTATTTCAAGTATTTGCGTTTATTGTCGGTGGAGTAAAAACCATCTCCATAAAGATGGAAGGTGGAATTGGGAATGGTTTTCTGGAGCTTGCCTCCGCATTTCTCACAGGTTTCCAGAGGCGGATCGTCTGCTTTTTGCAGAGCCTCTGTATTTTGTTTGCATTTTTCGCAATGGTACTCATAAATCGGCATGTAGCTGTCCTCCAAAAATCAATAGGGCCCAAGCAATTCTCTTTTCAGTATAGCATCAGGAATCCACTCGATTTCCTCTTTTTCCTGCCTTAACTGTTTGCGGAAAATATCCAGGGTTTTTGAGATGTTATCCTTTAACTCCTGAACCACAAAGATTTTTGTGGGCAGGGTGAGCCCGAATTCCTGCTCGTAGATACCCACCATAACGCCTACGCCATCGTTCATGATCTGGAGAATGATGAATCTTTCCAGCCGGTGCTTTTTCTGCACGTCTTCCGGCATCATGTAGGTGAAGTTTTCGTTCTTGTTACCGGACCGCATGACGGCTTCCCCGGATTCAGCCTTCTTGAACCCCAGCGACTGGACGACTTCTTCCAGTTCAGGAAAGATGCTTTCTTTAGGAAAAACCACCAGGCCGAAACTTTCAGGATGGGTATAGAGCTGATAAAAATACTTGGGTGCCGCCGCCTCAACAGAGAAGGGCAGGGCGAGAATCATCATCCATGCGAGTACAGCCGGTGCGATTCTTCTCCGAAAATCCAGTCTCATAATGATAATCTCCTGATGACTCTCCGATTAATCCTGAATCTCAGTCTGGCTGAAGAAGTAGGAAATTTCAAACGCCGCATTTTCGGCGGAGTCTGATCCGTGAGAGGAGTTTTTTTCGATATCGATGGCAAAATCCTTGCGGATGGTTCCGGGATCGGCGTCTTTGGGATTAGTGGCTCCCATCAGCTTTCGCCATTCCGGGATAGCGTTGTCGCGGGCCAGCACCAAGGCTACGATCGGGCCGGTACACATGTAGGTAGTCAGATCTTTGAAGAAGGGACGTTCCTTGTGAACATAATAAAACCCTTCAGCCACGGGCAGGGTCAACTGCATCCGTTTCATGGCCACGATGCGGAATCCGTTGGATTCGATCCGTTCCAGTATTTTTCCAATGAGATTGCGTTCAACCGCGTCGGGTTTAATCATTGCCAGCGTTTTTTCCATAACTTGAATGAGACTCCTTAAGTAAATGTTTATTTATTTGGAATAAAAAAAAGGTATTTGGGCAAGGCCCAAATACCTTTTGAAATCTAATAAGAAATCTTACCTGATAACAAGGCCAATGCGCTTGATCACGAACCGGTCTTCCAGGTTCTCAATCCACTTCATTTCGATGGCATTATTTTTAGCGACATCATTACAAATATAGACACAGATTTCACAGGATTTGCACCGATCTACCGAGACATAAGCCGATTTGTCCTCTTCGCTGTAATTGATACAGTTGGCCTCTGGGCAGTACGTCGTACAGAGATGGCAATTGGTTTTAGCGCAAATCTCTTTATTTACATCAGCAACGTAATACATGATTTCTCCAATAATTACTCGTTAGACAGTAGCTGTTTTTTCTCGCTCTTCTCGGTTGGCATCCGTGTGGAAGCCCCATTTGTGATCGATGGCGTATTGGTGAGCCGCTTTAATGGCATTCATATTCGCATCAAGCAGTTTCTGCTTTTTGGCAAACTTCTTTTCAATAACGCTGTCGAGAGCGGCGGTTCCGCCGGAAACAACGATCCCTTTACCGATGAACCGATCCTTAACCGAAGCTTCCAGGGCGACCAGATCGGGCATCCCGAATATAGCTGAGATAGCGCCACACATACACATATTGGTGGCCAACTCGGTTTTGGCGACATCGTTTGCCATTTCCGTGGCGGGGAGATAATAAACCTTAGCTCCCTTTTCTTCCATCTCGCGTTCTTCATCCGGGACAAAGTTGATCGGCTTATTGTTATTGATCAGGATAATCCCGTCCTGCTTCAATCCGGTGTAGAACGGCATCGTATAGGATTTCCCCAAGGTGATAACCTGTTCACTGAAAATCATCAGCACGTTGGGATAAACGATTTCTCCGATTTCGTAGATTTCCTCATTTGAAATCCTCACGTAACTTTCCACCGGAGCGTTGCGTTTTTCCGAACCGAAGAAAGGCACCAGCGAGCTGAACCCATTGGAAAGAACCACCGCGTTACTCAAGATATGAGATGCGGTAACGACACCCTGGCCACCGAGTCCGGCCATTCGCACATTATAACGTTTAACTTCTGACATGGATTTGAAACCTCCTGATTATTTTTTAGCGTTCGCTTTAGCTAACTCTTTTTGTTTCTTTTCAATTTCCGTGATGTAGGCTTTGGCTTCGTCGGTCATGATTTCTTCGAAACCATAACGTTCTTTTTCGATATCAAAAGCGTCCTGCATTACATCGGGTGTGGGAATCGCATACTCAATATTACAGGAAGTATAGGCTTGGATGTAAGTCGGCCCAACTTCTCGCGCGATCAGAACCGCACGGCGGATGGTGCGCATGACGCGAGCCGGATTGGTCGGCGCGATGCGTGCAATATAAGCACAACCGGCAGTTTTAGCCAGAGCCATGGCATCAATTTTTTCTACCTCTTTGCCCCGCGGAGCCATTTTCAGTACCTGGCCCTGCATGGTCATGCCGCTTTCCTGACCTCCGGTGTTTCCATAGACTTCGTTGTCCAGCATGATGGTGGTGAATTTTTCTTTACGGAACCAGGAATGCATCAGACCCTGAAAGCCGATATCGATCAGTCCACCGTCGCCAGCCATGACAACTACGTCCTTGAACTGGTTGGGAAAGCGCACTTTCAAGGCGCGTTTCAGTCCGGAGGCCACTGAATTGGTGTCGCCGTAGTTCCCGTAGATAAATGGGATGTTGGCCTGACTGATAGCGAGACGTCCGCAACCAGCGGTTCCAACGTTGATGGTATGCTCCGGGCAAGGTAGAGCCATCATGGTCAATCGAATGAACAGCGTCATGGCGCAACCGGCACACATGGGATGCTCTTCAACGAGTTCCTTGAATTTACCAATTTCGCTGACTTTTACATCGCGGCCGTATTGACCGTGCTTGACCAGATCCCGGTATTCAATGGGAAGTATGTCTTCATAGCCTGGAGAAGGTCTGACAGTTTCTAATGACATGGTTAGTTACCTCTCTATATATAAATTTCGTTGGTTTCGATTAAGTAAAAATATATGTATCTTTCAAAAGGAAAACTCACGTTTTCCCTGAAATGCGTTGCGAATCATCGGCAAGCAGCCTCAGTATAATCAAAAGGCCGTTTTGATACAACCACCGATGAGGTTTACTTACGGTAGTCTTCCAGCCATTCCAGAACCATTTCCGTCGGCATGGTCATGCCGCCGTAAACGCGCGGTCCAGGAACAATATCAGCTTTGATTTGACCGTACAGGGTAGAACACAATTCCTTGTGCAACCAACCGGCCTGGTTGAACTCCGGAACGAAAATTCGCTTGGCATTTTTCAATGCGGCAAGGAGTTCCCGTTTTGGCCAAGGGCGGATGGTTTTGATTTTAATCAATCCGACTTCTCGTCCTTTTTCACCTTCCTGACGAACCGCCTCACGTGCCTGGGACACACAGGCGCCGGAGGAAACGATAAATTCTTCGGCATTGGGATTGATCACTTCGATCAGATCGCCGATATACTTTCTCCAGTACTTGGCGGAACGTTCGACTGCGGCAAATACTTCCTGCTGCCAGCTGGCATGCATGTGGTAACTGATGAAGTTACTCTTCTGAATAGGAGCGTCACGGGAAAGACGTGCCGGCGGATTTTCATTATCCATGGCCGGTATTGCGGCACGCCAGCCGTCACGCGGCGGCAGTTTGTATTTTTCATCGAACATGGATACCTGTCCGCGGGCATGGGTGACGAAGAAACCGTCTACCGAAACTACGGCGGGCAGGGTGACGTCCACTTGTTCTGATACCATGAATGCGGCCAGGGAATAATCAAAAAAGTCCTGCTGGTTTTCGGCATGGGCGTGCAGAAGGCCGGTGTTCAGCAGAAATGAAATTTCAATATTATCGGGTGGAATAGCGAGAGGGGTGTTGATGACGCGGCACATGTTCATCATCACCAGAGGAGTACGCGCTCCGGGCCAGGAAGAGATCGCTTCCAGGCCACGCATCAAACCGGGGCCGGAGGTGGCCGTTAATGAACGGACACCGGCGCGGGATGCTCCGCCGAGGGCGGACATAACTCCGATTTCTTCTTCACCTCGGTAATATTCTTTAATATAGCCCTCATCAAAAAGGTAACCCGCCTGTTGCATGGTTTCACTCTGGGGGGTGATGGGATAGGAAATGGCGATGTCAACATTTGCGCGACGGATGGCTTCACGGGCCGCTTCACTGCCAGTGATAAACTCGGTTTTCCGAGGCGCTTCATGAAACAACCATTCGGGGTCCTTTATTTCCTGCAAATCTCCTTTAGGTACCCATTCTTCTTTGGTTTGGGTGCTCTCTGACATAACAACTCCCCTTTATTCAAACTATTGGTGTGATTTATATATAAATGAAATGATCAATTCGAAAGTCTAAGGAACTGTGGGCAAATCAAGAACTTGCAAGAACTTGGCGGTGCCCACCTGCATCAATAAGTGCCACAAATTATCATGATTACAAAGACAATTCAATTTTAATAAGCATATTTTTTGTGAAAGATACCATTCCGTTTTCCCCAAGGCTGATCTGAGCAGGAATAATCGGTCCCGGGGTCTTTCTATTGTAGAGTAATGCTTTTAAAAACAGCTAGTTATGGGAGTATTAAGGGATGGAGCAAAGTCAAGGTTGGGACTCTGGCAGTAGCTTTTCTACAAATAACCTGAGGGGCTTGGGGTTGGCTTTCTCCAGGGGGGGGTCAGGGGTCATTTTTCAAGCATATTTTCCAGATTCTGTAGTTCTGTAAAGTAAACAAACGCTTTTTCCAAAAACTCATTCACTGTTTTGTCGTTTCGGAACGTGAGACTTTTGCTAGCCAGCTCCGTAGTATGACAAAGGTCGTATTGCAGGGTATCGCTATTCTTATATTTGATGACATCCACCTGCCAGTGAATGTGCGCGACATCTTCCTGCGGGGTTGTGACCGCGGCGACACCATAGTCTTTCACCCGGTATAGAAACTGCGTACCACCCTGTCCGGTGGGTTCGATGCGGGAGAGTACCTGGTTTTTTTGATTTAACATGCCTCACTCCTGTTTATGAAAAGCTCCCCGAAAACCGTTGTATTCGTCGGGTTATTTGGTATAAATTCATATAGGCTTCTGATTGAAATATCAGCTTATCAAACGATCCAATGGGAAGCAAAACCTTTCGTTGAATTTTTGAAAACTGGCACTGGGAGTGATATGAAATCGATTGAGTTGAACAATCCTGCGGAGATAGAGCAGTTTCTCAGTAAAATCAGTTTTACCGGAAAAGGGTTTACCTCGGATTCCCTCCTGCTGGAAGTTTATGAAGCGGGTCTGGATTATCCGGATTTTTTAAAGGCAGAAGGGGAGGACCCCGAAGCCAGCTACGATGGCAAATCCCCAGCCTGGGCAAAGTACCATGTCCGCCAGGGCAAACGGGTATTTATGGTTTATGGAGGTAACCGGGGCAACCGCAGGACTCACTTTTCTGAGACCCCTTGATGATTTCTTCATCTAATAGTTTACAGCCTAGGCTGAATACCGCGATGCCCGATGAACCGGGTCTCTCGTTTCACGAATATTTTGTTTGGAGTAAAAAAGATCATGCAATTTGACAAGGAAACCCAAACGCAGATTCTCAGAGTCGCCGGCGAACGGATCGGCGGAGATGATATCGCCGAAGTGGACGAGAGAATCGCTCAAGTGATGGATATGCATCCCGAATTCGATGCCGCCTGGGAAATGGGCGATATGGCCGTCTATCCGCAGGAAATCGATGGCAAGGTCATCAATCCATTCGTGCACACGGTTTGGCATGTCATGGTGGACAAACAGATTCAGGATGAATCTCCAGAGTTTGTCGAAGAGACATATAAACGCCTGATGGAAGAGGGGTTGAATTCACATGATGCCTTGCATGCCATCATTAGCGTCTATGCCAATGAATATTATGGTAGCTTCCGCAAGGGAGATTCGTTCAGCAACCTGGATTATGAATCCAAGCTCTCTCATTTGTCGGCCAATCCCGACTTCGCAACCGAATAGTTATTCCGATTGACCGGGCTTGAGCGGTTCGTGGCAAGCCTCGCAATGGTCGAGGTTGTAGTCGTTGGGATGAAAGCAGTGGGGGCACTGCAGGGTTTTTTCTTCCCGGTAGGTTTGAAACGGAGTGAGGCACTTCTCGCACCATGCCGACTGGGCGACATTCTCTGTCCCACAATTTTTACAGACGAGATTCTGGCTCATACCTTATGAGATGCTGAAAACCGGATACGGATTTTTTATTTTGAGGTGAGTCGCTCCCGTGAAATGGAGCCCTGCCGTTTTTTTTAAAACCGAAAATTCTGGAACGGAGGTGCCGATGTCTTTTTTCTCCGATGAAAAACGGTTGGCCGCCATGCGTTGTATTCTGGATTACCTCCGCGAGACCCTCGACGCCCGGTTTTCGGTTCGCCTGTGGGACGGTTCCCTGATCCCGCTCGGCCACGAAGTGCATAAGGATTTCATTCTTGCCATCAACCGTCCGTCTGCCCTGGGAACGTTGATGCGTTGGCCGACTCTCGAGAACCTGCTCAATCAATATGTGAACGGTTACCTGGAAATTCAGGGCGACCTGATCGATTTCATCACTCTGGTTCGGGAACCGCAATTCAAAAAGAATCTGAAGAAGGTTGATAAGTTCTTCCTCCTCCGGCAGGCCCTACCTCTACTGTTCGCACCCCTCAGCAACAGCCGCGCTCAATACGAATACAACGAAGACTCCGTGGGCCGCCGGGAATCCCGACGCGACAACAAGAGGTTCATTCAGTTCCATTACGACATCAGTAACGATTTTTATGCGCTGTTCCTGGGGAAGGAGATGCAGTATTCCTGCGGATACTTTACGGACGCGAACAACTCTCTGGATCAGGCCCAGCACGACAAACTGGAGATGATCTGCCGAAAACTGCGCCTCCAACCCGATGAGAGGTTTCTTGATATCGGTTGTGGTTGGGGCGGCCTGGTGTGCCACGCCGCGCAACATCACGGCGTGAAAGCGCATGGCGTGACCTTGTCGCAAGAACAGTTTGATTTCGCCACCGCCAAGGCGAAGCGGCTCGGTCTGGAGGACCGCATCACCATCGAGCTTCGGGATTATTCAACACTCGAAGGGACGTATGACAAAATTGCCAGTGTCGGGATGTACGAGCACGTTGGAATCGCCAACATGCCCCGGTACATCAGTAAAATCAGTTCGCTGTTGCGGGACCGGGGCCTGTTTTTGAATCATGGTGTATCGCGGACCGCCAAACGAACCCGCCGGGAAGCACGCCGAATCCGACCGGAGCGGCGCCTTCTTTTAAAATATATCTTTCCGGGAAGTGAGCTTGACCATGTCGGGCATACCGCCGACCTGATGGAAATTTACGGATTCGAAGTGCGCGACGTCGAGGCCTGGCGTGAGCATTACGGAATGACAATCCAGCACTGGTACCGGAACTTGTTGGCTCGCAAGAAAGAGGGAGTTGACTTGGTGGGGGCCGATCGGTTTCGTATCTTTGAACTGTATCTGGCCGGAACCTCGACCGGGCTTCGGGACGGCTCAATCCATATCTGCCAGGTGCTGGCAGTCAAAAAAGCTTCCAGGGGGCCGTCGGGTCTGCCCTTAACGCGTGTCGACCTTTACCGCCCGGATAGCACCGGAGTAAATTTTTAACCTTAAACTGCGCCCCGCGTTCAGAGAGTTAGAGACAGCGGGCGATGGTCTTGCCGAGGTCGGCCGGGCTTTTCACCACTTTGATGCCGCACTTCTTCATCACCTTCATCTTGCCTTCCGCCGTACCCTGTCCGCCTGAAATGATGGCGCCGGCATGACCCATGCGCCGCCCCGGAGGGGCAGTTTGTCCCGCAATGAATCCCACCACCGGTTTGGTGATGTGCTTCTTGATGAAGTAGGCCGCTTCGTCCTCTGCCGTTCCACCGATTTCACCGATCAGACAAATCGCCTTGGTGGCTCGGTCTTTCTGGAACAGTTTCAGCGTGTCGATGTAGCGGGTGCCGATGATGGGATCGCCGCCGATTCCGACACAGGTGGACTGGCCGATACCCAACGCGGTCAATTGTCCCACCGCTTCGTAGGTCAAGGTTCCGCTTCGGGAGATGATACCGACGTTGCCTTTTTTATGGATGTGCGCAGGCATGATGCCGATTTTGCATTTGCCCGGTGAGATGATGCCGGGACAGTTGGGACCGATCAATCGTGAATCGGAATCCTGCAGGTAGCGATAGACTTCGACCATGTCGTACACGGGAATGCCTTCGCTGATACAGATGATCAACTCCACGCCCGCGTCCGCCGCTTCCAGAATCGCATCCGCCGCAAACGCCGGGGGCACGAAAATCATCGTTGCGTTGGCTTTGGTTTTGGCCACCGCCTGTTTGACGGTGTTGAACACGGGGATATCTTCCATCACCGTCTGGCCGCCTTTGCCGGGAGTGACGCCCGCTACCACCTGAGTGCCGTATTTCCGGCATTGCTCGGCGTGGAACTGGCCTTCACGGCCGGTAATACCCTGAACCAACAATCTCGTTTTTTCGTCAACTAGTATGCTCATTGGATTGCCTGCACCGCTTTCTTGGCGCCATCTTTCATGCCATTGCCAATTAAAAAATTGAGTCCGGAGTCCTTGAGGATTTTGTGTCCCTCCTCCATGTTGGTTCCTTCCATCCGAACCACCACCGGAATTTTAAGACCGAGATTCTTCGCCGCCGCAACGACACCCGCCGCGAGGATATCGCAACGCAAGATGCCGCCAAAGATGTTAATGAAAATCGCTTTGACTTTATCATCGGAAACCAGAATGCGAAAAGCATTTTCAATCTGCTCTTCGTTGGCTCCGCCCCCCACATCGAGAAAGTTGGCCGGTTCACCACCGGAATGCTTGATGATGTCCATCGTTGCCATCGCCAGGCCTGCGCCGTTGACCATGCACCCGATGTTGCCGTCCAACTGAATGTAATTGAGATTATATTTGCTGGCTTCGATTTCGTTGGGATCTTCTTCTTCCAAGTCGCGGAATTCCTGCGTGTCCTTGTGACGTCCCAGAGCGTTGTCGTCGATGTCGATTTTGGCGTCGAGCGCCAGAATGCGGTCGTCCCCGGTGATCACCAGAGGATTAATTTCCAGCATCGATAAATCTTCTTTGACGAAGCATTCATATAAGTTAATGATAAACGGGATGGCTTTCTTCAGCGGCTCGCCCGAGAGGTTCAATGCGAAAGCGATTTTGCGCGCGAGGTACGGTTTGACGCCGATAATCGGGTCAACGATTTCGGAAATGATTTTTTCCGGCTCGTCAGCGGCAACTTCTTCGATTTCCATGCCGCCTGCTTCGCTGGCCATGATCATCACCCGGCTGGTTTCACGGTCAATGAGGAGGCTGATGTACAGCTCCTTGACGATCTCCATGCCTTCTTCGATGAGTACTTTTTTAACGTGGCGGCCTTCCGGTCCGGTCTGATGAGTGACCAGCGTCATTCCCAAAATATCCCCGGCATACTTCTCGGCCTCTTGCGGACTCTTGGCGAGTTTCACGCCGCCGCCTTTACCGCGACCGCCTGCGTGAATCTGGGCTTTGACCACCACCACCGGTGTGCCGATTTCGCCAGCGGCCTGTACCGCTTCGGATTTGTCGTGGATCAGTATTCCGTTGGGTACGGGAACGTTGTATTTGCGAAACAGTTCCTTGCCTTGGTATTCATGGATTTTCATAGGATCGTCTGTTTTTGACTCAAAGTTTTTGAATAATTCAGATGGGAGGCAAATTTTTACCACATGTGTTTTTCAATGTCAAAGAAAAGCTGCCGGGCAAGGCCCGGAGCAAATTTAAAACCACAAATTGCGCATGGATTGCCGTTAGACAAAGGGGTCAAGTCTCTTCTTGACTACATAACGGGGAAGGCTATAATTGAGGAATGTCCCGTCCCTTAAGAGTAGAGTTTCCCGATGCCTGGTACCATGTGATGAACCGGGGCCTCAACCGGAACCTGATCTTTTTCGATTCCGAAGGGCATCAGCTATTTCTGGATACCCTGGTGGAAGCGTGTTCCCTGTTCAATGTCCAGGTGGCCGCGTATTGCCTGATGCCCAATCATTACCATGCCCTGATCCACACCCCGGAAGGCAACCTCTCGCGTTTCATGCGGCATTTGAATGGGGTGTATACCCAACGGATCAACCGCAAACGCAAGCGGGACGGCCCTCTGTTTCGGGGCCGGTTCAAGGGCATTCTGGTTCAGGAGGAGAGCTACCTTCTGCAAGTGGTGAAGTACATTCACCACAACCCCCTCAAAGCCCGGATGGTGTCCACCCTGAAGAAATTCCCCTGGAGCAGTCATCCCTCCTTCATAAAGTCCAGGCGCAAGGCACCGCCGGAATGGTTGATGGTGGCCGAGGTGCTCCGTCATTTTTCGGCGAGGAGAGCGCTGGCGCTTTCCCTGTACAAAGAGTTTATGGGTGAGGAGGTGAGCCGGGAGATTGCAAAGTTTTACTCCAAACAATATTGGAGTCCGGTTTTGGGCGACGCGACCTTTGTGGATCGGATCAAGGCCAAATACATAGAGCACGAACAACCGCGGGACACGGAGATCAAAGGGAAAAGGAACATACGAGGGAAGGCCATAGTCCGTCGGATCAACCGGGAAGTGTGCCGGCATTTCAAAATCCCGGGACCCCGTTTATACGAAAGCCGTAGAGGCCAAAACAATATTCCCCGGCAGATGGCCGTGTTGTTGAGCCGCGACTTGTCAGGCCTCCGGCTTTCCGAGCTGGCGGATACCTATAAGATCAAAACCTATAAGACGGTGGGAACCCTCTGCTACCGGTTCCAGCAAACCCTCAAAAAAAACAGGAAATGGGCAAAGCAATATGCGAAACTAAAAACGTTATGTAGTCAAGAAGAGACTTGACCCCTTTTTCGTTATTCAAAATGTTTTAAAAGAATGCTTTATTAGAGGCAAAAGAGTAACTATAGAACTAATAAAAAGAGCTGTTCAGAGAGGTGTTCGGCCCAAAGACATTCTTGAAACTTTGGACAAAGCCAAACCAATCCTTAAAAAGGGTGTTTCCGGCAAAGAGGACTCGCTTATTAGGAAATCGGGTAAAATAATTATTGCCACAACTCCTGATGACAAAGTTATAAAAACTGTGATAAAAAAAGGAAAGCCTGATTTTTGACAATGAAAAATCCAAAAGAGCTATGCATTTTGTCGCAAGACCATGAAGCCATACACTCATGTCCCATCGCAGGCGGTCCAATTGGAGAATTAACCTGTATTGAGCTTTGCAGTTGGGCAGACGATATTGACAATGAGGAAAGATGGTGGTTGGAATATATGGATAAGGTAAAAAAATATTGCAAGGAAAACCTAGATATAACAGAAGAAAAAGTAATCGCAAGAATTTGTTGCAATTGCCCCGCCCACTATGTGGATAAGGAATAACACGAATCGCAAAACCAAAAGGCTCACCCATTAGAAGGCTCCAGTCAATAGGGTAAAGTGATCCTGTTTGCCCGCCGCTTCGCTGACCGGGCCAACTGCTCTCCGTCACAGATGGCGATGGCGACGCGACGACCATCCAACGCGATCCCGTCACCGGCGCTCCGCTGTCCATCACTTCGCAGGACGGGCAAATCACCACGCTCACGCTCGATGCCCTAAATCACCCCCAACCCCTCTTTACAAAGAGGGGCACATTGAGTCCAGCGTCACGCTGGTCGCCACGGTAGCCAATCCTAACAGCGAAACCTTCCAGATGGCCTACGACGCCAAGGGGCTGATGACGGAATTCACCCGGCCCAAAGCCCTGACCGAT
>JAJDBJ010000018.1 GCA_029261395.1 Nitrospinaceae bacterium
GGAGAGTTGCACGTCAATTTCATACGATTCGGAACCCACTTGGAATTTATCCGCCGTTTGCCCATAGAAAGCGGCTCGCAATTGATTGGCAATGGCGGAGGCATCCATTCCCTGTGCCAGCGCCCCGGCTTTGAGTCGTACCCGTATTTCCGGTTTTCCTGGTCTCAAGTCATCATTCAAGTCAAAAACGCCCACGTATTGGTTCAACCAACCCTGCAATTCCAAAGAGGCTTGTTTCAGGGGCTCCAGGTCGCTACCTTGCAATCGGATTTCGATTGGTATTCCGCCCGGAATCAAGGTGGGTTCTTTGAAGGTTAAATTAATGATGTCAGGCAGGCCTTGTAGTTTTTCCCGCCACATATTTTTGATGTCATCCAGTTTCGCGTTCCGCACTTCCGCTTTCAACAGATCCACCGAAACCGTCGCCACATGAGTCCCCGTTTCATTCGCATCCAAATTCTTATTGTACTGGACGTTGATATTTTGAACCAGCGGCTGTTCCTCAGGTTGAAATGGTTGGAATTTTGCATTTACCTGTTTAAGGGCCAGGACGGTTTTTTCTACGACTTCTTCCGTTTTGGACAAGGGAGTTCCCTGAGGCAGGAGAATGCGGGTTTCCAATACATCCCCGTCAATTTGCGGAAAGGCTATAAATTTTATTTTTCCACTCGTCAGCATTCCTAATGAAAAAATAAAAATTAAAATAATCAAGCCGGTGAAAAAATACCTCCACTTCACCGACCAATCCACGACGCGTCCCAAAACCTGTTCGCGTAGATAATTTAAGGAGCTATCCACCTTTTGTTTGAATTTATTCGGGGTCGAGGTTGAATGCGAATGGATGGAATGCGAGAGGTGATGAGGTAATATGAAAAAGGCTTCGATCAGGCTGACCGCCAAGGTCGCAATGAGAACGACCGGCATCACCCAGAGCACCAATCCAATTTCACCCTTGATCAAAACCGCAATAGAGCCGAAGATGACAACGGTGGTTAAAAAGGAGGAGAACACACCGGGCAGTACTTCCAGGGTGCCATCGACAGCGGCGTCCAGCGGTTTTTTGCCTCGCTGTGAATGAGAAGAAATATTTTCTGAAATGACAATAGCGTCATCCATGAGCAGTCCCAAGGCCACCAGCAACCCCACCATGGTCAACATGTTGAGGGAAAAACCGATGGTATGCATGACATAAAAGGTGCCGAGGAAGGAAATCGGGAGTCCCATCGTCACCCAAAAGGATGTCCGTAAGGTGAAGAACAACCACATAGTCAAAAATACCAAGATCAAACCTTGAACGCCATTTCTCACGAGCATGGTCAAACGGTCACGAACAATATCCGAGACATTTTGAGTGAGAACCATTTTTACTTCCGGAGGATGTCGCAGGCGTTCCTTTTCCAGGAAGTTCTGCACGGCATCCAGAATATCAAGCGAATCCTCGCTTTTCATTTTCATGATTCTTAACAGGCCGGCTCGTTGCCCATTAAATATTATTTTGTCTTCATCCAATTCAAACCGGTCCGTAACTTTAGCAATATCTCCCAGTCGGATTTCTTCCCCGGTTGATTGTGAGATGATGATTAGATTTTCGAATTCCGGTACCGAGTACCGTTGATCCTGAAACCGGAGCATGACGTTCTGGTCGGGAGTTTCAATGGTTCCGGCAGGCAGGTCTACGTTTTGACGGGAAAGATTTTCGGTGATGTCGTTGAGATTCATCCCCAATTGCAAGAGATTCTGAGCGGGTATCTCAATGCGGATTTGATGGTCCGAAAAACCCAGGATATTTACCTGGGACACTTCTTCCAAGAGTAGCAAGCGGTCTTTGAGCTTTTCAGAAAATAATTTCAGGTCGGGAACGGACATGGGGCCCGTAACCGCTATGGATACCACCTGATCGACTTTTCCCAATTGTTTGATGATGGCGCGCTCGACTTCTTCGGGGAAGTCGTCGATCGCTTCTACCTCTGTTTTGATGTCATCCAAAAAGCGCGAAAAGTCGCCCTCATCCCGCATCTCCACCACCACTCGGGCCTGGTTCTCCTGGGCTTCACTGCGGATTTCCTCAATGTGGTTGACCTCATCAAGAGAGTCTTCAATGCGCTGGCAAATGGCTTCTTCAATTTCCTCGGTGCTGGCCCCGGGGTAGGTGACTATAATTTCAACTTCTTTAGGGGTGAAGTCAGGGAAGGTTTCACGGCGAATATCCTGAACCGTGCCCAGCCCGAGGAAAATAAAGATCAGCATTAAAAGGTTGGCGGCGGTCGGATGATTGGCAAAAAAACGAATGAAGGGTCCGGACATTTTATTTCACGGTTTTGGAGCCGGTGGCCTCTTTAATAATTTTCGCAAGAGTGGTCTCGTCTGTTTGAGGTTTGAGAAGCATTCCGCTGATTGCTGGTACCAGATCGCTGATGATAATTTTTTCATTGGGAAGAATTCCCGATTTGACCGACACGAGATTCCCCTGTTGGTAATCGACTTCAATCGTTCTTTTTTCCAGCCGGTCCTTTTCGTTGGCGACATAAATCTGCCCCTGGTGGACTGCTGATCTTGGAATAACGACTGTGTGGTCGCGCGGTTTCCCTCGAAGCTCTACCTCGACGTACATATTTTTTTGCAGAGGCGGTTTTTTGCCGGGCTGAATTTTCTGGAAGGGATTGTCCACAGCGATATACACGCCAATCGAACCGGTCTTGATGTCGGTTTCTCCGAAGCGGGCAAAACGTCCTTCCCATTCCGCCATGCGTCCTCCCATTTCAAGCCGAACAATGGCTTGGAGGCCTAACATACCCTGGACATCTCCCCGGCTCAAACCTTTTAGGTTTTGGATATCAATGGGTCTCTTTAGATTGCTGGGAATTAAATTTTTCATGTAGTGACGGGAGACTTGAACTAAAACCTCCGATGTCTTTACGCTGTCAAGGGTGATCAAAATTTGTCCCGCAGTGGCCGCCTGGCCTCGTTGGATATTGACTTCCGCCACCCGGCTGTCAAACGGTGCTTTGATGACGGTTTTTTTCAGGGTGATCCGTGCATCCTGGGATCGGGTTTGGAGGGCGCGCAGGGAAGCTTGCAAGGCGCGGCGTTCCGAGGGCAATTGATTCAATATTCCTTTGTAGCTTTCGACCGTATTCTTTTGGGTTAGAAGGTTCTGCTCTTCTCTATTCAAGTCGGAACGAGAAATGATACCGCCCTTAAAAAGTTTTTGTTTTCGCTCCAGCTCATTTTTATATATTTCCAGGGAACGTTTTTCGACTTCAAGTTGCCGCTGGGTATCGGCTTTTTTTTGGTCCAATTCCTCAATTTGAGCTTGAAGTTTTTGTATTTCGGCTTGGATTTCCTGCAAAGCCAATTGACTTTGCTCCGGCGCAATGCTGACCAATAGGTCGCCCTTGGCTACGAAAGCTCCCTGGTGTAAGTCGGGATTGAAATCTATAATCTTTCCGGCGACCTCTGCCACGGCTTTCCACGTACGTTCAGGTTGTACGTAACCGTTACCCACGGCAATGGGAATCAAAATAACTTTGGGGGCGGGGATGATGCGGACCGGCTTGGCCCGTTCATGGGTTTGGGTTTTTTCCGGACCGATTTTGCTTTGGGACATATACCAGAAAACGGCGACCCCTAAAATGAGGCCCGGTAAGATGAGAAGTTTTTTCACGGATATCCCCCAAAGCAGGTGGACTCGATATTGAACAATATCCCATTAGAGCAGGATATCGTGTAAACATCAAAAAAAGCTTAAGCGAATTCTCCAGGCGGGTTTTTCGTGAAGGGAGCTAACCGTTGTCTGCTTCCCGGACGGAGCGGACAATGGCTTGGCCGGCTCTCGCGCTGATGAGCCGTTGCTGATCGTACCCCAATACAATTTCCGATGCGAGGTCAGGGTAACGGTCAACCAATGGGAGGGCCACATCGTCGACCATCCATCGGCCATGCCGCAGGTCTTCCTTGATGTGCAGTTCCCAATAGTCGGTGGCGTCTGGTCCCAGGCCGAGTCGTTCACCGGCAAGTCTGTAGTTCTCAAATGCCGCGGGAACCGAAACTTCAAAGAAGAGCAGAGAGCCGATGTAGCGCAAGAAATTCCGCTTACGTTCGCAAAGAAAAAAACTGTGATTGATATTAGCCAGAACTTCCCAAGGAGCCAGGTCGAAGTAAGCTTCCGGCTGAGTGTCCATCTTAAATTGCTTTAACATGGTAGAGAAATAGGTCGAATGCTTTCTCGCCAGGATTCCTTTTCCGTACTCCTCGGAAAAAATTCGGGTGAGCATGGACTGCACTTCATTCCCAACCCCTCCCAAAACCCGGGAGAGTTGGCTCGCCTCAACCAATCCGTCGAGTGAAGCGATGGCTAAAAGTCGATGGTAACCGGTTCGCATCATCTCATTACGGAAATAAAGGCCTTCCGCCGAAGGTTTCGGGTCGAGGTCTTCAGCTACCCGGTTCTGTAGCGCTCTTTTGACTTCACTAACCGTATCGAAAGATTCAATTTCTGTATGGTTCGATTCCCAATCTTGCCAAACCGATTCGATTCGGTTTTGAATTCCGAAAAGGTAAGAGGAGTCTTCATTGGTATAATTCTCCAAATCGTCATACCAAAAAAGTTTCAGCCGGTTGATGCGATATAGGATTCTTTGCAGAAAAAGGAGAGATTGTGGTTCGCGCCCGGCCTCATCAAGGCCAACCGAAAGAGCGTACTGCAATGCATCCTCGAACGGTTCTATCAATGCAGGTTTTTCGGCAATTGTTTGATCCAGATCATTCAGATGAAGCAATTGTGTGAATTGGTCTTCAATATCCTGATAGTCGATGTTGGAGACTTCTGCCGTTGAATCCATTTTTAAATGCATTTAGATTTCATTGGAAAATAATTAGACTTTTTGGATTGCGCTGTATGTTTGGAACGCTGTACCATACCATATTATTCCTGAGACCTCAAACAACAAGGTCACTTTACTTTTAATATAAGGACAATAATGTCATTTTATTTTAAAAACCTCCGGCCGGATAACGATTCCAATTCTGAAAATCATGATTTTACGCAAGCAGTAATCAACGGATTATCTAAAGAGCGCAAAAGACTGCCCTCCTGGCTTATTTTCGATGACCGGGGAAGTGAAATATTCGAAGAAATTGTGGGGCTGAAGGATTACCATCCTGCTGTTTGCGAGTTTGAAATACTCCGTACACATAAACAGAAAATTGCAGATATCATTTCTGGTGAGGCTTTACAGGTTATTGACCTCGGCTCGGGGGATGCGCGCAAGACCCGGGTCCTTCTTGATCATTTTGTGAAAAGCAAACTGCAGATTCATTACATTCCTATCGATATCTCTGCTGGTGCCGTTAAAAGTCTGGTTTCCTCACTGGAATCTAAATTTACTAACACTTCTTTGACGGTTACCGGGATCGCCTCCGAATACTTTCAAGGACTAGAAGCCGTTCCCCGCGAACAGTTCAAACGAAACTTTGTTTTTTTTCTGGGATCGACTATCGGTAATCAAGACTACCCCGCCGCCGGAAAGTTTTTACGTGAGCTGTGGAATTCTCTCAATGACGGGGATTACGTGATGATAGGATTTGATCTCATGAAAAACCCCAAACTTCTCTACCGCGCCTACAACGACCCCGAAGGTGTTTTTCAGAAATTCAATTTGCATCTATTGGATCGCATCAACCGGGAACTTGGAGCCGATTTTGTTAAAAGTAATTATGTGCAAGAGGGGCATTACAACGAGCAATCCCACGCCGTTGAAAGTCACGTGTACAGTACCCAGGAGCAAACGGTTCGATTACCGGCGCTAGACAAAGAATTCCACTTCAAAGCATGGGAAGGGGTGCAGACCGAGCACTCTTACAAATACACGATGCAGGAAGTCGAAGCGGTGGCCCATAATAACGGATTTGAAATCGTCGAGCACCTTTTTGATTCTAACCAGTTCTTTGTGGATTCGATCTGGAAAGTCAAAAAATAATTATCCATTGTTTGGATTGCATGAATGAATAGAAAAATGAATTGACGATACCGGTTAACAAATAAAATTTTATTAATTAAAATACTGCAAGAATGAGGGGGAGCCCGCAGTGATCGTACGAAAAGATGACCAATACGCGGTGGAATGTTTCGCAAAAGTTTCAGAAATTTGTATTCAAAAGGGTGAGTACTGCGACAGCGAGGAAGAAGCCATTCAATGGGTGGAGTATGAGTGCTGGATCTTCTCGGGAGAAGGTTGGATCTGTATAGATTGCCATGATACGTTTATGGGGAACATGGTGAAAATGCGGAAAATTAGAGGGTCGGATGGAATCGAGGGTCCCAAAAAGCCTGAAGGACATGATGGATTGGATGGTGATTTGGAAGTGGGTATCGACATCGTTAGATAACCCGATAGGGATTAAATAACCACTAGCGCTAACCAAACAAAAATGGGCTAGCCCGTTAGAGCTAACCCACTGATTGTGATGGTCGGGATGAGAAGATTTGAACTTCCGACCCCCTCGTCCCGAACGA
>JAJDBJ010000019.1 GCA_029261395.1 Nitrospinaceae bacterium
ACATCGAAGGAACAATCGTATTGGAGATTGCCGGAAAGGCATTTCGGGGCAAGATGACACACGAACATGATGATCATGAGGGGCACGCTCACTAAGGGCATCGCTAGGTTGACTAGAGATCGGCCTAAACGATCGACACCCGACCGTGTGGACCGTTCTTCGAATTTTGTCTGGCGCGTCGATCGCCAATCCAGTTGTCGTTCGTCCGGACTAGAAGTCTGTTCCGCGAGTAATAATGAGCTCTCCGGTACGGGAAAGGACCCCAAACTATGAGAATACCGCATTCAATTGTGCCGATCTTGATCGCCCTTTGTGGCTGTGCGCAAACCTCACAGCAGCGTGAGAACAACCTCGAAGTCAGTCAAGCATCTACCAATGTTCGCGATTCCAATGTGACACTTCGCGCAAATGTTCCGGGGCCACAACGCTCGGACGACAATGGCTACGTCGCGGATCCGATATTGGTCAGCCAAGTGAACTTTGAAAGTGACGCTGACGATGTCACGGGAGAGTCCACTGCTGTAAGCGAACCGGAACGAACCTCACTGGAATCTCTTGAGACCTTGGCACTCCAGTCGAATCCGACGCTCGCTGAACTCCAGGCCAGAATCGATGCAGCAAACGGCAGATGGCAACAAGTCGGTTTGAGGCCAAATCCCAAATTCGGAGTGTCGGCCCAAGAAATTGGGAACGATGGTCGAGCGGGCCAGTACGGCGCTTTCCTTGGACAAGAGTTCGTCCGTGGAAACAAGTTGGGATTGAACCAGCAAGCAGCCGCGTGGGACGTTAGCCGAGTTGAACTCGAACTTGATGCTCAACGCTTACGAGTCCTCAACGATGTCCGATCTGTTTTCTACCGAGCCCTCGTTGCACAGGAGCGAGTGGTGGTCGCGAGGCAACTCAGTGACATCGCCGATCAGGCGGTTGAGAAGGCAAAAGAGCTAGTGCGGGAACAGGAACCTGAAACGGTCCTGACGCAGGCCGATATCGAATCGGAATTGGCGCACATGGTAGTGGCCAACATGGTTGCTCTACAAGATGCTCAGTGGCGAAGCCTTGCCGCGGTCGTCGGGCAACCGAACCTTGCGCGCCAGGTTTTGGAGGGTGAACTCTCTGCGTCGGCAACGGAAATCGTGTGGGATGAAGCGCTGGCGAGAATCCGCAGCGAGAGTCCTGAGATCGCCGTCGCGGAGGCAAAGGTGGAAGAACTTCGGTGGGCACTGCGTAGAGCGTGCGCTGAAGCCACACCCAATATGACGGTTCAGGCCGGTTTATTCTACGACGAGGCCTCAAGTGATCCATTCGCATCGCTCCAGCTCTCAATGCCGATCCCGATCCACAACTGGAACCAAGGTGGAATCGCGGAAGCACGAGCTAAAGTGGCCGCAGCAAACAGTCGTGTTCAACGGACTCAACTAAATCTACAAGAACGTCTTGCAAAAGTGTTTCAGGAGTACGAACAGGCGCGGCAGCAGACAACTCGCTACGAAGAGTCCATTCTCGCCAAGGCAAAACAAAATCTTGAACTGAACAAACTCGGCTATGACAGCGGACAGACATCGTACCTCGCGGTTCTCACCGCTCAACGCTCGTACAGTCAAACACAATTGGCTCGCCTTAATGCGCTCGAACAACTGTGGTCGGCAACCATCCAAATTGAGGGTTTGTTGCTCAAACAGAGTCTTAGTCAGGAGTAAAAATCGAATATCGCAACTACCGGGTCGATCGATATTGACGCGAACTTGCAACGCCCGATCCACGTAAAATCCGATGAATCCCAACACATCTTGAAACGAACGGAGTGATCAAATGTCGACACGGAATATCATGACACGCAGCCTCCAGATGGTGCTGTGCACCCTACTATTGTCTAATCTTGGCGTAGCGGCCGACGCCGCCGACGCTCCCCTTCTCAGTTTCCGCCTTTCAAAGCAGAAGTCGGCTCACTTTGATGATGCCACAGCAGCCAAGCGTCATTACGACACGCTCCGCAAGCTAGGATGCCAGGTAAAGCAGGCGTCTCATGGCGATCACTATGACGTCGTGTACAGCGCGCCAACCTGGCAAAAAGTGAAATTCAAGAGTTTCTCCGAAGCGGACCAATGGGCACATTGGCTGGCTCGATCGGGATTCGAAATTGTCCACATTCAACCGCCGACGTCGGGCCATCTTGAGCTCGTTAGTTACAGGCTGCCGCGGGCCAGCGCAACCCACCACGATTCGTCGTCAAAGGCGAATGACCAAGCGGACACTTTTCGGATGCTAGGTTGCGAGGTCAAACTAGCCAAACATGCTGGCCATCACGACGTCTCCTTTCGCTGCGACAAATGGAGAACCGTAGGGTTCGAAAGCCATGAAGCAGCTCATCGATGGCAAGAATGGCTAGATTCCGCCGGATTCGAGACGAAGCACGAGCACACTAAGAAGGCGCAGAAGGCGACAAGTCGTCGTTAGTGACTCGATGGGAGATTCAGGCCGGCAGCACTTAGCAACGGCAACGCATCGTTCGTTTGCGTTGTCGGCCTTTTGACGCTGTGCGGAAGATTCAGGACAAGGACTCCAAGATGAACCAATGCGCGTATCCCTTGCTGGTGTTGATTTCAATCACCATATTCTCCGCCGGG
>JAJDBJ010000020.1 GCA_029261395.1 Nitrospinaceae bacterium
ACTCGAGCCCCAACGACCGGCTATCTTTGATCGTTTTAATTTTGATCAGCCGGTATTTATCTTTAAGCGGCTTGCGGTAATTGGGGTCGATGAAGGGTTTCTCGACGGGATGATCGGGGATATCTCCAAAATATTGCCGGGCCAGGTGCTCCTGCTCACTCAGCGAGAGATTGGAAAGTATCGCCAGTCTCATATTGGAGGCGGCGTAATATTTTTTGTGGAATGCCAGGAGAACCGTACGGTTATCCCCTGCCAGGGTTTCCTTACTGCCGATGCCGAACTTCCTTACCGGATGGCCCTCCTCACTCATCTGATTAATCAAATGATTGGCCCGCCAGCCGTCCTGCAAACGATTTTTATCAAACTCACTGTTGACGGCGTTGACTTCACGCGCGGCATACTTCTCGGCAAACAGTGGCTCCCGAAAAAATCCGCTGAAGCGGTCGAGCGCCCCATCAAAGGCATGATGGCTGACTTGCAGAAAATAATTCGTGATATCCGCACCCGTGTAGGCATTGCTTCTTCCTGAATTGGCATTGAGGTAATCCTTGAATGAACTGACCTCGGGATATTTTTTCGTTCCCAGAAAAAGCATGTGCTCCAAATAGTGAGCCAATCCCTGCTTTTCCCATGGATCATGCAATTGCCCTATTCCCACCGACAAAGCGGCCGCACTTCGATCCACATCAGGATCATGTACGAGTAGCACCTGTAATCCATTATCCAGGACCAGAGTCCGGGTATCACGTTGGGCGGCTTCGGCGGAAGACCATGAAATGACCAACCACAACGCAACGAAAACTTTTAGGAACAAACGAATCGAAAAGAATTTCACAAAACACCTCTTAGGTCAGTAAAAAGAAAATCTCGGATAGAATGAGGCCGCACTCTGAACGCAACCTCACACTTATTATAGTGGCCCACTCCGCAATAAGAACATTAAATCTTTTTAATAAAAGGGAGACTCAATCCCACGCGATCAACCCGACACCCAATATCGTCAGACAAGCGGCCACAATCCTCTGTTTTCCGAAAGGTTCGCTCAATTTCCAGCATCCCCAGACCACCACCATGAGTACGCTGGTCTGACGCACCGCCACCACCTGCCCCACTGGCTCGGATTGCAGGACCACGCAGATCAGTCCATACGATCCAACGGTAGCCAACCCGGCAAGCAACCCCCTCAGCCATTCCGTCCGCCAGACACTCACAATCTCCTGCCGTGGATATTTCCAGAACAGGTAAAGATTGCAGATCGAAAACCCGATCAAGGCTTCGGTGAAGAAAAACGTGAGGCCATTGGCGAGCTTCTCATCGGGCCGGTGCAGGAAGAACAGGTCCATCCCCTGTTTATCCACCAGACTGTAGGACACGACCAAAGCCAGGGTGATGAAAGCCCAACGCAAATCTTTATGCAGAATAGCGTCCCAAAGATTTTTAAAACCCCGGATCAGATGGCCGTCGAAATGCAGGGTGTAAACCGCCAGTAGAATCATGGCAATGGCGAGGAAGGAAACCCATCCCAATTGCTCTCCTAATAATATCCACGAAAAAAAAGGAACAAATACCGGAGCCGAGCGAGCAATCGGATACACATAGGAAATATCCTGAACGCTATACGCTTTGGACAGGCTTAAAATGTACAGTCCGTGCAGGACACCCGACAATACAATCCAAATACCTATTTCCGGCGGGAAAAATTTGTCACCCGTCAAGCCATAGACCATCAATCCCAGGACCATGATCCACACCCCTTTCAGTCCGGAAAGCAGGCTGGAATTGCGGCTCGTCTGGGTCATCACATTCCACAAGGCGTGAAACAGGGAGGACAAAAGAATGAGACCTATACTGGTTAATGACAACCGAATGACTCCTGAATCTCAATGGGTGTAAATGGAGGACAGCAGAGAAACCGCTGAAGGCCGCGGGCGGGGACTCACCTACTCACTAAAACTATAATCGCCGGGAACTCTATAAGTCAATCGGCGAAACCAGGCCATTGTAAAACCTGTTTTCTTCATCTGAAAAACCCCTTACATTATTGAATCCGTTTAGTGCTAAAATATCCATCCAACGGGTGTCATTTTTTTGGCCGATTCTGAATCCCAACCCGAATTCACTTTCATTCGCAGAGACCTCATGGCACACAACCAGTTTGAACTGCTCAAAACCCGCCGTTTTCTACCCTTATTCATTACTCAATTTCTTGGCGCTTTTAACGATAACGTATTCAAAAATGCGCTGGTGATTTTGATCACCTATGTGGTGGCTGAAAAAGCGGGGCTCAACTCGCAGATCATGGTCACTGCCGCGGCGGGGATTTTCATTCTGCCTTTCTTTCTATTTTCCGCAACAGCGGGACAGTTGGCCGATAAATATGAAAAAGCTTTTCTTATCCGTATCATCAAATTCGTCGAAATACTTCTCATGATCGGGGCAACGGTAGGATTCTACATGGAAAGCGTCTGGTTTCTGATGACCATCCTGTTCCTCATGGGTACCCAATCGACTTTCTTCGGCCCTATTAAATACGGCATCCTTCCAGAAAAGATCAAGGAAGACGAACTGATTGGAGGCAACGGCCTGATCGAAGCGGGCACCTTCATCTCCATCCTGATTGGAACCCTGGTCGGCGGCTTATTGATTCTCACCGAAAACGGAATTCTACTGATATCCGGCATGGTTATCCTCATTGCCGTCCTGGGTTGGGTGAGCAGTTTTTACATTCCCAAAGGACAACCCGCATCGCCCCAGCTGAAGGTGGATTATAACTTTCTAAGGGAAACCTGGGTCATCGTTACACACGCCAAGCAAAACCGGGAAATTTTTCTTTCGATTCTCGGGATCTCCTGGTTCTGGCTCGTCGGCGCCACTTTCCTGGCACAATTCCCGACTTACTCCAAAGACATTATTGGTGGCAACGAAGAACTGGTCACCTTGTTTCTATCCATATTCACTATCGGTGTGGGCATCGGTTCCCTGCTGTGCAATCAATTACTGAAAGGGGAAGTCGAAGCCACATTTGTTCCTCTGGCAATCATTGGAGTCACGGTATTCACGGTGGACCTCTATTTTGCCAGTCAGTATATGTTTACCAACGGAAGCGATGAACTGATTGGCGCCGCCGCATTTCTTTCTCATATCTCAAGTTGGCGCATTTTAGGCGATATGTTCATGATCAGCGTTTCCAGCGGAATCTATATCGTACCCTTGTACGCCATCATTCAGGCAAGAAGCGAACCGAACTACCGCTCCCGGATCATCGCCAGCAATAATATATTGAACGCTCTTTTCATGGTGGTTTCCGCAATCGGCACGGTGGCCATGCTGACCCTGAGCTTCGACGTCAATCAGGTATTTTTGACCATCGCCCTTCTGAATGGCGTGGTGGCCCTCTACGCCTGCCAGTTACTGCCCGCGGCTCTCCTCAGATCCATCCTGTACTGGGTTTTCAATGCCTGCTACAAAGTTGAAGTGAAGGGGATGGGGAACTTCAAAGCGATTCAAGATGAAAAGGTCATCATTGTCGCCAACCATCTGTCTTATCTGGATGCGGCACTGATCGCCACTTACTTCCCTTCCAAGTTAACGTTTGCGATCAACACCCAGGTCGCACAGCACTGGCTGGTCAGGCCTTTCTTGAAATTGATAGAAACCTTTCCCCTTGACCCGACCAACCCCATGGCCGCCAAGTCGCTGATTGAATCCATCAAAGATAAAAATCATGTCGTTATTTTTCCCGAAGGCCGGATCACCGTCACCGGCGGACTCATGAAAGTGTACGAAGGTTCGGGCATGATCGCCGATAAGTCCGGCGCTCACATTCTTCCGGTTCGCATAGACGGCGCACAATTCACACCGTTCTCGCGATTGAAAGGCAACACCCGAACCCAGTGGTTCCCAAAAATCACCCTGACTATACTCGAACCGAAAAAATTCGACATTCCTGAAGATATTAAAGGCGGTGCCCGCAGGAATATGGCGGGCTCTCAATTATCCGACATGATGACTCTGATGATGTTTCAGGCAAGCAATTACCGTCAACACCTGTTTCAGTCTCTGTTGGACGCCAAAGTCACCCACGGATCAAGCCGTGTTATCGCCGAGGATATACAACGATCCCCTATTACTTTTAAGGGTCTCATCACCAAGTGTTTTGTTTTGGGAAAACCCATTTCGGAAATCACACAACCCGATGAGTATGTTGGAATTCTGTTACCCAATATGGTCAGCACAATGGTTACCTTCTTCGCTCTGCAAGCCTACGGAAGAGTTCCCGCCATGCTCAATTTTTCCGTGGGGAAACGGAACATCCTGTCTGCCTGTGAAACCGCCCGTATCAAAACCGTTTTCACCTCTCGCAAATTTGTGGAAACTGCCAATATGGAAGATACGGCTCAAGCCATCGAAGAGGCCGGGGTCCGGTTAATTTATCTGGAAGATTTTGCAAAAAAAATCAGTTTGCTGGACAAAGCAGTCGGTTTCTTCGGCGGATTCTTCCCTCAATCATATTACAACCGGGTGTGCAGTAACAAAAACCCAGATGCTCCGGCCTTCGTATTGTTCACTTCCGGATCGGAAGGCACGCCCAAGGGAGTGGTCCTGAGTCACGCCAATATTCTCGCCAACCGCTACCAAACCGGCGCACGGCTCGACTTTGGACCGAACGATGTCATATTTAATGCCATGCCCGTGTTCCATTCATTTGGATTGATTGGCACCCTAATCCCCATTCTGTCCGGTGCCAGGGTTTTTTTCTATCCTTCGCCACTCCATTACCGTATTATTCCAGAACTCTCATACGATACCAATGCGACCGTCCTATTCGGTACAGACACCTTTCTCTCCGGCTATGCGCATTACGGACATCCCTACGATTTTTACAGCCTGCGTTATGTGATCGCCGGAGCCGAAAAGCTGAAAGACGAAACCCGCAAACTGTGGTCGGAAAAATTTGGCGTCCGTATCTTCGAAGGCTACGGGACCACCGAAACCTCACCGATCTTATCAGTGAACACACCCATGCAGAGCAAACCGGGAACGGTGGGACGTCTCGTGCCGGGCATTCAATACAAACTCAAAGAAGTACCGGGAATTAAAGAAGGCGGCCGACTCCACGTTTCCGGGCCTAATATTATGCAGGGATATCTATTGTCCAAGGACCCAGGTGTACTAGTACCGCCAGAAGACGGATGGTATGACACGGGCGATATTGTAGATATCGACGACGAGGGCTATATCAGCATCAAAGGCCGGGCCAAGCGTTTTGCGAAGGTGGGAGGAGAGATGATCTCTCTTACCGCAATAGAAGGATTTCTGTCCGAGTTATGGCCGAACCACGCCCATGCGATCGTTGCCATCCCGGACGAGAAAAAAGGAGAGCAGTTAATTCTATTGACTGAAAACAAGGAAGCGCAGAGACAGGAGATCATCGAATTCGTCCGCAAGCAGGGCCTGTCGGAACTCGGCCTACCCAAAAAGATCATTTATGTCGATCAGATCCCCGTCCTCGGCACCGGCAAAATCGACTACCCCACTGCTCAGGAGATCGTGAAAAAGCAGAGCGATTAGTCATCGGTAACCAGGGACTCAACTGCAACCGGCTGACGATGTTTCAAATAACGCACCAGCGCGTAAATGCCCCAGGCGGCAACACAATGCTTGAGTGAATGTCCCCCAATCCATCCGCCTGTCCATCCCCAGATAACTGCATCCAAAAACTCCAATACCTTGGCGACAATATACCAACCGATCATTTCGACCAGATACCGCGTACCGCTGTAACGCGCTGGAAACAACCAGAGAATCATCGGAATAAGCAGTACCGGTAGAAACTGAATCACCGCATAAGGCCGCAGGTCACCCCTTGCCAGCTGTTCGGTCACATTCCAATACGCCACACTGGCCGCACCCACTATCAATAACGGAATCAATAAATTAGAACCGACTTTAATACTGATTCTCTCCCCAAGAACTACCGAGAAGATCCCCATGAACGTGAGGGTCATTGGTAACCGATCCCACACCAGAGTTCCGTTGGAGGGCGCCCAGTGATAATAGGATGATCCCAGGAAGATCAAAACAGCACCGGTAAAAGCCACTGCGAAGGGAATCATTTCCTCTTTTAGAATAAAGCGGGAACGGTCCTCACGTATTTGCACAAGCTTCCACAATCCTAAAACACCTACTATAAGGAAAGCCAGGTTGGATGCGACATCAAAGAAATTCGGGACACCTGCAATGATCCGGTGGTCCATCAGATCGTGATAATTCGGATCTTGTGCTATCGGTGGAATAAAGAACGTGGCCGCGACCACAATGACACTGAATCCCAAAAGAAAACCGATGCGTTGATTTCGGCTCATGCAACAGGGGTCCTGTTAAATTTTCCGTTAACAAGAAAATGGAGGGTTTGGCTCCACGCCTCCCGATTGTAGATGATAAACGTGTGGGTGGCAGGGATGATAATGTGATCGGTCAGGCCCGTCACTTTCGTGTTTTCCACAGAAACCTTACCGTCGTTGGGACCTTGGATCAGCATGGATGAAATCGGGTCCCAGGTCCGGTTACCGGCGATGACCCCCAACTCAAAATCAACCGGCCCCAGAATCTTGTCAATATTCTTTTCTTGGGTGCCCAGTTCCTGACCCGCCGGACCGAAAATCCACTTGAATAGAAAATTATTTTTCCAAAAATCAGCCACTTCACTTCCCTGATTGGGCGAGGCCAATTGAACCACCCGCCCCAGATTGAGAGGCCGATACTTATTAATAACCCCTCGCGCCAGCAATCCTCCCATCGAATACCCTACAAAATGGATCTTTCTCTGATGATCGCGATTGAAAACCTCCACCTTTCGGTGGACATGCTCAATCAGCGGTTCCAGTGGAAAGCGTGTCGAGGGATAACCCACATTCAGTACCAGATACCCCTGAGCTTTCAGGTAGTTTGACAGCGAACGCATGCAACGGTAGGTTCGGGCGATGCCGTGCAAAATCACGACATAATCTTTACTCGGAGCAGAATCGGACAAACGACAAACCTCAAAGAATTATTCTGTATAATAGTATACGATATTTATCTTCAGCCAGATCAGGATCAGCAGGGATGTCAGACTCCTATGTTTGAAAAAATAGCCTTTATTCACTACTGCACACAGAATCTGGAGCAAGCCCTTAAGTTCTACAGGGATATACTGGGCCTCAAGCTTTTGGTTAAAGATAAGGAGTGGTTGGAATTTGAAGTGGGCGGTCAACGGCTGGCTTTACATCGGGTTGATCTAATGCCTCCAAGACCAGAAGGCCCACATCCCTACGGTGCCATGATCTGGCTGGAAGCCCAGCCGATCGAAAAATCCATCGCCTTTCTAAAAGAAAAAAATATTAATATTATCAATGAGATAGAGATATTTCCCTACGGTAAAACAACAACTTTTAAAGACCCCGACGGTAATCTCATCGGCCTCTATGAACCTCCTTCCAAAGAATAATTTTGCCAAAGTAGCTTTAATCGCCTTTGGAGCCACTTTATTCTATTGGTCCTTTGGGGTTTACCTCATTCACTTATTACCTTATCAACATGGGTTTCAACCCGCCTCCGAAGTCTACGCCAAGTCCGGTTTGTTGTTTTTTGGGTTTGTAGCCCTATCCAACCTGTACACAGTGATTGCTTTCATACGAGCTAAATGGAGCAGGAAGGAAATGCCCCCCAATATTGCCATTGGCCCGGCCATCTCACTGACTCTTATATTCATATGGAGCATGAAACCCTATATACCCAGCTTCTTACCCAGCGGTTCCCATTTACAACCGTTTAATTCCGAACTATGGATTGCAGACGATTCCACCATTGCGCGGGAAGGCATCACCGTTCGGCAAAAAATGCTGGGAGATGTAGTCGAGAATATTCTGCCGGGAAAGTCCCGAAACGAAATCATAAGACTTCTGGGACTGTCCAGCGACGACTCACTTCAACCCACCCTGCGCTTTTATCTGGGACCCGCTCGCGGTGCTTTTTTCGGAGAAGTAGAATGGCTGAAGGTCTATTTGGGTCACTCCGGATATTTTAAAAACTATGAGGTTTTCCGTGAAGATTAGACCTCTAAAACCCATTGAATATTATATACTTTTGATATTCTTGGATAGGCTTGACTCGCAAGACAATTGTTGTAAGATAGTGCCATGACGAATCCTCTGACACATTTCAACGAAGAAGGCCGCGCCAAGATGGTGGACGTCACCGACAAGACGGTCACCGAGCGCATCGCCACCGCCCAGGGCATGGTTTACATGAAACCGGAGACTCTGCGCCTGATCGAGGAGGGCCAGATCAAGAAAGGCGACGTGCTGGCTGTAGCTCAGGTGGCGGGCATTATGGGCGCCAAAAAGACCTCGGATATCATCCCCATGTGCCATCCCTTGTCGCTCACCGGGGTGGATATCAGCTTCGAGCAGAATTTTGATGCCGATTCGAAAAACGGGTTATGCTCCATTAAAGTTACCGCAACGGCCAAAGTCACCGGCAAGACCGGAGTCGAAATGGAAGCGCTCACGGCGGTCTCCATCGCGGCACTCACTATTTACGATATGTGCAAGGCGGTGGACAAGGGGATGTTCTTCAATCAAATCGGTCTGACCTATAAAGCGGGCGGCAAAACCGGCACCTTCTCGCAAGAGATAGGCGGAGCTTGAGTATTATGGTTACTGTAAAATATTTTGCCAACCTCAAGCAAATGGCCGGCAAGGATGAGGATCAATTTGACATTAAAGAAGGAACCACCCTCGCGCAATTGAGCGATTTGATCAAGCAGTCGGTCCCGAAAATCGGTGACATGGTTCGTGAAAAGAAAGTGATGATCTCTCTCAACTACGACGTGGTTCCGCTCGACACGGTGGTGAAAGATGGCGACGAGATCGCCCTGCTCCCGCCCTTCTCCGGCGGAATTTGATAAGGAACTATATATGAGTACTGCATTGGAATCCAAAATCAGAATTCAACGGGAAGATTTTTCCGTGACCGATGAAATTGAGTTCATGAAAAAGTCCTCGCGCAATATCGGCGGCATCACCATTTTCCTCGGCACGGGCCGGGAGTTGAACAAGGGCGAAAGCATTTCCGAACTCAACTTTGAGCATTACCCGCAAATGGCGGAAAAAAAGCTCGGCGAAATCCGCGAAAAGGGAATCAAGGATTTCGGCCTGATCGACATGAGTATCATTCACCGTATCGGCCACATCGAAATCGGCGAAAACATCGTATTGATCATCGCCTGTGGAGAACACCGCCAGGAAACATTCAAAGCCTGCGAATGGGCAATCGCAGAACTCAAACGCACCACGCCCATCTGGAAACGGGAAACCACGACCAAAGGCGAAGTCTGGGTTCAGGCGACACCCTGACGTTTTGCTGAAACCTTCATCACCTCTCACTCACCGTTGACCTCACATGGTCGATAGCCTGACACTCACAGTCAATTCACGCCTGGCCCGTTGGCTATTACTTCATTACAGCCGGCAACAATCTCTGGACGGACATGAAGTTTGGAAAAAACCTGCCATCCATTCAATAGACGAATGGATGCGGGAGTCCTGGCTACAATCCTGGCCCGACCAATACGTCCTAACGGAACTGCAATCCAGGCACCTCTGGCAAAGAATCATTCAGGAAGATTCGGCAACCTCTGACCTCAATTTACTGCATGTTCAGGGAGCGGCCAGTCATGCCTTCAAAGCGTACCAGTTGATCTGCGAATACCGTTTACCGGAAGACCCGGCAGGGTTCAACAATTACACCGAGGAAACTCAGGCTTTCCGGCGATGGCTGACCCATTATAGGAAACAACTCAAAGAATGGCAGGCGCTCGATCCTGCGGAACTTTTGGATGCCGTAACCGAGCGCATGGAACAAGGACACATTCCCCTGCCTGAAACAATCATTCTCCATGGATTTGATGAGATCACTCCCCAGTTTAATGACTGGTTGAGTTTTCTGAAAATAAAAGATGTTCCGGTTCATTTCAAACCCTTCGAGCCCGCCCCTGTTGCAACAGATCATCTCCAAACTCTTCTCACCGAAAAAAAAGCCACCGTTCAAAAGTACGAAGACGCCAACGAGGAAGTCATCCAGTGCGCTCGCTGGATACGCTCTGTTTACCAGGAAGGAAAAACGATTGGCATCGTCGTCCCGGAACTGGAAACCTACCGGGAAATCCTGGAACGGGAACTCAAAGCCGAACTGGCACCGGCAAGTGTTTTTCCGTGGGAAGACCGGCACCTCCCCTTTAATATATCGATGGGAACACCGTTGTCGCACGAACCCATGGTGCACCTGGCGCTTCTTCTGTTATCACAAAAGAACAAACGAATCCCGCTGTTGACCTTTTCAACATTAATCACGTCGCCCTTCTTAAAAAATCCACCTGACGAAACTGAAGCACGCCGGGAACTGGATTGGAGTTTACGCGGCAGTAACACCACTCACGTTTTTCTTCCGCAAGCGCTCGACCCAAAACAACGCGACCGATACCCGACACTGGTGACTCTGCTTGATGCATTGATGAGTTGGGTGGATGACACCTCGTTTCGCCTGCCCAGCGAGTGGGCTCGTGGAATTTCAAAATTTCTAAAGAAGGTTCAATGGCCCACCGACAACGAAACTTTATCGAGCTTGCAGTATCAGGCATTGAGTTCCTGGAATGAATGTTTGGACAGCTTATCCAGCCTCGATCGTGTATTACAAAAGATCAATCGTCATCAAGCGGTTTCGCATTTAGCTCACATCGCCAGTGAAACTCAATTCCAACCGCAAACACATGAGGAACCGATTCAAGTTGTCGGCTTGCTGGAGTCGGCGGGTATGGAATTCGATCACCTGTGGATCATGGGGTGTCACGCCGAGACCCTGCCGCCTTATCCCAGTCCCAATCCGTTCCTTCCCTTCATGAGCCACCAAAAACCATTCAACCTGCCGCACTCCACCGCAGAGCAGGAATTGATCTTTGCCGAACAAACTCTGTACCGACTTGCCCATGCCTGCAAGGAAATGGTATTCAGTTATCCCGCGTGGCAGGGCGAAACCGAAATGGCGCCCAGCCCCCTGTTGACTCACTGGCTCTTGGACAACAACACCATTCAAAGTTCAAATTCCAACAAGGTGCAAGATCATCCCGGGTTTGCGGTCCAACTCGAGAGCGTTCAGGATTATTTCGCGATCCCGGTTTCGCCGGAGGAAACAGAACATATCCGAGGTGGCACGGGTATTCTCAAAAACCAGGCCGAGTGCCCGTTTCGCGCTTTCGCCATCCATCGCCTGTCATCCCAATCAAGAGATTTCCCCGAACTGGATATGGACGATTCGCTCAAAGGTTCACTCATTCATAAAATTCTAGAGCTCTTCTGGAAGAAGGTTCGAACCAGTGAACGCCTGCATCAACTCCATGACTCAAATAAACTTCTGGAGCAGATACGTCAATCGATTCAGGATGGAATGCAAACATTTGAATTCGACACCAACACACAAGGCATTTTTTTGGAAATCGAACAGGAACGATTGACGGAACTGATTCACGGTTGGATGGAATACGAACGCGAACGGAGCGACTTTGAAGTTCTGGCTGTGGAAAGTGAAATATCCATTAAACTGAACGACCTGCCCTTAACACTCAAGGTTGATCGCATCGATCAGACTCCGGATGGGAAAACCGTTTTGATTGATTATAAAACGGGTCTCGTCGCTAATCTTAAAAAATGGTTTGGCGAACGCATCGAAGAACCTCAACTTCCCCTCTATTCAATGGAGGTGAATGCCGACGCCATCGTCTTCGCCAACATCCGCAAGGGCAGTTCACGGTACCGGGGATTATCCCGCGAAGAAAATTTCATCCCCAAGGTGACAGCCAACATTATCAAAGAGCACCCGGATCTGGAAACCTGGGAAGACTTACAGAATTTTTGGAAGAACGGTCTGAATCTACTGGCAAAGGAATTTCTAGACGGGTATTTACGTGTGTCACCGCTTCATGACGATGACACTTGTAAATATTGCGACCAATTGACGCTTTGCCGAAAAACTGAACTATTGACCTCCAATAACGGAGAAGAAGAATGACCGCTTCGGTCACAGATCAAGAAGCACGCCGGGAAGCATTGAACATCAAGGCTTCGCATATCGTTCAGGCGCCTGCGGGGTCCGGCAAAACCGAATTATTGATTCAGCGTTTTTTGAAACTTCTGGGACACGTTGAAAAACCCGAGCGGATTCTCGCCATGACATTCACCCGCAAAGCCGCCGGTGAAATGAAGAATCGTGTGCTGGACGCTCTGAAACGCGCTCGCGATGCCACCTCTCCTGAAGAAGCGCATGAAAAAACTACATGGGAGATTGCCCGTCAAGCTCTGCACCATAGCGAAAAACAGGAATGGCGCATACTCGACAATCCACAGCGTCTTAAAATCCAAACCATTGATTCCTTCTGCGCTTCTCTGGTCAAGCAAACTCCCCTTCTTTCCGGCATGGGGTCCCTGCTCGAAATCGAGGAAAACGTCGGTGACCTCTACCGCGAAACCGCGCATCAGATCCTGGAACGCGTGGAAGAGGATTCCACAATCGGACTCGCGGTCCGGGCCATTCTCAAACGGCTCGACAATTCCAAATCCCGATTCCTGGACCGTATTGTACAACTGATCAACAAACGCGATCAGTGGATGATTTCATTTTTTGAAAACGCCGATGAATACCGCTCACGGGAGGACCAAGAACGTATCCTTTCAGAATTGGTCGAATCTTTTTTAAAAGAATGCCATCAGTGCGTACCCCCATCACTTAAAACAGAGTTGACGCAACTGGCTCGTTACAGCGGAAACAATATCGCAGCCACTGATCCCGATCACCCGCTGGCCTGTTTGGAAAATATTGAAGGGTTCCCAGAGCCCTTCGCACATCAATTAAGCCACTGGAAAGCTCTCGTTTCCATGCTGTTAACGACTGAGGGGAAACCCAGAAAAAAACCTAACAAAAGTATCGGCTTCCCTGCCGATAAAAATGATATCGCTCTGGACATGAAAGATCGAATGCAGGGAATCCTCGATCGACTGAATGAGCAGGCAAGTCTGGTTGAATTACTGTCCAAGGTTAAAACCCTGCCGAATCCACGGCTGAGTGATGAGGAATGGCAGTTTCTTGAAAATATGCTCGAACTTCTACCTGAAATCGATGGAACTCTTCGCAAAACTTTTACCGAGCGCGGGAAAATTGATTTCGCGGAAATTGCCCTGTCGTCAAAAAAATCGTTGGGGCAGGAAATGGCCCCCAGTGACCTTCTATTGAAACTCGATTCAAAATTGGATCACATTCTGGTCGATGAGTTTCAGGACACCTCGTTCAAGCAAATTGCCCTGCTCAAACTTCTGACGGAAGGCTGGGAGCCCGACAAAGGCCATACACTATTTCTGGTGGGCGATCCCATGCAGTCGATTTACCGGTTCCGGGATGCAGAGGTCGGCCTGTTTGTGCAAGCCAAGGAAAATGGACTGGGCAACATTCGACTAAAAAAACTTCAACTGCTGGCTAACTTCCGGTCGCAAAAACTTATCGTCGATTGGGTCAATCAATGCTTCTCAAGAATATTACCGGAAACCGACGACCCGGACCGTGGCGCTATCGCTTACACCCAATGCTCGGCTGTACAGGGCGAAAGCGTGGAACCCGGAGTGGCCCTCCACCCGGCAACCGACTCCCAATCAGACGAAGAAGCCCACAATGTGGTCAACGTCATCAAGGATATCCGCACTCGCTATCCGGAGGAGTCCATCGCCATCCTGGTGCGGGCCCGTCCTCACCTCCTCAATATCGTACCCCTCCTGCAGGAAGCGGGCATACAGTTCCGAGCCGAAGAAATCGATCCCCTGACCTCCCGGCCCGCCATCCTGGATTTGCTGGCGTTGATGCGTGCGTTGATTTCGCCGTTGGACCGCGTGTCATGGTTATCTATTCTACGCGCTCCCTGGTGTGGATTGTCCCTGGAGGATTTGCACCGACTGTGCCGTCTCGATCACAAGTCGCCGGTTTGGGATTTGTTGAATAATCCGGAGCGTTTTAAACAATTGAGTGAGGAGGGTCAACAACGAGCCAACCGATTAATCTTGGCGCTCAAGCCTGCATTAGACTCATTTCCTGCAATCAATTTTCGCAATCTTCTGGAGGGATGCTGGATCAAACTCGGCGGCCCTGCCTGTATCGATACCTACACACAAAAGGATATCCAGGTCTTCTTCGATAAAGTCACTGAAGTTTTGGATGGCGGTGAGTTCGACAATCTGCACAACTTCGAGGGCATTCTTAAAAGTCTATTTGCCAATCCTTCCACCGGCGAGGGTCACGCTGTACAGATCATGACCATACACAAAGCCAAAGGCCTGGAGTTCGATTTCGTCCTGCTCCCCGGGTTGGGGAAAAAACAGAAATCAGACGAAAAACAACTGATCAACTGGATCACCCATGGCGACAATCTACTGTTCGCCCCCATTCCACATGTCGGTGAAGATGATTCTGATATATACAAATTCTTGAAGCTGTTGGAAAAGGATCGTAGTCTCTATGAGACCCGCCGACTCCTGTACGTCGCCGCGACCCGCACCAAGAAACAACTACACCTGTTCGGCCACACTCAACCCACCAAGGACGGTATCGCACCACAATCCCCATCCGGATTGCATCACCTCTGGAATTTTATCGCCGATGATTGGCAAGAAGCTTATGCCAATATAAAACCGCCTCCTGTAACAATCCTCAAACCCAAGGAAGCGGCACAGCATCTGCACCGTCTGCCTCTCAATTTTGAAACACCGGCCGCACCGCCGGATATTAAAACGGAGCTGGCTTTGGATATCAGCCTGGAAGAAGAAGTTCCTTATGAATGGGCGGGTACTGAAGCGCGGTGTCTGGGGAATGTTCTGCATCGATCCTTTGAAACCATCGTCAAAGAAGGACTTGACCAATGGGACGAGCGGCGGGTGGATCAAATGAAATCTTCTCTGGAAGCGGCCCTGATGGCGGAGGGGATGTCACCTCTAAACTTAAAAGATACCACCGAAAAAGGAATGCGCGCGCTAAAAAATATCCTGAAGGATGAGGCCGGACGGAAAATTTTAAAGCGGCATGAATACGAAGAAGCAGAGTATGCGTTAACGTTTAAAGATAACCGGAATTTTAGAACCAAGATCGTTGATCGCACTTACGTGGACGAAAAAGGGGTGCGCTGGATCATTGATTACAAAACCGGGGAGCGTAAGGGCGGAAATGTAGAGGGATTTTTCAAGCAGGAAATAGAACGATACCGATCGCAATTGGACTCCTACGAACATCTGATCCGCCTGCAAGGCGAAACCCGTCCCATTAAAAAAGCACTGTACTACCCCCTGCACAAACGACTGGTAGAAATTCTATCCGATTAACTTTTCTCATTGTATCGCATCATCATCTTAGCGTTTATCTTTCCTACTGAAAGTCAAAACGTCTCCCGACAATTCGACTTGGATTTGGTCCCCATCACCAAATTCTTCTTCAAGAATTTTGCGTGACAGTGGATCTTGAATGTATTTTTGGACTACCCGTTTCAAAGGCCGGGCTCCAAATGCCGGATCGTATCCCTTCTCAGCCAACAAGCCCTTAACTTCTTCAGTTAAAGACACCGTGATATTTCGGTCTGCCAGGCGTTTTCTGAGATCGTCCACCTGAATGTCCACAATATCTTTGATTTGGTCACGGGTCAGATTTCTGAATATTACGATATCGTCGATCCGGTTTAGAAATTCAGGCCGGAAATGACTTCGCAGTTCCTGCCGAACTGCTTCCTGGATTGTGTCATACCCGCGTTCCCAATCCACCGGCCCTTCCTTTTCCAAATTCGCCAACTGCATACCGGTATCTTCAATCATTTTGCCGGCAATATTGGAAGTCATGATGATCAGGGTATTTTTAAAGTCTACCGTCTTTCCGTGCCCATCTGTAAGACGACCATCATCCAGTATTTGCAGAAATAGGTTAAAGATATCAGCATGCGCCTTTTCGATTTCATCAAACAAGATTACCGAATAAGGTTTTCTGCGCACCTGTTCTGTCAAGTAGCCGCCCTCTTCGTAGCCCACATAACCTGGAGGGGCACCGATCAATCGGGCCATCGAATGTTTCTCCATGTACTCTGACATATCGACACGGATCATCGCCTGCTCGTCATCAAATAGAAATTCCGCAAGTGAACGCGCCAGTTGGGTTTTGCCCACCCCTGTCGGACCCAAAAACAGGAAGGTACCCAGAGGCCGGTCAGGATCCTGCAAACCCGCTCGCGCACGCCGAATAGTATTGGAAACCAGCCGAACCGCTTCGTTTTGCCCTACAACACGTTTGTGGAGGTACTGTTCCATATCCAATAATCGTTTCTTTTCCGATTGCATCATTTTTGAAACTGGAATACCGGTCCAACGGGACACGATGGAGGCGATTTCCTCTTCTCCCACCTCCTCATTCAACATCTTCTTTTCGGTCTGAACTTCTCCCAGTCGGTTTTCCAGTTTATTCATTTCTTTTTCCAGGCGCGGAAGCGTACTGTATTTCAATTCCGCCGCCTGTTCCAGGTGCCCTTCCCTTTCCGCGTTGGCTGCTTCCCGTCGAGCCTGTTCTACCTGCTCTTTTAAACTTCGTTTTTCCGCAATCACTTTCTTTTCCTGTTCCCATTGTGCTTTCATAGAATCACAGGAAGATTTGAGAGCGGTGATTTCGGTTTCGATTTTATCCAGGCGTTGCTTGGATTGAGAATCACTTTCTTTTTTGAGAGCTTCTCGTTCGATTTCCAATTGGGTAATCTTCCTTTGGTACTGGTCAATTTCAGCTGGTAAAGAATCGATTTGCATACGCAGACTGGAGGCCGCTTCATCGATCAAATCAATTGCTTTATCCGGAAGAAAGCGATCCGAAATGTACCGGTCAGACAATTTAGCGGCAGCCAGAATCGCCGCATCCTGGATACGAACGCCGTGATGCACCTCATACTTCTCTTTGAGTCCGCGTAAAATGGAAACGGTGTCTTCGATGGTGGGCTCACCTACCTGCACAGGTTGAAATCGTCTTTCAAGGGCGGCGTCTTTTTCGATATATTTACGATATTCATTCAGTGTGGTGGCTCCGACACAGTGAAGCTCCCCTCTTGCCAAAGCCGGTTTCAGCATATTGGAGGCATCCATTGAGCCTTCCGCCGAACCCGCTCCCACCAGCGTATGCAACTCGTCAATGAATAAAATTATTTCACCTTCACTGCTGCTGATTTCCTTCAGAACAGCCTTCAGGCGATCCTCAAATTCTCCTCGGTATTTGGTTCCAGCCACGAGTGCGGCGAGATCCAGGGCGACAATACGCTTCTCCTTCAATCCTTCGGGTACATCACCATGAAATATGCGCTGGGCCAGCCCTTCCACAATAGCGGTTTTACCTACTCCCGGTTCACCAATAAGCACGGGATTATTTTTAGTCCGACGAGAAAGAACCTGGACAACTCTTCTAATTTCGGTATCACGACCGATCACCGGGTCCAACTTTTCGCTACGGGCTCTTTGAGTGAGGTCAACGCAATACTTCTCCAAGACCTGATACTTCGACTCTGGATTCTGGTCGGTCACACGCTGACTGCCACGCAAGGCCAGCAAAGCTTTGAGAAGTGCTTCATGGCGGATGCCATGCGCTTTAAATAATTGACCAGCACCCGTTTTAGTATTTTGGGAAACGGCAAGGAGAATATGTTCCCCACTGAGAAATTCATCCTTGAGGTGTCCGGCCTGTTCAGAAGCCCGGTCAAGAACTTGTTTAAGATCGTTCGAAACATAAACCTGAGAAGAACCGGCTTCTACTTTGGGTAATTTGGCGTAACGGTCCTCAAGTTCGGAAATCAGTTTGGGCGTTTCCACACCTAGCTTTTTAAGTAAAGCCAAGGCAATGCCTTCACCATCCTTTAACAGAGATAACAAAAGATGCTCTGGCTCAATTGCTGGATGGCGTTCTCGTTCGCACTCAGCCTGAGCCTGAGAAAAGGCTTCCTGTAATTTGATTGTCATCTGGTCAAAACGCATGGATTTCCTCCTTGAAGATGAAACATTACTCCAAAGATTAGATAAGATCAATATAAGGGCAGGTCAAGCCGAAGCGGAGGAATTCCGTGGTTTGGAAGGAAACAAAAAAGGATGGAACATGATAGGGTCAGGCGATACCTTGTTCGCCGAGCCAGCGTTCGGCTTCAAGCGCGGCGGCGCAACCGGTTCCGGCGGCAGTGACGGCTTGCCGGTATTTGTGATCGTGCACATCTCCAGCGGCAAATACGCCTTCGACACTGGTTTCCTGGGTTCCGGGTTTCACCTTAATGTAACCGGTTTCATCGAGATCGATCTGGCCTTTGAAGGGTTGGGTATTGGGCACGTGACCGATGGCGTAAAAGATACCCGCAACTTCGAGTTCTTTCACTTCATCTGTTTTAACGTTCTTGATGCGCGCACCGGTGACAAACTGTTCGCCCACGGCATCTTCCAGCACTGAGTCCCAGACCATTTCAATCTTTTTATTTTCCAGCGCACGTTTTTGCATGATCTTGGAAGCACGCAGTTCGTCTCTGCGATGCACCAGATAAACCACGCTTCCGAATTTAGTGAGGTAGGTCGCCTCTTCCACGGCGGTATCCCCTCCTCCGATGACCATCAGCGGTTGGTTCTTGAAAAACGGCAGGGCGCCGTCACACACGGCACAGGCGGACATGCCCTGGTTCCATAATTTTTCTTCACTGGGAACAAACATCCGTTTGGCGGTCGCTCCGGTGGAAATGATAACCGAATGCGCTTTCACTTCCGTCTTGTCGCCTTTGATGGTGAACGGGCGCTTGCTGAAATCTACCTCATGCACATCCTCGCCGACCATTTCGGTGCCAAAGCGTGCGGCCTGCTTGCGGAACAATTGCATGAGTTCCGGTCCGCTGACCCCTTCGGGGAAACCGGGGTAATTTTCGACATCAGTGGTGGTGGTCAGCTGTCCACCCGCAGATCCGCCGACGACATATCCTTCATACATGAATGGTTTCAGGTTGGCCCGTGCCGCGTAAATGGCGGCGGTGTGCCCTGCCGGACCTGAACCGATAATGGCTACTTGCTTCACATCATCTGTCATTGATCTTTTCCTGACTTAGAAATAGGTTGCTCAATTGGAATCGATTTATTCTTTGGATGCATATCCCCGCTCTATGGATTCGGTTTTTTAAATCAAGAGGACATATGCTCACTTAATTTCTCATGGATGGTTTTGCGGATCAAATCATGATCGGCAGGCAGTTCCACCGGCTGGAACACATGTTGAGATTTCACATCCGGCAGTTCATCGGCATGATATTTCAAAAGAAAATCCGTGAACTTTAAACCGTTTGCCGTCGAGATAACGATGACTTTGTCCTTCGGCTTGATCACACCTTTGGCGGCAAGTTTTTCCAACGCTCCCAATGCAACACCCGTGTGTGGGCAACACAGCAAGCCGGTGCGATTGGCCCGCCCGACAGCATTGGCCAGTTCATTTTCCGTCGCTTGCTCGACAATACCGTCGAACTCCTTCAAAGAACGAATCGCCTTGTTGACGCTGACTGGATCGCCAATTTGAATGGCGCTGGCTTGAGTCGTTTTAGCCTGAACCGAATGAAACTCTTTGAATCCGTTCTGATAGCTCAAATAAAGCGGATTGGCCCGCTCCGCCTGGGCGCATACCAGCCTCGGCAGTTTATTGATCAGGCCCAGTTCATACATCATCTTAAACCCTTTGCCCAGGGCGCTGACATTGCCGAGGTTGCCACCGGGGACAATGACAAAATCCGGAACAACACCGTCTAATTGATGAACCAACTCAAAACCGATGGTTTTTTGCCCTTCGATGCGCAAAGAGTTCATGGAGTTTGCCAGGTAAATCTCATCCTCTGCGCACAACGCTTGAACGGCTTTCATACAGCCGTCGAAATCGGTATCGAGAGAAAGCGTGAGCACCCCGTGGGTGATCGGCTGGATCAGTTGAGTGAGCGATACTTTATCTTTTGGAAGAAAGACGATCGCAGGGATATCAGCGACCGCACAATAGGCGGCCAATGCGGCAGAAGTGTCTCCGGTAGAAGCGCAGGCCACGGCCCGGATATTTTTTCCCTCGGATCGCATTTGCTTGACCATGGACACCAGCACGGTCATCCCCAGATCTTTGAACGATCCGGTATGCGCCATGCCACACTGCTTGATCCACAAATCCTGCAATCCCATTTGTTTGCCCAGGCGTTCCGCCCAAAACAAATTGGTTCCGCCCTCATAGGTGGACACGATATTTTCATTATCCACCCCGGGACACACCAGCTCTTTTTTGCCCCAGACCGAACTTCCGTAAGGCCAAACGTTTTTGCGGTAACGCTCATCAAAAAGTTCGTTCCATTGACTAGCAGAACGCTTCTTGAGCTTATCCATATCGTGAGTGACTTCCAGCAGGTTGTCGCAGTCCGGACACCGATAGATAATCTGATTTAAAGGATATCGGCCCGAACACCCGTTGACACACTGAAACCACGCTTCATATTCCATCGTTATTTTTCCACTCTAATCAAAACAGTTTTCCCAAACACTTCTTCCATATGATTGATTTCTTTCAAAGCCGCCTGAATATTTTTTTCTTTGGCATTATGGCTCATCATCACCAGCGGCACGCCCTCACGATTATCATCCTTGATCCTCTGGATCACCGACTCAATACTGATGTCATGGTTACCAAGAATTCCTGAAATCTGGGACAGCACCCCGGGTTTATCCAGCACCCAGAACCGCAGATAATATTCGCCTTCAATCTGTGAAATGTCTTTTAGAGGAATATTCCGAATACTGGATGTTTGAAAGGATTGGGGTGGCACGCGGTCTTGAGCGCCCGAAATCATATTGCGGGCAATTTCGACGACATCCGCCACCACCGCACTTCCGGTTGGCAATGCACCTGCGCCATGACCCACCAGAATATTTTCTTCCATTAAATCATCACAAACCATGATGGCGTTCAATACACCATTGACGTTGGCCATCGGCTTGTCCTCGGGAATCATCGCCGGATGCACACGAATATCGATGGCTTTCCCATCAAATTTGGAAATCGCCAACAGTTTAATGCGATAACCAAACTCGTGAGCGCATTTAATGTCCAACGAGGAGATACTGGAAATGCCCTGTACGTAAATATCGTCGAGGCTCACCGGAGTGCCGTATGCCAACCGGGTCAATACGGCAATCTTGTGGGCGGAGTCGATCCCTTCGATATCAAAGGTGGGATCTGCTTCTGCGTATCCCTTATCCTGCGCTTCCTTCAATACGGTATCGAAATCATGGTCGCCGTCTGACATTTTACTCAAAATGTAATTGGCGGTGCCGTTCATGATGCCTTCGATTGCCTGAATTTGATTGGCAACAAACGCCTCTTTGATAGAACGGATAATGGGAATGGCTCCACCCACGGAAGCTTCAAACCCAACGCCGACATTATTTTTCCCCGCGGCGGCAAATACCTCATCGCCATGAACTGCCAACAAAGCTTTGTTGGCAGTGACCACATGCTTTTTGTTTTCGATCGCCTTGAGGATGAAAGAACGTGCCGGCTCATAGCCGCCCATCAGCTCGACCACAATATCGATATCCGGGTGATCCAGCACCTCATTGACATCGGTGGTCAGCAGACTGGGATCGACTTTCACTCCGCGATCCGTGGTGATATCGAGATCGGCGATTTTGACGATGTCTACAGACGCTCCCAGCCGGTCTTTAATTATATTTCGATTGTCCTGAAGGATTTTGACCACCCCGCAACCGATGGTGCCAAACCCGATCAAGCCTATTTTAATCGTTTTCATGATTTGAGTTTTTGGAGTTAAAAAATTTCCCGGATACCCTGAATCGCCTGGCGGATCCGATGTTCATTTTCAATGAGAGAAATACGGACAAAGTGATCGCCGCCTTCCCCAAACCCGATGCCGGGAGATACAGCGACCTTGGCTTTGTCTATGAGGAGTTTTGAGAACTCCAGCGATCCCATGGACTTGAATTGATCCGGGATCTCGGCCCAGACAAACATGGTGGCTTTGGGAACATCAACGCTCCAGCCGACACGGTTCAGGCCTTCGCACAAAACATCTCGCCGTTTTTTATAAGTCGCGCAAATTTCATCCACGCAATCCCTCGGACCGTTCAAAGCGATGATGGCCGCAATCTGGATCGGCTGAAACATCCCATAGTCCTGATAACTCTTCATCCGGGCCAGCGCGTGAATAATATCACGATTTCCCACCATAAACCCGACCCGCCATCCGGGCATATTATAACTTTTGGATAGCGTAAAACATTCCACTCCGACTTCCTTGGCGCCTTTGACCTGAAGCATGCTGGGTGCCTGGTAGCCATCGTACACCAAGTCGGCATAGGCAAAATCGTGGATCACGATCAGGTCATGCTCCTGAGCGAAAGCCACCACCTTTTCAAAAAATTCCATACCCACCACTTGAGTGGTCGGGTTATGCGGAAAATTGATGATCAACGCCTTGGGTCGAGGCCAATTTTGTTTGTAGGCCTGAAGCAAAGCCTCAAAAAAATCGGTATTCTTATCCATGGGAACTCCGATCACATCCCCGTTAGATAAAATGAAAGCATAGGTGTGAATAGGATAGGTAGGCGTCGGCACCAGAACGGAATCCCCCGGACTGGTAATGGCCAAAGCCAGATGAGAAATCCCTTCCTTGGATCCGATGGTGGCAATGGCCTCCGTTTCCGGGTCCAGATCCACCTGGAAATTGCGTTTGTACCAGTCCGTGATCGCCAACCGAAGCTTGGGAATTCCTTTAGATTGGGAATACCGGTGATTAGGCCCCTTGGTGGCCGCCTCGCATAATTTATCGACAATATGCTTCGGGGTTGGCATGTCGGGGTTGCCCATTCCAAAGTCAACAATATCCTCACCCCGTCGCCGGGCCTGTAATTTTAACTGTCCGACGATATCAAACACGTAGGGAGGCAAACGGTTTATTCTGGAAAACTCCCTCATGAAAAACCCCTAATTCCCGAACCCAGGCTCAGATTCTTTATATTCAAAAAACTCAAACCGCTTTCAGCCAGCACGACCAAACTCCTTTAAATATAGTACTTTCCATCAAAATCAGTCAACATAGCATAAATAGGAATCGCCAGCAAATTTATAAATTCTCACGGATGGAGAAGCGAGCGATTCTACAGGCTGGTTTTATTCTATCAACAAAAATGATAACCGTTACCTCAACCACTTTTATTATAAAGATACTTACTGTCGCCGCAGGAAATTTTTTCTGCGATCAAAAATGATTCCTGTCCATCATCTACCGGATTCAATAAGTAGGAGAATTGTCCGGCCAATTTTGCTAAAATGAATCTTCTTAAGATCGTTCACGGGTCATTGCTGACAGTGAACAGTCATCAGCCTGATCGCGGCAAAAACCAGCGCGATTACTTTCCAATTTTTTCTATTTCGATGAACTCATAATCATAAACTATGGAACTTCTTCAGGCCATCCTGCTGGGTCTTATCCAGGGGTTAACCGAATTCCTTCCCGTCTCCAGCTCAGGACACCTTATCCTCGTGCCTCATTTATTGGGTCTGGAGGACCAAGGCCTGGCCATGGATGCCATTCTTCACCTGGCAACCGTATTGGCAATTATCATTTATTTTCGCAGAGACCTTTCCAAATTGCTAATAAGTTTATTCGCCAACAAGAAGGGTGATCCTTATCGGTCGTTAGCATGGAGTATTGTAGCGGCCAGCTTTCCGGCAGGTTTAGCAGGTCTGTTTCTGGGGGACTGGATAGAATCCAACCTCCGGGATTCCACTTTTGTCGCGGGCAACCTGATGTTTTGGTCGATCATCTTTTTGGTCGCAGACCGCAACTCCACCAAAAAAGAGGCTGAGTCTGACGAGTTGGTACATTTGGGATGGCGCAAGGTTCTATTGATCGGATTTGCCCAGGCCATCGCCTTGCTTCCCGGAACTTCTCGTTCGGGAATAACCATTACCGCAGGGCTATTCAGCAACTTGTCTCAACCGGCGGCGGCCCGGTTTTCATTTCTCCTGGGCACCCCTATTATTCTCGCGGCAGGTCTCCACAAGAGCGTATCCGTTTTAGGCGATGCCAGCCATGAGTTCCTGTTCACTCCCTTCCAGTTTTTCATGGGTTTTCTGGTCGCCTTTGTCGTTGGCTATTTGTCCATTAAATGGTTGCTGGCGATTGTTTCACGGGTGGGATTATTGCCCTTCATCATTTACCGGGTGTTGCTGGCGGGATTTATTTTCGTTTACCTCGGGCAATAAAAAAACCGGCCTGCGTTTCCGCAGACCGGTTTCTATAAAGCGAAAAAGAATTAACCGCAGGTTACGTTCATGTTAACCGTACCTGTGTTGGTGATGCGAACTTCACCACTAATATCCCCTAAGGAGTCGCCGCGGCTGAAGTTATTCTGGTGACGCAATACAACTTTGTCGCGTCCCATGCTGTGCATGTTCTGAATGCCTACTTTACCGGCACCCGCCGCACCACCTGGAAAATTATTGTGATCTTTCGGTCCTAAAGAAATAGGAATCGTCGTCGCGTTGGAAGATTTCCAGATCACCGCATTAGCATTAGTGCGATCACCCTCGGAAGAAGTCCCAGCAGACTCCAATGTGATTTGGCTTGCATTGTTGCATGAAATCTTCTGGCCCGGCTTCAAGGTTCCTGCATAGGCGGAAGCGGCAAAACAAAGAGCAACAACACTAAGGATAGTAAAGAGCGCTAATTTTCTCATGGTTTTCCTCCGTTACCCAAAATTATTAAAGATTAAAACTCCCCTGAAATCTTTGTTCAATGACCCCTGGTAACCACCAAGTCACGAACACAAACAAACATTAAACCTGAATTCTTATATTCAAATTGTTTTCTCAACCGGTAATAATTTCAAATAGAATCCAAACCCAGCTGGAACTCATTGGAAAGCTTGTAATAACCGATAATCCAAACTAATTCTTTTGGCTGTCAGTATACTTACGGCGAGAAACAAGTCAACTGTTTTTTAGGACTTTTCCTATAAGAAGTATAACGTATTTCCTATACCACGAGAGCCCTACCTCCTACCCCTTGTTTCAACTATAATATTGATTTTATTAAATTTAGGCGATTAACCTTAATAAATATAAGTTTTTATTTCAAAAACGATAACTTATACTGAGTTCAACCCAAATCACTATGATTTCTTCCAGGCACTCTCACGTAAAATACTGGCGATTATGAGCGATAACAATCCCACTCCAGAGCATCCATCCTCCCTCTTCAAGGCTAAAAAAAAGTTTCTTAAGTTTATTGCATTGATCCTTATAGGCATAATTGTAGGGGCTTATTTCACACGCAAGGGAATCCATCTGACGCCTGAATCCTTTAAAGCATTTGTGCTTACCCTGGGGATTTTCGGGCCCATTATTTATGTTGGAATATTTGTTATTCGGCCTCTGTTTCTAATTCCATCCATCGCGCTATTTATCGGTGGGGGACTGGCTTTCGGTCCCATTCTAGGCCCGACTTACGCATCGTTCGGGGCTGCCTTGGGGGGAACAGTGGGGTTCTGGTTTTCCCGTAAAATGGGACACGATTACGCCGTGAAAAAGCTAAAGTTGGGAGCTGATTTAATCGATACCACCAAGTTCAGCTTTTCGATGGTCTTTCTACTCAGCCTGCTACCGATCATGCCTGTCACCGTGATCAATTACGGAGCAGGCCTTTCTACAATGAAGTTCAAAAATTATATCGTGGCTCATATTTTGGGAATAACGCCGCGGGCATTTGCATATGGATTTTTCGGGAGTACCCTTTTGGAAATGGGTTCCGCCAAGTTCCGCATCGGCCTGTTGGCTCTTATGATTATAGGTATTGTCACCGCGTATTATCGCCTGCGATCCAGACAGAAAAAGCGGGAGCCTTTGGCTGAAGAAGCCTAACCGCCTTACTGACCTTTCGACCTCTATTTATTGGATAATTTCACGGTTTTCCAGGCAGGTTCCCGGTGGGATACGAACGGGTTTATCGTTTCCGATAAGAACCACACGGCCTTTGAGAGAAACTTCCCCCTCGAAGGTGACATCGCCCTCCATCACCAGAGATTCCAGTTCCCGCATATCAGGAATAACCGGAATCCTTTTCTGGAATTCCTCCAAGTGGGTGAATGGTGCTTTCCATGCAACCAAGGGTAATATTTTCTGATTGTGGGTAGGACGATGAATCATCCGTCCGCTTTCGAAAACAAACAGACCGGATTGGATCAGCATCAGGTCGCTGGTATTCTTGACCGGAAGAAAACGATCCCTCCCGACCACCAATCCTTTTGCGCCAGCAAAGCTTTCCAGACCTGCGCCAATAGCAGTTTCCAATTGGATGATTGGACGACCCACCACTTGCTTCTCGTTCACGATCAGGTTGAGGTTCATTGGACCCTGCTCCATCCTCTTTTTGAGATGGCGCAGGTTGATCCAAATATTATTGGTATTGAACACCGTAAACTTCCGGGTACTGCAAAATTCGTCCACATGCTCTGGCGGCACCTGGGCCAGTTCCAGCAGATGAAGTGTGCCTTCCAAATCCTCGCACAAAGTTCCCCCTTTGATATCAGCGGGAGTCTTTGGCGTCATTTCCATGACAAAGGGAATGTCGTTTTCCAGCATGGTGTGAGCGATCCTGGGATCGGACACTGCACCCAGATTATCGGCATTGGAAACGAACAAAATCTCCTTGCCCTCACTTAACAACCTGTCCATCAAGCCCTGGCTTTTAAGACAAGTATAAATATCGCCGTGACCGGGTGGATACCATGCATCTTCGCCCACTAGATTGGGATCCAGCGGTTGATCGGTATCTTTATCTATCCGGAGAAACCGGTTCTGCTGAAAGCATTCGATGGGGAAAGAGGTTTTACGGCCTTCCAATAATTTCAAGGTCTCCCGATGGGTATGAAAACTGTTCATCAAGAGTAATGGAATATTTACATTTCTGATTTTTCCGATATGCTCCAACTGCAGTAGGATCAAATCCAGAAAAGATCGTCCGTTTTTGACCACAATCGAAGATTTTGGTCCAGCGCACCCCATACTGGTGCCCAGTCCTCCGTTGAGTTTACAAACGGCAAGCCGCGACAAAGCATCGGTAGCTTGCGTGTCATCTGGTGCAGTCAACGATCCATAAGAAACCAGACGGGACGGATCGGGAGACCGGAGGTCATCCCACTCTATGCTGTTCGTCCGGGATTGTTTGAACCGGGTGAACAATTGCAAGAATTCAGACTGCGCCTCATCAGATAGTCCGAACGGCTTCAGAGCTGTTTTAAATTTAGATAAATCCATTGTTTATCGCTATCCTCCTCAGATAAACTATAGTAAGAGATTTTGGAAAATCATTCCATTGAAACCGCAAAACTATAAACGAGCCAATTAACCACTATGCTTAAATCATCGAAATCTCACGCCTCCACTTCCCCCAATGGCAACGGTTCGGAGGATTTGAAAGAATCCATCGGAAACCACCTGAAATACTCACAGGCCAAGAATTGGGAAACGTCTACCCCACTCGATCATTACACCAGCGTGGCCTTAACCGTGCGGGATCGCCTGGTGGAACGCTGGATCAATACCCAGCACGAATACCACGTAAAAGATCCGAAACGAATCTACTATCTTTCCATGGAGTTTCTGGTAGGCCGGGCTCTGAGCAATTATCTGGTCAATCTCGATTTCAAAAATGATTTTTACCAGGCGGTGAAAGATCTGGGCATCCGCCTGGAAGATCTGGAAGAAAACGATATTGAAGCGGGACTGGGCAACGGCGGTCTGGGTCGACTGGCGGCCTGTTATCTGGACTCCATGGCAACCCTCGGTTTACCGGCTTATGGCTACGGCATCCGTTATGAATACGGAATTTTCTATCAGAAAATCATCGATGGGTATCAGGTGGAAACAGCGGACAACTGGCTTCGCACCGGAACCCCCTGGGAAATTCCCCGCCCGGATTACATGTACGCGGTTAAATTTTACGGCACCACGCGGCAGGGAATCGGCCAGGAAGGGCAACCGATCTCCGAATGGGTCGATACCCATGACGACGTCATGGCCATGGCTTACGATATCCCCATCCCCGGTTATCACAATCAAACCGTCAACAACCTCCGGCTCTGGGGCGCCCGCTCGACACGCGAGTTTGATTTGGGTGTTTTCAATGAGGGGGATTATGTGCAGGCGGTCAGCCGCAAACAGCAATCGGAAACCATTTCCAAAGTGCTGTATCCCAACGATCAAAACATGTGGGGCAAGGAACTGCGTTTGAAACAGGAATATTTTTTCGTCTCCGCGACACTGCAGGACATCATTCGCCGGTACAAGCGAACCCATGCGACGTACGAAAAGTTCAGCAGTAAAGTGGCCATCCAACTGAACGATACCCACCCGGCACTCGCCATACCGGAATTGATGCGCATTCTGGTCGATAAAGAATGCCGTCCCTGGGAAGAAGCCTGGGAGGTTGTAGTCGCAACTTTTGGCTATACCAACCATACAGTCCTTCCGGAAGCCCTCGAAAAATGGACTGTGGAGTTGATGGGGCGTGTCCTACCCCGCCACCTTGAAATCATCTATGAGATCAACCAACGATTCCTGGAGCAAGCCCGGAAAGAATATCCTAATGATAAGAAGCGTATTGAGCGGTTGTCTTTAATAGAGGAAAATCCGGTCAAGTCCATCCGCATGTCCAGCCTTGCTATCGTCGGTAGCCATGCCGTCAACGGCGTCGCCCAACTCCATTCAGAGATATTAAAAAACAAGGTCTTCAAAGATTACAAAGACTTGTTTCCGGAACGATTCCATAACATCACCAACGGCATCACACAGCGTCTCTGGTTGAAATCCTGCAATCCTGAACTGGCGGAACTTATCACGGAAACTGTGGGCGACAAGTGGACCACCCATTTGGACACCCTCCGGCAACTGCTCCCTTATGTCAAAGATGATGACTTTCGGCAACGCTGGAAAGAAATAAAACAAAACAACAAAGCGCGTCTGGCACGGCATGTCAAACAGGAGCTCTCCATAGACCTGAATCCCGATTCCTTGTTCGACGTACACGTGAAACGCCTCCACGAATACAAACGCCAGTTATTGTGCGCGCTTCATGCCATCGTTATTTACAATCGTCTCAAAGAACACCCTGTCATGGAGTGTGTCCCACGAACCATCCTCTTTGCCGGCAAAGCGGCCCCCGGCTACGAAATGGCCAAACTGGTTATCAAGTTGATCACCAGCATTGCGGATAAAGTTAACGGCGATCCCGACACCTCGGATAAACTCAAAGTTATCTTTGTTCCCAATTACAGTGTCACCAAGGCAGAGTGGATCATTCCCGGTGCGGACTTGTCGGAGCAGGTATCGACGGCCGGCCACGAAGCTTCGGGAACGGGCAACATGAAATTGTCGCTGAACGGCGCCTTGACCATCGGCACATTGGACGGAGCTAATGTGGAAATCAGGGATCGGGTAGGTGAGGAGAATATTTTTATATTCGGATTGACGGCGGAGGAAGTCGAACAAACAAGAAAGACAGAATACCATCCCAGAGATTATTACGACTCAAACCCGGAACTCAAACAGGCGCTCGACATGATCCGGGACGGGTACTTTGCCCCCAAACATCCCCATATTTTTTTACCTTTGATTGATTCGCTCCTGAAACATGGCGATCCCTATCGGGTGCTGGCAGATTTTGGCAGTTATATCGAGACCCAGAAAAAGGTAGAAACCCTGTATCGAAACCCTGACGCCTGGACACGTAAATCCATTATCAATTCTGCAAACATGGGATCTTTTTCAAGCGACCGATCCATCCGTGAATATTGCCGCCTGATTTGGGGCATCGAACCTTGACTCAAACCTCGAAAGCTATTCAGCTTTTTCGCCATGCTGGTGTTTAAAAAAAACATCTATCTGGACCCTTTTCGATCCCGAAATTCTTCTAACAGTAAAGAATTTCGGGATGAAGAAGACCCGAGTCCCCTCCCCTTTAGTTTTATTTACAAAGCGCTGTTCAACTCCCAAAAATTATTTCAGGAAATCGAAGGCAAGAAAGACCGGGGATTATCCGACCAATTGGGAATTCTATTTCCTCATGCTTCCCGTTTGGGGAATATTGGAATTTTGAGCGATCTGTCTCATCGGTTATTCACCGGCCTGACTGACACTCAAACCTGGTTTACGATGAATTGCTATCATCAGTGTTTTCTTTATGATTGTCTACTGGATATCGTCGAAGACTACAGTTACAACGATGAAACGGAGCGCCGGGAACTGTTTCCAGAAATGAAGGGGCAGGCATTGGATTTTAATAAATTCCTGCTTGAGTATTTTTTCAACACTACTTTTCTTATTGCACCGGAACGATTCAACCCAATGAACCCAGAGGAAAGAAAACAGTTACTCCGATCACCGGATTTTGGACAGGACTTCCCACAACTGAAACGATTTTCCGAGCCAGAGGATCCGACACTGGCCAAGGTGATCAACCACATCCCTCCTGAACCCGAGGAAATGGCACTGAAACCGCTGACACAAAATCCCTACCTCCTTCCCAAAATCATCCTCTAAATGCCATCCCCTCACTGCAAATATATTTGCTAGAATGAAACCGAACGATTTTTGAATCCACCTAATTTTTTCCTATTGAGGTCCCTTTGCAAAAAATTGTTACCGCAAGTGAAATGCAGGCAATTGACCGCACCGCAATCGAAAAATTCGGCATTCCCGGTTTGATACTGATGGAAAACGCCGGACTGGCCGCGGCTTCCCTGCTCCATGAGAACGTCCCTGATCTGGAGGAGAAAAAAGTCCTTATCGTCTGCGGTAAAGGCAACAATGGCGGGGACGGGTTTGTTATCGCCCGCCATTTGTTTAATGACGGCGTACAGGTGGATATTCTCTTACTGGGAAAAAGACAACAGTTGAAATCCGATGCCAGGGTCAATGCCGATATCGCATTCAAAATGGGAATCCCCATCCATGAGGTCACTGATAAAAATCTTAACGCGCAAAGTCACCTGCTCCGCCACTGTCACATCATTATTGATGCCCTGTTCGGTACCGGACTTACCAAACCCGCCGGAGGACTATTCGAAAAGGTCATCAAAAAAATAAACACTGCCCAAAAATATGTGTTTGCAGTCGATATCCCTTCCGGAGTGGATTCCGACACGGGGCATTTGATCGGTCCGCATATCAAGGCCACCGTCACCGCCGCGCTGGTACTGTTAAAACGCAGTCATCTCCTGTTCCCCGCCGCAGAAAGTATGGGGGAAGTCCAGATACTCGACATCAGCATTCCGCATGAAGCCATTGAGAAACAGAACATCCCGGTCGCGTGGATGGAATTGGGCGATATTCAATCGTTGATTCCCGAAAGATCCGCCGATACTCATAAAGGAGAATACGGGCACACTCTGGTGCTCGCGGGTTCCAGGGGCAAGGGAGGCGCCGCCGGGTTGACGGGTTTGGCCGCCTTACGAGCAGGAGCGGGACTGGTCACTCTGGCAGTCCCTGAATCCTGTCAGCAGGCTTTGGAATTCAATCCGTTGGAAACCATGACCGTGGCTTTGCCGGAAACCAAAAGCGGGTGCGTCTCCACAAAAGCCATTGATACCATCCTGAAAAGCCTCAAGGGAAAAAGCACCCTGGCAATCGGTCCAGGGCTGTCCACGGATAAAGAAACGGTTCGATTGCTGGCAACGCTCCTGCCCCTGATAGAGTGCCCTCTGGTCATCGATGCCGATGGCATTAATGCTCTCGATAAAAGCGGAAAACTGATCGATCAAATTCGAGCTGAGACGGTATTGACGCCACATCCAAAAGAAATGTCCCAACTGTCCGGATGGAGCGTGCAGGATATTCTGAGCCAGAGGATTGAACGGGCGAGTGAATACGCACAACAGCATGATGTCACCCTCCTTCTCAAGGGAGCGCGAACTTTGGTGGCATTTGCCGATGGCACGGTACTGGTCAATCCCACCGGCAATCCGGGCATGGCAACGGCTGGCTCGGGTGACGTATTGACTGGCTTGATCGCAGGATTAATCTCACAGGGGTTGAGCGTGCCTTCCGCAACTTCAGTAGGGGCTTTCATTCATGGGATGGCGGGTGATATTTACGTGGAATCCAATCACGAAGTCCCACTCATCGCCAGCGATCTTCTCGATAAGATCCCGGAAGCCATCAAGAGGATCCTCAGTTGAATATACAGTTTGAAACTCATTCTGCAGACGACGCACTGATCCTGGGAGAGAAGATAGGACGGCATTTGGAGGCTGGAGACATCGTTTTCCTGTTCGGAGACCTGGGTGCCGGAAAAACCACCCTTACGCAAGGAATCGCACGGGGTCTGGGAGTTGCCAAAGAAGAATATGTCCGAAGCCCGACCTTCACACTGGTGAACCAGTACAAGGGCAAAATCCCAGTGTTTCATATCGATCTATACCGGATCGAGTCACCTCATGAATTGGAAGATCTCGGTCTTGAGGAGGTTTTTTCAAGTGAGGGGGTTTCTATCGTGGAATGGGCGGAAAAATTATTTACCCACGAGGATGCTTCTCTGCCCCTGTTGGGAATCGAACGATGGATAGAAATCCATATTAAAATCGAACAGAAAGACTCCAGAAAACTGGACCTGAAAACCCGGAATATGGGGTCTACAGAGCACCCCGTTTTCGCTTTACATTAAATGTGCATTATGGCAAAATTCAAATTGGTACATCCTTTGCATGCACTCAGAAAGCTTCCCCATGCAAAAAAATAATATCAGAAAAATTCTATTGGGATTCATTCTTCTCCTCATGACTGTCTCCGCATATAGCTTAATCAAGTTATTGAATAAGGGAACTTTACCCATAGAGACCCTGAAAACGATGGACAAGAATATCGATATTGAAATCGAAAACTTTAAGGTGAAGCATGAGGGGTTGGGCGATAGAAGCTGGGAAATTAAGGCAAAAGATGCAAAAGTAAAAAACGAGGAGAATACCATTATTCTGACAGACGTGAATGTGACCCTGAACGCCGAAGAAAACCGGAAATCCACCATTTCCGCTGATGCCGGCACCATAGATAGCGAAACCAAAGACATCCACTTAGAGGGAAATGTCAAATTCAAAGCGGATGCCAACAATTTTTTCGGTCAGTTCCAAAAGCAGAGCGAAGAACCAATCGAACCCGACAAATAAGTAAAGGATACGGCCCTTGCGAACTTTCAAGACCCTAATCATATTCCTCGTCTGCCTTTCTCTTTTGGGAATGAATCCGGGAAACACCTTTTCCGCAAAATCCAAGGAATCCTTAAAGAAGGAGCAGGAAAAGAGCCCGATAGAAATTCAATCGGATAAATTACGGTCTGAAAATGAGGGCAAAAAATTCATTTTTACTGGAAATGTGTTGAGCACCTGGGGAGATTTGGAGATAAAGTCCGATATTCTGGAGGTTTATGCCAATCCAGACAGCAAAACAGACCGGAAAAAAGCGACCGATGATGTCGGCCAGGCGAGTCAGGATCTGGAAAAAATTATTGCCATCGGCAATGTGGATATCAAGAAGGGAGACCGGCGAGCGAAGGGTGACCGCGCATATTATGACAATAAAAAACAGATCATTATAGTGACAGGAGAACCCAATGCCACTGCTTGGGAAGGGAAAAATATCATCCGGGGCAAGAAAATGACATTTGTACTGGAGAAGGACTTATTCAAGGTAGAGGGACGGGTCAACCTGGTACTTAACCCAAAGAGCCCTCCTCCAAAAAAGAAAAAATAACCGAACCCCATACGGCACAAATCAAGGCCGTCTCTCTATAAAGAAAACTGTGCAAAGTCTCAAAACGAATAAGCTGGTCAAGGCCTATAAAAACCGGCGGGTGGTCAATCAGGTCAGCATTGAGGTCAAGCAAGGCGAAATTGTCGGATTGCTGGGGCCTAACGGTGCGGGAAAAACCACCACCTTTTACATGGTCGTGGGCCTTACCCGTCCAGATATGGGCCAAGTTTTGCTAGACCGGGAAGATGTGACCGCTTACCCTATGTATATGAGGGCGCAGAGAGGAATCAGCTACCTCCCTCAAGAGCCATCCATTTTTCGGAAATTGACAGTCGAAGAAAATATTCTGGCAGTATTGGAACATCTGAAAATCCCCCATAAGGCAAAGATCAAACGGGTCCGTTCCTTACTGAATGAATTTAATATTGAACATATTAGAGAAGCCAAGGGGTTTTCCCTTTCTGGGGGCGAACGACGGAGAGTTGAAATCAGCAGAGCTTTAGCGACCTCACCCTCTTTTATATTGCTGGACGAACCTTTTGCCGGGATTGACCCGATAGCCGTATCGGACATTCAATCGATTATACAGAAGCTGAAAACCAAAGGGATCGGCGTTTTGATCACGGACCATAATGTCCGAGAGACGTTAAACATCACCGACCACGCCTATATAATCAGCGAGGGCAAGATCATCGCCGCCGGTGATCCGGATACTGTCGCCAACAATCCCAAAGTAAGACAAACTTATTTAGGGGAAAATTTTACTTTTTAAAACCTTCGTGTGAGTTGAGAGATTGCCCATGGCAATGGAGATGAAGTTAAATTTCAAGCAAGAGATGCGGCTCGTGCCGACTCCCATGTTGCAACAGGCGATCAAGCTTCTCCAGCTCTCACGCCTCGAATTGGTCCAGGCAGTGCAACAGGAAATGATCGAAAATCCTATCCTGGAAGAAATCCTTGAAGAAGAAGAAGAAGACCAGGATCAAAAGCAGGAAAGCCCGGAAGACCCCTCCCTGGACTCCATCGGCCAGACTCAGGAAGAACCTTCTTCCGAAAGCCAAAGTGACCCGCTTGAATGCGAGCAGGATTGGGATAATTATATTCAGGATAATCTGTCCCAGGGAAGTTCTGCGGACAACTATACGGAAAAGCCTTCTATAGAAGCGACTTATAAAAAAGAAGCCACCCTGGCCGATCACCTGATGTGGCAGTTGAATCTTTCGGTGAATGAGGATTTGGATAAATTCATCGGGTCCGTCATTATCGGCAATATCCAAAATGACGGATACTGTATCGCTGAACTGGCAGAGATCGCGGAAGTCAGCCACGCCTCCGAAGAGGATGTCTTAAGGGTTCTTCAAGTTATCCAGACCTTTGAGCCATCCGGAGTGGGGGCGCGAACCCTAAAAGAATGCCTTTTGATTCAAGCCAAAATATTGCCGGAACGTCTCCCTCTGGTGGAAAAACTGATCGAAAACTATCTTGAGCGCATAAACGAAAGGTACTATCAGAAAATTGCCTCCGAACTCAAGGTTACGGTAGACGAAATCATCTCCGCCGTGAATGCAATTAAAACCCTGGATCCTAAACCGGGGCTTCAGTTCAGCTCCGAGGGCATCGACTATGTCGTGCCCGACCTGGTGGTGGTGAAGACGGAATTGGGATACGATGTTGTCTTAAACGACGACGGTCTCCCAAATGTCAAAATCAGCCCTTATTACCATCACCTTTTGCAAAACACATCCGAACCCAAAACCAAGGAGTACCTTAAAAAGAAGCACCAGGCCGCTGAATTTTTAATTAAGAGTATCGATAAGAGACGGGAAACGATTTACAAGGTTGGGAAAAGTATTGTTAAACTGCAGGTAGAATTCCTGGATCATGGCTTGTCTCACCTCAAACCCATGGTCCTGAAGGATGTCGCAAAGGATATAGAAATGCACGAATCTACCGTGAGCCGAATCACCACCAATAAATATATTGATACCCCTCAAGGTATCCTTGAGCTTAAATTCTTCTTCCATAGCGGTATCAAATCATTTATCGGAAGTAGCGAAATGTCCTCCCTCCGGGTCAAAAATATGATCCAGGAAATCATTAAATCGGAAGACCCTTTGAAACCTCTGACCGACGACGAGATGGTGGAAGCTTTAGTGAAGCGAAACGCCAAAATCGCCCGGCGAACGGTGACCAAATATCGCAAGGAACTGAGTATTCTTCCGGCCAGCAAGCGGAAAAAAATTTATTGATCCCTCTCTTTACACTCTTGAAATTTTTGATGGACCACGCTACTCTTAGCCCCCTAATCAACCAGCTTTTTAGGAGAACCTATTTATGAAATTGACGGTCGCAGGAATAAAAATAAAGATAACGCAAGCGATCGAGGATCACTTACACAAGAAAATTGAGAAGTCCCTGAAAAGCCTGCCAGAATCCGCAGATGTCCACGTCGCTCTAACCGTCGAAAAGTACCGGCATTTTGCAGAGGTCACCGTCAAGGATAAAGGGTATACCGTGCATGGGGAATCCGAAACCAATGACCTGTACACCGCTATGGATGAAGCCGTCGAAAGGACAGAAAAACAACTCAAAAAGCACAGAGATCGGTCCAAATCACTTAAAATCAAGCAAAATGCTGCAGAAAAAGACAAACAAGTCGACTGATCTATTAAATCACTGCCTTTCCCTTTCAAAACATAACAAACCGGCCTAATTCTTCCATGAAGATCAGCGATATACTTAAAGAGGACTGCATCATTGCAGATTTAGATGCTACTGACAAAGAAGGAACATTGAGCGAAGTTTCACTTTTTTTGGAGCATAAGGGAATTATTCAGGATCACGCCAAGTTACTTTTAGCACTATTAGACCGGGAAAAATTGGGAAGCACCGGGATCGGCGACAATATGGCCATTCCTCACGCCAAGTATGAAGGCATTGAAAACATTACCACGGTATTCGCCCGGTCCCGGAAAGGTATCGATTTCCAATCCCTGGATCGAAAACCAGTTCACTTTGTTTTCCTGCTCCTGGCTCCCCCAGCATCGACCGGATTGCACCTGAAAGCTTTAGCTAAAATCGCCCGACTCTTTAAAAGTCCGTCCTTGCGTGAAAATATTTTACAGGCGGAGGATGCCGATACAATCAACTCATTAATTTTGGAAGAAGATTCCAAAATCAGCTAGACCCGCCGAACATGGGCGGATTATTCCTTTTTCTTGAGAGAGTTTCGTGTATTCCGGAATTGCTGTATCCAGCGGAGTCGCCATCGGGAAAGCCTACCTGCTTGACCGGTCCAAGGTGTGCGTCATCAAGCGCCGTATTCCTGAGAAAGGACTTGAAAAGGAAATCAAGCGCCTGCGCGATGCGATTGCAATGTCCAAAGCTCAGATGAAGGACATCAAACAACGTGCCAGTTCCATTGCCGACAAGTACGCCATCATCCTCGAGACCTACACCCTGTTACTGGAAGATGAAATACTGGTTACCGAAACCATCGAAACCATCAACCGGGAACGTTGCAACGCCGAATGGGCTCTGACGGCAACTCTCGAAAAATTTACCAATCTGTTCAACAATATCAACGATGAGTATCTAAAAGGCAAGAAGGATGATCTGAACTTGGTGGTCCATGGGGTCATCAAGAACCTGATCGGCCATCACCAGGAAAGCCTGGCGGATGTCGACGAGCCGGTTATCGTCATCACCCATGAGTTGAGCCCCTCAGACACCATCATTATGCCCAAAAGCTATATCCTGGGAATGGCCACGGAAGTGGGCGGCAAAACTTCGCACGTCGGCATTTTTGCATCCGCTCTGGGGATACCGGCAGTGGTCGGTCTGGGAAATCTCACCGAGTTTGTCAACTCCGGTGATACTGTGATTATCGACGGTATTCAGGGTGAAGTGATTATTGATCCTGATAAGAAGCAATTAAATCATTATCAGAAAAAACAGAAGAACTACCATCGATATGAAAAAACCTTATTAAAAGACATTGGCTTGGAAGCAGAAACGCTGGACGGAGAAAAAGTTCAGTTGATGGCCAATATCGAGACCATTCACGAAGCCAAATCCATCCGCAAATACGGGGGCGAAGGTATCGGTCTCTACCGGACGGAGTTCCTGTATCTGGCGGCCAGTTCACTGCCGACCGAGAATGACCTGTACGCAAACTTTAAAAAAGTTGTGCAAACCATGGAACCCTACCCAGTGGTGATCCGCACCCTGGATATCGGAGCCGACAAGCAACTTTTGAAAGTCAACAATGCCCCGGAAGATAATCCGGCGCTGGGCTTGAGGGGCATTCGTCTGTCACTGGTTCAACCCGACCATCTGATGAGTCAATTGAAGGGGATTTTAAGAGCAAGCCTTTACGGAAAAATAAAAATCCTATATCCTATGGTCTCCAGCGTAGAGGAAATCGTTGAAGCCAACGGCTATCTGGATAAAGCCAAAGAGGAATTGAGAAGCGCACAAATTCCTTTCCAAGAGAACATCCCCGTGGGAGCCATGATAGAAACTCCGGCGGCGGCTCTCATTGTCGACCGAATTTTGGAAATCGTCGACTATATCAGCATCGGCACCAATGATTTGATACAATATGTGCTGGCGGTGGACCGCATCAACGAAAATGTAGCCCACCTCTATCAGCCATTTCATCCCTCGGTCCTGAGAATTTTAAGAGAAATTTTCGTAACGGCCGAGAAAATGGGAAAACCCGTCTCCATTTGCGGAGAATTAGGAGGAGACCCCATGGCTACCTTTTTACTTTTGGGTTTGGGCAAGGTTCATGAATTGAGCATGGAGCCACATTCCATACCTAAAGTGAAAAAAATTCTAAGAAAAGTAACATTGGAGCAAGCCCGTGAATTAGCCGATCACGCCTTAAGTCTGTCTACATCTGAGGAAATCAACCGGTTTATCAATAATGAAATGCAGAGCCGTTTCCCATCTGATTTCGACCGAGACCTGGCTTTTAGCGAGAAAAAATAAATAACAGAAGCTCAACTCATCTGTACGGTGCGGGGCTTCTCTTTCAATCTCTAAAATTCTAAATAATCTTTCCACCCTCAAACAAGGTAAGCTTCTATGAGCTCAGGTAATTACTTATTCACCTCCGAATCCGTTTCCGAAGGACATCCCGACAAAATCGCCGATCAGATTTCGGATTCCATTCTCGATGCACTGTTAAAACAAGATCCCAACTCCCGTGTCGCCTGTGAAACTCTGGTGACCACGGGACTTGTCGTTATATCCGGTGAGGTAACCACCAAAGCCTACGTGGAAATCCCAAAAATCGCACGTCAAACCATCAAGGAAATCGGTTACACCCACTCCGACATGGGGTTTGATTATCAGACCTGCGGAGTGATGGTTACGTTGGACGAACAATCCCAGGACATCTCACAGGGTGTAGATGACGATCAGCACGAGCAGGGTGCCGGAGACCAGGGCATGATGTTCGGTTACGCCTCCAATGAGACCAAGGAGTTAATGCCTGCTCCCATTGTGTACGCACATAAGCTGGTCAAGAAACTGGCCGATGTTCGCAAGAAAGGCATTCTGCCGTTTCTCCGACCAGACAGCAAATCACAGGTTTCGGTACGCTATGAAAAAGGAAAACCGGTTTGCGTCGAAACCGTCGTTATCTCTTCTCAACATGAACCCGACGTCTCCACCAAAAAAATCCGATCGGAAGTCATTGAGGAAGTGATTCAGCAGGTAATCCCAAAAAAATTCCAAGCCAAGAAGATGAAAATCCATGTCAATCCCACCGGTCGGTTTGTCATTGGAGGTCCTCAAGGAGATTGTGGTTTGACGGGCCGCAAAATCATAGTCGACACTTACGGCGGATTTGCCCGCCATGGAGGAGGCGCATTTTCCGGCAAGGATTCCTCCAAAGTGGATCGTTCTGCCGCCTACATGGCCCGTTACATCGCCAAAAACCTGGTCGCCGCCAAGATCGCCGACCGCTGTGAGGTGCAATTGGCCTACGCAATCGGCGTCGCCGATCCCGTTTCCATTTTCGTCGACACTTTCAATACGCACCATATCAATCCAAAACACATCGAAGGCCTGATTAGAGATCACTTTGAATTAAAACCTGCGGGCATTATAAAATCGCTGGACCTAAAAAAACCCCGATTCAAACAAACGGCGACCTACGGTCATTTCGGTAGAAAAGAAAAGAGCTTTACCTGGGAGCAAACCGATAAGGCGGCGAAATTAAAAAAATCGGCAGGCTTATAACCTTTTGCAGGAATGTAATATTGAATTGGGGTTAAGGAAGTGTGGCTTCTCATATAACTGTTTATTTGAATCAGACAGCTTTATATTATTATAGAGTGAAGGTTTTATATGACCACTGAAGTAATTCGCGTCGGTATCATTGGAGCGGGTGCCAATACCCGGAAAGTTCATATTCCGAACCTCCAAGCCCTACAAGGAGTGCAAATTGTTGAGGTCGCGAATCGGACCACAGCCTCTGCCCGAAAAGTAGCTGACGAGTTCCAAATCCCCACCGTTCGAGATCATTGGAAAGAGGTTATCGAGTCCAAGGAAGTCGATGCCATCCTGATCGGAACCTGGCCTGACCTGCATTCAGAAGCCACCTGCGCGGCTTTACAGGCCGGCAAGCATGTGCTTTGCGAGGCACGAATGGCTATGGATGAAGTCGAAGCGCGAACCATGCTTCAAGCTGCCTATAAGGACCCGGTATGCGTAGCGCAAATTGTTCCCTCCCCTTTTACGTTGCATGTCGATCCAACCCTGCTCAATATGCTCGACAGTGGTGACATAGGAACGCCTCGGTTTTTTCGTTTCGAATACCAGGCGCCTCCATTGGTTCCACCGGGAGGAACACTTCATTGGCGACGAAATAAAAAGTACAGCGGCTCCAACATTATGGTACTGGGGATTATCTACGAATCCCTTCTGCGTTGGTTCGGTTCCGCTGAATGGGTGGATGCGCATGCAGAAGTAATCAACAACCGTGCAGTGGACCCCGAAACCAACAAGGAAGTCGAGGTCGAAATTCCCGATTACTTATCGGTTCAGATGAAAATGACCAACGGCATAATCGGCTCGCTGTTTGTTCATGAACTCAGCACCCGTCCCACCAGTTCCTCCATCAAAATATATGGTGACAAAGGCTTCATTCATTTGGATTTCGAAATAGGTGGCAAACTCTATTTGTCGACAGGTTCAGGAAACGAGTTGAGTGAAGTGCAAATACCGCCCGAAAAATCTGGTAAATGGCGGGCGGAAGAAGAATTCATCAACACCATCCGAGGCCTCGAAGATACGGAATACACCACTTTCACCACCGGCGTGGAATACATGAAGTTCACACAAGCGGTGAATGAAAGTTTCAATGGTGACGGAGAACGCATCATCATCCCACCGGGTTAAACCGCCCGGATTTATTTCCCAACCGAAGCCTCCCCCTCTTTAAAAATCACGTTTTCTTCCCGACCACAAGAAATCCACTTCCGCCATACACCCTCTCGGAGTGTTCAATGGCAAAACCCGCCTGAGCAATTTCATCACGCAACTCTTCAGGTCGATAGCCATGCCACCGACCTGATTTTAATTGTTTTTCGATATATTTTAATCCCAAATAAAGAGTCAGCGGATATAACCCATATTTTTTAACGATCCAAGGCCTTTCCTGATTTTTCAAACTTTCCAGACTGGCACGGATGATTTGTTTCGCGTTATAAAAGTGTGTGGGGTTGGCCGTCACCAACACCCCTCCCGGCTTTACAATACGAAAAAGCTCCTGATATGCCCGCCTCCGATCTTTTTCCTCCGGCAATGTGTAAACCGAAAAGTGCGCGGCCACACAAGAGACAGAGGCATCTGCCAGTGGCAAGCTCCTGGAAAGATCGGCCTGTACTCCTGAAACGGAACCATTCAAGTTTAACCGGTTCGCTCTGGGTCCCAGGGACGCGAGACCCGTCGGAAGGATATCCATACCCAAATAGCGTTCACCCTGGGTCAATCGATCTGCCAGCACTGGTAGTAATAATCCCGAACCACACCCCACATCCAACACCCATTCCCCCTCATTGAGCTTTATTAAATCCGCTACACGCTGAAGTGACTCAATATAAGCCTCAGGGGACAACCCGTCATAGAGTCGGGTATAGAATCCGATCTCCCAGTATTTTTTATAGAGTGATGAAAAAATAATCGATTCTCCGTCTTGTTCGGTAACACCAAAGTCCATATAATAGAATTAAACGTTGCTCAATTGGGAGATTAATTTTGGCGAAAAAACCCTTCATCAACAAATACGGTTTTGTGGAATACCCCTTCCTGCACGACGATCGCAAGGGTAAAAACTGGTGGTTTTCCAATCTATTGGAGGATCACTTGAAACGTCGGTGCCGAAAGAAACTCGGTCCGGACTATACCAAACAGGATATGCACGACGACATGCTGACGTTCCTGCACGATACCAATCTGAAATTTTATGTTCTATTGCCCTCTGGGATGGGTATGGAATTCAAACTGATTGGCAAATACAAAACCCCAGACCTGATTCACCTTGAGGATCCGGTGCCCTACATCACCGAAAAATACGGTGGCGGTAAATTCAAGGTCAACATCTACCACGAAGGCACCTTCGCCGGCACGGAAAATTTTAAAACCCACGGCGATCCCAAATGGGTTGAAATTCCAGATGACGATCTGACTTGATTGCATCTTATCAATTGAAGAGGATTGCCAATCCATATCCTCTCACCTCCACAGGGCGAAGATGCCTAAATATATCAGAATACTGTCTGTTTTATTTCTTTTAGTCTCCGCCTGTAGCAGTGTCCACGCCCCTGACTTGGGTGGCCTTTATAATGAACTCGCCCAGAATGAGGATCCTTACCGCAATCCTGTAATCGTAATTCCCGGCCTCATAGGATCTAAACTTGTCGATCAGGATACGAATGAAATGGTTTGGGGAACTTTCGGGCTGGGGCAAGTAGATCCCAATACACCTACAGGCGCACGGCAGTTTGCCCTCCCCATGGGAAAAGGAAAAAAACTGAAAGAACTGCGTGACCATGTAAAACCTGCCGGCTCACTGGACCGGGTGGTTGTTAACTTTTTTGGAATCCCCGTCGAGCTCAACGCCTACTACAATATTTTACAAGTCTTGGGGATAGGCGGTTACCGGGATGAAGCACTGGGTATAGCGGGGGCTGTCGACTACGGAGAAGGTCATTACACGTGCTTTCAATTTGCTTATGACTGGCGCCGGGATATTGTCGAAAGCGCCAAGGAGTTGGACCATTTCATAAAGACAAGGGCGCAATATGTCCAGAAGGAAACTGAAAAACGTTTCGGCATAAAAATAGCCAAGGTGAAGTTTGACCTCGTCGCCCATTCCATGGGCGGATTGGTTGCGCGCTATTATCTCCGGTACGGCGCCGCAGACCTTCCGGAAGATGGCAGTCTTCCAAAACTCACCTGGGCTGGAGCCGAGCATGTCGAACACTTGGTCATCATCGGGACCCCCAACGCCGGGTCCATAGATTCCCTGGAGTATATGATTCATGGGGCGAGTGTGGACTCCCTGTTCCCACGCTATCCCGCCGCGGTGTTGAGTACCATGCCCTCCATGTATCAATTACTCCCTCGAGGACGTCATTCTCCTCTGCTTCGGGCGGACGGCGAACCGGTCGCCGATCTCTATAATCCGGAACTTTGGAAAAATCAACAGTGGGGCCTGGCGGACCCCAAACAGGATACTGTACTCAAACTACTTCTTCCAAATATCGAAAGCCCGGAACAGCGGCGCGAAATCGCGCTGGATCATCAAGCCAAGGCCTTGCACCGCGCCCGCCAATTCACCTCGGCAATGGACCTTCCGGCCAAACCGCCGGACTCGGTCCAGTTGCTTTTGATTGTGGGAGACGCCGAGGAAACTAAAATGATTGCTCAAATTAATCCTGAAGGGGGGATAAAAATAGTTAAAACCGGCCCGGGGGATGGCACCGTGTTACGCAGTAGCGCTCTCATGGACGAGCGGCTGTCTCCTCATCTTAACCGTCGGTTGCGCTCACCGATCCACTGGCGACAGGTGCACTTTATTTTTTCCGACCACCTGGGACTTACCCAAAATCCCGCCTTTACCGACAACGTACTTTATTTTTTACTGGAGAGTCCCCGGAATTAGTGCGGACCTGATGGCATCAAGTGAAATTGTAGGCAAAACATCCACTGGTACAGCGCACCATATAATGCGGACAACTTTTGCAGGGTTCTTTCGCTTGCGTGTCCTCAAAAACATGGCTGAGAAATTTGGTGTGCATTTTCTTCACAGCGATGTCGTTGACTTCCTTAAAATCCTGGACATTCCCCAATTTGAGGCCATGAAACGGGAAACAATTGAAGCAGTCGCCTTTGGGGTCAACGTCCATCGGGCTGTCATCGGCGCAACCCAGGTATAAATCTTTATCCTTCCATTCCGTTATATTCGGAACCGGCTGGTTGGCGTGATAAAAAAACCGCTCCACGAGAGGAAACTCCTCCTCATTAATGCTATCCAACAGACAGGGCGGAAACGAACAGTCAAACCGGAATGTCAACTGCGGAAACTCTTTAAGAATATCGATCATCTTGCGTCCCATCCTGGGGTAATCCTTGATCGGTAACGTGACGTTCTCCTCCTCCCCGACAATCGGGAAAGCAGGGCTGACCCGGATTTTGTAACTCTGCCCTTCCGGTAAACCCAAGTCTTGATAAATGCCGTCGATTTCGCGACACTGCGTTTCAAGATCCTGATCCACCGAATACAAATTGAGGCTGAACATGAGGCTGTAGCCGCTTTCTCCAAGAATCGCCTCCGCCACCTCGCGGCAACGTTGATGATTCTTCTCGCTGATATTCTCCTTGGTCTGCCAGTTCAGGAGCACCGAAAACTGAATGTTGCGCTCGATACTGCCCCCCGGCCCGACCGTCTTCAACAACAAGTCCAGAGTCTTTTCCGGCATCAACCCATTGGTGAAGACTCCGAGATAAGTGAACGGCTGCATGGTCTTCAAAGTGCTGGAAAGGATATCGTTGAATTGAGGATGCAGGGTCGGCTCCCCGCCCATGAAGTTGATGAGAGTGACATTTTTAACCCGTGGCAACATTTCATCGGTGAAAAATTCGTAATCCATGGATTTCCCTGGGGTCTTCACGTTCTCTCCCATGTATTCATCGGCGAAGCAGTAATTACACTTCAAATTACAATAACTATTCAAAATTATGTTCATTTCAGGGATCCCTTTTCGTGATCGGGTCAATCATACAAAGATTGGAATACACAGCGATTGGACTCGATAGTCCTTATAGGAGCAAGTCTTGGCCGTCACATGAAAAGGAAATCAGTAGCGGAATGATTGTGAAACCACAATCAGAATTGATCCCTTAAGTATACGTTGCACTATATAGGAATATTCCTATATAGTGTCGGAATATACTTACATATTTCTCGTTTTCAAGGATTGGGACCTGGGCCCTACTCCTCCCTACCAAAGTAGAATAGTTGCTTCCCCAGCACGCCAGAATACACCGCATCAGGCGGACAAACAGAGGGATAACAACCTGAAACCCGTTGATTCTTATTACCTTTTTGCTATTCAGACTCCCAATTGAATAAAACCTTAGCCAGGCTGGACATGCCTATAGGCGTGACCACCAAGTTTTGGAGGAATCATGCTGGCCTTTGCCAAAGACATCACCCAAAACCAACCAAACCACCGCGATGAGGATAAAAATCCCGAATTGAAGAACTACATGAACTATCAACGGAATCTGGACCACACCCGCATCGTCTATTACTCCCTGAAACACGCCAAAAACGAACTTCAGGAAATCATTCAACAAAAAAGAAAAAGCGGTAAAAGCGCGGAAGCTTATCTTGAGCAGGCATTTCCGTTAGCACATCACTTCGCGGATGATAAAACCCTCACGTTGATGCTGAAAAAACTGGTCGGCGGACATAATGAAACCAATCAGTGGTACCGGATGAACGACTATTACCACGCATTGGTTTTTGATTGCATGGACCGATTCATCAAATATTACAATCAAATGGTACGCGACTCCGCGGAAGAAGCCGGTGAATTCACCTTTGCGGGTGGGGGAGAAATCGATTTTGGCGATTGGGTCTATTTATACTTTTCACATTTAGATTTTCATATCGGCACCCCACTGGATCAATCTCAATATCCTTTCGCCAAGCGCAACAAAGTCATTGAAGAAGCGATCGAAAAGAAAACACTCAACGGGGAGACGCTCGAAGAAGCGCTGAAATCTCTCAAGGAGGAGTACAATATCGACGACATTGCCATCAAGGTACTTCTTCATAAAACCATCAACCATGACGATCTGGAGTTATTTCACACGTCGATTAAAACTCCGATCTATGAATTGCTGACGCATCGGCAGAAGGGAAGCTGGGATGCTCTGGAAGGCGAAACCCTGATGGACCAGGCCTATAATTTCGGATCGCAATTGAAGATATGGACCTGGGGCAAGAAAAAGAAGAAAGTAAAAGTGGAAGAATCGTCCTAAGTTTTACTTAAAGCGTTTCGTCGGGATTGATCGGTTTTTGGATGGTAGGGATTTTGAATTTTAGAGCTTCCGGTGGTTTACTCGAACCCTTACCCACCGCTTTCAGGTGCGCGTCCTTTTCCAGTACTTCGAGGCCGATCCGGATCTTCCCCTTGTGCAGGCGTACGGGGTAGATCTTCGTTTTCATGAACGGATTTTGTCGGCAGTATCCGGTTTCCAGATCGTACCGCCATTCGTGGTTGGGACAAATGATGACGCCTTCCTCGATCCGCCCTTCCCCCAAGGGTGAACCTTTGTGCAGGCACTTGTTGGCAACGGCGAAGTACTTGCCCTTGTAATTGAACAGGGCAATCTCGTCCTCTCCTGCCGATATGATTGCGGATTTGCCGGGCGGCAATTCCTCTTCATCCATGACCTTGACAAATTTCAGCATAACAACCTTCTATGTATGACTCCGAGCCGTTTGGGATCGGATGGTTTATTTTAATTGAGCGTTTTCCCGTTCTCTTTTTTCCAGTTCTATTTCCATATCCGCTTCCGACAGATATTCATATTCGCAGTGCGAAAAAATCAGATTCAGCGCTTTCTGTCCGAGGATACGGTTGCTGGTCTGGGTCATATAATCCTGGTTGGAGAACAGTGACTGTTTGACCTCTTCCACCGATTTCTTGGTTTCCTCGGCCAGACGCTTGTACTCCACCTCCATATCTGACTGCGCGACATGTAGCTTTTCGGCCTTGGCAATGCCTTCCAGAATAACGTATCCCTTGGCATTGAACGCCGCACGCAGGCGCCATTCCTGTTCCGCCTGTTCCGGATTGAAGCCCGAGTCTTCCAGCTTCATACCGGATTGCTGAATCTGAAACTTCATCCCCTCGATCATAAACTTCAATTCCTGTTTGATCAGCGACTCGGGTGTTTCGATGTCGTGTTCCTTCACCAGGTAATTGAAAATATCCTGTTTGATGCGGACTTCCTCGGCATACTCTTTCATGCTCTGGATGCCGGTCTTGACTTTTCGACGGAAAGATTCGACAGACTCCTCCCCCTGCTGCTGAACGAACTCATCGGTCAATTCCGGTAGATTCAACTTTTTAATTTCCTTGATCAACACATGAAAGGTCGCCATGTCATCGGGCTCCTGTTCGGGCGCTCCCGGAATCGGCATGCTCACCCGCCGCACTTTATTGTTCCAGTCGACTGGCAGGGTAACCTTCACCTCAAACTCTTCGTTTGCCTTATGCCCGATCAATTGATCTTCGAAACCAGCGATCATTTTCCCCTCGCCCACAAGCACCGGATAATCTTTGGCGACGCCGTTCTCCAGAGGCTCGCCATTGAGATGACCTTCGAAATCCATTACCAGATAATCACCCAACTGAACCTCATGACCCTCCCGGAAGATTTCAAACGTCCCGAACGGTTTCAGGTGATTTTGGACAGAGGCTTCCACCTCGGCATCGGTCACTTCGAATATCGTTTTTTTGAATTTCAGCCCCTTGTATTCCTTGAATTTGACTTCCGGTTTGATGTCCAACACCACCGAAAAAGAGAACGGCTTGTCTCTCTTGATTTCATTGATCGCGGAATGGTCGATTTCCGGCGGCCCGGCGGGAACCATCCCGGTTTCCATGAGCGCCTTGTCGTAATACTCCTGCATCAGTCCCTGCCACAACTCAGACATGGACTCCAGAGGCACCTGCTTTTCCAGGACATCCTGGGGGATTTTACCTGATCGAAAACCGGGCATTTTAACCTGTTTATTGATTTCCTTGTAAGCGCGGGTGACCCTTTGCGAAACCACACTCTCCGGTATTTCGATTTCCAGCTTGCGCCGGACCCCTTCCAGTTCTTCTACTTTAAATTCCATTGATCGTCTCTTAATAGAATAAATTAATCAGGAACCACCTGCGCGCCATACTTCTGTTCGATCAGCTGGTCGAGTTCTTCTCTGAGCTTCCCCAGAATTTCATCGTAGCTGAACGCTCCGACTTCCTCCGTACCTTTTTTCAGGTTGACGTGAGCCGGACCGCACCAGAGACCGAGATCGGCGTCGTCGGTTTCACCGGGGCCGTTCACCCGACACCCCATGACCGCGATGGTGATCTTATATTTCTCGGCGTATTCGGTCATTCTACGCACATCCTGCGCTAAATCCACAAATTTTCCATTCTCGACACGGGAACAGCTGGGACAGGCGATAATGTTCAGACCTTCCAAAAAATTCTTCGGAACGGACCTGAACCTCCCTGCCTCAATATCCTGGAGTATAGAGCGCCCTACGGCAATCTCCTCGCCCTTGTCATCGTCGGGAACAGTGAGGGATACCCGGATGGTATCGCCAATTCCCGCCGGAATCAATTGCTCAAACGCGATTCGGGTTTTGATGACTCCCTCCGGCGGCATCCCCGCTTCGGTAACTCCCAGGTGCAAGGGGACATCCGGCCGTTCCGCTGAGAAACGCTTGTTGGCCTCGATCACTTCCTTATAATCCGAATCTTTGAGAGAAACGCAATAATTCTCGAACCCCAGATCATCCAATAATGCGCAATGATCCACCGCGCACCGAACCATGGCTTCGATAGAATCGTCTGGATACCGGGCCTTGTAATCGGGATCCACGGAGCCGCAATTGACCCCGATGCGGATGGCGCAATCGTTCTCCTGAGCGGCTTTTACGATAAATTCGACCTTTTCCGGAATACTCAGATGCTTGTCGAGATGATATAAATGGCCGGGATTGTACCGGATTTTATCCACATAAGGAGCCACCAGCGGCGCCAGCCGGTAATTTTCCTGCAGGTCCACCGAAAATACCGCTTTGGAAGCCTGCCGAAGGGTTTTCAGCGCTTCGACGTCTTCCTTGCTGTCAACGGCGATGCGAATGACATCGGCGCCAGCCTTTTCAAGAATCTGGATTTGCCGGGCGGTGGCGTCGATATCCACAGTCCGGGTAGCGGTCATGCTCTGTACGGCTATCGGAGAATCGCCTCCAATCGTCAGGGAGCCGACACGGATTTTTCGGGTTTTACGAGGTTGGATTTGCGAATTCACAGCGCGGATTCTTTCTATAAAGGGTTGGTGGGAATGGATAAGTAATATCAAAAGGTTATCAGAAACAAGCCCGGTTCTCAATCGAATCCTTGAGTTTCCAAAGTCCGTCAACCCATTCTACCGCAAGTTGCTTCCTTGGAATCATCAAGATTTTGATTTATAGTCTTAAACTAGCAAATACGCATTATTGCTCAGACAGCATCTGCATAGCATTCAATCGGGTTCCAGTCGGAACCGGGACAGTAAAACCATCTAAAAGGCATTTTCATGAAAAAACACTTTTTCTTACCGGTCCTCCTGCTAGGATTCGTTCTACTGTATCCTCCTTTCGCCTTTGGGGGAAAAACCTCGCACGGGCTGTCGTTGTACGGTCCGCAGGATCTCAAATACAAACCCGGTGAACCTTACCGCTACGGCAATCCCAAGGCACCTAAAGGAGGGCATCTGGTGCTGAATGTTTTGGGAACATTTACCAAGCTCAATCCCTCTTCTTTAAAGGGAGTGGCAGGCGCCCTGGTCAATCAGCTGGTTTTTCAAACGCCTATGGACAGTTCCGCGGATGATGACGAGCCTTTTTCCCAGTACGGCAACCTGGTGGAAAAAGTAGAGCTTGCGGATGACCGTTTGACCATGATTTATCACATCCATAAAAACGCAAAGTTTTCCGATGGACATGCGGTAACGGCGGACGATTTTGTGTTTTCTTTCAACCTTCTCAAGGACCCCGAATATCACCCGATTTACAAACAATATTTCGTTGATATTAAAAACGCTGAAAAGCTCGATACCCACCGCGTCAAATACACCTTTGCTTATTACAATCAGGAGCTGCCCCTCATCACCGGTCAAATGCTGATTTTCCCCAAACACATTTACGGTGAGAAAGGAAAAAACTTCGGATCGGATTTTGATGCCAAGGCCGTGGGCAGTGGTCCTTACATAATAAAAAAATACGAGTTCGGAAAATACATCACCTACAAACGCAATCCCAAATGGTGGGGCAAAAAACTGGCCATCAACAAGGGTCGCTACAATTTTGATGAAATCACCGTCAAGGTGTATTTGGATCCGGTCGCGATGCGCGAAGCATTCAAGGGTGGCGAATACGATATGGATTTAGTGAGCAGTTCGCGCGACTGGGCGTTGGACTACAAAGGTGATTTTGTCAAAAAAGGTTATTACCTACGGAAAGAAATTCCACACACTCGCGTATCGGGTATGCAGGGATTTGCCATGAATACGAGAAAACCCGTATTTAAATCACGCAAAGTGCGGGCCGCTATCGCCATGGTCATGGATTTCGACTGGAGCAACCGGAATCTTTTCTACAACCAGTATACGCGCAGTGATTGCTATTTCGACAACAACCCAGAATTGAAACCTCAAGGACTGCCTCAAGGAGAGGTCAGAGCGATGTTGCTGAATCTCAGGAAAAAACACGGCAAGGAGTTTGTTCCCAAGACTGTGTTCACTAAACCGGTCGGTGCACCGGGACAGGGGATCCCCATTGAGAAAAATATCGCACTGGCAAATAAATTATTGAATTCAGACGGCTGGGTACGCGGCCCCGACGGTTTTCGCAGGAAAAACAATCAGACTCTGCAAATTGAATTTCTTTATTTCAATCAACTCTGGGAACGCATTATCGAACCCTATAAAAATAATTTACAAAAAATTGGAGTTAAGTTGAAATTCAAGCGCGTCCAGGCCGCTCAATATGAGGAACGGTTGCGTGAGTTTAAGTATGACATGGTTCTTACCAGCTTCTTCGCGGGCCGCTCGCCTGGGAACGAGCAACGCAATATGTGGACCAGCCAAGCGGCAAAGGTGCCCGGTTCCCAAAACTATATGGGCATCCGAAATCCGGCGATCGACGAACTGGTGGATACGCTCGTCAAAGCCAAAACACGCCGGGAACTGGTCAATGCCGTTCAAGCCCTGGACCGCATTTTAACTCATCAATTTTATATCGTTCCTCACTGGTTTATCAGTTACGACCGCATGGTGCACTGGAATAAATTTTCACATCCCGAAATTCTCCCTTCGGCGTCGTCCCGTTATAATCATTTCCTGGAGTGGTGGTGGTGGGATGAAGCAAAAGTCCAAAAATTAAGAATTGCCCGGGAGGCTAACCTGCCAGTGAATGAGTAAACCGGTCGCTTTCCAATTCTTTATTAACGAGAATTGTTGAAAGATTGATAAAATTGTCGGCTAGGGAGACTTAACTAAATGATGCTCCAAAAACTTACCTGACCCTATGATCCGGCACCGATAGTCTTATGACCACCTATATCATCCGCAGACTGATGTTGATGTTCCCCACTCTGATCGGTATTTTAACGATCACCTTTTTGATTATCCAATTCGTTCCTGGTGGACCGATTGATCAAATGAGGTCCCTCCTGCGCGGACACGCAGGTGAATTGGGCGAGGCGGGAGGCGGTGGTCAACTGGGAGCCATGGGCCTAAAAGCCCAGGAGATGGATCCCAAATTTCTCGAAGAACTTAAAAAAACCTACCATCTCGACCGGCCCCTCTGGGAGCGGTATCTCCGCACCTTCATCTGGTACTCGCCGAAGGACATGAATCAACCGTTCACCGAACGGTTTTTCAACCGCGACAATTGGGATGGGTTTCTGATGTTCAAATTCGGAAATTCCTTCTATCGCAACAAGTCCGTACTGGAACTAATCAAAGAAAAACTGCCCGTCTCAGCCTCTCTTGGCATTATCAGTTTTTTTATGACCTATATCATCTGCGTCACCCTGGGTATCGCCAAGGCGGTGAGAAGTGGCTCTCGCTTCGACACAATATCCAGCGTTATAGTTCTGATCGGTTACAGCACGCCTGGTTTTGTCCTGGGACTCTTGCTGATCGTATTTTTCGGGCCGGGCGACCGGGCGATCGCCCACATGATTCCCATCGCCGGGCTCACCTCGGTAGGCACTCCCGGTTATGAGGAGTGGACCTTCTGGCAGAAATTTATCGATTACCTGCATCACCTGGCGGCACCGTTGATTTGTTACGTCATCGGCGGTTTTGCCACGCTCACCATGCTGACCAAGAACGCGATCATTGAAGAAATGCACAAACAATATGTACTCACTGCCCGTTCCAAGGGACTTACGGAAAACTTTATCCTCTACAAGCATATCCTGAAAAATGCACTGATTCCCCTGATTACCGGTTTTCCCATCGCCTTCCTGACCATGTTTTTTTCCGGTTCATTATTGATCGAGCAGATCTTCACGCTGGACGGCCTCGGTCTGCTGTCGTATCAAGCTGTGATCCAGAGGGACTACCCCATCGTCCTGGGCAGTCTGTTTATTTTCACCTTACTGTATTTGGTCGGGCAATTGTTGACCGATATTTCCTACGTCCTCATCGACCGCCGGATTTCATTCGAGGAGTCGCAAGGCTAGTGGCCATCAAAATAAATAGAGACCTGCAGGTCAAACTTCAACGATTCAATCGCGACAAACGGGCGCGCTACAGCCTGCTCGCCCTGATGGCGCTTTTTTTCCTGACCCTGCCCGCCGAATTTCTGTGCAACGTCCGTCCCATCCTCCTGGTCGTCGACAGCAAACCCTACTTTCCCATACTCTTCTCCTATAGCGAACAGGACTTCGGCGGCCCACTATCCTCTGAACCCGATTACAAATCAGAACGATTTCTAAGGATTCTCAAAGGCGAATCGCCCGATCTCACAACAGACACCAATTCGAACGGATTTGAGGCAAATACCAATACCGGTCTTATCCTGAGTCTGGAGGACTTTGAAGAAGGGGAAGAAGATCTTTCGTCTGTTCCCATGGAATTGAGTTTGAACGATTTTGAAGAAGACGATGCCATCACTCCAACCCCTCAAACTAAAAATAAAATCGTTCCTGAAGCAACCGTTGCCGTTACCTCCCCTCGTGACTATTGGATAATCTGGCCACCAGTACGCTATGACTACCAATACATTCCGAGTTACAGCGAAACCGGTCGTATCGCCCTGGCCGCTCCATATAAAACTTTATCCGCCGACCGAAGCAGAACCATCCCCTCGGCCTGGCAGGATGGTCATTACCTGGGCACCGACGATCGGGGCCGGGATGTGCTGGCGCGCCTGGTTTATGGCTTCCGCATTTCCATGATTTTTGGCTTGTCGCTGGCGGTAACGGGAACTCTTCTTGGATGCCTTCTGGGCGGCATTCAGGGATTTTTCGGCGGCTGGATAGATTTGATCGGGCAACGTCTTACGGAGATATGGGGCTCCATCCCTCGCCTTTATATTCTCATTATTTTGAGCGCCATGCTGGCACCCTCGGCCTTACTCCTGTTTGTAATTCTGAACCTGACCGCGTGGATGGGCATGGCCGCCTACATCCGAGCTGAGTTTTTAAAAGGACGCAATCTTGAATATGTCAAAGCCGCCAAGGCGCTGGGGGTTTCCAACTTCAGCATCATGAGAAAACATATTCTGCCAAATTCGCTGACACCGGTCATCACCTTCTTTCCGTTTGAAGTGACGGCAGGCATTCTGGCACTGGTGAGTCTCGATTTCCTGAACCTCGGTGTACCCAGTCCTGCGCCGAGCATCGGTGAACTGCTGTCACAGGGTAAAACCAATCTGCAGGCCATCTGGATACTGATCCCGACCTTTGTCGTGTTAACCGGGGCTCTCACTCTGCTGACCTTCGTCGGCGACGGCATTCGCAACGCCTTTGATCCCAGAAAGGCGGCCAACTGAATGTTGCTCGAAATCGATAATCTAAAAACTTATTTTCGTGTGGGCCTGACACAGGTCGCGCAAGCGGTTAACGGCATTTCTTTGCAACTGGACCAAGGCAAAACCCTGGCGTTGGTGGGTGAATCCGGGTGCGGCAAATCACAGACCGCGTTTTCTATCATTCGCCTCATTGCCGAAAACGGGTATCATCCTTCCGGCAAGATTCTGTTCAACGGGGAAAACCTGTCACAAAAATCCGAAGAAGACATGCGCCATATTCGCGGCAACGATATCGCCATGGTCTTTCAGGAACCGATGACCTCGCTCAATCCGTTGTACCGGATCGGCAATCAACTGGAAGAACCGCTTCGCATGCACCGCAAACTGCAAAAAGGTCCGGCACGCAAACGCGCGATCGAATTACTGGACCATGTCGGCCTCCCCGATCCGGACAAACGCATCGACGACTTTCCTCATCAACTGTCCGGCGGTATGAAGCAGAGGGTGATGATCGCCATGGCATTGGCCTGTGAACCCAAACTGCTGATCGCCGACGAGCCGACCACGGCGCTCGATGTGACGATTCAAGCCCAGGTGTTACGGTTGATGGCCGACCTGCAAAAAGAAACGGGTATGGCAATTCTACTCATCACGCACGATATGGGTATCGTCAACCAGATGGCAGACGACGTGAACATCATGTACGCCGGGAAAATCGTGGAACAGGGAAGCCGCGATCAGGTTTTCAAGAATATGATGCACCCCTATACACGGCGGTTATTCGAATCCATTCCCAAGCCCGGTGACGAATTGTATGAGCTTAACACCATTCCCGGACTGGTCCCGCCCGCAACGGATTACGGAGAAGGATGTTTGTTTGCCGACCGGTGTGCCCACACCATGGACGTGTGCCGCAGTCATGATAGTAAAATCTATACCCTGCAACCGGGCCATACGGTGCGCTGTCATTTGTTTGAATCCGGTATGACCCAAACAGAGAAACTGGAAGATCCTAAGATTCCCGCTCCCAAAAAACCGATAGGGAACGAACCTTTGATCACCGTTGAAGGGCTGAAAACATGGTTTCCGGTACGCAAAGGAATTTTTCGCAAAATTGCCAACTATGTCAAAGCGGTGGATCACGTTGACTTGAAATTGATAAAAGGGTCCACAGTGGCTCTGGTAGGCGAATCCGGTTGCGGTAAAACCACCTTGGGGGAGTCCATCCTGCGTCTCAACCGGGAAGTGCAGGGAACGGTGCGTTTCCAGGATACCGACGTGATGAGCCTGCCGACGAGCGAGTTAAAACAAATCCGTCAGCATATGCAAATCATATTTCAGGATCCTTTCGGCTCCCTGTCGCCCCGCCTGCGGGTCCGGGAGATCATTGGCGAAGGCTTAGCCGTTCATTTTCCGGAACTGAGTCCGAAGGAAACCGATGATAAAATTTCCAAGGTGTTGAGAGAGGTGGGGATGGACCCTTCTGTTGCCGACAGGTATCCACACGAGTTTTCCGGAGGGCAACGGCAACGCATCAGCATCGCCCGGGCATTGATTCTGGAGCCGGAGTTTCTGGTGCTCGACGAACCCACCAGCGCTCTGGATGTTTCCGTGCAGGCGCAGGTGCTCAACCTGCTCAGGGAATTGCAGGCCAAACGAAATCTGACCTATCTGTTCATCACCCACAACTTGAATGTGGTGCAGTATATTTCCGATGAAGTGGCCATCATGTATCTGGGGCGTATCGTGGAGTATGCGACGGCGAAGGAGTTGTTCCAGCAACCGAAACACCCCTATACACAATCACTGCTCAAAGCGGTGCCCTCGCTGGGCGAACGCAAACCCTTTGAAACGGTGGTTGGGGACGTACCTTCACCGCTCAATCCGCCGACAGGATGCCACTTTCACCCCCGCTGTCCGATCCTATTGAACGAGCCGGAAGGATCACCGTTGCGCCAAAAATGCCGAAACGAGTATCCGGCAAAGAAACGTCAGGGTAACGCATTTGTGGCCTGCCATGCGGTGGAGTAGGCTGGCAATTCAAGAATTTTCAAAAGAATCAGCCGGACTTGTAGCTGTTCACCAGATAAAAGAGCAACGTAAAAACGGCGATAAATCCCAAGGCGATAAAAACCAGACACTGTACGTTCATAACACTCCTCAAAACTTAAAAAATCAAAGGTGAGATTCTATATCATTCCAGGGATCAAACCCAAGCTAATAATCCAGCGGCATTCTAAATTTTTGCCCCATCCTGCTGGATCGTTTATATTATAAGTGTAAGTAATAGTGTGAACTTTATCTTCAGCCCCAAAATATGAGGGTGATATACGATGCGTATTCTGTATCCTTTCGCCAAACGGTTTATCGCCGGGGAGGACCGGGCCACGGCGGTGAAAAACATCAAATCCCTGTATGATCAGGGGTTTCTCTGCACTGTGGATGTCCTGGGCGAAAGTGTTCATACCGAGGACCAGGCTCTAGCGGCAAAAAACGAATACCTGGCACTGTTAAAAGACATCGCAAGCTTTCATCGTCCGGTTGACATTTCAGCCAAGGTCAGCGCTTTGGGAATGGATATCAGCTATGACCTCTGCAAAAAGAACGTGGAGGATTTGATTGACGCAGTGGGCCACCACACCGTCCGGTTTGATATGGAAGGTTCGGATCTAACCGCGCGCACCTTGAAGTTAGGCCTCGAACTGCAGAAAACCCATAAGAACCTGGGAGTGGTGTTGCAGGCTTATTTACGCCGGACTGATCAGGACATTCAATCGGTCATTGATCAAGGGGTTTCCACTCGATTATGCAAAGGCGCCTACAAGGAGCCGGAGACCCTGGCTTATCAATCGATGAATGAAATCCGTAAAAATTTTTTGAAGCAGGCGTTCCGTCTTCTAAAAGAAGGAAACCTGCCCGCTATTGCCACTCACGATGAAATCCTGATTGAGCAAATCAGAGACTTCATTGAAAAAGAAAATATTCCACGCGAATCCTTTTATTTTGAATTGCTGTATGGGGTGCGGCGGGATATCCAACAGGCGCTTCTCAACAAGGGATATCAGGTGCGCATTTATGTTCCCTATGGCAAAGCCTGGCTCCCTTACACCTTGAGACGACTGGCGGAGAGAAAAGAGAATATTATCTTTGTCGTGAAAAATCTGATCCGGGAAACCCTGGGCTTGAGCAAAGTAAAATAACCCTCGTCCTCCATTATCCATTCATACATGACACTCAACGTTTTAACCATTTATTACAAGCACCGGAGAGGCGGGTTCTGCAAACGGTTCCGGTTGAAACTCGAAGCTTACCTGAAAGCGGGCTGGCAGGTGCATTACATTGCAGTGGAGCCTTACCCCTATCAGCACAAAAACCTGATTCCTCATATACTCCCCTGCCCCTTTAAAAAACATTCTGGATTATTTTTCTGGACTTACTTTTTCACAACAGCACTCATCCATGCACTTATTTTGGGATTGCGCTACAAATTCAATCTCATCTCAGCCGCCGCCCCGGTCTATGCCTGGATTAGTGGGCCGGTTAAATGGTTGCGCAAAACACCAATGGTGACACTTTTATTAACCAATCCCCAGTTCACCACCGATTGCCATGAAGACTACCGATCTCTTAACAAACTGGAAAATGTTCTGGAGCGATGGGGTACCCGATGGTCGGACAACATGATCGCCAATTCCGAAGCCTGCCGCAGATCATGGATTCAGCGCTATCAATTGGAGGCCGGAAAGGTTGAAGTGTACCCGAATCATGTCGATGCTCCCCATTTCGAAAAAGAAGATCAACGAAAACGACTCATCCATGAATTGAAACTTCTGGATGACGCCTTCATCATCGTCAATACCAGCATTTTTGAACCTCATAAAAACCTGGAGTTTTTGATCTCCGCCTTTTCACATGTAGACTCTGAACGGGCCGTTTTGATACTGATCGGAGCCGGGGAACAACGGTCCCACCTGAAAAAGGTCGCACGGGCTTTGGGAATTGCGGAACGTGTTGTTTTCACCGGGTGGCGGGATGATGCCCGGAAACTGGTGCAGGGATCGGATTTATTTGTGTTTCCCTCTTTGCGGGAAGGCATGTCCGAATCTCTTTTGGAAGCAACCACCAGCAAAATTCCGTGTCTGGTGAGTTCCATTCCTGAAAATATGGAAGTCATCCGTAATACCGAACAACATTTCAACCCACATCAAACGCACGAGCTGATTCAAAAATTAAACCGGTGTATGGAAGATAAAAGTTACTACGATGATCTACTGAAACAAACCGAGATTGATGGCAATCGGTATGTTTTTGATTGGGGAAAAGGTTGGGTTGAGAAAATTCAGCAGATAATAAATCAAAAGATCTAAACAATTCCGGCGGCACCGGCTTGTTGATCGGCACGGAATGAACTGCGAACGAGTGGACCGGACTCGACGTGATCAAATCCCAAGTCCTCGCCGATTTGTTTGTATTCGGCAAACACATCGGGATGGACATATTCCATAACCTCAAGATGAGTTTGGGTAGGTTGCAGGTATTGTCCGATGGACAACATCCGACATCCCGTCTGCCTCAGATCATTCATGGTCTGAGCCACTTCCTGCCGGGTTTCGCCATGGCCCAGCATCAGACTGCTTTTGGTGACCATTCCAAATTGCTGAGCGGCAACGGACAGCGTTTTGAGGGACCAGTCATAGCGACATTGTGGACGAACACGTTTCTGTAACGATTCCACCGTCTCAATATTGTGCGCGAACACATCCGGTTGAGCCAGACATACTGTTTCAATCAAAGGCACTTCGGCTTTGAAATCCGGCACAAGAACCTCTACTCCGAGCCCAGGACACAGCTCATGAATCTGCCGGAGAGTTTCGGCCCAATGTAGGGCACCTCCATCAGGCAGATCATCCCGATCCACGGAAGTGATGACAACATAATTCAAGTTCAAGCGCGAAAGCATTTCCGCCACCTGTCGGGGCTCATTGTCATCAGGCGGCAACATCTGACCAGTGGGAACATCACAAAACCGGCAGGCGCGGGAACAGTGGTCGCCTAGAATCATCAAGGTCAATGTACCTTTTCCCCAACATTCGCCGATATTGGGGCAGGAAGCCGATTCGCATACGGTGTGCAATTGGTGCTTCCGGACTAAAGATCTCAGGCGGAAAAACTCCTCCCCGGAAGGCAAGGATGTTTTCAGCCAGGCCGGGAGTCGATGACGTGACGCAAGGGGGATCGGAGTTTTCTTCAACGCCATTTTCCTGAACAGAGCGGGTGGATAAATAGTATAATAATAGGACAAATCGTTTTGAGAGCAAGCCTCACGCCTGATAGCAAGCGCGGGGATTCCAGCCACCGAGATTCTACCAATATTCATGAAAATCATCCACCGCTATATTTTTACAGAAAATTTTAAAATTTTCGCCCTGAGCACCATGTTTCTAACCATGGTCATGTTCCTTGACAAGGCTATGTTCATGACCGACCTGATCCTCAATCGCGGGCTGACGATTTTTGAGGTGGGCAAAATGGTTCTTTATATTTCACCCATATTTCTATCGATTACCATTCCTATCAGTGTTCTGGTAGCGTCTGTGGTGACTTTCAACCAGTTCTCGGCGGAAAATGAGTTTGTCGTTATGAAGTCTTGCGGCTGGAGTTTCATGTACCTGCTCCGCCCTATCCTTCTATTTTCATTTCTTGCTTACATTACGACCAATATCATAATTTTTTATGCCCTCCCCGCCGGCAATCAGGCCTTGAAACAGATGATCTTCGAAATTGTAAAAACCCGAGCCAATATCGACATCAAACCCAACGTATTCAACCGTGACTTTGACAACAGGGTATTGATGATCAAAGAAAAAAATGGTGCGAATGGTTTCAAAGGAGTTTTTATCGCGGACAGTTCTTCCAAAGGGTCAACCAAAATCATTCTCTCCGAACAAGGTTTTATTCTGACAGACCCGGCCAACTTCAGAATTCAACTACAATTGAGAAACGGGTCGATTCACGACCTGACCAAACAGGGCGAAGATTATCAAATCATGAAATTTGATCGATACGATTTGACCCTGGATATTCCAGGAACCGACCAACTCAAGAAAAAGAAAATCCTAAAACCCAGAGAGATGTCAGTTTCCGAACTGCGAAAGCGAATCAAGGAGAATGAAAACAGAAAATGGCAGGACGATGTGGAAAAAGTTGAACTGAGCAAGCGATTCTCCATTCCGTTAACCTGCATTCTTTTTGGAATAGTAGGAGTACCACTTGGCATCACTTCACGACGATCTGGAAAATCCGGAGGATTCATTTTTGCGATCCTCATTATTCTGATATATTACGTCGGCCTGGTACTCATGCAAAATTTCGGTCGTAGCGGAACAATCAATCCCTATTTTTCAGTATGGATTCCCAACATCGCCCTGTTAATTTTTACCGTTTACGTTAGCTATAAAACCCAAAAGGAAATGCCCTTCAGAACTTTTAATAAAATTAATGATTTGATCAGCAGGCTATGGGAATACCTTTTAAACAAACTCAGTTCCACTGAAATCCGTCCAGAAACAAACAATCCTTCTAAAAACCCAGATTGAGGTCCTAAATGATTACCGCTAAAGAAATTATGAGCGAGGAAGTGATTACAGTCACTAAAAACACCTCCATAAAAGACTTGTCCGACATGTTCATCAAACACAAAGTAAATGGTTTTCCAGTATTGGACGATGATGGACTGCTGACCGGTATTGTTACCGAAAAGAACCTGATAGAGCAAAACAAAAACCTTCATATTCCTACAGTGATCGCTCTATTCGATGCGGTCATTTATCTGGAGAGCGGTAAAAAGTTTGAGGAAGAAGTGAAGCATTTAAATGCGACCCTGGTTAAGGATATTTACACTCCCGATGTGGTTACCGTTGCACCCGAGACCAGCATCCATGAAATAGCGTCACTGATGGCCGAAAAAAGCATCCATTCAATTCCGGTCGTGGATGGCAAGAAAATACTGGGAATAATCGGCAAGCTGGACATCATCAAAGGTTTAGCGTAGAGTTAGCCTTTATTTCAATCAATTTGGGCTTTCATTTTTTAGAATTTCAGGTATAACGAAAGCATAGGCGCGTTGCAGAAATCTCCACAAGAAAACAGAGGAGGTGTCGCCATGTTTAAGTTACAGTATACTTTCGTTCGCTTGACTTCTTTACTCATTCTATTCTTCCTACCCTCCGTCGCCGGCTCTGAGTCCCAACTCCCTACAAGACAGAAAACAATACCCGCCCATCGAGCGGCCGATTATATTCATGCCATAATTGAAACTGACCGGACAATTTATTCGCAATACATTGTCGAACGTCTGGGTGAAACGGTTTCACTGCAAACTTCTGAAAACTGGAAAAAGACAGACTCACTACCCCTTCCCGCTCAATTCTTACTGATGTCCTCAAAACTGGTCAATTCAAAAAATCTGGGAATCAAATATCGGTTGATGAGTTTGTGGCCAATCAATAAAAACAACGCACCTCAAACCAGAGAGGAAAATGAAGGATTGAAAAAAGTATCCCTCCGTCCGGGGCAACCTCATACATGGACCGGCAACAAAAACGGTCAGGTGTTCTTCAACGCAATCTATCCGGATTTAGCGGTAACCAAGAGCTGTGCCAGTTGCCATAATAACCACCCTAAGAGTCCGAAAAGAGATTTCAAACGAAACGATGTCATGGGAGGCGTCCATATCTCTTTCCCCATTTCAAAAATGAATACGACCTCATCGCAGAAAAATCCAGTGGTCACTCCAGAAGTGGTGGCAGATTACGTGCACGCAATTCTGGAGGCAGATCGAACCGTTTACGCCAGGCACATTGTCAATCGCCTTCAGAAAAAGAATATTATCTATGCTTCTGAAAATTGGTGGGAGGAAAATACGCTTTTACTTCCGGCGCAGTTTTTACTCAACGCATCCGACCTGATCAAAAATATGCGTTTGGGTTTGGATTACAAGTTGGCCAGCCTGTGGCCAATCAATCCGCACAACGGCGCCGCCAACAAGTTTGAGAGTGTCGGCTTGGAAAGGGTGGCTTCGCAACCATTACGACCTTATATCGGCACGCTTCAGATTGGAAAGCAATCTTACTTCCAGGCAATTTATCCCGACATTGCAGTAACGCCGGCCTGCGTGACCTGCCACAACTCCCACCCTAAAAGTCCGAAGCATGACTTTAAACTTCATGACGTGATCGGTGGAATTGTGGTCAGCATTCCAACAGAGTCAAATTAAAGGGATTTATGGTACTGAAGGGAATGGGATACAAATTCGCGAAACAAGGGGTGAGGTTCCATCGGGGATGATTTGAACTCGGGATGAAATTGCCCAGCCAGGAACCAAGGATGGTCAGCCAACTCGATGATTTCGACCAGGTTGCCGCTGGGAGAGATCCCGCTGATTCTCATCCCCGCCTCTTCCAATTGAAACCTGTATTTATTATTGAACTCGTAACGATGGCGGTGGCGTTCATTGATTACCCGGTTACCATAAGCGGCAAAGGCGAGAGACTCTTTTCGCAATTGACAGGGATATTGACCCAGACGCATGGTCCCGCCCTTGTTACCATTCACATCCTGGTCGTGCATCAAGTCGATGATGGGGTGAGGCGTATTCGGTTTAAATTCGGAGCTATCAGCATCCGTGAGTTTCGCTACGCTACGTGCAAAATCAACCACCGCTGAGTGCATGCCCAGACATATTCCCAAGTAGGGAACTTTATTCTCGCGGGCAAATCCTGCCGCTTTGACCTTGCCTTCGAATCCGCGATCGCCAAACCCTCCCGGCACAAGTATTCCGTCGCAACCTCTCAACAACTCGGTTCCGCCCTCTTTCTCCAGATCCTCAGCCGATACCCATTTCAGATTGACTTTGATCCGGTTATTTATCCCGCCATGCACCAGAGCTTCCATCAGACTTTTATAGGATTCCTTGAGCTCGAGATATTTCCCAACAATTGCAATCTCTACTTCGCCCTCCGGTTTATCCAAGTATTTATTAATCATTTTCCATTGGGTGAGGTCTGGTTGCACTCCAGGCATACCCAGTTTTTCAAGGATGATGCGGCTCAACCCCTCATGGTGCAAATTCAGAGGTACTTGATAAATTGACTTGGCATCCATGGCAGTAATAACAGAATCCACATCCACACTACAAAACAGTGCTATTTTCCTTTTGATGTCCTCCGAAACGATCTGTTCGGAACGGCAGAGGAGAACATCCGGCTGAATACCGATCTCTCTCAATTTCTGAACACTGTGTTGAGTCGGTTTGGTTTTTAGTTCATCCGCAGTTTTGATATAAGGCAGGAGGGTCAGGTGAACGTAAATCACATTTTTGGGATTATTATCAAATCGAAACTGACGAATCGCCTCCAGAAAAGGCAAGCTTTCGATATCACCCACTGTACCTCCGATTTCACAAATCACCACATCCACGCCTTTGCTGACCGCCCGGATACGCGCTTTGATTTCATCGGTGATGTGAGGAATGACCTGTACGGTCGCGCCAAGAAAATCGCCTCGACGTTCTTTCTCAATGACATCATTATAAATTCGGCCGGCAGTCACATTATTGATCTTACCCATACGTGCATGGGTAAACCGCTCATAGTGGCCGAGATCCAAATCGGTTTCAGCACCATCATCGGTCACATAAACTTCTCCGTGCTGAAACGGATTCATCGTTCCTGGATCGACGTTAATATAGGGGTCCAGCTTGAGCATGGTGATTTTCAATCCGGAACATTCAAGGAGACTGCCCAGAGATGCGGCGGCAATCCCCTTCCCAAGGGAAGATAATACTCCTCCGGTGACGAAAATATATTTTACTTTTTTATCGTTAGTTTTTTTTGCCAAACCTGAACCTCATGCATATCGATTGAAAGTTTTCTTATTTGATTTTTACTCCTCAAGCATTCTTTCGATTTTATCCAAGTCCTCAATTCGATCTACACCCATGGATATTTTATCAGTAATCTCTACTTGGATCGGATATCCATGCTCCAGAATTCGAAGTTGCTCCAGTTTCTCCAACTGCTCGATGGGGGTAGGATTCATTCGGGTAAATTCCAACAGGAACGTCCGGGTATAGGCGTAAAGCCCAATATGCTTAAAAACCCGGCTCGTCTCGTTCGACACTCCATTCTTCCATTCATCACGGTGATAGGGAATGGCTGATCGGGAAAAATAAAGGGCTCTCCCCTTTTGATCCGTAACCACTTTGACCACGTTGGAATCGTTGATTTCACCCGATTCGCGAACAGCCATCATCAATGTCGCTACATTCAAAGTGGGATTCTTATCAAGACAATCAATCACCTGATCAATGTTTTCAGGTGGAATAAGAGGCTCATCCCCCTGAACATTGACTACAATATCACACTTCAGCCCGGATGCCACCTCCGCAATACGGTCCGACCCGGTGGCATGGTCCTGAGAGGTCATGACCGCTTTGCCACCGAACCCGGTCACGGCATTAAAAATCCGGTCATCATCTGTCGCCACTATAACCTCCGATACCCGAGAAGCTTTTTGAGCCTGCTCCACGACCCACTGAATCATGGGTTTCTTTTGGATCAGGGCCAGAGGCTTGCCGGGAAAACGGCTCGATCCCCAACGGGCAGGAATAATGGCGATCACTCTGGGCTCAGTAGGCATGCCGATTGATCAATCCATTCCAGAGGGTTTTGATTAAAATCTTGATGTCAAAAAACAGGGACCAGTGTTTAATGTAGTACAGGTCATGCTCGATTCGTTTTTCCAGGCAGGTGTTTCCCCGCCAGCCATTGACCTGTGCCCAACCGGTAATACCGGCTTTCATTTTCAACCGCGACATGTAATGAGGAATTGATTTTTTAAAATCCTCGACAAAAACCGCCCTCTCCGGCCGGGGACCTACCATACTCATGTCGCCGGTAAAAACGTTAAAAAATTGAGGCAGTTCATCGAGGCTGGTTTTTCGAAGCAATACTCCCAGCCGAGTGCGTCGGCTATCATTTTCTTTCGCCCATACCGGACCGGAATGGGATTCCGCGTCCATTTGCATGGAACGAAACTTATACATCTTGAAAACTTTTCGGTCCAAACCAACACGCTCCTGAACATAAAATACCGGGCCACGAGATTCCAGCTTAATGAGTAAAGCAATTATAATCATCAGAGGACTGGTTATAATAATGGCTAAGCAGGAAATCACCATATCGGTGGCGCGTTTGAAAACGATGTTCCAACCATAGAGTGGAGATTCGGTTAGATTTATAATGGGTAGACCGTCGAAATTGTCGACACCGTCACTCAGGCTCATATATTGCAATAAATCTGGAACCACTTTGACATCTACCGATTCCTCTCCAAGGTTGAACAATACTCTCTCAAAATGATCCTGAGATTTCATCGGAAGGGAAATAAACAACTTATCCACCCCATGCTCCCTGATGTGTTGTGAAACATCGTCCAGCAGTCCCAATATGGGATATCCGTCTATCAGCGTTCCAACTTTTTTCTCTTCGGTCGTTAAAAATCCGACTATCTTGAATCCCATTTCCGGATGAAGGTCGATACGCTTCGCTACTTCCTGACCCAATTCTCCGGACCCTGCAATCAGCACATAACGCAGATTCTTCCCTCTCAGCCGGAGCATTCTCAAAATAGTCCGAACCAACACGTGCGAAGCCACCAGCGAAAAGGTGGCAACCAACCAGAATATCCCCACCGCTATGCGGGAGTAACTATCTTCCCGATAAAAGAAAAGTAAAGCGGAAAGAATCAAAACCGAAATGGTGTTGGCCTTGATGATATTGTAATAATCCACCCATAAGGATTTACCCCTCAGAGGTTGGTACAATCCCACCACTTTAAAATTGAATAAAAACAAGGTCAATACAGGTAACAACAGAAGTTGATACTGCTCGACAGGAGGAATCTCATTGATTAAGGGGATCCAACCAGAGTGAAATCGCAAATAATAGGCGCCGATCCAAGAGGACAGAATAACCAGGCTGTCGGAAATGATGAGGGCTGATAGAAATAGCTGGTTATGTTTTTTCAGCATGGGATTTCTTTAGATACTCTTGGATAAACATTCGGATTCGGTACCGGAACTGATCCAGATTAAACTCCAAGGCACGCTCACGAATTTCATTAGAGTCGAACCCGCTTTCAACGGAATTAAAATGCTCGATCGCCTGACAAAGGCTTTTCTTTTTCGCTTGATAAAAAAATAATCCTGTGGGCTTCTGGGTCTTTTCTTCCGGGATACCGGTCCCCGGTTTCCATGAGCCGGGCTCAGGGATCACCGTCTCCAGTGCACCACCTTTACCGAGGGCAATAACCGGACAACCCATGGCTTGAGCCTCCAGAGGGACAATCCCGAAGTCCTCTTCTCCGGGAAATACTAACGCTCGGCAACGGGCATAATGAAACCGAACTTCTTCATCCGCAATCGGTCCCAAAAACTGAATATTAGAGGCGGCAATGGAGCGGAGATAGGGCATTTCCGGACCCGCCCCTATAATCCTCAGAGGATATCCTAATTCATTAAAGGCTTCAACTGCTAAATCGACACGTTTATAAGGGGATAGAGCACTCACGATGAGAAAAAAATCCTCCCGCGCCGCAGTGTCCGGTGAATAAAAATCCGTATTCACCGGCGGTGTAATAACCGTCGAATCTCTCCGATAATAGCTGTCGATTTTTTTTTGTATATGCCGGGATGTGGCAATGAACTGGTGCACTCCACGACTGGACCGGACATCCCAGTTTTTAAGGAACGGCTTTAAAAGTCGCATGACCAGGGATTGGACCTTCCGGCCCCTGCCTGAAAAATAAATATCAAACTGATCCCAAATGTACCGCATCGGCGTAAAACAATAACAAATATGCGTCCCTCCGCCAGTGATACGGATTCCCTTGGCCACACAATGACTGCTACTCAAGATCAAATCATAACCGCGGAGGTTAAAAGCGCCGATGGCCCAGGGCATCAGCGGCAGGTAATAACGATAATATTTTTCAATACCCGGGAGGTTTTGCAAAAACGAGGTATGAATCCGCATGGATTCAATTCGGGGAGAAACGTTGCCGGGGATATGCACAAGGGTAAAAAGGTCGGCCTCTGGAAACAATTCACAGAAAACTTCGAGACATCGCTCGCCTCCCCGCATACCGGTCAACCAATCGTGAACCAGCGCCACTTTCATGGAGAGTTAAAGCCTGTGGCTTTCAAGCCTAGGAGTGTAAAGTAAAGGAATTGGAAATCAGAATTACTTGATCTCCATCAACTGCTTTTCAATTTTCTGACGGACCTCAGAAGGAGGGTTGCCTTTCAGTGCCACTTCCAGAGCATCCAAGGCCCTTCCGGTATCGCCCTTTTTCTGATAGCTGACCCCCAACATGTAACGCGCATCGTGAACCTTGTTACCATCCGGATACTGAGTCAGCACTGCTTGATATTGTTTGATGGCATCATCATACATATCCAACTTCAAATAATTACTGCCCATCCAGAAGGCAATGTTATCTCTAAGATTCTGGGGAGGATTATTCAGGCTTATTTCATGAAACAATAGAATTGATTTATCATACTTGCCCGCCTTGTACGCCGCCAATGCTTCATTATATTTTTTGGGTGTCCTGGAAATTTTTGGATACCGCTTCATCGGTCGGGCTTTTTTAATCAACTTGGCCTGTTTGGAATGAACGGGGTCCTTTTTAAGAGTCGCTATTTCATTTTTCAGCCGGATCATTTCCGCCTTCAAAGATTGGATTTCGGTATTAACTGAGGGAGACTCCGGGGAAAGAGAAGCATTCACCCGCTCCTGCGTTGCAGTTAAACGCGGCTCCAAATTACTCACAATTTTCTGAAGTTCCTGCACTCTGAGCAACAATGCTTCCTGTTGACTGTGCAGAGTGGCGACATCCACCTGAAATTCTTCCTTGTCAGTTTTTTGATCCACACTGACGAATCCACCTCCGCCCTTGATCGAACCGCTCCCTTGACTACTGATCACACCGCTTTTTTGTTCAATTTTTTCTGCCTGCCGAGGTTTACGTATTGACGCGGCCTTGGGAACGGTTTGGGCCATAGGCTCATCATCAATAAAGAAGTTATCTTCATCAACTGGTGAAACCTGAGGCATCGCCCGAGGCTTGGGTTCCGTTTTCGACTGGGTCTGAGCCAATGCCTTGTCGTCCTCAAAAAAGAAATCTTCTTCGTCCGGAGAAACGGGCACGCTTTGAGGTTGATCTTCTGGCTTGGATTCAGCTAGAGCCTTATCATCCTCGAAAAAGTCATCTTCCTTTTGTTTATTGGCGGGAGGCACATCCTCTAATTCCGATTCAAATTCGCTTCCAAAATCTTCTTCAAAAAATAAATCGTTATCGTCTTTTTCACTACTCCAAGGCAGAGAACTACACCCTGTCAGGGTTAGTGAAGCGATGAGGATAACCCCCGAAATAAATTTGAAACTGCTTTTAACGGATAACATGACTTCCCCCAGTGAATGAAAAGCGGTCTCTTTTTTTGGACCCCATCCAATACTATAAATTTTACTCATTCTGCCCTCAAATTCAGTGAAATTGTAGCAAGTTACGAAGAGTTATACAATCACTTGGGGGTAGCCTCTGCAGAAAGTCCGGTTTTTGAACGGATTTCCAAAACTGCTTTTTCCAGAGCATCCGCCACTCGTTCCATCTCATCCAGACGATTCCCCCGGCCCAAGCTGATTCTAATAGTTTGAAACATCTCATTTTCCGGGACGGCCATCGCTCCCAGTACATCCGAAGGCAGAATTGATCCCGAACTGCAGGCGGTTCCGGTCGAAACGAAAATACCTACTAGGTCCAGATGAATCATCAAAGTCTGCCCTTCGACACCGTCAAATCCCAAATAAAGGGTATTCGGCAGGTTGAATTCCGGATGGCCGTAAAACCGTACACCGGGAATACGCGATTCAATGTGCTGGCGCAGGCCGCTACGAAGTTGGAAAACATGAGCTTGATCTGACTCCAGCCGGGATTGGGCAATTTCGGCCGCCTTTCCCAATCCTACGATTCCTGGAACGTTTTCCGTCCCTCCCCTTCTTTTTTTCTCCTGGCCACCCCCAGAGATCAGGGGTACCAACGGCGGTGTTCCCCGGCGAATGTAAAGGGCTCCCACTCCTTTGGGACCGTACATCTTGTGGGAGGAAAGGGAAAGCATATCCACCGGCAGAGTTCGAGTGTCTACTGCAATTTTCCCCACAGTCTGAACAGCATCGGTGTGAAACAACACCCCCCGGGCTCTGGCCAGTTCTCCAATTTCCACGATAGGTTGCAGTGTTCCCACTTCACTGTTGCCATGCTGGAGCGAGATCAGCGTGGTGTCGTCTGTAATCATGTCAGCCAACGCGGCGCAATCGATTCGACCATAAGAATCAACGGGAACGTAAACGATGGTAAAACCTTCTTTGCGTAATTCCTCGCAGGTATTCAAAACTGCCGGATGCTCGACCCGGCTGGTGATGATGTGGGTTCCCTTATCTTTGAACGCGCGGGCCACTCCAGCAATAGCCAGGTTATCCGATTCCGTGCCGCCGCTGGTGAAGGTGATTTCTCCGGGATATGCGCCGATCAACGCGGCGACCTGCTCTCTTGCCAGATCCAAACAAACTCGGGCCGCCCGGCCCTGGGTATGAGCGCTGGAGGGATTACCGAAAGATTCCCGGTAACTGGGAAGCATGGCTTCCAAAACCGCCTCATCAACGGGAGTGGTGGCGTTGTGATCCAAATATATAGTCTGCATATTTCTTTTCAAAAAACAGGTTGTATAAAAACCGGAAAGGGATGCGAGTCAACTGTCGTTGGAGGCTTTTTTCATACCGGTCTTTTTGAGAGGCACCGGTTTCGGGGGTTGAGGTGTTGCCTCTTCCGTAGATTCCAACTCCACCGCATCCTTGAGCAAACGAATATCTTTTTCCATCTGCGGAAGGCGGTCCAACACTACCTCAATGGCCTGTGCCATGGGATCGGAGAAAGTCTCTTCCAGATCTTCAAAATCGGCCGATATGCCGGAAAACACAACGCGCCCTGGAACTCCGATAACCGTGGAATATTCGGGAACGGATTGCACCACGACCGATCCCGAACCAATTTTACTGTTGTTGCCCACCGTCACCGGACCCAATACCTGCGCGCCCGCGCCAATGACGACGTTATCGCAGATGGTAGGATGACGCTTGCCTTTTTTCATGCTGAGTCCGCCGAGGGTAACGCCATGATACATAAAAACGTTATTGCCAATTTCCGACGTCTCGCCGATCACCACGCCCATGCCGTGGTCGATGAAAAATTTTCGGCCGATTTTCGCGGCAGGGTGAATCTCAATACCGGTCAACCATCGAACCAGATAAGAAAACAGCCGTGCGATCAGCTTGATATCATGATTCCAAAGCCAATGAGTGAATCGATAGGCCATCAAAGCGTGCACGCCGGGATAGCAGAGCACGACCTCCCAGAAATGCCGGGCGGCTGGGTCCTTCTCCATGGCTTCTTGAATGTCTTCTTTAAGTTGGTCGAACATCGCTTCAAAGTCTCAATTAACAGGGAAATACCTATAGAATTGTATTATATCCCTCCAGCCGGAACAATGGGCAATAAAAAACCCCAGGAAACATCTTCTGGGGACAATCCTTCCGCTAAATCTTTAATTTTTGGAGGAGAGATGCTAGTCAATCACGTTATGGCCCCGATTGCGCATACAATTCCGATAAGCATTGATGAAACGCTGATCTGCGTTCACTCCCTGGCTGACACCTCCGGTAAGCCCACCAGCCGTCGCCCCAAACATCGCCCCCTGCACCGGACGTCCCGAGAGACTCCCCAGTATGGCGCCTCCTATCATTCCTATACCGCCTCCGACGATGGCGCCTCGAACCGATTCTTCTTCCACTCGGCTGGCCTGATAGGCCAAGCCATCACATTCATATAAATCCTGACTGATGCGGTCGGCCCGAGGGTCGCCATAAGGATCCACCGTTGGACGGTAACCGCTATGAACGGCACATCCGGAAAAAATCAAAGCCACCAACGACAACAATGCGATCCTTTGAGCCAACATAGGGCAACCCTCAAAAATTATGGATATCAATCTATCTCAGTAGTCTATTCAAAATATGACTGTAAAGTCAAACCTCTACGCAGAAAAAGAAATTGAGGGGGGAAGGATATATTCTGAGGAGAATTTTCGTCCTGTCCTTTAAGAGGGGGTATTCAAAGGGTTTCGGGTTTCAATAGGGTTTCAGGATTCAATTCGGGTTCCACTTCCGATTCGACGTAATCTTTGAGAGCTTCCTTCTGAGTTTCCTGATCGGCAGTAGGGTAGACGCGAATGGTCTCGAATTGACTCCCCTGCTGTACGCGAATGAGGGACATACGCATCAACTCCAGCAGGGCCAGAAAAGTCACAATGACTTCCTGCTTGGACTGGCTTTCATCAAACAGAGATTCAAACGTGACGCTTTCATGCTCGTTCAGGATATCCAACACCCGACTGATGTGCGCCGAAACAGAAAGTGTGGTGATTTTGACTTCGTAGTCTTCCTTAAACGTTCTTTGATTCAGGACCTCCTTGAAGGCACTGAACAAATCGAACACCGTGGCATCGACGATGACTTCCTCTTCCCCCTCTTCGACCAGAATTTCGCTCCCACGGGAAAACAGTTGTTGTCGTTCATGCTCCAGTTGACGGAGGTCCCCGGCGGCACTTTTATATCGCTGATATTCCATAAGCCTGCGGGTCAACTCAGCTCTGGGGTCGGTGCCGTCTTCGCCGTCTTCATTTTCACCGTGGGAAGGCAGGAGCATTTTCGACTTGAGCCGGGTCAGTTCGGCGGCCATCACCAGATATTCGCCGGCGACTTCCAGATTCAAGTCGGTCATCAACCCCAGATAATCCAAATACTGGCGTGAAATTTCCGACACAGAGATGTCGTGAATCTCCATCTTCTGTTCTCTGATCAGATGCAGAAGCAGATCGAGCGGCCCTTCAAAAATATCAAGTTTGAGTTGATAGCTCATCGGCGGGTTCCAAAACGAGGGTTAAAAAGCGATGCTCCGAGCAATGTACCACCAATCCGCAGGTGCGCCAACCTCTTTATAAATCCCCCCAGCGGTGCTGGAGCAGGGACAGGATGACCAGCGAAACGGTATCGGCTTTCAGCAGACGCGAGCCCAAACTCACCGTTTGAAATCCGTGTTGGATGAGAAAATCGATCTCTTCAGCGGCCCAGCCGCCTTCGGGTCCGGCAAGAAATACGATGGAAGCGACCGAGTCCGGCGCAGTAACATCCTGCAAGCGAATTTTTTGTTCGCCTTCCCAGAAGACCAATTTCAAATCGCAGTCGGCCGATTGCTGACAAAACTCCTCAATCGATAACACGGTCGACTGAACTTCAGGCCTGCGGGATCGTCCACATTGCTTCGAGGCCTCTTCGGCGATGCGTTGCCAGCGTTGAGTGCGGTTCGCCTCGGACTCTTTCGCCAGGCGAGCCACACAACGCTGGGTTTTGATTGCAGTGATCGAGTGAACTCCCAACTCTGTCGCTTTCCTCACCAGGAGGTCAAAGGCATTGCCTTTGATCAGAGCCTGCCCCATTCGAATATTCACAGGCGATTCGGTCTGCATTTCGATTCTGGATAAAATGTCTCCCCGAACGTGAGCCTTATCCACCTCTGCTAAAACAATCTCGTATTGATATCCTTGTGGGTCGATGACCTCAATTTTGTCACCCGGTTTCATTCTGAGAACCGTGCGAATGTGATTGACGTCGGACCCGGTGATAGTCACCGTGTTCTCGGAAAATCCGTCTGCAGTAACAAAGAAGCGGTGCATGGCGATCAGGGTTTGGTGGGAAGGGTTAAGAGTTCTGTCGCGGATTTAATTTCGTAATCGGGAATCACATCTGAGGGCAAAGCCTTGCCATCCCGATTCGCCCAGGCGGTGGGCATCCCCACACCCTGAGCGCCTACGATATCCGCTTGCAAATTATCACCGACAAATAAAACTTCCGCCGGATTCAAATTCAATCGCGCCAGCGCCAGTTGAAAAATGGAAGGGTGTGGTTTACGGTAAGGCACTTCCGAGGAATAAATGGAAAACTCGAAGTAAGGATCCAGTCCCAGTAGCGTCTGCTCGTAATCCTTCATGAAACCGGGATTGGTGGTATTGGATACAATCCCCATGCGCACACCGGCTTTCTGTAACGCGACGAGTGTCTCGATCATTTCAGGATAAACTTTGCGGTGGGAATAAATCTCATCATAATAAACTTTCAACAAACCCTCAAAACTGACTTGCTTATTCAGTTGAATATTACTTTGCATCAAGAGGTAATTGAGCACATGATCGAACCGGGCTTCCCGGTGGGTGGGTCGGGAGATCTCAATCATTCCGAAGAACAGGCGATGATACGTGTCGTACCATTGTTGAAAGCCGGGAAGCGCAAATCCCTGCTCCTGCAAACAGTCGTATAGCCGCCTCAACGCCGTCCGGTCCTCTTCATTAACCAGATCGACCAGCGTATAGGCCCAATCAAACAGCACCGCTTTGTAAGGAAAACTCATAGGATCAAAATCACCCTTTTATTCACAATATTTACATTGAACTCTTGAACAAAAACATTAATAAATGCTTTGATATATAGCAACTAAATTATGCCCCTGGCTTGAGCCCTTTACTCCCTCGCTACGATACTTTAACCTGTTTACCTTATGAGCTTAACATATGCCGTTTTAGGTGCAGGAAGACAGGGAGTCGCCGCCGCATACGACCTCGCACGTCTTGGGGATGCAGATGAGATCCGTTTATTCGATCTCGATGCCGAGTCTGCGACGCGCGGTGCGGACAAGGTCAACAAACTCCTGCAGACCCAAGTCGTCAAGGGACAGGCATTGAATGTCGACCACCCTTCCGTCCTCGTTCCGGCTCTCCGGGGTGTTCATTCCACGATCAGCGCCGTTCCCTACAAGTTCAATCTACAGATTACCGAGGCGGCGATCGAAGCGCATTCCAATATTTGCGATTTGGGCGGGCATACCGAAACCGTTCGTCAGCAGTTGGCATTGGGGGATAAGGCGAAGGCGGCGGGTGTCACCATCACCCCGGATTGCGGCATGGGCCCCGGCCTCAACATCAACATGGGTATTCGCGCCATGGATTACCTGGACGAGCCGGAAGACGTTTATATCTGGGACGGCGGTCTGCCGCAAAGTCCCAAACCTCCCTGGAACTACCATCTCACGTTCAATATCAACGGACTCATCAACGAGTATTGCGGCGATGCCTGGTTTATTCGAGGCGGACAACCCACCCCGGTTCCCTGCCTGACGGAAATGGAATCTCTCAATTTTCCTCAGCCTTTCGGGTTTCTGGAGGCAGCGGTCACTTCCGGCGGACTCTCCACCGCGCCGTGGACGTTCAAGGACAAGCTTCGCCGACTGGAAAACAAAACCCTGCGCTACCCGGGCCACTGGGACCAGTTCACCGCATTCCAGAATCTCGGGCTGTTTGACTCGGAACAAACAAAGATCAACGGGCATTCGTTTGTACCGCGGGATCTGCTCAATGCCATGCTGGCCCCAAAAATCACACCGGAACCCCCGGTCTATGATGTCTGCCTCATCCGCGCCCAGGCCACCGGTCGACTCAACGGATCACACTCTTCCTGCACGCTCGACTTTATAGAAACCTACGATATCCAAACCGGGTTCACCGCCATGGAACAAACCACCGGCTGGCACGCATCCATCATCGCCATCATTGCCGCCCAGGGCAAACTTCCCAAGGGGGCCGTACCGGTGGAGTTGGCGTTGAGAGGAAAAATGTTTGATCAGGAAATCACCCGCCGGGGATGGGAGTTGAAGCGGGAAATCTTTACGAGTCCGGGCGCTCCATAGCCTTACGTAATTCCTTAAGTTCATTGCCAGAAATACCCAAAAAATAAAGAATTAATTCAAGATTGTAAGTGCTGATCGAGGCCTGGGCGTGCTGTTGAACAATGGGCTTGGCGTTGAAGGCGATCCCCAACCCGGCCTTGGCCAGCATGTGGATGTCGTTGGCGCCATCGCCCACCGCCACGACCTGTTGCAGGGAGAGCCCCTCCTGCTCAGCGAGGGAGGCCAGAATATTAGCTTTGGCCTGTGCGTCGATCAGTTCCCCCTCCACTTCACCGGTAACTTTGCCATCCTCAATCTGCAGTTGATTGGCAAACCCGTAATCCAGCCGATACTTCTCCTTGAGCTTGGAAATGAAGAACTGAAACCCGCCGCTGACAATGGCGATCTTGTAATTCAGGTGCTGTAGAATACGCACCAATTCCGCCGCACCGGGAGTGATAGGCAGATTCTCGTAAAGCTGTTCGAGTTGCTCAACGGATAGCCCCTTCAAAAGCGCCACCCTCTGCTTGAGGGCCGTGGTGAAATCGATCTCCCCCAGCATGGCCTTCTCGGTGATCCCCGTCAACTGCTCCCCGACCCCCGCCAGCTTGCCCAACTCATCGATCACTTCGCATTGCAGGAAGGTCATATCGGCGTCGAACACGATCAACCGCTTGTTGCGGCGGAACAGGGTGTCCTCCTGAACAGCGATATCGACATCAAAGTTCTCCTTAAAGTGTAGGAGCGCGGCGAGAATACCAACATTGGTCATTACCTGCTTGGCGCCGATGACGATTTCAATCACATGATGGTCGGCATAGTCCAACTGCTCGATGCGGATGATGTTGATATCCAGATCCGCCAGAATTCGAGTGATGGCCTGAAGAGCCACCGGACCGATTTTTTTTCCCAGAATAGTAACGACCAAGCGATGCTTGTAGGGCGCTTCAGGGCGATGCTCAGAATCCCAGGGATGCGCCACGACTTTCATGCCGGTCTGCGCCCCATAAGTATTCAGAGATCCCCGTAGATCGGCCAAAGCCTGTGGATTTTTACTCTCCAGTAAAATCGACAGGTTCAGCATCCCGTTAAAAACAAACTGCTTGATGTCGACTACCAGGCATTCGTGGCTGACGATCGTCTCCAGCGCTTCGGCGAGAATACCCGGCCGGTCCGACCCGGAGATATGGATATGAATTTGTTCGGTCGATTGAGGAGAAGTCATAATTTACAACTGAGGATTGTAACGCCAGCCATCGCGTTTTTTGCAGGTCCAGCCTTCGTTGACCTGAAACGTGGTGAGACCGTCCAGCGTTTGCGATTCGAACAAAGCCATAACACCGGGTCCTTCTATAGGATTGCCCTTCAGGTGAAGGCGCTTCAGTTTCGGCAGGCACTTCGACTGGGCCAGTTTTTGCAGGCCGGCATCGGTCAGTCCGTTTTTATTGAGGTTGAGGTATTGGATATTCTCCAGATGCTCGCACTCGGCCAGTTCCGCGAGTCCCGCATCGCCCAGTTGATTGTCATCCAGGTCCAGCCAGCTCACCTCTTTCAGTCGCGGAGTCTGCCAGAGCAGGCGGGCCTCTTCCGCCGTCAGGCCGAGACCGCTCAACATCGCCTGATTGCCGCGCAGGCGTCCCTCAAAAATCGATTCAACGTCCGTAAATTGTGTTCTCTGCGCCATTTTCAATATTCTTTAACATTGGAAGGTTCCAAAACGCGGGATTGTATCAATTATCTTCAACCTTTTGGCAAAATATTTTTTTTACGGTGGGGCTCAATATAATCTATTTTATCGACAGGTATGATTTTGATATTGTAAGGAGGTCCATCTTTCCTAAATTCAGCAACATATACATGGGAATCAGATTTAAAAAGGAATCTTAATTGAGGTCCATCTTTATCTGCTTTTTCCTTAATAATTGGAAGTTTTGATTTATCAGGATCAGCATCAAAAAAAGCCAAATATTTTCCAAAATAATATGGATAAAAATATAATCCCATAGTCCCAAAAACATAAATTGAAAAAATCCATATCCTTCCAATATTTCTACTCTTTGAAATTGTAAAATAAATCAAATCTTGAATAGTTTCTAATATGCATAATCCGTAAAACAAAACCCAAAATACATTTTTCGTCTTATTAAATATTTCAACTATTTCGATATTCGAAAATTTATTTATAAAAAAACTTACCATTGGAAAAATAAAGAAAATTGGCAAAGCAAGTTTCCAAAAGAAGTCTTTTTCCATTATTTTCGGTTTTTCAAAAATATCAGTCAGTTTAAGTACTACAAATAATAATAAAAAACCCAACGGAATAAGGCTCATTCCAGCAGTTTGAAATATTGACTGTGAGTACGCTAACCAATCCGCTCCAAAGCTAGAATAATAACCATTGGAAGTAGCCCACCCCACCAAGCAGGCCAGTCCAAATAAACCGACTATCCCAGTGGTAATACGCATTAAATTTTTAAAAATCGATTTAACAGTACCGAATATTAAGATGGAATCATATTTTCCCGGCTTATTACTTTCTTCATTTTCAGGTCTTTCTTTTTCTTCCACTTTTATTTTCCTTCTTCAGTAAAAAAAGGGATGGCCGATTGGCCATCCCCCCTCTTCAGTTCAGCGATCACCGCAAGGTGGACGACCTCTATCTCGAATATCGTCCGCTATCTTTTTGCGGTTTGCTTCATTGGTGTAGAAAACGGCCGCCTTGACCGCTCCCACACATTTTTTTTTCCAGCATCCTTTCCGGTCATGATTATCCAATCGGTTCCGGAGTGTTCCTGATTCGCCGACATCGATCAAATAATCGCCGTTGGCTCTACAATCAACAATGACATAGACCCCTGAAAAATTTTTCACGGGTCCGGATGAAGAAAAAAAACCACCAAATGAATAACCCAAAACATCTACAACCATAATTCAACTCCTAATTACTACGTCGATTGTTATTGACGGCGAAATTCGGAAGGGGTAGACTTTTGCAACATTGTTTTACCGAATACTCGCCGCATTATCGCGAGAGAAAAATTGGCCGTTGACCCATGCCCGGGTCTGCGGCTTTTTTTTCGCCCGCGCGAGCTAACTACCAGACCACATTGCTCGTAACCTACCGAAAAACAAGCTAACGAGGGAATCACTACATCTAGTAGCTATACGCCCACAATAGCACCATATAGAGGGGTGTCAACCGGTTTGTCTCTAAATAATTTTTCGATTTTTCAAGTCGTTTAAAATCATGTAGTTCTGAAACAACTCCTTTTAAATCTGATAGGTAGGAAGAATCAAAGCGGCTTTGAGAGGAGTGTAATTCACATCAATTATTTATCGTCACGGGGCACATATTTTTTGCCCTTCAGCTCGGCGGGGAGGTAGTCCTGCTCGACGGTGTGGTCGGGATAATTGTGGGGGTATTTGTAGTCGGTGCCGTAGCCGTATTTTTTGGCATCTTTGTAATGGGCGTCCCTCAGATGGTTGGGGACGGGAAACGACTGGCCTTTATGTTCGATGTCACTCAACGCCGAGTCGATGGCTTTGATGGCGGTATTATTTTTCGGCGCGCGCGCGACATAGATGACGACCTGCGCCAGCGGGATTCTCGCTTCGGGTAGCCCGATACGCTCCACCACGTCAAAGGCCGCATTGGCGAGCACCAGCGCCATGGGATCGGCCAGGCCGACATCCTCCGATGCTGTGATGACCAGTCGACGAGCGATGAACCGGGGGTCCTCCCCTCCCGCGATCATTTTAGCCAGCCAGTAGATGGCGGCGTCGGCATCCGACCCGCGCATACTTTTCTGAAAGGCCGACGCGTGATCGTAGTGCTCGGTCCCGTCCTTGTCATACAGAACAGCGGTTCGCTGGACAATGCCTTCAATCACCGACGGCCCGATGGGTGGCGGATTCTCCACTCCCAGTTCCTTCTGATACATCACCGCCGCTTCCAAAACGTTCAGCGCACGGCGCGCATCGCCATTGGCATGGCTAACCATAAAATCCATCGCCGCCTCGTCAAACGCAACCGGGGTATCGCCCAGTCCGTGAACCTCATCCTTTAAAGCCCGTTCTAGGATGTGGCGAATGTGATCGGCGGTGAGGTATCCCAAACGGAACACCTGGCACCGGGACCGCAATGCGGGGATGACTTCAAACGATGGGTTTTCGGTGGTGGACCCGATGAGGCGGATGGTCCCGTTCTCGACATAGGGCAGAACTGCGTCCTGCTGGGATTTGTTGAAGCGGTGAATTTCGTCGATGAACAGAATCGTTTGGCGCTTGGATTGCGCCCAACTGCTTTTGGCGCGTTCGATGATTTTCCGGATATCCGCGACACCGGCATTCACCGCGCTGATTTCATGGAACTCGCTTTGGGTGATGTGCGCCACGATGCGGGCGATGGTGGTTTTGCCGGACCCCGGCGGTCCCCATAAAATAAAGGACAGCCCGGCATCCTTCTCAATCAACCGGCGGAGCGGACTTTTTTCACCGATCAGGTGTTCATGGCCGAACAGGTCTGCCCAGGATTCCGGCCGCATACGCTCGGCCAGAGGCGGTGGGGGGCCACCGGTTGATTTTTCATATTCAGGGAATAGTTCCGTCATCTCTTTTTTATACCAAAGAAACGCGGAATTCCCAAGAACTCTAAAAGTCTCTTGTTTTAAGGCCGTGGATACCTCAGCACTCGGTTAGACCCAGCCAGCTTTACTCAGTGTTGTCCTGACAGATACGTAAAGTTTTCTTGCCAGCGGATGCCCCGCCCTTAGGGCAATCCGGATCCTTGTATGTGCGGTGTGTTCCCGTAGACATTGCAACGAACTCACATGTATTTCCCAACGATGGTTTACAGTAAGACACACCTCCTACAGGCGTTTTCCATGAAAACGAAAAATTATTAGTTTGGACATTACCCATGTTCATACATGCTCCAGATGTAGGAATAGCCGTGCATAGTGCGTCTTTAAGCGTAGCAAACGCAGCCTGCGGAGCTAGAGCATTGAGGTCAAGAGTATTTAATGGAAGAAGTTTGTACACTACCGAAGTTTCGCCTTGATCAATTCTCCATCCACCGTCTTCCTTCTTGGCATCATAGTTCTTAAGAATCTCTACTTTCTTTCCTTCTTCGATATATAGAATTCCTGCCTTAATATCTCCGAAAGCCAGAAAACCAGACCCACACATAGCTAATCCCCTAACGGTCGTCTGCTCATCAAGTGCGGCTTTAACTTCTACTGTGGCCGATCGCATGCACCCTTGAAAAATCAATAATACTAATCCTAACAAGAGAACCATTTTTCTCATGATCTACCTCCCTCCTCAACAAGTAAATCGTCGTTGGAAACTTGAATTTTCCTTCGATTTGACTAAGACCTTGCCACCCCTATGCCATTCCGTCAATCAAAAAATAGAATTGAAAAATGAGGATCACAGGTATTCTAAAAGTCTCTCTCTTTAAGACTGCGGATACCCCGGCGCATGGGCTCGATCGCAACATAACAGGAAAGTAAAATGACGAGAGTATAAAAACTCATGACTTCCAGATTCTCCGCTCCGCCTAAATACCTTTGAGTAAAGTGGACATACATGGGGCGGGCTCCCAAAACCAGCACGATGCCCACATAAATCAGGCTGGTGATAATGAACAAAATACCGCCGGTACCGCTGGAGATTTCCGAAATGTTTTCATACTTGAATTTGGGATACATCGCACCCATACCGACCGCCATCCCCACAACGCCGATTGTTATGAAGAAGATCCCGACAATGGACACCTGCATGACATAGGCATCGACCTGCAGAAGCATATTGGAAACGATCACCAATAGTTCTCCAATAATCAGAAGCGGCGGAAAGTACATTAAAAATTTACCGACCAGAAACCGTTCCATTCGCAACGGCGAGGTGTAGATGGCCCACATCTTATTCCCTTCCAGGCTGGTGGTGGAAAACACAAACCGGGACGCGAGAGCCGAAAGCACAAAACCGATCAGCCCCACATTCAGAACCGAGACTACATTTTTCAATACGACATTATCGAGCGGCAGGTTGACGATGTTGAAGATATAAACCACCACCAACGCGGCCAGAATAAACAACTGCGACCAATAGGACGGGTCGCGCGAAAAGACAATCATATCCTTTTGAAATAATCCCTTTTGTCCCGTCGAGAACGGAAGAATTTTCAACCAAAGCGGTTTCTGGGTTCCCGGCTTGCGGACTTTATCCCGCGGAGCGCTTTTGACCTCCTGATAGGCGCGCCAGCTTCCAAAATAGATTTTCCGGCTGATCCACCAGAACACTCCCCCTAAAACCAAAGCCGCCGCGTACAGATAGAGCAACTGCCACAGGGCCGTACCGGTTTGCTGATCGGTCCAACTGGAAATTCCAATCGTTATCCAACTGCTGGGATGGAACCCGAACTCCGGCATTTTGAGGCTTTCAACAAAGGCGATGATGGCCTCATCGGAAACTTTTTTATCAAAAAACTTTTCCGGCGACAAGAATCTGAAAAAAGCAATCATGCAGGCGAGATAAAACAATCCCATGAAAGACAATATCTGGTAGGCCTTGTCCGTTGGAAAAAACCACATCAACACCATGATGCCGAGGACGCCCAACAGAGTGGGAATCACCACAAAAGGCGGCAGGCTTACCAGCAGGTAAAGGTAATATCCGGCATTCACTTCGAAGTAATACCCGTAGGCCAGAAAAATGGGGAAGGCAAAAATCAGCACCACCCAGGACGCATTGATGAGGGTTTGCGCAAAACGCACGCGAATAATGGAACCCTTGCTGATCGGCTGGGAATGCAGAAAATCGAGGTCGGAAGAAATATAATAAATCGACAGCGAAGCGATGATGGCGGAAAACAAAACCATCACGAACAGCGTGAGAAATATCACGTTGAGCAGTTGAAAGATCAGCTCTTCGCCGACTTTGAAGGGCAGTTCATCCAGATACCGGATCATCCGGTAGAAGAAAGCATAATTGGCAACAAAAAAAAGACTTCCGAGAATCCCAATCAATCCCCATCGTCCCCATTTATCGGAAGCAGGATGAGCCAAATGATTTTTCAGGAACAACCATCGGACCCGGAACAACTTGTACGTATCAGACGTCGCCAGCATAGAATCGACTCTCAAGAAATTTGGACAGGTAATTTGAGTTTTAAGTGTGTCTATCTAGGATAAAGGGTTTTCGCCCATTGAACACAAATAAAATCCATCCAGCGCCGATCTCCCAAATCGTTCCGGGAACGGGAGATATAGCCCATATGTCCGCCGAACTCCGGGTTAATGAAGTCTATTTGCTGGCTCATACGCGCATTTTGGAAAACCTCCGAAGGGATAAAGGGGTCGTCCTGCGAGCAGAGAATGGTGGTGGGAACAGCGATATTCTCCAAAAACTGCTTTGAACTGCATGCTTCGTAATAGGCTTCCGCACTCGAATAACCGAACGCGGGAGCGGTATATTCCACATCAAACTCCCAGATGGTGTTGGGCGTCGTCGCTGGTCGGAATGCGTCCGGATGGCATTGCACCAGGGCTTCCACCTGCCGGTTCATCAGCTTGAGATAATATTTATTGAAGGTGTTGGACCAGGGGCCTTCCGATATTTGCTGGCTGGCTACCTTAAGGTCGATGGGAGGGCTCACTGCCAGAGTGGAAAGGACATTGGAAGGGATTTGTCTGTCTTCACCCAGATATTTCAGAAGGACGTTGCCAGTCAGCGAAAACCCCATCACCAGGATTTTCCGGGCGGGGTACCGATCCGCAATATACTGGATCGTCCGCGCCAAATCCTCACTCGAGCCGCCATTCCAGAGCCGATCGCACAACCCAATTCCGCGACCGCTTCCCCGTTGATTCATCATAAAAACGCCAAACCCCTCCTGCAACAGCTTGGAGGCGATCCGACGCACGTACCCGGACTCACTGCACCCGCCCATACCATGACCGATGAGTACGACGGGAGCCGATTCCTCAACCGCTTTTAACTCGTACATCAGCAGTAAATTTTTTTCGTCCAGCCGAACCCGATGCTGGATCTTTCGCGGGAGTTCAGGATTGCCCGTGAACTGGGAACCGGTAATCGTCTGCGCAATCGGTCCGCGAACCATGGGATGAGGATCAAAATTATAATCGAAACCGGCCATAAGAACTTCCCATCCGGCCGAGTCAAACCCGCCCAAGATTTAAAATAGTTATCTTTAAAACACCAGGAATTGAAATAAATTTCCCGCCAACGTATCTATACAGGGGGTGTTTATATATATTACAGGGTAATCTCTTCTTCGGGTCATTGGGTAGCAAAAAGAGTCCCTTATTGTCATTTTAAAGGCTCTTGACGGGCCCTATCCTACTTGATAGATTGGCCTCATCAATAAATAAGGAATTTAAATTATATGTTTATTTTTTACAGGAAAATCAAGTCCAACACAGTGGCCGTTGTTTTTTGGGCTGTATGGTTTGTAATAAGCGCCACGACACCCACCTTGGCTGGAATCTCTGAAGAGGCTCTTGAAAAGGCTCATGTTTTAAGCCAGAAGGGAGATTGGGAAGGGGCGATCCGGGAATTCGAAAAAGCCTTGCAGGAAAAACCCGACGATTCCGCAGCGCAGGCCAATCTGGGAGTGGCCCTCAGCCGGGTCGACCGCCACAAGGAGGCCCTTCTCGCCTTCCAGAAAGCGCTGGAGATGGGGTATGACAATGCCAACTTCCGGTATTTCCGTGGCCTGTCACTCGCCAAGCTCAATTTACTGGAAGAAGCCGCTCACGAAATCGAAACTGCTCTCAAAATAGATTCGCGCATGGTCCATGCGGATTATGATCTGGGACTGATTTACCATCAATTGGGGCAGGACGAAAAAGCCCGGCAACAGGTCGACAGACTCTATAAGAGGAACTACAAACTTTCAAAGCAACTCCATGACCAGGTACCGCTCGACTATAAAATCACATCGGTCGATCACGGAGGAACCCTTACAGGTCGCGTCAACCTGGTTGGCGTTGTCCCCAAGGCACGGGCGTTCCATTTAATTCACGCTCCCAATATTGAATTCTGCGGGCGCATGTCCGATGGCAAGGGTCACCGGATTTTGCATGATTTTACTGTCTCGGAAAATGGCGGGCTTCAGGACACCGTCATCGCTATTCAAGGAGTCAAAAAGGGAAAACCTTTCCCGCGCAAGATGCAAACCCTGCAACTGAAGCGGTGCCATGCGAACAAATATGTGATCGGTATCAAGAATGGAGAAGATATCCTGCTTGAAAATAACGACCCCATCAAACACGAAATTGCCACCTATGAAATTTACGGGCCACACCGGAACCAGACCAGCAACAAAAACGTATTGCCGTCCAATTCGCAAATCCGTTCTGCGTTCATCAAACCCGGCGCACCGGAGTTCATTCTGAAGTGCAACCTGCACCCCTTTCTCCAAACCCGGGGCTATATCGTCGATAATCCATACTTTGTAGCCAGTGATGCCGAAGGGAACTTCAATATCCAAAACATCCCGCCCGGCACCTACGAAGTGACCGCCTGGCATCCTTTCATTCCCATACAGAGAGGGACCGTCACCATCGAAGCCGGAAAAACCGCGCAGTTCGATTTCACGTTCAAAGGGGAAGACGCGCGGCGGAAACTTTACCACGATGACACCGAGGGCTACCGGTTCAACACCTGGTATGACAACAAGGAAACGTTTTATGGTGATCTTCGGAGGGACGATCCGGTGGAGATTCTGCAGGAATTTGACAACAGCGAGCGTTACATCGGGGAATTAAAACCCTTCTAACTCTCACCTGATTTTCTCTTAACTCGCTTAACAATTGAAACGGGTTACTTGGAAGATTTCAGGACGATGGTCTTCAGGTTGTGGCGGGTTTGCGCCTCTTGCGCCACGGCGCGGGCGTTCGCTTCGGTCTGGTATTTACCGATAAACACACGGTGCCAGCGTCCCTTGGTTTTGGACACTTCCACACTCACCACAAAAGCGGAATATCCTTTTCGCTGAAGTTTAGATTCCAGAGAGCGGGCATGACTCAACTTTTTGAAGGAACTGACTTGAACCATATAAGGCTTGAGTGCAGGGGCGGATGGAGTTGTGCGTTTGGCTGATCCAGAGGAAACCTTTGGAGTAGAACTGCGCTTGACCGAACTTGGCCGGGTAGCAGGAGGTGTCGATTTCTTCTTCGGTTTTTCCTTCATCAGGTCATCCAGATCATGGATGATATCTTCATAAGAAGAGACCGGTTTCTCTGTTTGCTCTTCCGGATCTTTGTAGGAAGCCAGAAGTATGCGTGGCTCGTGGATGACTTTCCCCACTTCATCCACCCAGGAGTGCACGGTTTTCTTCATGACCTTGACCTTGCCATCGAGATCGACATAGCGTTCCATGTCCACATCTTCCAGAGTTTTAAAAAAAGTGTAGTCATATTGTTTAACCGGCGCGGGCATCACGTCTTTTACTTTATTGAAAAAAGATTTGGGTTTCACCGCGCGATCCTTCTTCGCCACCTGGACCTGCTCCCCGGATTCATTATCCAGAAACGAGAACAGATCGTTTTGGCCGGCGGAATAGACACCCCACCCTGCTAAACCCAACAATCCCAATAAAAAGACTTTTTTTAGAAATCCCATGGTTTCACCTGCTAGAAATCAAATGTGACCCCTCGTAGCTACAGAGAGAAAAATCAGTAATGAAATTATAGCAAATTTTTCAATAGTTTATAGGATTTTTTTGAAAAACTGAGGAAACCGGTAAAACGAGGATAAATGGCGAATATCTCTACATTTTCTCCGGAGCGGAGACGCCGAGGACACCCAGACCGCTGGCGATCACATTTCGCAGGCAATCCAACAGCAACAGCCGGGCCCGCGTCAGTTCCTGGTTTTCAGTCACGACGCGGTGCTGTTTGTAATAGCTGTGGAAAATGGAGACCAGCTCCTGCAGATAAAAGGCGATGCGGTGTATTTCCAGAGACAGGGCGCTTTTTTCAATACATGCCTTGTAGGCCAGAATCTTTTTGATCAGCGCAAACTCTTCCGCCTCATTCAGCAATGAAATATCAGCCGAGGCCAAATCCGTCATGGGCACCTTCTGCTCCTCGGCGGTACGGAACACACTGCATATTCGGGCATGGGCGTATTGAATATAGTACACGGGATTTTCCTGAGACTCTTTTTTGGCCAGATCCAGATCGAAATCGAGATGGCTGTCCGAACTGCGCATCAGAAAAAAGAAGCGGGTGGCATCGACTCCCACTTCCGCTACCACATCGGCCAACGTTTCAAACTCACCTGAGCGCGTGGACATCGAAACCTTCTGGCCCCCGCGTTTCAGAGACACAAACTGCACCAGCAGAACCTTGAACACCTCTTCATCGTAATTCATGGCCTGGAGCACCGACTGCATGCGCGGCACATACCCGTGATGATCCGCTCCCCACAAATCCAGGATGAGGTCGTATCCCCGGTCAACCTTGTTCTTGTGATACGCGATGTCCGAACAAAAATAAGTCCGCTCACCGCCCTGCTTGATGATGACCCGGTCCGCGTCGTCTTTGAACTGGGAAGTTTTGACCCAGGTGGCGCCGTCTTTCTCGTAGACGAACCCCTTGTCCCGGAGCCAGTTGATCGACTTGTTCACGGAATCGTCGTCATCCAGACTCGACTCCTTGAACCAGCGGTCAAACTCCACCCGGAATTCTTTAAGATCGTCCCGTATACCCTCCAGTATAAAATCCTTGGAAAACTGACGAAAAAAGGTCAGCGCATCTTCGCTCTGTTTATCGAGATGACTGGATCCGTCGGCATCAATCACGGCCTGAGCGATATCCTTGATGTACTCCCCTTTGTAGCCGTCATCGGGAAACTCGACTTTTTTCTTCAATAACTCCTGATACCGAATCCAAGTCGAACGGCCCAGCGTATTCATCTGGTTGCCGACGTCGTTGATGTAGTACTCGGTCGAAACATCGAAACCGGCCTTTTTCATGAGGCAGGACAGCGCGTGCCCGACAGCGGCACCGCGGCCATGTCCGACATGAAGCGGACCGGTGGGGTTGGCGCTGACAAATTCCAGTAGAACTTTTTTCTTTTGGCCGACATCGGATTGGCCGAACTCGCGACCCTGAAGAATTGCCTCCTTCAACCGGCTCAGAAAAAAATCCTTCGACATTTTGATATTGATAAACCCCGGCCCCGCAACCTCGGCCGATTCGATGGAGTCCGCCCCGTCATTCAGAAACCCGCATATCGTCTCGGCGATCACTTTCGGGTTTTTCTTTTCCGAACGCGCCAACTGCATGGCAAGAGTGGTGGCGAAGTCACCCAGCTTCTCATCCTTGGGTTCTTCAATCACAATGTCGGGCATCTCCTGATAACTCAGGTCGCCGTTTGCTTTCGCCTGGGTCAACGCCTTCGCGATTTGATTTTTAACCGTTTCCTTCATAGGTCCAATCAATGATCAAAAAAATAATAATATCAGTTTTTTACAGGGGGATTGAAAATAGAGAAATTAAAAGAAAGGATTACTTGCGGGTGGCCTCGACCTGAGTTTCCATCTCTTTTTCCAACTGCTCTTTTTCTTTCGAAAATTCCTGCTTCAATCTTTCCGACTCTATCGCTAAATCCTCGGGCGGGGTCCGTTCAGCAAGGCGGCTCAGCGTGTGCTGAAGAGTGACGTCCTTATCCGCAATTTTGGCTTTGAATTCCTTACGGATTTCGGCAATCTGCTCTTTTTGCCGGGCGGTCAGTTTTTTCTGTTTTTTCACATCGGGAACCAGTTTGTCGGATTTTTCCATACTGATTTCCCAGGCGCTTTTCAAACCGGACATCTTTTTTCTCCATTTGTTTGAAGTGATTATAAACGAACACTAAACCCAAACAAATCAAAATATGGCGGCTTTCGCGTTTGCCGTCCCGGACATTCACCATTTCCGTTTTAACGCGGGATTGGTATACTTGGGGTTCGTTGAACCATTTTAAGAGCATCTGTAGGGTTATACTCCTGAAATGGGATATTCTTGTATTTTACCCTTTATTTTCAAACAGTTACAAGGGATTGACAGGACGACGCCATCCGTTATCCTATATGACATGATACCTGATACAGAGCGCTCACTTCTATTACAGCAGTTAAAAAACTACCTGATGTTTCTTAGGGAATCGGGGCAGACCCATGTTCCCCTGAACAGCGAGTTGAGTGAATTGCCAGTAATGGCCTCCCCTTCCGGGACTTTTCACGACAGCTCCCCTCAACCTTTGGAATCCCGCATGGTCCGAAAATCAACTTCCACAGAATCGAAGGGTGACGGCACACCTTCCACCGGGCTGGTCGGCGTTCGCGAAGAATTGGGCGACTGCGAGCGGTGCAAATTATGTGAAACCCGTCAGACGATAGTATTTGGATCGGGCAATCCCAGCGCCGACCTGGTGTTTGTCGGTGAAGGCCCGGGAGCCGATGAGGATGCACAGGGACTCCCTTTTGTCGGTCGTGCCGGCAAGAAGCTGACGGAAATCATCGAAAAGGGAATGTTACTCGACCGCGAAAAGGACACGTATATTTGCAATATCGTCAAGTGCCGTCCTCCAGGAAACCGCGATCCCGAAAAGGACGAAGTCGAAGCCTGCAAACCGTTTCTCATCAAACAACTGAAAGCCATTCGTCCCAAAGTGATCGTCGCCCTGGGCAAACCCGCCGCCAGCACCCTGCTGGGTCGGACCGTGCCTATCACCAAAGAGCGCGGCACCTGGCATGAGTTCGAGGGAATGAAACTGATGTTGACCTATCACCCGGCCTACCTGCTTCGTGCTTACACCAAGGAAAATCGGCAGGCAGTGTACGACGATATGCAAAAAGTCCTGGAGGTTCTGAAAGCATGAACCAGGCCCAAGACGCCATCCAGCGTCTTAAAAACAATATTGCTTCCGTCATCGTCGGCAAACCCGAAGTCATCGAACAGGCTATCATTGCTTTGATCGCAAAAGGTCATCTGTTAATCGAAGATGTTCCGGGCGTTGGCAAAAGTTCATTGGCTTATTGTCTGGCGCATTCCGTCAATCTCGATTTCCGTCGCATTCAGTTCACCAACGACATCCTGCCCTCGGACATTGTCGGGGTATCCATTTACGATCAAAAAGAAGGCGCCTTTCATTTTAACAAGGGACCCATTTTTGCGAATCTGGTGCTGGCGGATGAAATCAACCGCTCCTCGCCCCGCACCCAGAGCGCCTTGCTGGAAGCCATGAATGAAAAACAGGTGACGGTGGACAACCAGACCTATCAGCTGGAAGATCCCTTTATGGTGATCGCCACTCAGAATCCCATTGAAAGTCACGGAGCGCATCCGCTACCGGAATCGCAACTCGACCGTTTCATGATGTACATCTCCATGGGTTATCCCGGACCCGACGATGAGCGCAAACTACTATCTCAGGCTTCACCTCATCAAAACATTCGGAACATTAAGGCCGTCCTGGATAAAAACGATATTCTGGACCTCCAGCGCAAAGCCGAAGCCATCACCATCGAACCCATCCTCACCGATTATATTTTGAACGTGGTTACCGCGACCCGGGAGTCGCCGCATCTGGCATTGGGTGTCAGTCCGCGGGGAGGAATCATTTTGCAACAGGCGGCGCGTGCGCGGGCATTGGTCTATGGCCGCGACTACTGTATTCCCGACGACATCAAACAACTGGCCGTGCCAGTTTTGTGCCACCGGATCATACCGGAATCGCGCCACGGCACCCACAAGCGATCCGTATCCGACACTTCCGCCATTATCAATGAAATTGTCGAGCGCATGGAAATCCCCGTTTAGTTTTAAATTTTTAATCTTCACCGGACCGGGGCGCCTTGAAAAAGAAACTCAATTACAAACCGATATTCACCCTCTCCTATCTCAATCGCACCCTGCAAGTCACTCGCGAGGGAGGTGGGTTCATTTTACTTTTATTCGGGGTAGGTATTGGCGCGATCAATACGGGCAACAATCTGCTGTATCTGGTTCTCGCCATGTGTTGCAGTTTTATTGCTGTGTCCGGAGTATTGTCCGAGCAGACCTTGAAGGGGATATCGGTACAGGTGTCCCTGCCCAAAGCGGTGTACCCGGAAGATTCCTATCCGTTGCACCTGAAGATTTCCAACACAAAAAAAATAATCCCTTCCTATTCCCTGTACGTGGAATTCCCACTGGATCCGGTGGGGCGTTACCGCATCGAGCATGCGGCTTATGCGTATCAAGTCCCTCATCAGTCTAGTGTAGACAAAAGCCTGATGTTTGTGGGACTCAAGCGAGGACCGGTGCATCTGAAAACTGTTCACTTGAAAACCAGTTTTCCGTTTGGTTTTTTCATTAAAATCAAGACACTGCCTATCGATGTGGAAACTCTGATCTTCCCGATGATCAAAAACGTGGCCCTTCCCTCTCCTTTGGAATACTCGGAAGAGGGAGAAGGCACGATCGGTTCTGCCGGAGACGACTTGTATTCGATCCGGGAGTACCAGCCCGGCGACCCCATGGCGGCGGTGCACTGGAAATCCAGCGCCAAAACAGGAACCTTGCGGGTCAAGGAATTCTCCAAAGGCGGATTGCACAGCTACACCCTGTTCCTCAACATTGTCGATCCCAAAACGAATATCATGGTCGGACCGGAAACACTCGAAGACCGAGTGACCGAAACGGCCTCGCTCGCTTATCATTTGATTCGGCGGGGAGACGAGGTGAGTCTAAAAACTCCTGATATGCAGATGCCCTCTGCCAATACCGAAACCCATCTGGAAGACATGCTGAAATACCTTGCCAGAGTCGGATACGAAAACCGGGAATAACGATGTCTATGGCAAAAAAGAGGCCCTGCGTGGGGGTGATTGGATCGGGAACCGAAAAACATTCGCAACTCAGCGAACCTCTGGGACGTTGGCTGGCCGAACAAGACTGCGACTTGATTAACGGAGGCGGTGGGGGTGTTATGGAGGCTGTGTCTCAGGCCTTCGCTGAGGTGTCGAATAGAAAAGGTAGCGTCATCGGAATCATCCCCTCTGCCGGTGCGTGCAACTCGCCGAAAGCGCGGTCGGCTTTTGCGCCTCTCCAGAACTATCCCAACGCATGGGTCGATATTCCGATCTATACCCATCTCCCCTTGTCCGGCGCTTCAGGAAAAGACACCGCCAGCCGCAACCACATTATCATTCTGTCCGCCGATGTGATCGTCGCTTTTCCCGGCGGTGCGGGAACACGTTCAGAAACCCAACTGGCGCTGGAATACGGCAAACCCCTGCTGATTTTGAGTCCCAATCACGAATGGGATGAATTCATAAATACTCCGACAGCGGGAACTCCGGAACAAGCCATTCGGTGGCTGGCAAAAAATATCCCTCAAACTGGCTAGCGCTACTCTCAGGATGCGACCTTGCCATGGGCATCAACCTTGAATACGGTAGCCCCTTCGGCGTGTTTGCCGGTGGCCTGAAAACTGGTTTTGCCGCCGTCCACGATCTCAATTTTCATCCCCTCTAAGATCACAAAATTATAAGGATCACTTGTAACCACTTCGAGTTCGCAAGCACCGGCCTCTCTTTTTATTCCAGTAGCCTTGGAGACCATTCTCTGCGCAATCCCATCAGCCCAATATCGATTGCACGCCTTGTGCAAATCCTTCAAATTAGCCTCGGCCTTGAGATCGTAATAATCCGATTTGAACGGACTGGTTCCCGGATAAACCAGATAACCAACCACAGCCAGAACAATGACAATCCACACCGCTACTTTTCCACTTTCATTCTCTAAAGATTTCATTGGTACCTCCATAAACACCCTTTAACGTAAATTATCTGGATCATCAGGAAACTTCTTTGCCGTCCGCATCGATTTCGACCCTCTGGGTCCCCTCTTTATGCTTCGCGGTGGCGGAAAATCCACTTTGAGACCCATCCTTGATTTCGATGACAACACTTTTATCATGCAGAAAATCATAGGGAGACAGCACCGCCGTCGCCAGATCGCATTCCGTCACAGAACCATTTTTACTTTTGTTCGCCGACGACGTATTGTGTTGTCCGCCAGCGGCCCATACCAGCTTGCAACTGTCGTACAACTGCGTTAACTGGGACTCCGCTTTGAAATTGTAATAATGTTCCGCAAACGGGCTGGTCTTGGGATGGAGCAAAAACCCGAGGGCGGCCAGAACCACAAAAAAAATGACCGCGGTTTTGCCCTGCTCGTTATGGATTGAGTTTGATTTTTTCCACATACGATCCCTCCTCACCACTGAAAATCGTGATCCCTCTATTTATTAAGTATAAAGGCAAAAAAACCACCTGGAAGAAGTTTATTGCATTAAAAGCAGGGAGTTTCAGCGCTTCAATATGCGCTGGGAAAAGTATTTAGCGGGGATATCGACGTCGAACTGAATCTTATCGAACATGTAGGTGGTCTTGGTGTTTTCTTTGAGCATGTCGCGGAAGATCATTTTTTTTGGAAATAACCGGTTGCCTACCTTCCGGTACTCTGTGAAGCGAATGAGTTTGAGCAGTTTTCCGCTTTTAGCATACGCTTCTTCCTTGAGAACAATATTTTTTGCGGGATCGACCCAGATCTTGAGGGTCTGATAGGTTTTTGTTTTCCGTTTGGCTTTGAGCGTCATCACCAGTGTTTTCACACCTTCCATCTCTTCCATACCGTCGATGGTTCCGGTGTAGGCTTCGCTGATTTTTTCATCCTCCATCATATCTTCATAAGACAGATCACTCCCCATCATTGATTGACGCAACAGATGTCCGGCAATCAAAATTTTGCGGTCGGTATGAGGGGTGTACATCCACAACTTACGATCCCGTTTCAGCATTTTGGTACCACGCTCGCGCGCGGGCGCCTTGTAATAACTGTAGGACTTGGTCACGCCCTCCATCCAGCTTTCCATCGACAGAGTTCTGACGCGCCTCCCGTTGTCGATGATCAGGCGTCCGTCGATATACTTGGTGCTGGCCCACATATTTTTATCCACTTCGACCAATAGTCGGTGCGCCCGGTCGTCTTCCGTCCGGCCCGTGACAGGCAACAGCAGAGTCCAAACCAAGATGAAGCACAGTGAGCCGCATACCATCCTTTTAAAATTAAATTTCGTCATCCGGCCTCCAGTTCGCGGAACAGATTGGCTTCTGAGCGTTGAAATATGGCAAGGTTGGCAATCAGGTTGCCCAATACACTGGCGGTGACTCCTGGGATCACCGCAAACACGAAGGCATCCAGGCTGACGCGGGCGCGAATAACGTCACTCATCATCAATCCCGACGTCTCAAAAATCCCGTACGTGCTGACCCCCACTTCCTGCAAGTAGTACACCAGACTTCCTCCGAGAAGGCAACCGAAGGCGGAACCCAACACACCAACCATCAACGCTTCCAACATCATGAGCGCTATTAATTTTTTATGAGTTTCGCCCAGCGCCAGCAGTAATCCCATTTCGCCATAACGGTGTACGCCATTGAGAAGCCCCGCATTCCAGAGCACCAGGACCATCAAAAAAGTAAACACTCCAATCACAACATCATCGACCAACTCAAATTTTACGGACAACTCCCGCAGGTTTCTTTGATCCAGTACGGATAAAATTACGGGTTCATCATCCGTAGCCCAATCCCCCGGAGGGTTTTGCTTCAAAGCTGGAAGATGATCCATTATAGTTTGCTTAAGCTGGTCATATGTTTTGTATCCCACACTCTTTGGCAAAAAACCCAGGAAGTCGGTGACCATATCCTCCATATAAAATGTTTGCTGGGCATCGGCGAGATCGATCAAAGCCATTTTCTTATCCATCGCCGCCAAGCCAAACTTCACAAACCCGACGACCTGATAATTGTCGGTCGCCATCCCCCCGTCAAAATTCTGCCCCAGTAAAGTAACCTTGTCGCCCAAACTCAATCCCAAAGCCTCGGCCAGTTTATAACCCACCAGCATTTCCTTGGCGCGGGAGGGGATCACGCCTTCAATCACGGATTTCTCCAGATCCAACCGTTTTCGTTCCGTAGAGTTTATATTCAGCATCTCGATCGCCATACCAATCACAGGCGTCTGACTTTTGGTTTCTCCTTTTTCATCGGGAACATCCATAAGGGCTCCCCACCGGATGCGAGGTGACCACTCAATTCGCGGGTCGCCATTTTTTTGCAACCATTGCAGAGTCTCCTTTTGTCCTGCCAGCGCCCGATCGAGGGGATTCAGATGCTCTTCATCATAAAACGGTTTGTTGACGAACCGCAGATGACCGGTATCCAAGTGAGCCGTCATATCAATCATTCCGGCAAAGGTACCTTCCATGAACCCCAGCAGATAAATCAACAGAGTCACCCCCACAGAGATCACCAGAAAAGGAAACAACGATCGTGTCTTGTCGCGCCATATTCCTTTTAAAAGCCATCGGATCATGTGATCGCCCTCCCCCTCAACGCCTCGGTGGGATTCACTTTCGAGATTTTTCGGACCGGAATCCAGGCAACCAGGATCATGATGGTGACAATGACCAGCATGGAAAGGATCACCTCAACTGGTTCGATTTTAAGATAAATATTTTCACGAATAGGAATTTGCGATTCCGCAAGATGCGAAACATCCAGCCCCACACTCTGAAACCAACCCAGGATAATCGTTCCCAAAAACAAAGCCACGAGAACCGCCGAAAAAGCCGCCAAACTGCCTTCCAATGTAAACAACCGGACCACTCGACCGGGTGGCATGCCGAAGGCCATCAGCGTGCCGATCTCCCGTTGGCGCTTGAAGATGTTCAGGAATTGCGTATTGAAGACACTGATACCCGCGAGGAAAATCAGAATGACCCAGATGATGATCGCGTACTTCCGGTCCTGTCGGATGAGATCGAGAATATCCTTGAGGAGTATCTCCGGTACTTGAAATTCCGTACCCGCGATAGTTCCTTTAAACTCTTTAACGGCCACCCAGGAAACTTCACCTTTGCGCTGAGTGATCTTGCGCAGGTGATCGAGTCGCATCCACACCACACCCTGGTCTATACGAGGATTGATCAGAGGCACCACATCCACCACCCTGGCATCCAGTGCATCCACCGCGCCAAAGCGGTCCCGCCACCTCAGGACCACGCCATCTCCAATGTGAAGATGAGATTTCCCGGCCATTTGTTTGCCAATAATAATGGGAATGACATCGTCGACTGGAGTTCCCCATTCCTCTAATTTATTTAAAGGAAGATCCAGAAGCTTTTGTTGCATATCCATGCCACGTAATTGCACCGGAAACAAACGGCGGTTGGGGAAAATCTGCCCCTGCAGAACCAACACCTCTGCCTTATCGGATGACGGTAGGCTGGAAAGCGCATCCGGAATTTTGAAAGTTTGGTCTTCCCATTCCATGGGAGCGAGCAGATCAAAATCCGGTGTTCGGTAATGTCCGCCTGCGACATCGGTCGACACCATGTTACGCACCGCCTGATCCTGGAATCCGTTGTACAACGAAAGGTTGAAGACCACCGCCACCATCGCGAGAGCAGTCACCAGTACGTTCAAAAAAGACCGCATTCCCTGCCGCAGAAAATTCTTGAGCGCAATCTGGAAAATCATTTCAATTCACCATCGGGTTGCTTGGTCTTGTCCCATTGCACAAAACCGTCGTCCAAACGCACTTCCCGTCGAACGTATTTGGTCACCTTTTCGTCATGTGTGCAAAACACAAACGCGGCTTTGAAGTCGCGATTGAGTTTCAACATCAGCTCCAGGATATGGTAAGAGTTTTCAGCATCGAGGTTGGCGGTGGGTTCGTCCGCCAGAATCAGCGCGGGATCTTTGATCAAAGCGCGGGCAATCGCCACCCGCTGGCTCTGGCCGCCGGAAAGCTCTGTCGGCCGCTTGTTGATTTCAGGCGTCAGGCCTACCAGGTCGACCAGGGATCTGACTTTTTCGCGGACGTCTGATTCCCTGGCATCGTTGAGTAGCAATGGGAACAATACATTTTCGTAAACCGTATAGACCGGAAGTAGATTATAGGATTGAAAAATAAAACCAACATTTTCTCTTCGGAAGGCGGCCAGTTCGTCACGGTTCATTTGGTTCAAAGGCCGGTCTTTGAAAAGAATTTCGCCTGAGGTGGGTTGATCCAATCCACCCATCAAATTCAATAGCGTGGTTTTTCCAGATCCTGACGGCCCCACAAACGACATGAACGCCCCTTCATCGATTTCGAGGCTGACATCATGGAGTGCGGTGAAATCCTGACCGCCCACCCGGTACACTTTGGACACATGATCGATCATTACCATATTCATACTCAGAAAAAGGCGATTAAAGACAGGCCGGCACGCGACTCGGTTCCTGTTACAAACGATGGAGACTCACTGAACAACCGACCCGTTTGGTTATTACCGTCGATACTGCCCCCGACCTGGACTTGAGCATACAAATACACCTGATCCCAAATGTTGTATTCGACTTGCGGCGCGAACTGAAAACTCCGGTCAACCACGTCAAAGAAGAAAAACGCCCGCCAGACAATATCGATGCCGACCGGTTGATCCAATTGCAAACCGATGACCTGAATCGTCCGGTCCTGTTTCAAATCGACATTCGTAAAACCCGACTCCTGCGTCCTGAGAAAATATTCCAGCAGGACATGAAGCCCCTGCCCGACATCAAAAGTGTAATCGACACCAAAGACCGTATCAAATCTTAAAGGATCGCCGGGCTGATCCTGTTGAATATCCAATCGGCTTTCGCTCCAGTATCCCACAACATACTCGCCCTTGAGGTGATATCCCATCTGTATCATTTCAAGGTTAAAGTCAGCCAGAAAGGGAAGATCCATTTTAGGGTGGTATTGCAGGGTAGCGCCGACTTCTACCGGGCCGAAGTTCGCCTCACCGCGCAGTCCTGTAATGATCCGATTTCCAGTCAGATCGGTTACGGCCCAACCCTGAACTGATGAGGTACTACTCAAGAAATACGTCGAACGCACTGCGTCGACGCCCCGCGTGAGAGGGATGATGCCGGAAATGATTCGGGTGTCGAAGAATCCGAGAGGACGGAACAAGGTCGCCGCCCCGAAAAGAATCTGCTGGCGACCGGCACGGATTTTAAAGTCGCCCTTCTCGTATCGAATCCAGCCACGAAACAACTCCGCATCATATTCCTCCACCTGGCCGATTTCTTCACGAATGCCTCCGGTATAAAGGAGATCACCCACCACTTCATAATCAAAAATATGGCCGTCTTTTTCAAATAGAGTTCCGACCAGACCGTTTCGCAACTCGACTTCATGATCGAAACGATTAAGATCTGCGGGAGGGGGGTCGAACAATATCTGTGAACTGGCACGGAAGCGCCCTTCATAATGCCAGTCGAAGGCCCACAAGTGAGCAGGCAACCATACCAGTAGAAGGCTGGAAACACAGATAAGTGTTTTCATTTTGAGGAGACTAATCGCTCGAGAGTGTTCGCAATTTTTTTACAAATCGCCTCCCAGCTGTAATGCGTTTGCACCGCCTGATAACCGTTGTCTCCCAGGGTTTTCATTTTCCCCGGATCCCCGAGTAAATCCTTGATCGGCTTTTCCCAATCACCCGGATCCATCGAATGGATCATCACTCCAATGTCGTGCTCGTGAAACAGAACATCCAGCCCCCCCACAGGGTTCGTGATGATGGGCCGACCGCAAGCCATGTACTCAAATATCTTCAGAGGAGAAATGCCGGTCTCATTCAACCCCTCTTCGAAATAAGGTGCCAGACAAATATCCCCGGCATTGATATAGAGGGGAACCTGCTCGAAAGGAACACGGCCTGCCAGAGTAATATTCCGACCCATCTGCAGTTCGTCAATCCTCCGTTTCAGATCCTCCCTCTTGCCGCCATCACCGACAATCAGCAGATGAAGGCTTGGATTGTCGGCAACCAAAGCAGGCATTAAAGGAACCAGTCGGTCAATCCCATGCCACTGTTTCAAAGAACCCACGAACACCAGAATGTTGCTATCCAAAGTCAAACCCAATTGCTTGCGGCATTCAGTCTTATCCATGGGCCGGGAGAACTCCGGGTTGGCGCCATTGCTCACCACCAAAACGGAATCTTCTTTCACACCATAATTCCGGACCAGATAATCGCGAATCAGAGAGGAAGGCACCACCACTTGATCGGACAGTTTATAGATGATCTGCTCCATAAAAGAGACGAAGGCAATCCATCCTTTTGACACGGCGTTGATCTTCATTTCCACCGGGGCCAATCCGTTGACCTCAACCACATATTTAAACGGGAACACCCACTTCAGGAGTGTAGCCATCCATTCCATGGTTTGGAGGCGGGTATAAAGAACATCCGGCCGGGATTTCAAACAGTGCCAGGGAAGGATAAAAAACAGGCTTAGATAAAACGAGAAAAAGGTAACGCCGGACTTCTTAAAGATCACCGGCACATGAACAAACCGAACGCCTTCGAGTTCGCGTCTCTCACCCAAATCGGGGACGAACAAAACCACCTCGTGTCCCATACGCGCAAACTGTCGGCAAAACTCAAAAACGTGACGGGTGCTGGCGTCTTCGGTGGCCGTATTGATCCTGGCGAGATAAAAAATTTTCATGGATTCCCGAAGAGAAGCTTTGGATAGGACAAAAGGGAATGCGGCATTCTAAACTGCGTTTTCTGCACTTCTTGGCCTACCCGAAGATAGCCCTAGAGTAATTTCTTGAGATAGGGAACCAATTGATCCGCTCCCACCGAAGGGCTTCGGGCTCTGAGGACTCCATTAGAATCTATAATCAGAACAGTAGGCATGTCTCTTTGGGTATAAGCCTTGTGAACGGTCTGGTTGGGGTCCAGCAAGTATGGAAAATTTATCTTCTTGGGAAAACCCGCAAGGTAATCTTGGACGGCTTTTTTTGAGTCACCACTGGTATTGATTCCCAGGATTACCAGTTTATCGGTGCTCAATGCTTTTCGGACTTTTTCGAATTCCATGGCCTGATTCATACACGGCACGCAAATATGAAACATGCCCACCAGAACCACTTTGCCCTTCAAATCGCTCAAGGTATATTTTCCACCAGTAAGAGCATTCAAAGAGAAATCAGGTGCGGCATCTCCCGCCTTCGGGCCGGCCGCCCAGGCTGGATGAGCCAAAAAAATGATGATCAGCAGAATGGGGATAATTTTTCTCATTCAGGGCCTCTTTCCGGGAATAAAACCTCAATTTTCAAGGTCTAAAGAAGGGTGGTGAGTCTTGTTTATTTTAAATTAGGCGGATAGGTTTGGAAAGCTAAATATGTCGATCTGTTGATTAACATTTTTTCATGTTCCATTAATCTGAAATTCACTAAAGCGACCTAAAATGAAGTCATTGAAAACTGTTTAATGAGTATAGGGATTAAGGTTTGAATACCGTATTTTAACAGTTTAAGTCTCACTTGAAGTTGGAACCGGATTGATATATGATTTCGCTGGAATCTCTAAACCTTTCGATTATTTGAGATGTATAAATTAATTTTTGCTACATTTTCGCTTTTGATACTGACTTCTCCGGTCCACGCAGGGACCATCAAAGGAGAAGTCAAATACTCAGGAAAAGTTCCGGCCTCCGTCGCACACAAAACGGGAAAATTTAAAAAAGTGTGTGGGCCTGAGATCTTGGATGAATCATTAATCCTTGAAAACCAAAGCGTTAAGAATGTAGTGATTTGGCTGGAAGGGAAACAAGCTAAAAAATTAAAAAACAAGCCTGGGATCTATACCATCGACCAGAAGAAATGCGCTTATTCTCCCCATGTGCTTGTCATGCCCCAAGGCTCTGAACTGAAAATATTGACGAGTGATCCGATCAATCACAATATACATACCTATTCGTTTGATAACGATCCGATTAATATCATGTTTTTACCAAATCAGGATTATACTCAGGAGATGGAGGAGCCGGAGGTCGTCAAAGTTTCCTGCGATCTCCATAGCTGGATGGTGGCCTATATTGTAGTTACGCCCCATTCCTACTTCGCACTGACGGGGAAAAACGGCACCTTCGAAATCAAAGATGTGCCACCAGGAAAATACACACTTAAGGTATGGCACGAGTCTCTGGGTGAGGAGTCCCGGAAGATTCAGGTTGGAGAAGGCATTACGCAGGAAGATTTTAATTTTTCAGAATTAGCGACTCAAGTATCACAAAAATAGAGAGTGGCACCATTTCTTACAAAGGTGACGGAGTTTCATAGAATACGGAGCAAATAACATGAAAAAGCCCAAACTGTTTACCCTAATAGCCCTGACTTTCTTTACATGCACCCTGAGCGCACAAGTTTGGGCCTATCAGGAGGTTGAAGTTAAAAATGGCGGGACCTTGCAGGGAAAAACGACGATGAAGGGTCATACCCCTTCGCCGAGAGTGTTTCACCTCGTTTTATACCCCAATCTAGACATGTGTGCGGAAGTGGATACGGACGATGAAATGAACCGTCTCCTCTACGATTTCGTCACGGATGAGAAACGAGGTCTGAGAGACGTAGTCGTTACTCTGGAACATGTGGAATCTGGCAAGCCTTTCCCCAACAAGCCGATCAACATTTTATCCGAGAATTGTAAATTTACGCCTGAGGTCAACGTCCTCCCTCAAGGAGGAACGTTCTTTGTGGACAACCAGGATGCCGTCATGCACAACAGCCAGGTTTACCAAAGTGAACGGGGCAAGATTATCCTCAACATCCCCATCCCTGCCGAAGAAATTTCCGATGGCAAGGTCATGTTCAAAAAACATTATAAAATTTTCCAGATGATTTGCGGAATGCACGAGTTTATGCAGACCTGGGGCTACCGGGTTCAAAACCCTTATTTCTATAAAACCAATATTGATGGCAAATATAAAATCGACAATATCCCACCCGGGAAATATAAAGCCACCGCCTGGCATTACCTGATGAAAAAACAATCAAAAAATATCACCGTATCCGAAGGCGAAACAATTGACTTGGATTTTGAGTTTGATGGCGATGCAGTCATCCGTCCCTTTTATGAGACCCTCAAATCCGGACGGATCAAAAAGGATGCCCGCGTTCCGGGAAGTATCCATTAATCACAATTTGTCCTCGTGCAGATTATAGAAAAATTCAATACAGGAAAACTGCTCCGGAAAGCGATTCAGGTCGGCCTCATCACGGTCTTGCTTGGAAGTGTGCTTCC
>JAJDBJ010000021.1 GCA_029261395.1 Nitrospinaceae bacterium
CTTCCAGTTTTTTTAGATATACCGGAGGATACATTTTCATCCCTGCCGCACCCTGCACCAACGGCTCGAGGATCACCCCGGCGGCAGACTCCCGGTTGTTCTCAATCGCCTGCGCCATCGGCTCAAAACATTCTGCGTTGCAGGACTCGCGCTTCAAACCGAAAGGACAGCGCAGGCAATCCGGGCCCTGCACTTCTAAATTTTGCGGAAGCACTTTCTCAAATTTTTCGCGGAACAGATTCATCCCGCACACCGAGAGCGCTCCCAACGTTTCGCCGTGGTAGCCGCCCTTCAGGTAAATGAATTGCGTCTTTTGAGGTTTGCCAGTCTGCACCCAGTATTGAAGGCTCATCTTCAACGCCACTTCCACGGCGGTGGATCCATTATCTGAAAAAAACACTTTGGTCAACTCAGGGGAAGATGTGTTCACCAGCTTTTCCGCGAGGTCGATGGCGGGTTGGTGCGTCATACCGGCAAACATGACGTGTGCCATCTTGTCCAACTGATCTTTAATGGACTGGTTGATGCGCGGATGATTGTGCCCGAACAGGTTGACCCACCAGGAGGAGATCACATCCATGTACCGGTTGCCCTCCCGGTCGTACAGATAAATGCCCTCGGCCCGGTCGATGAGGAGCGGCGGCATCTCGGCATGGTCCTTCATTTGAGTGCACGGATGCCAGATGTGATGGAAATCCCGGACCAGGTCCTCGTCCTGTTTATGGTTCATCAATGCATGGGGCGAATTCGCCATAAAATCCCAATTTATCCCTTTAGTAATGAGACCACCGCTAAGTGGAATAGAAGACTGGTAATAACTACTCCCCTCCTTACCAAGGAGGGGATACAGGGGAGGTTATAATAACTCCACCCCTCACCCTACCTCTCCCCCTGAGGGGAGAGGGGTTTTTAATCCTGTAGTTGTCAATTTTCTTTGTGCACTCTGTGTGACCTCTCACTTACGGAAAGGTCCTTTAACATTAAAGGTCGTAACGGTCAGGAGAGAACTCTGCAATCGGGTCCTTCAAGGTTCCCAACAGGCAGGCGGTCATGTAAGCGGCTTGACGGGGCGTTTGCAGAATACCGTTTCGATAATGCCCGGTGGAGTAAAATAAATTCTCGTACCGCCCGCTGGCCCCCATGATCGGCATCAGGTCTTCCGCCGCGGGCCTCAATCCGGTCCACGATTCGATCAAGGGCGCCTCTTTCAGGCACGGCAGAATTCCTGCGGCGCGATTGATGAGGCCCTGAATCACATCGGCTTCCACCGTATCGTTGTATCCCCGGTCCTCCATGGTGGACCCCACCACGAAGCCATTGCCTTCCTGCCAAGGCGCCACATAAGTCATCATGCCATGAATGGTATAGTCCAGCCGTCCATCCTCCACCGCCACGCGGCACATTTGCCCCTTGATGGGTTTGAGCGGCATGGACACTTCAAGAACCTTGCCCATCTGTTGAGACCAGCTTCCTGCCGCCAACACAAACTGTTTGCCGCGGACTTCTCCAGAGTCGGTCACCGCTGCGTGAATCCGGTTGGAGTAGCGTTGAAATCCCGTCGCGTTTTTGTTGAAGATCTGGACCCCGCGTCGAGTGGACCCCGCCACCAAGGCATCGTGCAATTGCCGGTTGTTGACCTGCCCTTCACCCACCCAGATCACCTCGCCGCAATCCGGCGCCAAGTCGGGTAGTTCCGCCCGAACACGATTCACCGGCCACACCTCATGCGGAATATTTTCCTCGCGGAAAAAACGCAGTCGCTCCTCCCACTGGTCCCCTATCGAAGATGCCGGCATGAGGGATCCGGCCATGGATAAATGGACACCCATTCCGCTAACGTGGGTCAATTCTTCAATGAAAGCTGGAAATTGATCGAGCGATTCCCGGCAGAACTGGAAAAAGCGGTCGCCCTGATCGCATTCACAATAGGGAGCCAGCATCCCTGCCGCCGCCCGGGACGCCATGAGGGAGTTCATGGGATCCCCCAGCACTGCCACGTTGAGCGTAGGTTCGGCTCCTTTCAATTGATAGGCGATGCTGTGGCCGATGACCCCGGCCCCGACCACCACCACATCAAACGTATCTGATGTCATACAATGCGCCTCCTGATATGAGTCCCGGCATTGTAACCAAATTTACAAAGAGGCTCCACTGAAAGGACTCTCGACAGCCTATAAATAATCCCTTCAATCGCCTACAAAGCTTGATAAAAGGCCAGAGGGTATGCTATTTTGAACCATCATAAAAATACACTTCCCTTACCCGGCGGATGCAGTGGACGTCTGGAAAGGTTAAGCTAACCCATTGAAATTTTTGAATTTAAGGATTCGCCATGACAGAAAAAGGCGCCCAGGAAACAGACGGTAACAGTGGGCAGGAAGCCGTTCAAAAGGCCAGTGATCGGATCGAACCGATACTGGCCCACCTCAAGGTAGCGCAAACGGACATCGATCTGGACAAAATCCGCACTCATTTCGATCAACTGTGGGAATTTGAAAAAGGCGATGAGCTCAGCCCGGAGGAACAATACCTGACCACCATAGGGTTATTTATATATACCGCTCATGGCGCTCTGGATGATTACAACATCAATGTCAAACGGGCGCGGGAATTTATCACCGAAGCCTTCCGGGGCTGGATGAAACCGGAACTTGATAAAATGGTTGCAGAAGAGAAGGCGTCAGACAACCCCTTCCGAGCCTTTGTCGACCAGAATCTCCCCAAGGTGGATGAAGTTTACTCCTGGCGGCATTTTCAACTGGAGCACAAGAAAAACGACGAGAACATCTGGGACTATAAAATGAAAAAGTGCTGGTTCGCCACATTTTTCATTCGGTTCGGTCGGACCGACATTATCCAGACGGCCTGCAATTTTGATTCGATTCCGTCAGAAGCCCGGCAGGACTATGTAGACCTGAAGTTGACCAACACTTTTGCCAAGCTGGGAAGTTTCTGCCAGTTCAAATACACCCCGAAGAAAGATTGATTGCGTTCGAGATCGACTACAAAGCTTATTTCACTTTATCTTTGTAAATGACCTGAAATTCGGCGACCGCCTTTTTGACTCCCTTGGTCATGGAGCGGACCGACAAAGTGGCCCCGGTGATGTTGTTGATGTTGTCGAACGGATCGTTCGCGTCCCTCCCGAAAAACTGGCTCATGAACGATTCGAAGCGCACCTCCCACCCATGCGGCTCCCGGTACACCATAATCTCCACGTCCTTGACTGTGCCGTCAAGATTGATCACCACCATGAACGTGATGGGGTAAGACCGTCCGATTTCGTTGCCGATGACCATGGCACCCATCGGTTTGTCCGCTTCGTCCAACCCGAAATAATGGGTCACGCGGCGTTCATTATATTTAACCTGATCGCCGAGGATTTTCTGAATCGCGGCCGATTGCGTATCGGTCAACCACAGCTTTTTCTTTTTGACTTTTTTGACCCCGGGAAACGCCACCTTAAGCGCCTCCTTCTTGGTCAGAAACATCTGTTCGACGTACTCCTCCTCTTCCGCTCCCACGGTCAGGGTAAGAAAACACAGCATCACTCCTGCCAGCAGTCCGGCCTTCAAAAAGAAAGAAACCCGAGGCCACAGGCCCCCGGGTTTCTTCACAGGTTGCATATTCATAAAGCTCAATGGTAATACCAAATCAATAACAGCCTTTCTATTTTACCTTGTCCAGGAAAATGACTCGATAAGCGGAGGCAACTTTACGAACTCCCGCCGTAATCGTTCGAACCGAAACGAAGGCACCGTTGACGGCGCTGACGGACTGGAAATCAGAGTCGGCATTCATCCCGGAAAACTGCTGCAACCAGGAATCAGACTGGATGCCCCAGTTAGCACGCGGCCCTTCCAAATCCAGCACTTCGACATTCTGGACGGTCCCATCCTCATTCATCACCACTATGTAACGCATGGTCCAGGACCGATTTTTCACCGCTTCCATCACGGCGTATCCCATCGCCTGCCCGCCTTTTTTCCCAATGTAAAAACTCATGGTTTTGTCCCGAATCGTTTGGGTGGTCAGCTTGCCAATGGCCGCCCGCTGGGAAGTGGTCAACCGAATGCGTTTTTTGACGATTTTGTCCGCTCCAGAGAAGACCTTCTTTATCGCATCTTCCTTGGAAAAAGCGCCCTGAGCTGAAGCGTTGCCCGCCATCAGCCCCAAAACCATGGCCGCTACCCCCAACCCCTGCCAGAGAATTCGGACCGTTTGTTTGATATTTTCAGTTTTCATTGCCCGCCTCATTTTTATAAAGTTCATTATACGTTCAATTGATATTTATTTGAAGTAATCCTTTTCACTGATTTTAAGTTTTCACGAAAGGATCCAACCTTTCATTTCCGATTAGAAGAACATGTAAGCCAGACCGAAATTCACCTGATCCGTCGACGTCCCATCATTAAAGGTCTGATGGGTATAATCCGCCTTCAACGCCACGTTGGTGGTCGCCGGAAACCAGGTGACACCGGCGGTATAGACATCCGTCTCTCCTCCGGAACCGTTATTAGGTGCAAATCCCGCCGGCATTTCGTTCTGAGTATCAATAAACTCGTACATGAAATGAGTGACCACATCATGAGACGTGCTCTTGCCCAGCAGTTGCGGCCAGTGAATCCCTGCCTGGATGTTGTAGCCCAGCATATTGGAAGCAATGTTCAGGTCGCCATGCGTTCCCGCTGTTATCGCGTTTTGGGCTATCGCGAAATTATTCAATTCCGCGGCGTTGTTGATAGTAATGTTGGCGATACTGGCATTCATGTCGAACCATTTGTAGCGGTACTTGATATCGCCTTCAATAATGGTAGTTCGGCCACCCTGTTCGATCAGACCATGAGTGGTGTCACCGGTATAAAATGATCCCGCCAGTTGGAATCCCGGAAACAGGTTGGAGAATTCAATGCGCCCCGTGACCGCAATATCTTCAGCAATCAAATTGTTCGCTTGAAGACGGCCGCTACGAATACCGCTGGAGGCCCGAAACCGTCCAGCAGCACCCCCGTTCCCGGTGACGCCGCTACCATCACTGAATCCGGCTTCTCGAATAGATTGCAGGGAATTGACGGCGTACACGCGGTAGTTCATGCCGCCCAGAAAATCACCGAAGGTTCCGAAGAAACCACCACCCGTGCCGTTCCAGGAAGTCGGAATAAGACGGTTATGAAACACAGGGCGTTCCACAGTCCAAAACAAAGTCGGTTCGTGGAATTCATTGAGAAACCCAACGGGAATCAATACCGTACCCGCGCGAACATTGACTTTGGGATCGAGCAGAAAATCCAGATAGCCCATCTCGAATTCCAGTTCCTGCGCCGCGTGTTCGTAATCGATTTCCGCACTCAAATAGATCCAGTCGTTGAAACGGGCGTTAACACCGATGACAAATCGGTGTGCGTCAAACGTATTGTCACGCCCGTCAGTCGGTATATTGAAATGCGTCTCGCCGTAACCGGTGACGTTGACGTTCTTACGAAGGGTGCTGAATATGTCGCGCATGTCATCGATCTCGTCCGCCAGTCGGTCGAGCTCCTCCCGCAAATCCTCGACGCTCCCGCCGCCGTCTTCCTCAATAATTAAAATATCGTCACCGCCGGATTTCTGCGCCCATGACGTAACTGGCATCTGCCACAGCGCCCAGGCCAGAATTCCTGCCACAATAAAACTTTTTTTCATTTTACCCTCCAAATAGGACTGCTTATTAAATTAAAATAAAACCCCTGCCAATCGTATGTATTGTTCTATTGCAATACCGCGTCGATAGAGAATCCCTTCACGGTTTGAATTCTGAAAGGACTTTTTTCAAACCCGCCGCACTGCTGGTGGCAATGCGGAGAATCGGAATCCCCCGAAGGCGCGCGGTCCGGTTGACCTCTGCCACCATGTGGTGCGCCACCATACCCGTCAAAATGACGATGCCATCGACCTTGGAAATGCGTTTTCCCAAATCCGGGACCTTGCGTCCAAAAAACTTCACTTTGTAACCCAGGTCTTTCGCCTGGCGCTCATACATATTTTGCAGGCGGTCCATGCCGCCGATAATCGCTATGCTCATAAATTCCCCTTTCGAGCCTGCTGTTGATAATCCAGCTCAGTACCGGCCTGCCCCGTGGAATTCCCCCCTCGGAGGAGGTCAGGGAACAGGGGAATCCCTCAGGACATTACCGGCTGAGTACAGAGCATGGATTGCAATTGTTCCGGGGAATTTTTTATTTTCACAAAGGAATGCCGGGAGACGACTTCTACCGAGGTTCCGCCTCCGCATCTATTCATGCAGGCCGCAGAACAAACCCTGGGCTTCTCCGGGGTCGCTTCGCTCCAAACCTTTATTTGCTGAATAAGGCCTTTAGAGCCCCAAGCCCGGCATCCGGGTCCCTGACAAACTTTAATGATATTTGTGGATTTCATTATTCAAATCCTATTAATAGAAATTGAAAATCATTATCATTATTAAAAACAAAAACAGTTTTATCTAATTTGAGAATGATTGTCAATATTAAATATTACTTTTTTATGAGAAAAGTTGTAAATGAAATAAAACCTTATATTTTAATGATTTGGTCATCATTACGGAGGGCGGCTGGGAGAACCTGGTACTGAAAAATCCCATCAGCCTATTTGTGGTGCATCATAACAAGCTTGGAAGAGTGTCAGTAAAAACCAAAAAAGCCCTCTCCACAAAAGGAGAGGGCCGGAAAATGTGAACTTCACTACTTTCGGAGTGAATACTTATGAGTGCATATGCTCTGCAAGATAGTTTTCAATGCCGATATCCTTGATTCGCTGGAACTGAGTCTCCAGCCAATCACAGGAGTCTTCCGTTTCTTTCAAGATGCCGTCCAGTAACTCTTTGGTTCCAAAGTCCTTTTTCTCATGGCACAACTGGATATGCTTTTTCAGCCGCTCAACGTGAGCGGTTTCAAGCTTGTACTGGTTTTTGAGTTGATCTTCGCAGTTGCCGCCTACCAGGATCTCGTCATAGCGCGCCATGTTCGGTAGCCCATCCAAGTACAAGACACGCTCAATGAGCTGGTCCGCATGCTTCATTTCTCCCATTGACTCTTCCCGGGCATGCTCCGCCAGCTTGTGATAGCCCCAGTCCTCCTGCATCTTATAATGCAGGTAATAGACATTGATAGCGGTCAGTTCCGCCGTCAACATTTCATTCAACGCTTCAATTATATTTTTGTCGCCTTTCATGAGTCGCCTCCTCCATATTGAAATATAACAAGAACTTAATCTAATTGATAATGATTGTCAATATTAATTTAAATGGTTTTAGGGCTGATATAAATATTTGATTAAAAGGGATGGCTCTCATTTCTGCAGGTTTTTCGTTCAAAAAACGGTTTTGCCTTCGATGCGGGTGAGTACCTCATGGCCGTCGTTGGTGACCAGGATGGTGTGCTCGTACTGGGCGGACAGGCTTCCGTCCTGGGTGACGGCGGTCCAGTTATCCTCCAGAATCCGGAGGTCGGGCTTGCCCAGGTTGATCATGGGCTCGATGGTGAAAGTCATCCCCTTCTTCAGCTCCAAGCCTTGCCCGAATTTACCATAATGCAGGACCTGCGGGTCCTCGTGAAAATTGCGTCCGATGCCGTGACCACAGAACTCTCGCACCACGGAATAGCCTTTTGGTTCCACATACTGTTGAATCGTGGCACCGATATCCCCCAGCCGCGCTCCCGGTCGGACAATGGCGATGGCCTTTTGGAGAGACTCCCGGGTGGCTTCCACCAGTTTCTGAGCTTTCTTGCGGGGCGAGCCAACGAAAAATGACTGGTTGGTGTCGCCGTGAAATCCGTCAACAATCGTCGTGATGTCCAGATTCACCATATCGCCATTGCGCAGTTTACGCTCCGAGGGAATCCCATGACAAATTTCGTCGTTCACCGAGGTACAGATACTCTTTGGAAAGCCGCGGTAGTTCAGAGGCGCTGGAATGGCCCCGTTCTTGATGATAAAATCATGGCACCGGTCATTGAGTTCGTTGGTCGTCACTCCCGGCTGGATATACGGGGCGATCATCAACAGCACCTCCGCCGCCAGCTTGCCGGAGATGCGCATCAATTCAATTTCTTCGTCGGTTTTAATGGTTACCATGGGTATATCCGAATTCCTTCAAATAGCGTGCACTTTCCCGCCAGCGTTCTTTAATCTTAACAAAACTGTTTAGATACACTTTACTGCCCAAACGTTTCTCAATTTCTACCCGCGCCTGGCTCCCAACCTTCTTGAGCAGGGACCCTTTTTCGCCGATGATGATCTTCTTTTGCGATGCTTTTTCAACATAAATGGCCGCATCAATGACCATCACTCCCTTTTTGCCCTCGCGCATGCTCTCGATCATCACCGCCACGGCATAGGGCACTTCCAGGTGGGTGAGCCGGATGATCTTCTCCCGGATGATCTCGGCCACCAGAAACTCTTCCGGGCAGTCGGTGATCATGTCCTCGGGAAAATATTGCGGTCCCTCCGGCAGATGCTTGAGCAGGATCTCTTTCAGGAGATCGAGCCCGTCCTCTTTTAAGGCGGAAATAGGGATGATGTCGGTAAACGGCGCACGGCTTTTCAGCTCGGCCATCAATCCCAATACTTCTGGCTTGGGGATCAGGTCGATCTTGTTGATCACCAGGAAAATCGGGGTTTTCACATGTTTCAATGAATCCAGCACAAACTCGTCTTCCGGTTGAAACTTCTGCTTGGCGTCGACCATGAACAGGATGACGTCGACATCCCCGTAGGTGCTCATCGAGGCATGCACCATCGCCTGGTTGAGTTTGCTGGTGGATTCGTGGATACCGGGGGTGTCCATCAGGATGATCTGCCCACCGGGCAGGTGACAGATACCGGTGATCTTGTTGCGAGTGGTCTGGGGCCGCCGGGAAATCGCCGCCAATTTGCTCGATACCAGATGGTTCAGCAGGGTCGATTTCCCCACGTTGGGCTTGCCAATAAGGCTCGCGTAACCCGATTTGAATACTGTGCTCTCTGAGGCTAGAATGCTATTGTTCACTTCTTTTGAAGGTGGGCGAATCGTTTCGCATGACTGGGTAAATTGTATTATAGGACGGACCATAAACCAAGCACGGATATCAATGAACTCTATCGGTTTGTATCTTCACATTCCCTATTGCCTGCACAAATGCGGCTACTGCGACTTCAACTCCCACAACATCAACGAGGCGGAGATGGAGTCCTACGTCCGGGCCCTGCTCAACGAAATGGAGCAGGGGGCAAAAGAGGCGCGGGATCGGCGGGTCGATACGATCTTTTTCGGCGGCGGCACCCCCACCACCCTGCCCTTCGCCGACCTCGCCCGTATTCTTGAGGCCTGCCACCAGCATTTCCAGGTCGACCCGCAAGCGGAAATCACCTGCGAGGCCAATCCGGCCACCATCCCGCAAACCGATCTGACCCAATTGCGCGAAGCCGGATTCAACCGCCTCAGCATCGGGGTGCAGTCATTCGATCCGGAAGAGCTGAAACGGCTGGAGCGGGTGCACAGCGTCGACGAGGTGTACCTCACTGTGGAGCGGGCGCGCCAAGCCGGATTCGATAACCTGTCGCTCGATCTCATGTTTGCTCTGCCGGGCCAAACAGTCGAACGATGGCGGGATAATCTGCAAAAGGCCATCGACTTGGAGCCGGATCATATCTCCGCCTACAACCTGACCATTGAGCCGGATACCGTCTTCTACAAACAACAATCACAGGGCCAACTGAAGATGCCGCCGGACGATTTCCAGCGGGAACTGTTTGAGATCACCATCGACACCCTCACCGGTGCCGGATACGAACACTACGAAATTTCCAATTACGCAAAACCGGGAAAGCAAAGCCGGCACAATCTCAATTACTGGGTGGACGGCGAGTACATCGGGCTCGGCGCGGGAGCCTCATCTTTCTTCAATGGCGACCGCACTAAAAACACCAACCTGCCCGCCCGCTACATCACACAGATCAACAAATCCAAGGCCGCGGTGGAGTCGCGTGAAACACCCGACCGGCGTCAACGCATGGGCGAGGCGGTGATGCTCGGACTCCGTCTCAGCCAAGGACTCAATTTAACCACCTTTGAAAAGCAATTCGGCATCTCGTTTCACGAGGCCTTTGGTGAAACTGTGGAACGCCTGGAGAAAATGGAATTACTGGAGACATCCAATGGACAAATCTACTTGACCCGCGAGGGTCTATTTTTAGCCGACTCAGTCATCATCGAATTCATCCCGGAACCGGAGAAAGCAACCTAATATGAGCCACACCCCTGACACGGCATTCAAAAAACTAATCGATATCGTCAATACCCTGATGAGCGAAAACGGGTGCCCGTGGGACCGCGTGCAGACGCGCGAATCGTTAAAACCCTATCTCGTCGAAGAGGCTTACGAAACATTGGAAGCGCTCGACAGCAACCAGCCGGAAAAGATCAAAGATGAGTTGGGCGACCTGCTGTATCAGGTTCTGTTTCACGCCAAGATTTCCGAGAATCAGAAAGAGTTCGATATCACCGGAGTGATCGACAACCTCGCCGAAAAAATGGTACGGCGTCACCCGCATGTATTTGAAGATAGTAAAGCAGACACACCGGATGCGGTGATCAATCAATGGGAGCACATCAAGATCAGCGAGAAGGCCAACCGGGACCACAAGTCAGTACTCGACAGCGTACCGAAAAACCTGCCGTCCCTCGCCCGCGCGCAAAAACTCACCAAAAAAGCCGCCAAGCACGGTTTCGACTGGCAAGAGATCAAAGACGTGTTCGCCAAACTCGATGAAGAAGTCGCCGAGTTCAAGGAAGCGGTGCTGAGTGGTAAAGATGAAAACATCACCGACGAACTGGGCGACATCCTGTTCGTGCTGGTGAACATCGCGCGGCACAAAAAGATCGATGCCGAAGAAGCGTTACGCGGCACCAACAACAAGTTCATCCAACGCTTCCAATACATCGAAGCGCAAGTCGAACAATCCGGCAAAGCCCTCAAAGATACTCCCCTTGACACACTCGAACACTACTGGCAGGAAGCCAAGCGGAAAGGTTAATCAATATCCAAACTTTTATTTTTTAATGCCGCAACTCGGGTATCAATTAGAGAAAGTTGGTTTTCCCACCATTCTATCGCTTCCTTCACTATATCTCTCTGATCTTTACCTTTAAAAGGACCATCGGTAATTTTATAATCATATTCAACTGTCCCTTCACCAATTTGTCCTATCTGCTCAAATTTTTTATTTAAAACCACTGTGGGCACATTAATGGTTACATTCACTCCGGCTCGAAATCTATATTCCTTCAAAATTAAGTTTCGATCATCCTCAATAAATCCCCAAAAAATCTCTGGTGTTGGTTTTGATGTTTTTATGGCTTTCCACCATTCAGATATGACTTTTTTCATTTCAGTACTTATCCCTGAATCAACCTTGTCTAAAACATGCCCCACGGAACGAAGTAAGGTTATGGTAGCTACCCATATTAATCGCCATTTTATCCCCTTGGGTTCATCATAAAGGTCATCCAGAGCATTCTTACAATCTTTTAAAACTATTCTGGCTAGATTTGTTATGATTCAATAATACTACACAAGGACCGGAACTGTCATTTTGAGCAAACGCAGGTGGCTAAGAATATATGGTTTTAGTGGTGTTGCCTTCGACAGGCTCAGGGTGACATTAAGGAGGAATCCCCCTAACCCCCTCCTTCGACAAGCTCAGGACAATTTTTACAAGAGGGAGGCGGAGTACCTCCGCTAGCAACTAAAACCCAGATTCTTCGTCGCCGATGGCTCCTCAGAATGACAGTTATTACTCAATTTGTCATCCTGAGCGTTAGCGAAGGATCTGGGTTTTCTCTAAGCCCTCTGCGGTAAAAATTTTTCCTGACTGCATATTTCAAAACATCCCTTCCGGAGATTGCACTCTCCGGCCCTGGAACAGGGGCTTCTCAATCACAAACTTCCATTCCGGGTTGAGGGCGACGTCCCGCAATCCACCGAGCAGTTGGTCGAAAGTCTCCGCGTCAGCATCGGCAAACTCAAAGTAGGTGATGAAGTCCTGATCGCCGCCCATGAATCGGGAGTGGTACAGTTTGCGGAAAACTTTGTTGATGTACTTGAAGCCTATGGCGTTATGGCCGAGTTGCTGCGGGCTGAACACTTCCGGATGCTTGAAAAAATACTGCTCCCGTTTTTCCTGAGGGAGCCCCCACCATTCGGCGGTCTTCGACAGGGGGAGCACGACGGCGTTGGGCTGGTCTCGTCCTGTGCCGCGCGTCGGCGCCTGGTCTTTCAGCCGCTGGAGCGTGGCGGTATCCGTGTAATTCAACTGGCCCGTCACGCCGAATTGGGTTTCGATTTCAAAATAGGTGTTCAACTCACCCGACACCTCCCGAATGATTTTTTCGATGGTCTGGCGGTTCAGGGATTCCACCCGGATCATTCCTATCGGCTTGCGTGACACCGGCTGGCCATTGAGCGTATAAGAAACGGTCTTGTGAAACTGGATGGTCTCAACTGCGCCTTTCTCAGGAGTGAAATCGTTGGAAAAGTTTCCGGAAGCCTGCTGGATGTGTTCGGAGAGTTTTTGTTTGTCCAGTTGGGACAAAACAATGCCAGGCTTGGGAAACAGAGACATAAACCCGACCCACTGGCCCTGGACAGCGTGCACACTTCCCGCCCAAAAGATAAGAAGGATACCTGCTGATAGGACAAAGCCTAATTTCTTTAAAATCATGTGCGCCTCCAAACAAAAAATTTATATATTAGCGATTGTACCCACATCAAACTCAGTTTTCAAAGGGGCAAACACTTATGCAACATGCATGACTCCTTTACGGGCTTCTCTGTGGGCTCTGTACCCTCTGCGGTGACAAATCCCCCCGGTCCCCTTCAAGAAGAGGGAGGCGGAGTACCTCCGCTGGAAATGTTTTCCCTGCTTCTTTTCGATTTTATCGGTGTTTATCTGTGTTCATCGGTGGATAAAACTGCGTGTGCCGCAGGCACAAAAAAACCCCGGCGGGGCGGGAAGCCCGGCCGGGGTTTTCGGTATTCGCGGTTTTACTTGGGAACGACGTTGGAGGCTTGCGGGCCTTTTTGCCCATCAGTCTTTTCAAACTCGACCGTCTGGCCTTCCGTCAGGGTTTTGAATCCTTCCGATTGAATTTCTGAGAAGTGAACGAAAACATCTTCGCCATCTTCACCTTCAATAAATCCATATCCTTTGCTGTCGTTGAACCACTTTACTTTTCCTACTGACATAGCTTGTCGCGCTCCTTAAAATGAGCGGGAAAACGCTCGAGACAAAACCCAAAACCGCATTCCCAGATTTTTCGTAAGACGGTCTTCAAAGACCTCCGCCGGACCGTTGCCCTTCCCTACAAAAAAACCATCCCTGAGGATGGTCGGTTCATATCGAATCGAATGCTCCAATCACCGCTGTTGGGACAGCCCGTTCATTCGGGCGGATGGATTCAAAGCCATCTCGTTTTACGGCCTCTTTTTACCACAGGTGATTCGATTTTCCCAAGTTTTTTTAGGGCATGAGAGGCGGATGAGCGGGCACAAAAAACCCGGCGGAGGTGGGGGCTCCGCCGGGTATTTGAATACGTGAGGTTATTTTGGAACTACGTTCGAGGCTTGCGGACCTTTTTTCCCCTCGGTCTTTTCGAATTCGACCTCCTGGCCCTCTTTCAGCGTTTTGAATCCTTCCGATTGGATTTCCGAGAAGTGTACAAACACATCTTCGCCATCTTCGGACTCAATAAAACCATACCCTTTGCTTTCGTTGAACCACTTAACTTTACCTAGAGACATACCAATCGCGCTCCTCAGATTCAGCGGGAATGCGTTCCATAGGGTACCGAAATCGCTTTCCCCAGTTGTCTATCAGGCGATTACTGGCCCCATCCCCGCAAAGACCCTGCCTGGGCCCCACTTTCCGGATTGCCGTGACCACTACCACCCCTCTTTCGCACGCGTATCCTACCATAGGTAGGATAAAACCGCCCTTATTTTATGGCTAAAAAACCACAATTTCCCTATAAATAAACACCCTAAATAAGGTACTATCCCCTGACGTAGAGTTGCCATACTCCGTTTCCAGAGCTCACTTTATACCTCTGCCAACCTGCACCGCATCACGAGCCCAGAGAATGAGTTCCTCTTCATTTTCAAGTATGTCCGGTGGGACTTCGTAGTAATTTTTGAGCGTCTGTTTGTCCGAGGGTTGAAACGGTTTCATGCTGTATGCTTCATAAGCAGGACGGGTGTGGTCATCGGTTTTGAAGTACAGACGTCCTTTATGCAGAATGCCGAAGAATGCGTCGCGTTGGTACAACCCGAATCCGCCAAACATCGCGCGGCAGGTGACAGGCATCATTCCCGCCAACTGGTCCAGCACGAATTCTTTAAAGGAGTCTTGTTGCATCTCCTTTCATTCCTCCTCCTTTGCCGGAGCCAGTACAAAATACAGATTGCCAGCCATGATCAACAGCCCTGCCCCGGTCATCAAGGCGAATCCGACAAATGCGGCGTGCAGGATTCCGCCGGACCACAATCCTCCGGCAAGATGAGTCGAGGCCATGCCCAGCAAACCGGTGTTGTGCAATATGAAATGATACTTAACGCCGCCCGGCCAGGGAACGGGGCGGGAGTTGAAACGGGGAAGCACATGGTACGCCACCCCGGCGATAAACATGGTCATGAATCCCAGCAGGTTCAGGTGAATATGAACGAAGCGCAATCGTTCGCTCCACTCCGGCTGAGTGCCGATCACCACTCCCATCACTACTCCAAGTGCCAGATAAATCAACGCCATCTTGGTAAAACGTTTTGCCCAAATTTCCATTCTGTTACCTTTCCGGTTGTGAATAAGTTCGTCCGCGCCATTCGGCTCTACCGCGGACCAATACATGGATCATCGAATTGATCATGATGGCGGCCATGACCAGAGCTCCCAAAGGAAACAGCAGAGCATAATACTTTTCCAGGTTCAGTTCATGGCATAGAGCCCATTTCGTAATCAACACCAGCCCCAGCCCGGCCAGGGCCATTGCCTGCCATCCCGGGCCCGACCCCACCCACAGGTGAACCCCTACCATGAGCCACGGAGTCACCACGAATCCCAATACGCAAAGGATATAATAAAACGTTTTGAATATCGATTTTTTCATCGCCAGGAAAACATTTTTGCGCCAACCGATCCATATTTCCTGGAACGAATGGTACATGCGGATGGTATAAATTTTCCGGGCGTCGGCAATCATGATGTGGGCTCCGGATTGTTTCACCAGACGCGCCATGCCGATATCCTCCAGAATGGCCTGCTTGAGCGGTTCATGGCCTCCCACCCAGTCATACACTTCCCTCCGTAGCATGATAAAAGCGCCGACACCCATGGCGTCCGGTGATTCCGGATCATTCACTTTTTTGAATCGCGTGAGGGCCGCGATGAACGCGAAAATGACCGGTTGCACCACTCGTTCCCAGAACGAACCAAACTCGGCGCCGGGCAGAAGGGAGATCATGTCCAACTGCTGTTTCTGCATGAGGTGAACTGCAGTCGTCAAGGCGTACCGCTGGAACACGGGGTCGGCATCGGTGAACAGGAGTAGTTCGCCCCGCGCCTTGTGTGTGGCCTGATTCAGGGCGAAGGGTTTACCGTACCAATCGGCAGGCAATGCCGCACCTTGAATGGCGATCAAATTGGCATGCCGTTCCTGCAACGATTTAATAATACGCGGCGTGTTATCGGTAGAGTTGTCATCGACCACGATCACTTCAAAGTGAGGATAGTTCTGGTTCAGCAACGAGGTGAGACAGGCTTCGATATCCCGTTCCTCGTTGCGTGCCGGGACACAAACCGAAACAAAAGGACACACGGGCAGGGGGCCGGCCGCAGGCTCGACCTTGACCAGAAACCAGGTATTGATCGTTAAATAGACCACGATCGCAATAATGAAAATAAACTGTAGAACGGTAAGAAAGATCAGCATTCAGAACCCTGAGGATTAATTTTTGCCGCTGTAAAAATCCCACTCATTTGTAATCGAGAAATTTCCATGTTAGTCTGACGGGGTCATTCGGGAGCTTTTCGGGGGTTGACCCACCCGCGCTCTGAATAAACAACCTCAATTTTTTCAATTATTTATAGCGCACCCCTGAGCGAATCAAAATTGATCTTGCGGCATACTATAGCAAGTCCCTTGTCTGCAAACAGTTATAAATTCACCTCAATCCAAAATTTACCCATGAGCCGTACGAACCCTAAATCTCAGAATACGTTCTTCCTTTTTTTGATTTCAATCTGCTTCGGCCTAACCGTACTATGGACTTCACCGGCCGATGCCTTATGCATCAAAGATCGCCAGGCCAATCTGCGGCAGGGCCCCGGACTCAACTACGAAAAAATATGGGAAGTGTTTCGGTACATGCCGTTTCAGCAGTTGGGTAAAAAAGGCGAGTGGTTACGGGTGAAGGATCTGGACGGCGACATCTACTGGGTGCACAGAAGACTCACCACCAAATCGTACAAATGCGCCGTCATCAAAAAAGATGCAACCAATTTACGCAGTGGCCCCGGCACCAAATATAAAAAGGTTAAAGGGATGCCTGGAGAAAAATATTTTTCCATGAAAGTCCTCAAGATCAAGGACAACTGGGTGCAGGTTGTGGACGCCTGGGGGGACAAAGCGTGGATTTACCGGCCTCTGGTCTGGATCAAATAGAACCCTGCCCTAATCCCCGAGCAGTTTCTGAGCACGGCTTTTAAACACCATGTGGAACAGCAGATTGCAGTATCGGTCCACTTCCTTCTTTTCATCCCCGAGCACTGCATAATTCCAAAATCCGTACAGCTTGGCGGCTTTGATCAATTTCTCCGAGTACAAGTCCCAGGTGAAGCGCTCTTTGACGCGAACGATGGCCTGGCCGCCCAGCGTTTCCCAACAGGAAGGGGCTTGTTCGCACCGTAACAGGAAATCCAGAATGGGTTGGCTGATAAGCTCCGGCTGAGTGGGATTGATCAGATAACCGTTTTTATCGTCCTCAATGATTTCCTGCGGTCCGCCGAACTGGGTCGCGAATACCGGCAGGCCGCTGGCCATCCCTTCCAGAACCGTCAGCCCGAACGCCTCGAACAATGCAGGTTGCACAAACACCCCTCTTCGGTCGGCAATAACCCGATACGACTCCGCGCCATCCTGCCGCGATGAGTTTTCGACCCAGCGGATTTTGTTCCGGAGTCCATACTCTTCGATCAACTGATACATTTTTTTCAATTCGGACAATTCCTCTTCGCCCGTCACCCTCTCCTCCCGAATCGTATGGGTCACGACAATCAAATTGGTCCTGTCCTGAAGTTCCTTGCTTTGGCCAAAACTTTCCACCAGTCCAGTCAGATTTTTGATTTTATCCAGCCTCGCCATGGTGAAAATGGGAGTTTTATCCGGATCGTCCAGCTCTCCAAAAATATCGTCTCCCTTTTTAAAGAATAACCGCTGGTTCAATTTTTTCGTCTGATTTTTGAGCCGCCGTGCCGTGTCAGTGTATGGGAAATAAATGGACTCATCGACTCCGGGAGAAACCACGTTGAATTTGGGATGAAGCAGGTTGACGCCATCGGTCACCTTGTACAACTCCGGCATGGAAAACAGGCAGTAGGATTCGTATTGCCCCATACTGGTTTTCGTACCCGCGATTTCCTGCGCGGTGCTGGAAATAATAACGTCCGCCTTGTTCATAGCAATCAGATCAGCGGTGAATTGCAGTGAGAAGTTGTAATCCCTTTCCATATCCTGCCAGTACAGGGCGGAGAACAGATACTTGGGCTTTTCCAGCGCATGAGCAATATTGCACTGAATCACCTGAAACCAGGGTGCCAGTAGAGACGCCACCAGATTGCCATCCGAATAATTTCCGATAATCATATCCGGCTTGCCTCCGAATTCCGCCAACAATTCGCTTTTCGTATCCAGCGCGAACTGCTCCAGAAACGGCCACACCTGAAACCGTGAGAGCCAGTGGGGAACGACATTCTGATCCTCATCCTTGAAAGGGACGCGCAAAATCCAGCAATTATCCGTCCCGTTGATTTTTTCGAGACGCTGATTGCTGGTCGTACCTTCATTTTCGGGAATGAGGCGGGTCACCACTATGATTTTGGGTAGCACTGAAATTCCGGCGGAAGCGAGCGAATTTTTCAGAAAAGCTTCCAGCGCCTTCACCTGATCGAGAATATAAACCACCTGGCCGCCGGTGTCGGGGCGACCCAACACATGATCCTGCCCGAACCATCCATGCGGCGAGATCACTGCGATACGGGATATCAGTGGAATGGCACTGAGAAATTCATCGAGGTAATCCGCACTGGGCGATTCAAAAAGTTTAGAGAGCAATTGCAGGTGAGTCAGAGTCCGCTCGACAGTATCCCCGAAACCCTCTCGTATCCCCAGACTGCTCAGAGTGGCGCGGGCTTCACCGATCGGCGCTTTCTCATCCAATAGTTCCAGAGAAGCGATGGCTTTTTGAAGCGCTTCCATTAATGCCTTCGGACCATCGATGATTTCTCCATCCACCAGTATCTGATCGTTGTTCATACTATGGATTTTCAGAAATTCGCAGAGAAAAACCTGCCAGTTCTTCGGATCGTCCTGTAGTTTGCCAGCCATGTAGCTGTTCAAATATCGATGACCGGAGCCGATCTTTTTGGGTTCTGGAATTTCAGGTCCTGTACTGTAAAACGGCTGGAAATCGATCAGCAGTTTTTTTTCGGGGGGAATATAGGCACGATCCGCCACAATTTCCCGATAATCCAGAAACTCTTCCGGCGTCAGTTCATCCACGCGGTCTTCCATATTATGAATCCGGTAAAAATGATATTGCGCCGCCTGGATTCGATGAAGGAGCACTACGTCCTCTTTCAGCAACAACACCTCCTGAGTCTTGGAAAAAAAATCTTTCAGGGTGGGAAAATTATCAGGATCGGTTTTCCCGGAATTCCGCTGGTCCAGAAATTGAGAAAACTGCAGGACGATTTCATTGCGAAGCAGGTGTTTTGCCGGCCGGAGATTCAACTCATAAAAAAATTCCCTGAGACACCGGGCTTCTTCTTTCGTCATCAGGGAAGACAATGTGGTTTTCTTTTCCAATCTAACTCTCCAAAAATTTATAATGAGACATTCCATCGATCACCCCACCGGCATATTTGCGGGGGGAAAAATACACGCGGCGCTTGCCGCGAAGCACATCCATTTCCTTGCTGAAATTGCCGACCACCACGCCATGCGGTTCCCCTCGCAACATTTCCTCATCGTTGCCGGAGTCACCCGCCACCAGAAAGTTTTCGAGAGGGATCTCCCATTTGTAACTCAGATAACGGATTGCTTTTCCCTTGGATGCTCTTTGCGGAAGCAGATCCAGGTACTTCTGGTGCGAATAGATCAACTGGTACCGGCACCGGTTTCGCGTCAACAGATCATGAATCTGAGCCAGATGGTCCTTACTGGGTTCCATATAATAACTTATTTTAAATTCCCGCTCCGTTTCCGGATCCTGTTTTTTTACAAACGGCAGGGTCGCCATCAACCGCCGGATGGTTTCCTTGTCCCACTTCTGGCGGATATGCCTGGACCAGCCGTTGTCCCGATTATTCCGGTTTTGGTAATATATTTCAGTTCCCACGGAAGTGACAATCACATCCGGAATGGGGATGCCGTTTTCGGCCAGATGCTCCAGAGCCGAGTCAATAGAGCGCCCCGTCGCCACGCCAAAACCGATATGACGGCTGTTTTTTTTGAGCAAAGCTATCAGCTCTTTGAGCGATTCCGGATCTCCGGTAAGGGTATTGTCGATGTCGCAGATGATTATTTTGTTGAGATGGATCATCCTGCGGGCCACCGGACCGGTTCCGGGGATCGACAGCTGTTTTTCAATACTATGGCTTTTTAAGTCGATAATTTTTTCCAGGTAACGGTCGATATGAGCGGACCAGGTATAGTAAGAGCGCACTTTATCGATCCCGTTGCGGGAATAGGTTTTCCACAATTCCTCGTCGATCAGAATTTTCTTGACCGCCTGGCTGATATTAACCGGGTCGGAGACATCGACCAGAATTCCGTTGTTGCAGTTTTTAATGATATCCTCCGGACCTCCATCTTTCGTTGCTACAATGGGAAGTCCGCAGGCCCCCGATTCCAGAAGCGTTAATCCGAATGGCTCGGTCAACGCCGGGTTCACAAACACCCCGCGCCGGGAAGCGGCGATGCAGTATAACTCCGGCACCTCGTGGGTAAAATCGTGTTTTTTGGGGATGGCGATTTTGCCATAAAGATCGTACTTGTCCATCAAAAGAAGGGTTTCGATTAAAACATCACGCTCGTTTTCCTCCATACTCAGAATATCCTTGCGGATCCCCAGAAACACCGCCAAGTTAGCGATGGCCTGCAATTCCTTGCTCTCCCCGTAGGCTTGAATCAGCGAGGCCACGTTTTTTCTTTTATCAGGACGTGACAGTGACAGAATAAGCGGTTTATCCGGTGTGATAAAAAACCGGTTCAATTCAACCTGCAAGGTATCCCTGGCCTGCTTGGCCATATCATCCGTATGCTCTTCGTCATAGTAGGGAGAAAACCGCTTGATATCGAGTCCGGGAGGATTCACCAAATAGCGCGGGACCGAATAATGCTCGTATTTACCGTACTGGTTCTTTACCTCTTGCTGAGTGCTGGCCACTACCAGATCGGCACAGCCCACAATGTTGTCTTCCGTATGGATCCTGTCCTCCATGTGATACTTCCGGTTGATCTCTTCCTGATTCAAGCCTTCCTCCAACAACTTTTCCTGCTTCACCTTGCCCAGAGAATGCCCTGTAAACACAAAGGGAACACCGAACAGGGAAGCCAGGTGCATCGCCACATAACCGGCATCGGCATAGTGTCCGTGGACGAGGTAGGGGTCAAGGTCCTCGCGTTTGATGAATTTTAGGGTTTTGTCGATGAACTCATCAAGATGAGGCCACAACAATTCCTTGCGGATATACCGACCACCACCACAGGGAATCCGGACGATCCGCGCTTTTTCGGAAATAGGCTCAATGGGCTGGGAATAATCCTCGGAAAACTGTTTGTCGCGGATCTGCCGGGTAAACAGATCCACCCGCTCAACTTCCGGACGAAGGCTCAACTGCTCGGCCAATTCAAGGACGTACGTAACCTGGCCACCGGTATCGGCATTGCGCCCCATCTCGATATTTTGGGATCGGACCAACCCATGAATACTGAATAATAGGATGTACAATCCTTTTTCAGAGTCAGCCATTAAACGCACCGATAAGGTTTATAAAACTCCCGGTTCTCCGGGAGAGCGCCGGGAATTTCACAAATGCGGGATGCAAATTCCGTAGCTTTTTCGATCAGGGTCTGCTTGGGCCACCCAGCCAGGTAACCGGCGGTCAGCATAGCGCAAAAAGCGTCCCCCGCGCCAACGGTATCCACAACTTTTTTCGGGGGCAGGGCTGGACAATAAAACGAAATGTTATTGCCCGCCTCATACAGTTCACTGCCCTCTTCTCCCTTGGTCACGCAAAGGAAATCCAATTTGTACGTGTCGAGCAAATACCGGGGCAAGTTCTCGGCAGACGAATCGATGCGCAACGTTTCTTTAATAGTGGCCAACTCGTCTTCATTGATTTTTAGAATACCGCAATTCTGAAGAGAGCTCTGAATAACCTCTGGGGTATAAAAAGGGGAACGAAGGTTGATATCCAGCACAAAGGTCGACCGGGAAACAAGAACTTTGCAGATTTTATCCAGGGTTTCCGCAGAAGTAGAAAAGCGTTGGGCCAGGGTTCCAAAATAGACCAGGGAAATTTCTTCACGGGTCAGTGTCTCGATGCAGGAGTCGAACTCGATATAATCATACGCCCGCTCCGGGAGAATATTGAATTCGGGAACACCCCGGTCGTTCAAGGTAACTTTCACCTCACCGGTGGGGTGGATGGTATCCACCTGAACACCCTCTGCGAAAAGACCGACTTTCTGCAAACGGTCCAAAATCTCCCGTCCCGGTTCATCCTCTCCAACCCGGCTGATCAAACGGACGGGGATTCCCAAGTGATGCAGATGGAACGCGTAATTGAACGGAGCGCCACCTAAACTTGTCCGATTCGGGAACTTGTCAAACAGCACTTCACCAAATACCAGAACCTTGCCCAGGGGCGTTTTAAGCTGCATCCTTCACCCTCTTGCAATCTATAAATCGGTAATATTGGGTAAAAACCAATAACCCTCCTGAAATAGTTTAAGATCGTTTGCCCGAAAAAACATCAAATAATTTTCCTTGAAGTATCTAAATGAAAAAGGACACCGGGATTCACTCCGAAGAAACCCTCAGGTCTTCCGGTAATCAGAAAACTCGGGGATTGGACGGGGGATAATAAGGACTATGCTATTTTCTGTTCGGCGACCTGGTGTTTGGGGAAACGGACTTTGAATTTAGCTCCCTCCCCCAGCTTGCTTTCCACATCGATGGTTCCATGATGGCGGTCCACGATATATTTGCAGATAGCAAGCCCGAGACCACTGCCGCCCTCCTGCCGGGAGCGTGCTTTGTCGACTCGGTAAAACCGGTCGAAAATTTTCGGCAGGTCCTGTTCGGGAATTCCAATGCCCGTGTCCTTGATAGTGAAGTACACGGTGTCATCCAGATCTTGAAGGGTGATCTTGATCTCCCCGCCGCCGGGTGTGAATTTGATGGCGTTGTGGATCAAAATCCATACCATTTGTTTGAGCCGATGCGCATCTCCTAAAATCGTCACCGGCTCCAGATAGGCCAAAGTGATTTTAACGTCTTTTTCATTGGCCAGAATTTCACCCTGGCGACTGACCTCTTCGATGATATTGCCCAGCTCAACCGGTTCCTTCTCCAGAGAAACTTCGCCCTCATCGCCTTTCGACAGGGTTAACAAATCCTGAAGAATGCGCGACATGTAATTGATCTCTTCCAGATTGCTGGACAGCACCTCCTGATATTCCTGCTTGGAGCGGGGTTTGCCCAACACCAACTCACTTTGCCCCTTCAGAACGGTCAGCGGCGTGCGGAGTTCGTGCGAGGCATCACTGCTGAATTGACGCATCTGAGCAAACGACTTTTCCAGCCGGTCCATCATTTCGTTGAACGTGTTGGCAAGGTTGCCGATTTCATCCTGAACCTCGGGCATCGGGATGCGCTGGCTGAGGTCGGCCCCATGCGCGATATTCTGCGCTGTCTGCGTGATTTCTGCAACGGGTTTCAAGGCGCGGGCGGCCATGAATCGTCCGCCCAGCGTACTCAGAATCAAAACCCCCGGTATGGCGGCGAACAGAAAAATCCTCAGATTCTTTAGTGTATCCTCAACCCCTTTCAGAGAAGTTCCGACTTGGATGAGGTTAACCAGATTATCGCTCCGGATCACCGGCATCGTGATAACGCGAATATGATGCTTGGGAGCCAAAGTAAACGTCTCGTAGGTGATTTCACCTTTCGTGGCGCGCGAATAGGAATCCTGCGTCAAAGGAAACTTGGACGCATCAATACCTTTCGACCGGGAATCGACATTCCCCGACCCGTCATAAATCCTGTAAAATTTATTGATATTGCTGTAACCCAGAAACTGATCGAAAAACAAATCCAGTCCCGGCAAGGGAGTCCTTGAATAATCGATCAGCGCCGCTTTTTTAACCACACTGGCCGACACCTTCAGCGAATTGTCGATGCTTTCGTGCAGTCGTTTGGAAAGAAACGCATAGAGTAGAACACTGAACAGGATCAGAAAAAATCCAAGAACCGCGACATGCCAGGCTGTCAGTCTGGAGCGGATGGAATTGAAAATCATAATTCCTAAGTCCTCATGACATAGCCGACGCCTCTCAAGGTGTGGAGAAGCTTGGCCGGATATTTCTTATCGATTTTTTTCCTCAAATGATTGACGTAAACGTCGATGACGTTGGTGAACGTATCGAAGTTATAATCCCAGACATGTTCGGCAATCATGGTGCGCGTCAGCACCTTGCCCTCGTTGCGCATGAAATATTCGAGCAGGCTGTATTCTTTTCCGGTGAGCTCGATCTCCTCGCCACCACGGCTCACCTTGTGGCTGACCATATCCAGAATCAGATCACCCACTTTCAACTCCGTTTGGGTTTCCGCCTGACCGCGACGCAACAGCGACCGAATGCGGGCCAGCAATTCTGAAAAGGCAAACGGCTTGGTCAGGTAATCGTCGGCGCCCTTGTTCAGGCCGGTGACCTTGTCATCCACCGCGTCTTTGGCAGTCAGCAACAGGATCGGCGTACTCACCTTTTTATCCCGGAGGCGGGACAGCACTTCCAACCCGTCCATCTTTGGAAGCATCCAGTCCAGGATGATCATGTCGTAATCGTTCATCGCCGCGAGATGAAACCCCTCTTCGCCGTCGTAGGCAACATCGACGGCGTAGGTCTCTTCCTCCAGGCCTTTTTTGATGAAGCCGGCCACCTTTTTCTCGTCTTCGACGATTAAAATCCTCACCCGCTCAATCCCATTTCTTCTGAACTTTGTGGAGGTCGATTTCGCCCTTCAGCATCTTCACATGTTTTTCGCAATCTCGGATGATAGCGGAGTACATGGCGCGGCAGGTTTCATCGTTGGCATCTTCCATAGCCTGTTTGCAAACCTTCAGGGCACCCTGGGAAGTTTCCAGCGCTTTCAATATATTTTCGTTAAATTTTCGATTCATAGAGGACTCAGTTTGTTAGTCGACCAATACCATCTTATTTTACATCATTTTTTAATGAATGCACCCGGTCAGGGCAGGAGAAACCACTTATCCGCGGTCACTGGAACCTGAGCTTCCTTTACCAGACCCTTGTTTTTCAATATCTTTGCGGAACATATACCGCACCAGCAGCACCCCCAGCACGATGCCCATATACGGCAGGCCCTCGTATAACACGAGCAAACCCTTGCCAATCGCCCCGTAATCGCCCCGACCCGCTTGGGTCAAAACGCGGTTCCCGGAGCGCTCCACCGCGTAAATGAGCATCTGGATGAGCATACCGCACATGAATCCGATAAACCCGCCGAATCCAAAATAGAAATATTTCATACTGCCCATAGGATTTCCCTCTCTGGCCCCTTTCTACGTTGGATGGTTGGAATGATTACGGCGATATTGTGCTGGTATTCGTAAGCTCCATTATTATATACATAGGGCTTGATAGTTATAAAGCTTTTAGTCCCCATTCATGGGGCCGAAATATAAAACATAGATCCTTCGTCGCTTCTGCTCCTCAGGATGACACTACTGTACAATCTATCATTCTGAGCGCCAGCGTAACGCTGGACCCAATTCATGAATTGCGCCCAACGATCAGCCTCAGACAACAACGGTCAGCACTCTCCCTCTCCGGGGAGGGGCGAAGCATCTGTGTGTTGACCTGCTTTAAAAGGAGAAATTATGCGATTAAAGGACAAAACCGCCATCATCACCGGAGGGGGAACGGGCATCGGTCTCGCCTGCGCTCAACTATTCGCAAAAGAAGGCGCACGGGTCGTCATTTTTGGCCGTCGACAGGACCGCCTCGAGCAGGCGCAGAAGAAAATCGGGTCTGCGGTACTGGCGATCCAGGGCGACATCACCAGCGCGGCGGATACAGAACGTCTGGTAGAAACCGCCGCCAAGCAGTTGGGCAAGGTGGACATTCTCGTCAACAATGCCGGAATTTTTGCGCCCTCGCCTCTCCATGAAACGGAGGACGACGTGTGGGACCAGACCTTCAACATCAATATGCGCGGCGTGTTTCAATTAACGCGAAAAGTCCTGCCGCAAATGATCGCACAAGGGTCGGGGAGCATCATCCACATCAGTTCTATATTGGGAATGATCGCCGTGCCCCAAACCGCGGCGTACAACGCCTCCAAGGGTGCGCTCAACCAGTTCAGCAAATCCATCGCCGTCGAATACGGAGGTCAAGGCATCCGCTCCAACGCCGTCTGCCCTGGCATGATCGAAACCGAAATGACCAAAGAACTGCGTAGTGACCAAGCACTGATGGCAGAATTTTTAAAGGGATATCCACTGGGACGTTTTGGCAAACCGGAAGAAGTGGCGCAAGCCTGCCTGTTCCTCGCGTCCGACGAGTCCGCCTTCATCACCGGCACCACACTCCCCATCGACGGCGGGTATACAGCCCTCTAGAAAGCGTCACAGGCCAGCCGCATTTTTTGATTCCACGGAGCCAATCGTTATGAAATTTTTAATCGTCTTAATTCAAATAATGTCGCTTCTGTTTATTCAGGGATGCAGTTCCAAAGGGGAGCCCATCAACAGATTCCTTTATGGAGCGGGGCAAAGCTATGACCAGAAGCAATGCGTAGAAAACCCGACTGCGAAATGCGGCAACAATAAAAGTTATGAGCAATACAAACGAGAGCGGGAAGAATTGTTAAAAGCAGAAAATCCCGTTAATAAAGTTGACTCAGGAAACCTGGCACTCCATACCTGCCTTTATCCGGGGAAACCTGTCAACTGGGTACTTCGCTATTGCGCCATTGAATACCAAACCGATGACGAAATTTTCCTGCGAACAACCCCTTGCTTTGAAAAAGCGCTGGCCGATTTACATTCAAAAGGTAATGCCTGCCAGATCAAGGAAAATTACAAACGACACTACTGTAAGGTACTCGTGGAAAAATACCATACCCGCGATTCGGTCACATTATGCCTCGAAGATCATTCCATCAAACCCTTCTTTGTGGGCAACTCGCCAGACAAATAATAAAGGCATGTGTTTGATGCCATCAAATATATGTAATGTCATAAATTTTGTTAGCGAGCATTTGAGTTGTAGTGATAAAATTTTTTAGTCTTGATAAATGTATTGTCAAAAAAACCAAAAAGGAAACATTAATATGTCCATAACCATTTATCACAATCCGAAGTGCAGTAAATCGCGCCAGACTCTGGAATTGCTCAAAGAGAACGGCGTCACGCCGACGGTTATCGAATATCTCAAAACCCCTCCCACGGCTGAAATATTGAAAGCAATTCTGGTTCAACTCGGGATGGCCCCGCGCGACCTGATGCGCAAGAAGGAAGCAGTCTATGCCGAACTGGAACTCGACGATCCGTCCCTGTCGGATGACGACCTGATAGATTTCATGGTCCTGCACCCGATTCTGATCGAGCGTCCCATCGTACTCGCCAATGGCAAAGCCGCCCTCGGCCGCCCTCCGGAACAGGTGTTGGATATTCTTTAGTCATCCGAGTCCAGCGTCACACTGGCCGGCGCTTCGCCGGTGTCGATCTATTAAAATTTAAATTCAAATACTTTTGCCGGACGGGTAAGCGTATCTGGATGGCCCGGAGAAGAATAGGGATCCCAATTGTCCTGGCTGGGGATCGGGTCGTAGAGGGAGGAGGGTTTTTTCTTGATTCGGCCTTTTTCAAGAGTCATTTTATCTTCCTCTGACTCCCGCCAATTTTTTTCTGGCTCTTTAGGAGTGCGCCATTCCTCCGACGATTCAAAAATTCTGTTCGACAAAGGAACTTTGGAATCCTCTTCTACGGGTATTTTCAGGGAAGGGTCTGCAAAAACGATAAAATTACCCCAAAGAATTATTCCAAACGTTAAAAAAAGAACTAGCATCGATTGGGAATAAAACCGTTCCTGCTCATTCCATTTAGTTGAAAAAAAATCTATTTCCATTTCAATGATTTAAACCAGTAATTGTGAGTGGATTGCAACCAGGTATCCGCTTGTCGGGAAATAATCCAGGAGTTCAGGAAGTTGAGAAAATCCGGGTCGCCTTTGTTGATGGCAAACCCCGTCTGGGTTGCCAGCAGAGGCTTGGACAAAGGAACATCCACCTTCTCCGGATGATCCAATGCGATAAACCGGGGAATCGGATTGGATTCCACGTAAGCCTGGATTTTCCCACTTACGATTGCGTCTTCGGCCTCGTTACTTTTTTGAAAAACCACAATTGAGGCTTTTTTGAACACCCGCCGGGCCAGACCTTCCGAAACCGTTTCGGCTATAACCCCTATTTTAATGGACGGGTGGTTGAGCTCTTTAATACTCTTGATATGCTTCGTACCTTCCAAATGGGTCGCCAGACTGACCCCGGATGTGGCGTAGGGCATACTGAAATTGACCTTCAAAGCGCGTGGCGGAGTAATCGACATGCCCGCAATAATAATATCGATCTCTCCGTTCTTAAGGGCAGGGATCAGTTTTTTCCAGTCATAGGAAATGAATTTGGGAGCGACGCCCATATCCTTGGCCAGTTTTTTGGCCACATCCATTTCAAAGCCTATCAACTTCCCATCTTTACCCTTAAAAGCCCATGGCGTGAACAAAGCGACACCGACGCGCAGGACGCCATTTTTTGTTATAGTTTCAAAGCTTGACCGGGCGGCGGTTTCATCGGCCGACACTGACTGGACAATCCCCATGAAAAGGAACAGAAAAAAAACCATCACGGCAGGCAAATAACGTGTTTTAAAAAGTTTTGTTGGAATCATAAAGTGTGATTATCCTCAAGTAATCGGAAAAATTTGAATGCACATGGAAAGGAATTTCATGGGCCATTATATTTGAAATGATCAAGGAATGGGACAAAACTTAAGACACTTCAAGGTCAAAGTCCGCCCTCCCCTGAAAAAGCTGTAACCAAAGCCCCCGGCCCACTTCGGAGAAGGGGGAGTCTATCGCCGGTGTCCCTGAAAACGCGGTATTGACTGGCCCCTCCCTGACGTTTAGAATCCTGATAATCGGCAAGAGTTTAAAACATAGATTCTTTCCTTCGGCAGGCTCAGGACAGGCTCTGCCATTCTGAGCGTTAGCGAAGAATCTGTGTTTTTATTTGTTTTGAGTGTGTAGGTAATTTTTGAGTGAAAAACTATGAAATATGAAGTGGTTATAGGGCTGGAGGTGCATGTCCAGCTGAAAACCCTGTCGAAAATCTTCTGTTCCTGCTCCACGGAGTTCGGCAGGCCGCCCAACGCCAACACCTGCCCGATCTGCCTCGGCATGCCGGGGGTTTTGCCGGTGATGAACAAAAAGGTGGTGGAGTACGCCATCAAGGCCTGTCTGGCGACCCATTGCGAGGTCCAGACGACCAGCCGCTTCGCCCGCAAAAATTTCTTTTACCCTGATATGCCGAAGGGTTACCAGATCACCCAGTTTGAATTGCCCATCGGCCTCAACGGCTACATCAATATCGAGACGGACGGCACTCCGAAAAAGATCGGCCTGACGCGCATCCATCTGGAAGAAGACGCCGGTAAATCGATCCACGGCGAAAACCTGGGTCGTCCCGGCAGGAGTTACGTCGATTACAACCGCACCGGCGTACCGCTCGTCGAAATCGTCAGCGAGCCGGATTTACGGTCACCTGCCGAAGCGCGGGAATACCTCGCCCAGCTCAAGGCGATCCTCGACTACGCCGAGGTCAGCGACGTCAACATGGAGGAAGGCAGTCTGCGGTGCGACGCCAACGTGTCCCTGCGCCCCGTCGGTCAGGCGGAGTTCGGCACCCGCACCGAATTGAAAAATATCAACTCGTTCAAGTTCGTGCAAAAAGCGCTGGAGTATGAAATCGAGCGCCAGGCCAAGGTGCTGAATCAAGGCGATAAGGTGGTACAGGAAACCCGTTTGTACGATTCGGACAAGGGCGTCACCTTCCCCATGCGTTCCAAGGAAGAGGCGCACGACTACCGGTATTTCCCGGAACCCGATTTGGTGCCCACTGTGTGCGACGCGGCGTGGATCGATAGCATTCGACAATCCCTGCCTGAGATGCCGGAGGCAAAGCGGGACCGATTCGTCAGCGCCTACGAAATTCCTGAATACGACGCGGGAGTACTGATCACCTCGAAAGCGCTGGCCGATTATTTCGAGACCAGCGTAAAGTTGCTCAACAAACCCAAAACCGTCAGCAACTGGATCATGGGCGACCTGCTGAAAGAATTGAAAAACGACGATAAGGAAATCGATGAATGCCCGGTCACGCCGGAGCGGTTGACCGATCTCCTGAAGTTGATTGACGACGGGACGATCAGCGGTAAAATGGCCAAAACGGTATTCGAAGACATGTACCAGTCCGGCAAACCGCCCGCGGAGATCGTCAAAGCCAAAGGCCTGACGCAGATCACCGACGAGTCTGCTTTAGCAAAAATGGTGGAGGACGTCATCGCCGCCAATCCCGGACAGGCGGAAGATTTCAAAAACGGCAAAGACAAATTGATGGGCTTTTTTGTCGGACAGGTGATGCAGGCGAGCAAAGGCCAGGCCAACCCGGCTCTGGTCAATAAACTGATTAAAGAAAAGTTGAGTTCCTGATGATTTTTTCGAAATTTTCTGTAAAAACTATTTTCGTCGTGTTCTGCATTTTAATCTGGACCCTGCCGGGAGCCCTCCCCTCTCTGGCGGAAACGCCACAGGACGCACCGGCGAAAAAAGTCTGGTCGCAGGACAAGCGATTCGTTGACAACGGGGACGGCACCATCACCGATACCAAAACCCAGTTGATGTGGATGAAAAAGGAATCTCATCAGCAAACCGGCCACTGGCTCAACTGGGCGAAATCTTTTGAATATGTTAAAAAAGCCAACGCAGAAGGGTTTGCCAATCACTATGACTGGCAGATGCCGACTCTGGAGGACTTAAAAACCCTCTTCGAACCCGACAAGACCAACAGCAAACAGCTGGGTCGGGAGATGATCATCCATATCGACCCGATTTTTGAGAAGGAAGGTTCGGGGATATGGTGGGCGTTGGAAGACAACGGAAATTTCAATGCATTCGGCATTGAATTCAATAATGGGAACAAGTTTTCGGCGCCTAAACAATCGATTGCCCGAAAAGTAGTACGGCCCATGCGAGTGATCAAGCCTTGACGGTATCTGAACAGAAAAGGAGTTTATTTTGAAGCGACACGATTGGAAGTTTTTAGTTTTGGGTGCAACGATAGCAATGGGACTCATGATGTTCTCACAACCGGCGGAAGCACGGTTTCCGGGAATGGACATTACCTTGTGGGACTCGCATCAGGCCAAGGAAGACCGTAAAAACTCCGACTACATCAAGTTCCATAAATGGGTCGAAGAAAAAAAATACGACGAGGCCATGCAGTTGATCGATCTCGCACATCAGCAAAATCCGCAAAAAGGCACGCCGCTGATACTGAAATCTCTGCTCCTTTACGAATTGAAACGCTACAAGGAATCCTACACAGTTCTGCAACAGGGCCGTAGCATCCAGCCCCGGCACCCGGCCATTTCCTTCGCGCACTGCCGGATCTATCGCACGATGGGTAGAGTGGATCTCTCGGACCAGGCCTGTAAAATTTCAGTGCACCAGCACAAAGACAGCGCAGACGCCCATTACGAATTTGCGCAGACCCTGGCTGGAATGGGATACATGACCCTGGCCAACAAAGAGCTAAAGCAGGCCGCCAGACTGGATGATACCAACTCCATTTACCATTTCGAACGGGGAATGAATTCCTTTTACTTGAACGATCTGGAACAAGCCGAGAAATCATTCCTCGAGGCCCTGTCTCTGAACCCGGCCGACCTGGAATCCGGTTATCAACTGGGATACCTGTACACGTTGCAAAAAAAGTTTCGGAAGGCTGAGGACCATCTCAGCCGCATCTGGCAAACACGTCAGAAACATCCCAAGGTGGAAGCCGCCCGGGCTTTGATCGAACTCATCAAAAAAGGCGATACCGACAAGCTCCCCTCAAAGATCGACCCGCATAAGTATCATTTTGACCGATCACGGTCCCTCTACCAGTCCGGCCAGTACGGACTCTCGCTGTTTGAAGTTCAAACCGCCGCCCGTCTCAAGCCGAACGACAAAGCCACCCATCAGGTCCTCGTTGCCATCTCCAGCCTGCTGTTACAACTGGATTTGACCGAGAAATCCGTCAAGGAACTGCTCAGCGCTCACCCCAACGACAAAATCCTGCAAGCCAAAGGAGTCCAGGAACTGGGAGATATGAAAGTGATGCGTGGCCAACTGGATCAGGCGCGTGACTATTACAAACAATCCGAAGCGCTGGGCGACCCGAACGGTCTGGCCAAAACCAGCCTGGCGGAACTCCCCTCTAAAGCTCCAGACACACAGGGCGCGCTGGACTCCAAAGAACCCTTTTTCGATCCCGCGGAAGCACTGAACCGAAAAGGCGAAGTGTTTGCTCATTATGGAATGTACCAACGGGCGCTGGCCTTGTACTCCCTGGCGCTCCGAACTCATCCCGGATTTTTGATGAGCAAACTCAACATGGCGGCTGTCTATTACAAAATGGGAACGCCCCACAAGACCATCACCCTTTTGGAGCGAACTCTGATCTCTCATCCCGACCATGAGCATATTCTTTCGCATCGAGTGCTTCTCGCCAAGGCTTACGCGCAAAAAGGCAACAAGGACAAGGCACTCGAGAACTTGAAACTCATCCGGGAAGCCAAGCCCTCCGTCCTCCGGGCACTGAGAGATGACCCAGCGTTCAAGGATTTGAAAGATCATGAGGTGTTCAAGCAATGATCTTGAAATTTCAACCTTTAGACCAGCGACACCCGCGCAATCCCCTCGCGCTAACATAAAGGTTTGACATCACCTTCTTTTCTTGGTTACATAAAAAGATACGGGCAATTTGATGCAAAACAAGCAGGCTGATTGTTCACTTATAACCCACCCAACACATTGGGGGAATTCTATGAACTTATTACGAGACAGCAGAGCACGAACTGCCAACTGCTTGCGAATATGTTTTACCGGATTTGTTTTTTTAGCCCTCCTCACTCCAAGCCTGGCTTTGGCAGACGCCTGCCAAAATGCGACACAGGATCTCCACTCCAGCTTTGAAGTGACTCAGGGCCGGGGCGGCATCTGGGGATACATGGAACAGAGTTCCGCCCTGAAAGGCGATTCCATGATCGGATTCCAAGTGGATGGCAAATTACAGCGCATCATTGTCCTTTTCGAAAATCAATGCAGAAAACTGAAAAAGCCTTCTAAAGAGAGTTTTCAGAAAGTTGAAAATATTCTGAGCGACGCACGGATGATCTTCAATCTGCGACCGGGCAGGGATCCCGTCAAAAAAATCATGACACAAATCAACGGACTTCATTCCAATCTGAACAAACTGATTAAAGAGTTGGAAGCCTGAATCACACCATAAAGTCTCTATGATTAAAGAAGGAAACAAAGCACCCGATTTTTCAGCCGCTGATCAAAACGGGAACAAAATCAAACTCAGCTCCTTCAAGGGCAAGAAAAACGTCGTCCTCTATTTCTACCCCAAGGACATGACGCCCGGTTGCACCACCGAGGCCTGCGATTTTCGCGATCAGTTCAAAAAATTCAAGTCCACGGAAATTCTCGGTGTCAGTATCGACTCTCCCGAAAGACATCAAAAGTTCATTGGTAAATACGATTTGCCATTCACCCTGATCAGCGATGTGGATCAAAAGGTGGTGAACAAATACGGCGTCTGGCAGGAAAAAAAGCTCTATGGCAAGACGTTCATGGGGATTGTGCGGAGCACGGTCATCATCGACAAGTCAGGAGTGGTTCGCAAAATTTTTCCCAAGGTCAGAGTCAAGGGGCACATTGATGAAGTGTTGGAAGCTTTAAAGGAGCTCTGATCATTTCCGGCGCGGTCGCGCCATCAAGCGTTCGATCTCTGCCACCCGCTTCGGTATCCCTTTAGATAAATTGGCACACCCGGTCTTGGTAATCAAGAGATTGTCTTCAATCCGAATACCGATTTCCTCATCGTAAACCTTGCCTTTGTGCTTCCAGCGGAACCGGCCATAAAGACCCGGCTCGTTGCTGATCAACCATCCCGGCTTCATCGGCTCGACCCCGTAATCACGGAACGGATCACCATCGTGCTCCTGTTCGCCGATCAGATGGCTCACGCCATGTGGGCGGCCCTTGTATTCCATTTTCGATTTGCCGCCCAGCTTATAAAATTTCTCATCCAACCCTTTCTGCAGAGTTTCCCAACACGCATCATTCAAATCCACAATGGGCACTCCGGCGCATGCCATCCCCTCCACCGCCAACTGCGCTTCCAGAACGATCTCGTATAAAACTTTCTGCATCGGATTGAATTTCCCCGAGGCGGGAACCGTACGGGAAATATCAGCATGCATGGTCATCCAACGCACACCAAAATCCATCAGCACCAGTTCCCCTTTTTCGATGGGGTCGTCGTTTTTCATATAGTGCAATACAGTCGCATTATGACCGGACGCAATGATGCCCGGAAAGCTGAGACCATAAGGCGAGTCCATCAACATCTGCCCCTCAAGAAACCCCTGTAGTCGGCATTCATTGTCGAACTTCCTGAAATTCCGCAAGGTTTCCTTGAATGCCTTGCCGGTGATCTCCTGCGCCTTGAGGGTGTTGGCAACATCGTAAGCGTCCAGCGGCAGTCGCAAATCAAAGTGTGACTGCATGATATTGCTGAGGCTTCCCTTCGGCGCTTTCACTTTCTTCAGCAGGCTTTCAATCCTCTTTTTGAAATTCCAGTTATGATCGGATTTGATGGTGTGTCGGGTACCGGTGCGCATACTTTCGAGCCAGAAGGTGCCGACCTCTTTCTTTTTCCGTTTCGCTAAACGTTTTTTGAAAATCTCATCGAAGTCGTCGATATCCTGCACATCCTTGATCCCGGTCACCCGCTTCACTTCGCGAATGCTGGCTGGATCGCCCACGCCGAACCGGATCCCATCCCAGAACTCCTTACGGGGGTCCTTCCTTTTGACAAACAAAATCTCGTCGGACTCTTTGGATCCGGGGTCCAGCAGTAATAACACTTCCGACTGGTTGACGCCGGTCAGATACATGACCGTCGGCTCCTGATAGGTGGGGGCATAAGCGTAGGTCCAGGTCGTCTCCGCTCCCGGCCCATACGGCACGCCGGTCAGCACCATCAACCGGTTTTCTTTTTTCATCAACTTGCGGCGACGTTCCCGGAAACGACTTTTCGCGCGGCTCCCTGCGCCTCCGTCGCGGAATATGCCGGAGTATACTTTCTTGCCCTTTTTAACCGTGGAACCAGTGGATTTCACATGCATGACATTTCCTAAAAAAAGATGAGACCTCTATCCATATTCAATAATTCATTATATGATTGAAACTGGAACCGCCAAAGTTTTCTTTTACCTGCGAACCGGAGGGAACCCAAAGCCTCATGTGCGGACGCTACAGTCAGACGAAACCGATTAAAACACTGAAAGAACATTTCCAGGCCATCGCCTTGGAAATGGATGAAGAAGAGCGGTACAACATCGCGCCCAGCCAGTCAGTGCCCGTTGTAATCGCCGGGGACCAGGGACGCGAGATTCATACCATGCGCTGGGGCCTGATCCCTTCCTGGGCCAAAGACTCTGCCCTCGGCAACAAGCTGATCAACGCCCGAGCCGAAACCGTCCACGAAAAGCCCAGCGTCAAGTCTTCTTTCAAACAACGGCGCTGTCTCGTGCCGACCGACGGGTTTTACGAATGGCAGGTCCGCGATGCAGGAAAATTTCCGCAATACATCCGACTGCGCACCGGCGGGTTGTTCGCGTTCGCCGGCTTGTGGTCGGAATGGGACAGCGGCAAGGAGATTCTGCAAACCTTCACCATCATCACCATCACCGCCAACCGGGACCTCGAATCCGTCCATCACCGCATGCCGGTCATCCTCATGCCCGAGAATTACGAAAACTGGCTGGCTCCTGCGTCCAAAGAATTCCCCGGCCTCATGAAACCACTCGGAGACGGTTTACTGGACCACTACGAAATTTCCAAAACCGTCAACTCCCCAAAAAACGACAGCGAGGAATGTATAACGCCGGTCTCCGAAAACTGAACTGGCGAACCGCAGATGGCAATTAACTCCCCCCCCTCACCCTACCCTCTCCCCATGAGGGGAGAGGAGGTAATTAGCTTTTCAATTGCGCCCAACGATGTTCTTTGGCCGGCAACGTTCCACAAGTTCCCCCTCCGGGCAGGAGCTAGCGTGACGCTGGACTCAATTTTACTGAATGACACGACACATCCAGCTTGTCATCCTGAGCGCCAGCGAAGGATCCTTGTTTGGCAAATCCAGTTAATCCTGAAAATCCTGTTATCCTGTCTGATCTTCCGGTTTTTTCCGCATGACCGCCAGCCATTCTTTATCCTTACGTTTCTCACTCGAAAACGAACATTTCTCAAGGCGTTCAATGTCGAACGCCGCCGCAAAGTGGCCTTGGATATCATCTTCGGTGGTATTGAATGGCGGACCCCCTTCTTCACCCGTCTCATAAAACAATCCGAACAGCAGTCCGCCGGGTTTCAAAATGCGGGACACCGTCTCGACATAAGCCGGTCTTTGCTCGCGATGGATCGCGCAGAAAAACGTCTGCTCCAACAGGTTGTCATAGGCTTGATTATGGGTTTCATCCAGCTCAAAAAAATCCTGGTGCAAAACCTGGGCATTCAGCTTTTTGGTGCGCAGGGAATCACGGAGTAATTTCTCCGCTCCGGGGGAGTAATCGACACCTGTCACCTGAAACCCACGCGCGGCGAAATAGATCACTTCATGCCCCTGTCCGCATCCCGGAACGATCAGAGTCCCCGGTTGGAGCACCTTGTCTTCCCACAGGCGGACGAAGGGATTCGCCACCTCGCCCAGGTCCCAGGCGAGATCATTTTCATCGTAATGTTTCTGCCAGTCGGCCTGCTCGTAGCCGTTGCGGATTTCTTCAGTCATATCAATTATGGTTTCCCCTCATCTTTAGCGCACCGGAAGCCGCTGTTGATGTAACGAGTGTTTGGTTCGCGCGAATCCCGGTAGGCGTGCGCCATCTTCTCTGGAGGAGTGCCCCAGGAGCCGCCGCGGATCACTTTGAACGAGCCCTTTGCCGGTCCCCGTGGATTGCGTTGCGGACTCTTTGAGTAATAGTTGGGATCGTACCAGTCCTGCACCCACTCCCAGACATTGCCCGCCATATCATAAAGCCCGTAGCGATTCGGATTGCGCGTGCCCACTGGCCGGGTCCGCTTGCCGGCATTGTTACCGTACCAGGCGTAGAGGTCCATATGGTCCCGGTCCCAGTAGTACCACCCGGTGGTACCACCGCGTGCGGCCTTTTCCCATTCCGCTTCGGTGGGCAGACGTTTGCCTGCCTTCGCGCAGTATTCGGATGCTTGGTGAAAAGTCACCTTCTCCACCGGGCACAGCGGGCATTGCTCGAAATAACTCGGATTCACCCCTAGCGCGCTCAGATACTGGAGCTGGGTCGCCTCATACTTGTCCATGTAAAAAGCATTCAGGTAAACGGTATGCGCCGGCTGTTCGTTGGAGCTCAACCCGTTACGTCCCATAACGAATTCACCGGCGGGAATCAGCACCATTTCCGACAACCGCTTCAGCTCCCGCTCTTCATGTTCCTTTTTTTCGTGCAACTGTTCCAGCGCTTGTTCATGATCAAAATCGTTCGTCTCATCCGCCCAAACCGGAAAACCGGAAAACACGAAGAACAGCAGGGCTAAACCCACCCGCACACAATGTTTGCGTCGATACATCATTCCTCATCCCTACTTGCTGAAATATGCTTTCAAATGCTGAAACGCGGCGCGGGCCATGGCCTCCACCACTTCGACGGCGTTGCCGCCGATATGAGGCGTGACCATCAATTGAGGACACGCCAGCAATTCCATATCCTCCGGCGGCTCCTGCGAAAATACATCGAGCGCCGCACCCGCGATGGTTTTCTTTAGAAGCGCTTCTTTGAGCGCCGCCTGATCCACCACATTTCCCCGGCTGGTATTGATCAGAAACGCCGTCGACTGCATCTTGGCGAGACGGGCGGCGTTGATCATATGCCGCGTGTCCTCCGTCAACGGAACGTGCATGGAAATAATATCGGCCCCTGCCAGCATTTCTTCCAGACTTTTTTCAATTGCGCCGGTTTCTTTGCAGAATTCAGACATATCCAGTATATCGCGGACCCAGACCACACACCCGAACGGTTGCAGGAGATGTGTCACCTCTTGCCCGATGTTCCCGCACCCGACGATGCCCACGGTCTTGCCCTGCAGAAGGTGTCCGCCGTCCTTGACCCATTGCCCCTGCTTGAGGTACCAACCGCCCCTGAACACGTTGTGACACAGTCCCAGCATGAAGCTGAGGGTTAATTCGGCCACGGAGCGCCGGTTGACACCTGCGGTCCATCCCAATTCCACGGAATGCCGCTTCAACGCATCCTGATCGATCGTATCCAGACCCACTCCGTATTTGGCGATGATCTTGAGTTGCGGCAGAGCGGAGAGCACCTTGTCGGTAATCCCGTCGCGCCCGACCAGCAGGGCGTCGGCTTCTCCGGCGAACCGGATCAACTCGTCCTCGGTTAAATAACGGCCGGTGTCGTTAAACAGGGGTTGCGGAAAGAGAGCAGAGAGTTCATCCCGGAGAACGGAAGAATTGCAAATCGGAGGCGGAGTGACCGCCACCCGTGGGGTTGTCCGGGTCATGATCCGGAACCGAAAATTTTATAAACGATCGTCGATCCTGCGATGAAGGTTCCTGCCGCCGATCCGAGATTGGCGAAAAAGAAAATCAGGAATACCCGGATCACGCCGTTCTTCCACCACTTGGAAAAATGAGCGATATCCTCGCGCATCGATTCAAAATCGGACACCTTGGGTTTCCGGATATAGGACTCCACGATGCCAACCACCATACCGGCACCGATGGTCGGATTGAGAGAGGTCAATGGCGCGGCCAGAAACGCCGCCACGATTGAAACCGGATGAGCAAATGCCAACGCGGCACCCAAAGCGCTCAGTCCGCCGTTGATCACGAACCATTGGATAATCAGCTCGGTACCCAACTCGGGTGACCGCATGTATCCCACACCGAACATGCTGAGGATAAACAGACCGATTCCCCAACCGACGTAATACCCGGTTTTGCTGGGCGGCGGCTTGACGTCCAGTTCCTCCAACGCTTCGGGTGTGGGGGGATTTTCAAACGCAGGCAACATGCCGACCAGATGTCCGGCGCCCACCATCGCCAGAATATGTTTGGGACGATCCGGGGAGTTTGCCATCTCAATCAATTTTCCGACCATATACTGATCCCGCTCGTCGATCAGCACTTTCTTGACGGACGGCAGGACTTCCCCGAACTCCTCGACCAGGGAATGCAGCATGTCGCCTTCCTTCAGATCTTCAATCTGCTGTTCGGTGACTTCCTCACCAACAAATATGCTGGCGATGAGGCTGGAAAACAATTTGAGCTTCTGCCAAAAAGAAACTTCGAGATACATGCGTTGCAAGGTGGTGGTGATATCCCGGTCAATCACCTCCAACGGCAAATCATATTCAGTAGACAGTTCGATGGCCTTCATCATCTCCTGCCCCGGCTCCACGCCAATTTTTTCGGCGAGACGCTTTTGATAGGCGGAAAGAGCCAGGTTCACCAGAAGCAGAGTTCCCTTACCCTGCCGAAGCACCTGATAAATATCCAGATTCTTCCACATGGACTTTTTCGTCAGGTTCTCCAAACGGGGAGGACACAACTCAATGGCGATGCGATCGTATTCTCCGGTTCGGATCTTCTCCTCGACCAGATCGACACTTTTCTGCGAAACATGGGCGGTCCCCACCAATGTGATAGGGACACCGTTGACATGAACTGTTTTGATAATATCCTGATTGGAACTGGCTTCCACAAATTCCTTTCTCTACCCGGCAGGGAGTGTCGTAAACTATGCGAGGGTGCAACTCGGTGAATCCCACCGGCCTCGGTGAAGGCTATACTTCCATCGCGGGGCTTTAAACCTGACGACAGGGCGGGCAACAGCTATAAGGGTTCTGGCTGTTTACAGCCTTATAATGTAACATAACCTCATTTTTGTTCACAAGGATCATTACCCGGCCATGCAACCTTTCAAAATAGTATCTGATTACAGGCCCTCAGGGGACCAGCCGCAGGCGATTGAAACCCTGGTAAAGGGATTCGAGAAGCCCAACGGAATTCACCAGACTCTGCTGGGGGTGACCGGTTCGGGCAAAACCTACGCAGTGGCCAATATCGTCGAGCAACTGCAATGCCCCACTCTGGTACTGGCTCACAACAAGACACTGGCGGCGCAGTTGTACAACGAGTTCAAAACCTTTTTCCCGAACAACGCCGTCGGCTATTTCGTCAGTTATTACGATTACTACCAGCCGGAAGCATATATGCCCACCAGCGACACCTTCATCGAAAAAGACGCGTCCATCAACGACGAAATCGACAAAATGCGCCATGCCGCCACCCATGCCCTGTTCGAACGGCGGGACGTGCTGATTGTCGCCAGCGTTTCCTGCATTTACGGTCTCGGTTCGCCAGAAGCGTACCACGGCATGTTGCTATTTATGGAACCCGGAATGATGATCGAACGGGACGAGGTATTGGGTAAGCTGGTAGACATCCAGTACAAGCGCAACGATATCGATTTTCAGCGGGGAACCTTCCGGGTGCGCGGAGACGTGGTGGAGGTGCTCCCGGTTTACGAGCGCAATGAAGCGATCCGCATTGAATTTTTCGGCGACGAAATTGAAAAACTCACCTGTTTCGATCCGATCACGCTGAAAACTCTGCGCACACTGGACCGCATCGCCATCTATCCGGCCAGCCATTACACCACGCCCAAAGAAAAACGGGAGATGGCGATAGAAAGCATTCAGGAAGAATTGAAAGAACGCATTCAGTATTTTCGAAGCCAGAACATGCTGATCGAAGCCCAGCGTATCGAGCAACGCACAATGTTTGACCTGGAAATGATCCGAGAGATCGGCTACTGCCAGGGCGTCGAAAACTATTCGCGTCATCTGATGGGGAGGGAGCCCGGCAGCCCGCCTCCGACTCTGCTGGATTATTTTCCCGAAGATGCCCTGTTCGTGATCGATGAAAGCCATGTCACCTTTCCGCAACTGAACGGCATGTACAAAGGCGACCGCGCGCGCAAGGACACGTTGATCCGTTACGGCTTCCGCCTGCCTTCGGCGTTCGACAACCGGCCGTTGATGTTTTCCGAATTTGAAGGCCGGACCAACAACCGCCTTTACGTCTCCGCCACACCAGGCAAATACGAAACCGAACAATCCGACGGCAAGATCATCGAAATGATCGTCCGACCGACAGGGCTGGTGGACCCTGCCATCGAGATTCGACCGGTCACGGGTCAAGTGGACGATCTCTTCAACGAAATTCAAAAACGCACCGCACAAAACCAGCGGACACTGGTCACCACCCTGACCAAACGATTTTCGGAGGACCTCGCCGAACATTTTACGGAAATGGGATTGAAGGTTAAATACCTGCATTCCGACATCGTGACCATTGAGCGAATGGAGATCATCCGGGAGTTGCGGTTGGGCGAATTCGACGCACTGATAGGAATCAACTTATTACGGGAGGGACTGGATATACCAGAGGTTTCCCTGATCGCCATTCTCGATGCCGACAAGGAAGGATTTTTACGCTCCGCCACCTCGTTGATCCAGACTTCCGGCAGGGCCGCGCGGAACCTCGACGGGCACGTCATCATGTATGGCGACACCATCACCAACAGCATGCAAATCGCTATTGATGAAACCCAACGACGGCGGACAATTCAAATGGAATACAACAAGACCCACAACATCACCCCAGTCTCCATCAAAAAATCGATCCAGGAATCGCTGATGGGTCTGGAGAAATTCTCTATCGCTCCCATCGTTCAGGAGGAAGAAGAGGATTATTTGCTGGATGGGAACATCGTCGGACGGGCGACCCAGTTGGAGAAACAAATGCACGCGGCGGCCAAAGCGTTGGATTTCGAACGCGCGGCTCAACTGCGGGACCGGGTCAAACGGTTACGCGAAAAGGACCTGGGAATTATCTAGCAGACCGGGGCCGGTCAGTACTCCGCCGCTCCCCCATGCGCGTCCCCATGAATTCACGTAGAATTTTGTCATGCTCCGAGGAAAGTTTTGAAAATTCGAGGCCGGTGACGAAGGGTTCACTTATACTACCGGGGTTCTTGCGGACATTCCGTACCTCGACTTTCACATTGGAGAGTTCCCCTAAGTTGAGGTTAACGGTGAGGCGAAGGCTCTCCCCTTTGGTCAACCGTTGGGAATGCGTGATCAGGGCTCCGGAAAGGCTCAGGTCGCGGATGGTTCCAGTCAGCGCCTTTTCCGAGGCGGCCCCTTCAACAATAAACGAGCACTGGAAATTGGCCTTTTGCCGATTATTCTTCCTCAGCTTGTAACTGGTAAAACTTTTGGGGTACTCCAGCACCATAAAGCGGACGGGTTGCGCCACGGCATACAACACCAATGTTTTGAAATCGAAATAAGTCCCGTCAGAAGTGAAACTCAGGCTACACCCGGTGAGTGGGGCAATCTTGACAAAATCTCCCTGGAAGTGCGGATAATCCACAATAAGGTATTCATCTTCCACCCAACCGCGAAGCGCGACCTGGTATTTCTCACCCCGCACGGTGGCTTGGATCTTCTTGCCCAGTGACAGATGCAACCCTGTTTTGGTAACCGTTTTCATATCAACCCACCTTCAGTCCAATGACAATAGTCCCTCCTTACAAAATCGGCATAAACAGGTCACTATCTTTAGTTTTTTCAGGCGATCCGAATCATTTTATTTTAAGCAACGGGCTTATGTCCCGCTTCCCGGAGCTTCCTGAGGTTCCTCTTCGGAAGGATTCTGGGGGTAGTATTTATTGTAAGTGTCAATGATCTGGCGGACGATGGGCGCCGCTGCAGAACCCCCATGCCCGCCATGCTCCACAATAACGGCCACTGCGATTTCCGGATTCTCGTAAGGCGCATACCCGGCGAACCAGGCATGGTCGCGATGTTTGTAGGAGATTTCCTCATCGTCCTCACTTTTTGGCCCCTTCTTCAGGCGCACCACCTGGGCGGTGCCGGTTTTCCCAGCGACTGTTATTTCCTTCAAACGGGCCCGCCAGCCCGTTCCACGCTTCTCATTGACCACTCCAAAAAGACCTTTTTGTATTAAGGAAAGAGTGTCAGGGCGACTCTCCAGTCTTTTCTCGATACTGGGGAAAATTTCTTTGACCACCCGGCCATCCTTATCTTTGATCTGCCGCACCAGATACGGTTTCAGCAGGATGCCTCCGTTGGCTATAGTCGCCAGCAATCGTGCCTGCTGAAGAGGAGTCACCAGATTGAACCCCTGACCGATAGATGCGGAAATTGTTTCTCCGGCCAGCCACTCTTCCCCACGGGCTTTTAACTTCCATTCTTTAGTCGGCACCAAACCCGGTTTTTCTCCGATCAGGTTAACTCGAGTGAGGCTTCCCATTCCCAGCATTTTCGCGTAACGGGCCAACGTATCGATTCCCAACTTGTAACCGACAGTATAAAAGTAAACGTCGCAGGACTGGACCAAAGCATCATGCAAGTCCACATCGCCATGCCCTCCCCGCCTCCAACATCGATACACTCCTCGACCCAACCGATAGTATCCGGGGCAGAACACCGTATCTTCCGGGTTCACGGCTTCTTCTTCCAAAGCCGCATAAGCGGCGATAATTTTGTAGACGGATCCCGGAGGATACTGACCGTCGATCGCTTTGTTCTGTAGCGGATGCTCTGTATTAAAGAGTAGCTTGCGCCATTCGGCATTCGAAATTCCAGCAGAAAAAAGATTGGGGTCGAACGCGGGTTTGCTGGTCATGGCGAGAATTTCACCGGTCTGCACTTTTATGACAACCGCCGAACCGTAAATAGGGGCTTCTTCCGTTCCGGTCATCAATTGCTCGACCATCAGTTGAATTCTCAAATCCAGGGTCAACTGCAAATGATTTCCGCTTTGAGGAGGACTCTTTCTCAAAACAGCCAACTCCCGGCCCGAGACGTCAACCTCGACTTCCTTGTATCCTTTCTTCCCCTGCATATCCTGTTCAAACAGGTATTCGATTCCCTCTTTACCGACGATGTCCCCCATTCGGTAGCCGGGCTCCCCCTTCATCAACTTGTCCTTGTTGATCTCTCCCAGATAACCCAAAGTGTGAGCGGCAAGTTCCCCATAATGATAATCCCTCAAAGGTTCGACTTTAAGATGAACACCGCCCAACAACTGGTTGTTCTCTTCAACAAAGGCCACCTGGTCTCTTTGGATATCCGCTTTGATAAGAACATCCAGAAACGGTTGGGAGTGCCGTATATCATCTTTTACTTTTTGAATATCAAAATCAATTTTTTCTTTAAGAGCATTCAGCGTTTCACCCAAATCCTGAACATCCTCCGGGGTAATGTACAAGTTGAAGGAAGGACGAATGGAGGCCAGCGTCAATCCATTGCGGTCAGTGATTTCACCACGGTAGGAGGGAAGAGAAATCAGGCGCACCCGATTGCTTTCCGACAACCCCATAAAGTCGGATCCCTTCAGAACCTGGAGATACCAAACCCGTAACAACAGAACAAGAAAACTGACGGCCACCAGAAACACGAAGAATTTTATTTTTCTTCGTACACCATCGGAATAGTCTCGGGAATAACGCTCGGTACTCACTGCGTAAGACCCTCCAGCGAGGGAAATTTATGCAGTATCCGTTTTTTGCTCCAATTTATAAAAAAGAACAAAATGGGTCCGATCAGTGCATTGTACATAGCGTAAGTCGGGAGTGTGCTGAATAGAAAACTGAAGGGAATTTGGGCTTCTAGAAGTGTCGTCAGAACCAAATAATACACCAAACCATCGAAGAAAGAGGCGGCGAGCAAAATCACGGAGATGGGGACAAACCCGATCACCATCAGTTTGTCTTTCAGGGTGGAAAAGGTAAATCCAATGATGCTTTTGGATAGTGTATTGACCCCCAGCAGACTTCCGGAAAGACAATCCTGAATCAAACCGATCGCAAAACCCACCCAGATGCCCCGGTCTCCTTTAAGAAGTACGCCGCAATAAACCGCCAGAATCAGAGCCAGATCCAGCGTCACTCCACCCACGGAAAAATGACTCATCAGACTGGTCTGAAGAGAAAACAGGAAAATGAAGACTACTGTAAAAATGCCAACAATCATGTTCCCTACTTATCTCACGACAAAAGGACAAGAACTTCTTCCAAACGCCCGAAATCCGCGCTGGGGGCGATGGTGATCTCCTGAAACAGCCCCTGGGTTGCTTTGGTTATACTGACAACGGTTCCCATCACCAATCCCTTGGGATAAACGCCTCCCAATCCTGAGGAAATAACCTGGTCGCCCACATTGACCTCGGCGGTGATGGGCACATATTTCATTTCACAAAACTCCATCCCCGTTCCAACGACAATGCCAGCAACTCGGTCGTCACTGAACAGGGTATCCACTGAGCTCCGACCATCCACGATGAGCATGACTTTGGAGGTATTCAGTCCGGCTTGAATCACGTGGCCCACGATGCCCCCATTGGTGACCACCGCCAGATTCTCCTTGATCCCGTCCTGAGTGCCTTTATTGATGAAGACCACTCGCGCCCACTGGGTCGCATCGCGCCCTATCACCTTGGCAACGACGGATTTCAGTTGGTGCTGTTCCTGATACTCCATCAAATCACCGACGCGGTCTCTCAGGCGGAGTTCCTCACGCAAATCGTTATTCTGCCGGATCAGCTTGTCTATTTCATGCTTGAGTTTTTCGTTTTCTTCGGAAACTGCCGCCGCCAGCAGATAATGGTCCACGACATCGTTGGCGGAATCCAAGGTAAGAGTGATCAAGTTTTGAACAGGAGAGACTACCCACATCAGCACAGTCTCTAAAATGGTGGGAGATTGCGACCGCTTGATGTCAAAGGTCATCAAGGCAAACGAAGCCAAAACCAGCGACACCAGAATTATTATATTTTTACGACCACTGAGTTTCTTTCGCCACACTTTAAAATGTTACTTTTTTAAGGAGTTTAGGATCTGACAGCAATTTTCCGGCACCCAGCGCCACAGCAGAAAGAGGATCTTCCGCCAGAGTAATGGGAAGCCCCGTTGATTCCCGCAACAAAATATCCAGACCTTTGATGAGAGAACCGCCCCCGGCAACCACCACACCTTTATCCACAATATCCGACGCCAGTTCCGGTGGTGTTCGCTCCAGGGCAATTTTAACGGACTCAACAATCGTGCTGAAAGTTTCCTGCAAGGCTTCCCGAATCTCTTCATCGGAAATGACGAGGGTCTTGGGAATGCCCGCCACCAGATCCCGCCCTTTGATCTCCATGGTTATTCGCTGTTCCAGGGGATAAGCGGAGCCTATTTTAATTTTGACTTCTTCCGCCGTTCGCTCGCCGATCAGAAGATTGTATTTTCGCTTCACGTAATTGACAATGGCTTCGTCCATTTCATCACCGGCAACGCGCACCGACTTGCTGTAGACGATCCCGGACATGGAAATAATAGCGACCTCGGTCGTCCCGCCACCGATATCGACAATCATGTTCCCGTAGGGTTCCTGGATAGGCAACCCCACCCCAAGGGCGGCGGCCATCGGTTCTTCAACCAGATACACTTCGCGGGCACCTGCCGATTCCGCGGAATCGCGCACGGCTCGTTTTTCGACCTGCGTGATGCCGGAAGGCGCGGCAATCACCACACGCGGTCGGACCAGGGATTTACGATTGTTGTGGACCTTCTGAATAAAACTGCTGATCATTTGTTGCGTGACCTCAAAATGCGCAATGACCCCGTCTTTCATCGGACGAATGGCCTCAATACTACCGGGAGCCCGACCCAGCATCTGCTTGGCTTCGGCCCCGACCGCCAGCACTTCTTTCGTCTGAGTATTGATGGCCACTACAGAAGGTTCGCGCAGGCAGATTCCTTTATTTTTCACAAACACCAAGGTATTGGCGGTACCCAGGTCAATGGCTAAATCGTCCGAAAACAAATCCCAAAAAAAGTTGAGCACAGCAGTTATCCAGTAGAGGTTGATGGATTTTAAGTTAAATAGTTGATTTTTCTAACAATAGCCTTATATCAGCGGAGTGGGATCTTTGTAAGAACCGGAGCCCCATGGACCTCGCAAGAGGAGGCGTTGGATTGTTTTCAATGAAATAAGACCGGAATAAACAGGTTGCGAATTAATACCTGGTGGACTAACATAACCAGCTTAAATTTTAACATCTTTTTGCAAGCTGTGGGAGTGTAAATCAATGCTCAACTTCATTAGAAAACAGTCCGATACCTGGCTGATCAAAACCGTCCTTTGGCTCATCGTTCTCGCCTTTGTCGCCACCATCTTCTATTCCTGGGGGGCAGGTGGCCAGTTCGGAGGTGCCAACAAAACCGTCGCTACCGTTAACGGGCTGGAAATCAAGGTTAATGAATTTGAACGCGCCTACAACAATATCATCAATTTTTACCGGGAACAGTTCCGGGGCCAGTTTTCTGACGAAATGGCTGCAAAACTCAAGCTTAAGGAAAATGCACTGGATGCCCTGATCCAGAATAAACTTGTGCTCCTGGAAGCCGAAAAAATGAACCTGGTGGTCAGTGATGAGGAACTGGCGGAAAGCATTTCCAAACGGCCTGAGTTTCAAAAAGACTCCAAATTCAGCCGCAGTCGCTATCAGAACCATCTTCGTTTCAGCCGCATCAACGTCAAGGACTTTGAGGATAGCCTGCGGAAAAACCTTCTTCGCGAAAAACTTGAAAAAGTGATTAAGGCTTCGACTCAAATATCGGAAACTGAAATTCAAGATGCCTATAAAAAGGAAAACGAAAAAATAAAATTCAAATATATTGGTTTTTCGAAGGATTACTTCAAGCCCGCCAACCCCCCTTCTGACGAGGACATCCAAAAGTACTTCGACTCACACAAGAGCCAGTTCGAAGTACCTGAACAAATTCAGGTCCAGTACGTCAAGCTGACTCCAGCAATGATCGAGGACAGCATCGAAATCTACGAAGACGATATCAAGGACTACTACAATAGTAATAAAGGTAATTACTTCATCAAGAAACAATACAAAGCCAGCCACATCCTGGTTAAAAGCGATTCCGCCCTGCCCTTCGGAGAAGACTTGTCCGAAGAAGAAAAGAAAAAGTTGCTGGACGAAGCTGACGAGAAAACCAAAATCAAAGCCAATGAAATCCTGAAACAGATCAAGGAAGGCGCTGATTTTGGGGAAATGGCAAAAAAATATTCCGCCGACACGGCGTCTGGAAACAGTGGCGGTAGTCTGGGACAATTTTCAAAGGGAATGATGATCCCCGAATTTGAAGCGGCACTCGACCAGTTGACTCCCGGAGAGCTGGGGGGTCCCGTCAAGACGCAGTTTGGCTTCCATCTCATCCGTCTGGAGGAGGTGAAGCAGGAACACCTGAAACCTCTGACGGAAGTGCAGGAGGAAATCAAAAAAACGCTGAAAGAAGACAAGGCGCTGAAACGTATCCGGAGAATCGCCAAAAAAATTCGAAAAGCCGCCGGAGCCAGCAACGACCTGAACAAAGCCGCCCAGGAATACAAAGCCGAAACCCGAACCACCGAATTTATATCGGGCAAAAGCCACAATGTTCCCGAAATCGGCAATGTGCCCGAGTTTTTCAATACGGCATTTTCACTGGCGGGTGAGCAGTTGAGTGAGCCGGTCAACACGCCGGATGCTTCGTACCTGCTCAAAGTCGTCGCACGCAAAGATCCTTACATTCCGGAGTTGAGTGAGGTTTTAAGCGAAGTGACCCAGGCGGTTGCCGAGGAGAAAAACAAATTGGCGACGGAAAATCAGTTCAAGGCTCTCGGGGAACAGCTGAAATCTGGAAACAATCTGGAGCAACTGGCTAAAACGCTTAAGATGGACGTAGAGGAAACTCCGTTCATCAGCCAATCAGATTCCATTCCCGGTATCGGTAACATCCAGTCCATCAAAGACGCCGTGTTCCCGCTCAAACCGGGGGGAACCACCACCGGAGCCAGTCGGGGGGTCTACTATTTGATCCAACTGGTGGAACGCGAAGCAGTGGACCAAATTGATCCAGAAAAATCGAAAAAAATCTATGCCCGCATCAAAACCGAAAAGGCTCGGGCGATTTTTCAGGAGTGGATGGAAAATGTTAAAGAGAATGCCGAGATCCTGATCGACCAGACCCTGCTGTAAGAAATAAACTTGTCACCGAGCCGATTAGCCTGTCCTGAGCTTGTCGAAGGAAAGGACGGCATCTGAAGGAAAAAACTACCGCACCCGCCAGGTATCCTTTTCACGTCCGGTCTGATTGGCTTGCACCAATTGGTTTATCCTGAGGACTTTATCTACCAGTTCGCCTATATCCCGCGCCAGCACACGGACCATCTCTTCCTTGCCCTGCCCTCCCAGATCATAAATAATATCCGGCACGTAGCCGCAATCCGTGATGGCTTTATGCGTTCCCCACTCCAATGAAGAACCTTCCTGTTGCTTGACGCTTTTGGGTTCTTTGGCGCGATCGAACGATGCGATTTTGAATTTTAGCTTCTTGCAGGCTTTTAAAATAGAATCCGTAAACTTGATATTCATCACCGCCCGCATTTCAGGATTAAAGTGCATGGCGGTCAATACGATTTTGGCGACATGTTGCGAAGCCCCGAGCTGAGGCGCGGCCACCGTAAAAATATCGTCGTCGACTCTGCTGATGCGTCCCGGAATGGCCGCCACATCCTCCGGTCCCCGTGCGCCGGGAATACCGACTCCAATATTCGACTGAACTTCCGGGATGAGTTTCCCGATACGCATATCCTTAAATATCTCCACCGCATCGGTCACATCCTCTAGAGCTTCCAGGCAGTTATGACTGTCAATCAAACCGGCCAGAGGGTTTACGCTTCCCGAATTCTCTCCAGAAACAATTCCGTATTCAATTCCATGCCTCACATCATCTTTTCCATTTTGGACCGACGAGGATAAATCCAGACCCAATGCCAGGTTCGAAGCAATAGCGGCAGAAAGCACGCAACCGGTTCCGTGCCAATTCAACTTTCCAATTCGCGTTCCTTCAAAAACTTCACCGCTCTTACCGTCAAAGAAAAAATCATCGGCGTTGCCTTTAGCATGGCCGCCTTTGATCAGTACGTTGCGGGCCCCGAGTTTGGAAATCGCCTTGGCGGCTTTCAGCCGGTCCTGTGGACTCTTAATGCGAATGCCTGATAAAATCTCCGCTTCGGGAATATTCGGCGTCACCAGCAGAGCCAGCGGCAGGAGTTTTTCCTTGAGCGCCTCCACGCCTTTTTTGGAGAGCAGGGTTTTTCCGCTGGAGGATTTTATGACCGGGTCCACAACTAGATTCTTGATTCGCGCCTTCTTTAACAGGCGTGCGACGCTTTCTACCAAGAACTCGTTGCCCAGCATGCCGGTTTTGACAGCGGCGGGCTTGCCGTCTGCCAGCACGGCTTTCAACTGCGCTTCCACTTCCTCCGGTTGCAAATCGAACGTCGCCTGCACACCTTTCGAGTTCTGGGCGGTAATGGAGGTGATGACCGACATCGCAAACAACTCATGGGCGGAAATGGTTTTGATGTCTGCCTGAATACCGGCACCGCCACTGGAATCGGAACCGGCAATTGTCAATACTGATGGAACCTGTTTCATAGTCATGCAATCCTTTGATCGAAATTCAGCGAGTCTGTCAAAAGCCTCACTGGCAGTTGAATCGAATAGTTTTATTTAAAACAAACTTTGGGAGATGGTTCGGGAAACAGCCTAACCTACTGTTACAGATTTGGCAAGAGAACGGGGTTTGTCGACGTTTCTTTTCAGAGAGGTGGCCGTGAAATACGCAAACAGCTGGGCGATGACCATCTGAATCAGGGGTGCGATGACCGGTGGCACCGGCGGCAGAATCAATTCCTCGCTATACAGATCCTGGGTTCGGTTGCCTTCGTCGAAGTGGATTCCCAAAACATATCCATCACGGGCGCGTATTTCCGCCACGCTGGCCAGGGTAGACTCATACAGGACTTTCTCCGAACTGGGGGGGACGAACACGATGGAATTGATATCCGAGTCGATCATGGCCAGGGTACCGTGCTTCAAAAACCCGCAAGGCATGCCCTCGGCATGAACATAAGCGACTTCCTTCATTTTCAGGGCGGACTCCAGGGCGATGGGATAATACATTCCGCGCCCCAGGTACAACCAATGTTTGACGTTACGGTGCTTGTGGGCGATCCGGTGAATAAACCCGGAGCGTTCGTTTAAAATGCTCTCGATAATACCCGGCAAGGACTTGAGCGATTCCATGTAGCCGTCATATTTTTTTTGAGTCAGGCTTTTGTTTTTGACTCCCAGCTTCAATGCGGTGCGGGTCAGCAGAATCATCTGCGCCAATGCCGCCTTGGTGCTGATCACGCAGATTTCAGGTCCCGATCCCTGCAATACCGGGCAATCGACCATCCGGGAGAGGGTCGATCCCATCACATTCACTATCGCGCCGGTTTTCGCGCCCTTCGCCTTCGCATGCTTGAGGGCCGCTATGGTGTCATAAGTCTCTCCCGACTGCGAAGCGGCTAGCACAAAACTATCCTTGCTCACTGGAGACAGGGAGACAAACTCATCTGAACTGATAGCGGGGATGTACCTTCCCGCCAGCGAGGAAAATATGTAGTTGGCGTACATCGTCACATAATAAGTCGTCCCGACACCCACCAACTGGGCATTTTTGCTTTTATGGATCATGCTCACCAGACCGTCGATGGTTTTTTCTTCCACCTCCATCGCATTCAAAACGGTCTGCGGCTGTTCGTAAATCTCCTTGAGCATGTAATGCGGATACCCGCCTTTTTTGGACGTTTCGCTATCCCATTCCATCCGCGTGATGGGTTTGTTCACTTCTTCCCTGGTGACAAAGTTTTTAACGATGTAGCTATCCTTGGAGAGGATTGCGTATTCGTCATCATCGATGATCACTGCGTTTTTGGTATGGTCGATGAACGCGTTGAAATCCGAGCCGATAAACTTCACCTCGTCTCCGATCCCGAGCAACAAAGGCGATTCCCTTTTGGCACAATAAAGCTGATCGGGTTCATAGTTACTGATAAAAGCCATCGCGAAAGTGCCTTCCAACTGCTTGAGGGTCTGCAACAAGCTGGCTTCGACATTCCCCGTTTTCTTGTAGGCATTTTCCAGCAAGTGAGGGATCACTTCGGTATCGGTATCCGACAGGAACCGGTGACCTTCCTTTTGAAGGCGGTTTTTCAGCTCTAGATGATTGGAAATAATGCCGTTGTGAATGACGGCGAAATTATTATCGCAGGATAAAAAAGGATGAGTGTTGTTGCGGGTGACCTGCCCGTGTGTGGCCCAGCGGGTATGAGCGATACCCATATGAGAGGTATGCCTCAGAATATTTTCTTTCTGATAAACATCGCCCACACCTCCTACATTTTTTTTGACGACGATGCCCTTCCCGTTCATCAAAGCCACGCCGCAGGAATCGTAGCCCCGGTATTCCAGATTACGAATGCCGTCGAACAAAACATTCGATATATCTTTCAGGCCGACGGCCCCGGCGATTCCACACATAAAGTTGACTTTCTATTTGTTGGGCACGGAATAATGGGCGGGCAAAACCTTACCCGGTGGCACGATGGTGCCGGGCTCAATGGAATTTCCCGCGCCAATGACGACATCGTCCCCGATAAACGCACCCAGCTTCAAGATGCCCGTGTCTTTGGATTTCTTTTGGTGCTTGACCTTGATGGTGCTCCAGTCCAACTTCCGGTTCACCGTCATCGTTCCGGCACCAATGTCCACGTTCTCTCCCAAAACACTGTCTCCAATAAACGACAGACGGCCGATATGGGAATTTTTCTGAACCACACAGTTTTTCAGCTCCACTCCGTAACCGACGGAGCAGTTGTCCCCCAAGGCGGTATAACTGCGGATCAGGGAATTGTTTCCGATATAACATCCCTTGCCAATCGAACAGGGTCCCTCTAGCACTGCCCCCGCTTTAATAATCACATCATCCTCAATATGAACCGTTCCCGAGATAGTGACGTTCGCTTCCAGAGTCACGGTTTTGGATATCTCCGAGCGCTCCCAGGAGTCCATGATGATTTTATTGGCCCGCAAAATTTCCCAGGGATAGACGACGTCCAGCCACTCGTCTTCCCACATGGAGGCCCGCAGGCCCTCGTCCATGACCAGTGCCTTGATCGCCTTTTCCATGGAGCGGTTATTTTTTTCCAGCAAGCCAAAAAAACTTTCGGGCAGGATATACACACCGGACAACACATAATTGCCCAGGTCATCGCCCTTCGGCTTCTCAATGATTTTAGTTATGTTCATGTTGGCGTTCAAAAACACATTGCCGAACATCTCGTTGGAAGGCGGCAGACAGATGGAAGCCACCGGCCCCTTGAAGGCGTGAAATGATTGCTGGGTTTTGCTGAAAATGTTCTCCGCGGTCATAATATCCCCGTAAATCAGCAGGAAGTATTCCCCCGGTAAAATTTTATCCTTGACGGCCAGTACCGCATCGCCGATTCCGCCAGCCCGCTTCTGTACCACATACTGAAGGTTCAAGCCGTTATGCACATGCTCACCGACCTGCTCAACCAATTTGTCCTTCTGATGCCCCACCACTACAAAAATATCATTGATCCCCGCTTTCTGGAGCAGGTCCAGGCTGTGGTCGAACAGATATTTTCCGGCCACACTGATCATGGGGTTGGGCCGGGTGTCGGTAAAAGGTTTTAGGTTGTCACCTTTGCCTGCGGCAAGGATTACAGCTTTCATGATTTAACTTTCGAATGCGGTTGATTGGGGGAATCGATGGTGCCGGTCTGTCAGACTTGAGCAATCCGTTCGGCTTTTTTTAAATCCTCGGAAGAATTGATTCCGAAAACCTCATCCGCGTTCTGGGTCGAATGGCACGCCACAACATGCCCGTCCCGCGAGAGAATTCCAACCGTATCGGTCAGATAATACTCCCCCTGCGCGTTGCTGGAGTCAACAGAAGCTAACGTCTTGAAAAGAATACCCTTATCAAAACAATAAACGCCAGAGTTGTATTCGTCAATAGTTTTCTCCTGTTCGCTGGCATCCCGGACCTCCACGATACGCGAAACGGCCCCTTCCGGACTGCGGACGATACGGCCGAAATCCTTTTTTTGCTTGGTTTTAAGGCTCAACAGGGTACACCCCGCACTAGTTTTGTGGTGCAGGCGAAGTAAGTCCTGGAGGGTTGAGGATTTAATCAATGGCATGTCCCCGCACAGGACCAGAACGTCCCCTTCAAAGTCCTCCAAAGCGGCCTGAGCTTGCAGAACGGCATGTCCGGTCCCCAGTTGTTTATCCTGTTCGACGAACTCAATGGGACGGTTGGCGCAGGCCTGCTTGACTTCCTCGGCCTGATAACCAACCACCACCAGAACACGTTTGGGGTTCAGGGTGGCCACCGTGTCCAGCACATGGATCAACAACGGGCGCGAGGCCAAAGAATGTAAAACCTTGGCGCGGTCGGACTCCATCCGGGTGCCTTTACCCGCGGCCAAAATGACGACGGCTAACTCTTGTTTTGACATTTGATATTGTAGTCTTGGATTTTTTTGCGGAGGGTGTTGCGGTTGATGCCGAGAATGTTGGCAGCCTTGGTCCGGTTGCCTTCGGTTTCCTGAAGCACGATTTCCAACAGGGGTTTTTCCACTCCGCCGATGATCAAATCATGAAGTCCGCCGTTTTGCCGACAGTCCATGTGCGACACGTACTTTTTAACGCTGGTGTCCAGCCATTTCTCAAGAAACGTTTGGATTTTCTTATCAATCTTCGGCATAGGCGTTCAACATGTAAATTACGTTACAGATCGGCTGTCATTGTGTGGAGATGGCGCATCGTAACAAACCCGCTTCGGGAGGTCAAGAACAGGTTCCCTGCGCTCCCGTATAAAAACAATTTTCAGTTGATAAAAATCAATGGGATGGCATAAGATGGGAAACCTTTTATTTAACGCAAAAGAGAGCAGAAAGTTTATTGTGAAAGTCGCCTTCGCCACACTCGGTTGCCGGACCAATCAAAACGACACCGCAGAAATGCAGACCGTCCTGGAACAGGAAGGGTATTCCATCGTCGATTGCCAGGAACGAGCCGACATTTACGTCATCAACACCTGCACGGTAACCGCCAAAAGCGATTCCAGTTCGCGCCTGGCGGTGAAGAAGTCACTGGCCATCAATGACGACGCAATGATCGTATTTACAGGGTGTTATGCCCAAAACAGCCCGGAGGAGGCGGCCCAGATTGCGGGTCTGGATGTGATTCTGGGAAACGCCAACAAGCTGGAAATCGCCCAAGTGATCAAAACCCAACTGAACCGGTTGCAACAGGAAGATGCCTTTGGCCTGCCTCTGGTACACATGTCCGACATCACCCAGAAATGGGATTTCAAAACCATTCCCGTTTCCGATTTCCATGGCAAAACCAAAGCCTTCATCAAAGTACAAACCGGGTGCGAGGAAGCCTGCGCCTTCTGCACCGTGGTGCGGGCCAGAGGGCGATCCATCAGCGATTCACGGGAAAATATTCTCAACAATGTGCGCCGTTCGCTGGAAGCCGGGTTCCGTGAAATCACCCTCACCGGAATCAATCTGGGGACCTACGGGATGGATACCGAACCGGTGGAAACGTTCTCTTCTCTGGTGGAGGAAATCCTGGATCTCGAAGGGGAATTCCGCGTCCGTCTCAGTTCCATCAACCCGATGGAAATCGACGGCCGATTGATCGAACTCATGGCAGAACGGGATAACCTGTGCTCGCATTTTCATATTCCACTTCAAAGCGGAGACGACACGATTCTCGCTCGCATGCGCCGCAACTATAACTCCCGGCAATACCGCGACGTGGTGGAGAAGGTCATTGACCGGAATCCAGGCCTGGGACTGGGGGCGGATATCATTGTCGGCTTTCCCGGCGAAACCGACGCCATGTTTGAACACACCCGACAGATGATTGAAGACCTACCCTTCACCACCCTGCACGTGTTCTCTTATTCTCCCCGCAAAGGGACCGAAGCCACAGGATTCACCAACGACGTTCCCAAGAGCGTAAAAAAGGAACGCAATAAAATCCTGACCGAACTGGGAAACCAAAAAGCCCGGCGGTTCCGGGAAAGCTTACTGAACCAAACCGTTCCGGTGCTGGTCGAGAACAGCCGCGATCCTCAAACGGGACACCTGCGGGGTCATTCCGACACTTATATCCCGGTGACTTTCGAAGGGAGTGATGAGCGGATCAACAAAATCGTCCCCGTCCGCATTACCGAAGTTTCGGGGCAACAGGTTTTCGGATGCCTGCCGTCATCACCCTGACGACCGATTCGGAAACGCCACCACTTCTATTTCGCGGAAAATGATATCGCAACATTACCCCCATTTTCAAAGCTTGACTGTTAAACTGGGTAAGACTATCATCCGCCGTTAGCAAACAAAACCCAGATAATCCCGGACCCATGAATCAAAAAAGTCAAAATACCGAGGGCATTAAAATCATATGTCAGAACAAAAAGGCCCGGCACAATTACCATATTGAGGACACGATAGAGACGGGAATTGTTCTGCAGGGGACGGAGGTCAAGGCACTACGCGAGGGCAAGGCCAGCATGGCGGACTGTTACGCCATAGTGGACCGGGAGGAAGTCTACCTGCTCCACTGTCACATCAGCCCGTACACCCCGGCGCATGCGTTCAATCACGATCCCATGCGCAAGCGCAAACTCCTGCTCCACAAAAAAGAAATTTCTCGATTGATCGGCATCACCCAGGAAAAAGGTCACAACCTGATTCCCCTGAAATTGTATTTTAAAGGTGGGAAGGTCAAAGTGGAGCTTGCCATCGCCAAAGGCAAGAAGGATTACGACAAACGTGACACGATCAAGAAGCGTGAAGCGGATCGCGAAATCGCTCGCGCCATGAAACGCGACAAGCCTTAGTCTTTGCGGAGAACCATCACCACCCCGCAAATAGCGGTACAGGCGCCAACATAACCCCACAACCCAATAATTTCAGGCGCTACCCAACCCGGTGCCGCAAAGGGCAGGATCTGCATGACCGTCATCGTAATAAACGGGTTGAGTGTGATCACCACACTGATCAGCCACAGCGGAATATGATTGACCGCCTCCGCCAGACAACCGTATGCCAACAGAGTGTTTACACCCAGAAAAATCATCAATGCCCAGCTACCAAAATCAGGGTTATTGAATTCAGCCCAAGTCGCAACAGGAATCAACACCAGCGCAGCGGTGCCATATACCAGCAAATTCAGATGATGCGCTTCATGAGCCACCGATAGTTTTTTCTGGCAAACCATGTATGCGGCCCACAGCACTGCAGCCACGATCATATAAACCGAAGTATCTGTATAGACTTCATTCCCCCAGTGCAGGCTTTGGTCTCTGTAAAAAAGAACAAAACCGACAACGGCAATCGCCAAACCTACACCCTGCCTCCAATTGAACCGTTCCTTGAATAAAACCACTCCCAGAAAAACCAGCAACACTGGCGCAATCTGGATCAGTATACCGGCGTTCGTTGGACTGCTGACGTCAACACCTTTCAAGAAATAATAGTAATTCCCTGCCAGAAAAATTCCCGCCAGGATTCCGAGTCTGGGCGGCGAAAGGATGATCGATTCAGGTTGCTTCTTGCGGAGTTTTAAAAACAGGAAGAGCACGATAAAAGCGAAGGTAAAGCGGAACCAGACGATGCTACCCCCGGAAAATTCCTGCAGGGCGATTTTCATGAAGATGGGAAGGAAACCCCAGAGCAAGGCGGTAATCGACACGAAAGTAAGGCCCCGGACGTAATTGGACTTCTGCATGGTCCCTTTAGTTCAGGTGAGCAAACTTCTCCAGCATCGTCAATCCCTGCTTCTGGCTCTTTTCGGGATGAAACTGAAAGGCGTGAATGTTCTCGTGTTGGATTCCGGAAACGAACGGCATCCCGTAATCGGTAGTGGTAACGACCATATCCTGATTATCGGGAACGACGTAATAGGAATGAACAAAATAATAATAGGGATGCGCATCCATCGAATCGAACAGTGGTGACGGCTTGTTGAGGGTCAACGTGTTCCATCCCATGTGCGGGACTTTCAGGGTGGGATCATCAAAATGGAAACGCAGGACCTTCCCCGGAAGAATTCCCAAACCTTCCACCGTGCCGAACTCGATGCTCTGTTCGAACAGCAGTTGCAATCCGAGGCAGATACCGAGAAACGGTTTGCCGGATTGAATGGACTTGTGGACGACCTCGATCAATCCCAAGCGGTCAAGGTTGTCCATGCAGTCCTTGAACGCCCCGACGCCGGGAAGGACCACCGAATCGGCATCCAAAATGGTTTGAGGCTGACTGGACACGACGGCATCTGCGCCCACGGCTTCCAGCGCCTTTTGCACTGACCGTAAATTGCCCATGCCATAGTCGATAATGGCGATCATTTAGAGAGTGCCTTTGGTGGACGGAATGGTGTTGGACCTGGGGTCCAGCGAACTGGCCTGGTCCATCGCCTTAGCAAACGCCTTGAAGGAGGCTTCCACGACGTGGTGCAGGTTGTTCCAGTAAGGGGCA
>JAJDBJ010000022.1 GCA_029261395.1 Nitrospinaceae bacterium
CCGGACTGGGACCGCAGGATTATTGAAACACATGAAGGGGTTCCGGACCGGGTATATCTGGCCTACCCGAACGATTTGCATACCGGAGAGTTGTTGTGCAGTACCCCCATTCTGTCTCGCACTACCTGCGAAGTGCTGACCCAGCCGTTCCCGGAGGCGTATCAGGGCGGGTTCATTGATTACCATGTAATGGATATCTTCAAGCGACTGCAGGTGCTGGGCGAGGATCGGGTGGTTTATCTCGGGGATACGGTGATTGAGCACCTGCATTACCAGTACGGCAAGTCCGAGGTCGACGCGACGTATGAGCAACGCGGTCCTTTGAATGTCGGCGACGAGGTGTTTGTCAGCCTGCGCCGTTACCGGCGGGAATCCAGCAAGCGTCTACTCGCGCATATCCAGGAAAAGCCGTTGCCCGCACTTCCGCCCATCCCATCCATCGCACACTTACCAACCAGCAATGTCCTCGCGATTGCCGGTTTTATTGGGGGTTTTCTACTCGATGCCGCCCTGCCCCTCAGCTGGCGGACCTATTGTTTTGAAGTGTTGAGTCGCCGTTATCTTTTGAAAAAATACAAATACCCCCAGCCCACCTGGCAATACAAACTCCTTAAAACACTAGCACCCATCCTCAAATGGCCGTTTCAGGTCATTCAAAAGTTCAAATAGTGATAGAATTTTTTCCCGTAAGCCCACCGCCACCTCACCCTGAGTTGAAGGAGGATTTGGGAAGCAAGCAAAATACCCCTGCCGAATTCCTATAAATACTGTATAATGCTCTAAGGACTTATTTTCATTAGCCTTAGAATGTTCAGTTGAGGGATTATGCACCTAAAGCTCCCCCTCCAAAGGAAACAAGCGGTATGGCAAAAATCTTGATCATAGAGGACGATGAACATATATGGAAATTAATCGAATATAGATTGAAAAAGGAAAAGCATGAGTTGGTATGGGCCTGTGATGGACTTAAAGCTTTGGAGATACTTGAAACAACCAAGCCCGACTTGATTATTTCCGATATCATGATTCCCTATATGGACGGGATCCAAATCCTAAAAAAAGTCAAAGAGGATGACAATTTAAAGGAAATCCCAGTAATCATGCTGACCTCAAAAGCCCAGGAACAAGACATAATCACAGGATTGGAGTTGGGAGCTCAGGATTATATGGCTAAGCCTTTCAGCCCATCGGAATTAATATTAAGAGTAAACAGGGTCTTAAAATCGAACTAATTTAAACACACCTTTCCTGGCTTGTCAGGATTGGACTAATCGTAATCTCTTTCATCTATCAATAAATTCGTCTCCCTACAATGGACTTTTCCCAATATTGGGAACATGATGGTTACTTGAAAATCGACAATTCCTTTTTGCGGTTTATTAATGATCAGGTTTTCTTTTCCTTTAATAAACACTTCCAGGAATACCCGACGACAACCGCCCTCATCTTCTCCGTTTTCCTTCTCATTGGGATCACTGGATTCCTTTTTTTATATGTTATCCATTTACGACTTAAATTCAATCGACACCAAAAATTAAAAATTCGCAAGTTTGCTATTTGGGAGGAAAACCTTTTACCTTTGATCCTCGATGAAGCAGACGTGACAACATTAATAAAAACCATAAAGAAAAGTGAGTACGAATTGTTTGGGGAGTTCATCACCCCTTACCTTAAAGACACAAAGGGAGAAAGCCTGTCGAGAATAATTGATGTTTTACGGGAAATCGGAGTCACCAAAAGGGAACTACACCATTTAAAGCATTCAAACTCCACCTGGAGACGAGCCCTGGCTGTTCAGAGGCTGGGAATACTCAAGGACCCTAACAACACAAAGGATATTACCAAAGCATTGCATGACAAGAATATCACTGTCGTCCTGAATGCCGCTGGTGCGCTATTGAAAATAGGGGATCGTCAATTAATGAAAAAGGTGGTCAGCGTATTACTTCGAAACGAGCACATCACCGAGGAAATGTTTGCTGAGGTTCTTCTTAAGTTTGAGAGATCCATAGACCTTGAATCTTTACTTTGCCGAGAGATCGACAAATATCCCGCGCTCTCCAAGTTTAAAATCATCAACCTTATCGAACCCCTTATCAAGACCGAAAGCGGACACAACCTGATTGACCACTTGGAAAATTCAAAAAAAGCTGTCAGCATTATACTGGAGGATGAAGACTTGGCGGAGGAGCTTTTGTCTGAAATTATTCGTCAATGCGAAAGCAATGAGCCCATCGATCTTGAGAAAATCCTCAGCAAAAAGGAGAAGGAGTTTTCGACATCCTCCAGGATTAAAATGATTGATTTTATTGGGTATCTTAAACGAGTGGAAGGCACGACTGCACTAATCAATCTTTTAAAGACATCAAGAAATGACGAGGAAAAGATTAGCGTCATCAAAGCTTTAGGAAATTTGGAAGCCGAAGAATCAATGCCTCTACTGATCGATCATCTGGAAAGCAAACATCCTGTCATAAGAGCTCAAGCAGCCAAAGCCCTAGGCGCTTTTAAAGATGAAAGGACCGCGAAACCCATCTCCCGATTACTTGAAGATAAGGATTGGTGGTGTCGGTTTCACGCAGCATCTTCAATAAACCAAATGGGTGAGGTGGGCAAAGAATGCCTGCAAGAATTCCTTAAAACCACCAGCGACCCTTTCGCCAAGGGTATAATCGTTCAATTCTTATCCAAACCTCAATGACCTATTTCGATCAAAACACCTTAGACATCCTCTATCCTTTTATCCGTACCACCAATTATTTTATCACCGGTTATTTTGTTTTCATCAATATTGTATATATTTTAATGTTGCTGATCGCATTCAACGCAATCAAGAAATACTCTCAGCATGTTCAGTCCCTGGAGATGAAAAACCTATTCCTTTCACCTTTTGCCAAACCGATATCCTTACTTGTTCCTGCCTACAACGAACAATCAACTATTGTCGGAAGCCTGAAATCGATACTGCAGTTGCAATATCCAACATATGAAATTATCCTAATAAACGATGGTTCCAGCGATAACACCCTGGAACAAGTATTAAAGTCCTTCGATTTAGTAAGGACCAAAAACGTTTTCAGAAATCAGCTTCCCTCCCAGGATATTAAAGCGATTTATGAGTCAACCACTTATTCGAACCTTACCGTAGTTGATAAAGTTAATGGAGGGAAAGCCGACGCCTTGAATGCCGGTATTAATATTTCCAAATACCCATTGATATGTTCTTTGGATGCAGACTCCGTTTTGGAACCAGATGTTCTTGTGAAGATCGTCCGCCCTTTTGTAGAAGATCACACGACAGTAGCCGCCGGTGGATCAATTCGAATTGCTAATGGATGCGAAATATTCAGCGGAAGAGTAAATAAAATCGGCCTTCCAAAAAGTCTTTTGGGCAAGTTTCAAATAATGGAATATCTAAGAGCTTTTCTGGCGGGAAGAATGGCATTTTCACTGATTAATGGTTTGATTATTATTTCCGGGGCCTTCGGGATTTTCAAAAAAAGCACCGTGGTTGAAATCGGCGGATACCGCGCAGGCTCTGTGGGGGAAGATATGGAACTGGTTATGAGAATGCATGCCCGGTTAAGGGAAAAGAAGGAACCCTATAATATTACATTTATCCCTGATCCCGTCTGCTGGACGGAAGCCCCGGAAGACATTAAAGTGCTTGGCCTGCAAAGAACACGGTGGCAACGGGGGTTACTGGAGAGCTTGCTGGGTCACAAAAAAATGCTATTCAACCCGAAGTATGGAATCGTAGGCTTGGTCGTGTATCCGTTTTTTTTGTTTGCAGAAGGTTTTGGCCCCATACTTGAACTACTTGGGTTCCTAGTGTTTTTTGTGTCCTGGTATTTCGATATGGTCGCTTATCCCCTTGTTTATCTATTCATCTTGGCCACAATCGTTCTTAATATTTTACTTTCCATTGGTTCTGTTATTTTTGAAGAAATGACCTATCAGCGGTACCCTAAAACATCTATGATAGTGACACTTATTGGGCTCTCATTTGTCGAGATACTCGTATATAGACCTGTGACAAGCTGGTACAGAATAGTCGGTATTTTTCAATACGTTACAGGTAAAAAAGGTGGCTGGGGGAAAATGGTTCGTAAAGGTTTTTGAAATTTACGGAAGGGTTAAGCAAAAAGATATCCCTCCAAGAATTCCCCACTCTGACCCTTTAAATAAGACGATTATTTGCTTAAGGTCCTTTTAAACTTATTATGAGATACCCTAGACTTCTACATAAAATTTCATTGCTCCCCAAGCGGATTGATCGTTATCGTCTCATGTTTATTTTCAGTCTACTTTCTATTTCCTGCAACCTGGGCATTTCAACCCATCTGGCCCAATCTTTTCCATCCAAAGAAGTCTCTCTTTCCAACTGGGGTTTAAGCCATCCGGCACAGATTGGCTACCTTTCAATAGGCATCCTGCATAAAAAAGATAAGGATGAGATCGTCATATACGATATCCGCGAACACAAACCAATCCTAAAAACCCCAGAGGGATCCCGTGGCCGCATTCCTTCCTTTGAAGGGGATTTTTTTCTGGTTAGCAATTTCAACCAGGGAAACATCAATCGGCTGGGGGGCTACTTTAACGGGTTTGCAAGACATCCCTCCAAAGCCGCGGTGTCAATTTCCAAAACTTCAGAGGATGTCCCCGCGCTGACTTATAATTTTGAGAACCAATCCCCCGGCTTTTCAGGCTTTTGGATTCATCTTTTTGACTTTAAAGCTCATCCTTCCAAGCGGTTTTTCTTGGATACCACTCCCTTTGCCTATCTGACCTTCTCATTTCGAGGCGAGAAAGGAGACGAAAAAATTATGCTCCGGATGGCGGATCAGGTCTTGGAGAAAAAGGAAGACTCTTTATTGATAGGAGAGGTTTCTTCGTTTTTGCCTCAGGGAAAAGTGAGTACGGATTGGCAAACCGCCTGGGTTCCCCTTTCCGGGTTGGACGCCCGCATCAACCGAAAGGAACTTGCAAACGTTGTTTTTCAGGCCGCTGGAAACAGTTCCGGGCGCATTTTTGTTAGAGACATGGCTTTCGCAAAGAAGAAGGGAGTCGCTATTCCCAGCGCAAAAAATGATCAAGACGGATCTTGTTCGTCAAATATGGCGATGTGGTTATGGGAAACGGACAAAATAACGAATAGCCCGGAAGAGCAGGAAACACTGCTTGCGTTCTGCAAAAGACACCAAATCACCGATCTTTTTGTGCAAATACCTTATGAAGCTGAAAAAGAGGGCAAGAAATGGACGATTGTCTGGGATTCGGCAAGGATGCGTCCCCTGCTTTCCAAGTTACACCGGGCAGGCATCAGAGTTCATGCTCTGGATGGAGATCCTCGATTTGCCTTAAAAGAATGGCATGGTCGAACACTCACCCTTCTTGAAAAAATCATTCAATACAATCGATCGGTTTCTCCCAACGAACGCTTTTATGGAGTCCGCTATGACAACGAGCCCTACCTTTTGCCTCAATTTGGAGGGGTCCATAAAGAAACCGTGCTGAAAGAGTACCTTGAGTTGGCGGAAAAATCCCAAGCGCTCGCTCGGAAAGGGGGACTCACCTTTGGTGTCGATATACCCTTTTGGTTTGATGGCTACAATGAATTCTTTGAGCCTGCGGTAGCCCTGGAAGGTCATCTGATGAGCGAACTGATCATTGATGTGGTGGATAATGTGGGGATCATGGATTATCGGACGGTAGCCTATGGCGCCGATGGCGTGATTGCGCATGGAACCAATGAACTTGAGTATGCCGCCAAAAAAGGCAAAAAAGTTTTCATAGGTCTGGAAACTGTTTTCCTGCCGGATGAAACCATATATGATTTTGGTCCAAAGGGAATAGGAGGACAGGTTTTAATCCAAACCATCGATTCCCAAAAAATCCGGATGACCTTTGTCCCCAAAGGGGAAACTCTTGACCCCCAGGGCGCCCTTGTTTTACACCAGACACGCCAGGTCCAGGTTCCCGCCACCAAGCTCACCTTCGACCAGAAAAAACTTACGGATTTGGAAGAGGTCATGCGTTACTCGGAAAAAGAGCTTTGCCGGTTCCCCAGTTTTAATGGCTTTGTTATACATTCATATGAAAGCTATCGGCCATGGTTGGAAAAACAAAAACCATCAAATCGAGCTGTGAAATGAATCGCATGAATAAAAAGAATGGAATGATCCGCCCTATTCTATCTTTCTTCACCCTAATGCTTTTTCTTTGCCTGTTCGCCTCACCTACCTGGGCAATTGAACGAGACACCTTAATGCTTAAAGCGCGCCAAACGAGTTGGAAGGGAAATTACGATGAGGCGGTTGCCATTTATCAACAACTGATAAAAGAAAACCCCAAGGACATTGAAGCCTTGATCGGTCTGGCAACAGTCCTGAGCTGGCAGAAAAAATATCAGGAATCCGGCGCCATCTACAAACGGGTTGGTGAACTAAGGCCCGATATCCCGGATGGCGAATTAGGTCTCCTACGTTTGAGAGCCTGGAAGGGGGAGCATGCTACCGCCGAAGAAGGCCTAAAGGCACTCCACTCCAAATACCCCGAACGTTTTGACATCCTGATGCTACTTGGACAAGTGACCGCCTGGCAAAAAAAATACCAAGCCAGCGTTGAATATTACAAAAAGGCGCTTTCGATTCATCCTGAAAACCCGGAAGCCATCAAAGGTTTGGCCACCACCTATAAATGGATGAAGAATACCAAAGAGGGAGTCAAGCTTTATGAAAAGATTCTTGAGAAGGACCCAAGGAATATAGATGCACTGATGGGTACCGGGATCCTTTTGAGTCAGGATGGAAAAAACAAGGAAGCCATTGTTTATCTGGAGAAGGCAAGAGAAATCGCTCCGGATCGCGCAGACGTTCGCGCCATGCTAGGAACCCTTTACAGCTGGACCGCCCAGTTGGATGACGCCGTGACGGAACTCCAGAAGTCAGTCGCCTTAGAGCAGGGGAATATTTCCAACTTTATCGCCTTGGGGCGTATCTTCCGGTGGCAAAAGAAAAAAGAAGAATCCATAAAGCTTTACAAAAGAGCTCTCGAACTGGACCCCAAAAATACAGAAGCTTTGGTTGGGCTGGGAAGAGTCTATCTTTTTGATGACCAGTGGGATAAGGCGGAAGAACTCTATTTGAAGTCATTGGACATAGATCCTAATAACTTGGATGCCAAAGAAGCGTTAGCGCAGTTGAAGAGAATCAAGGCTCCGGAGGCAAACTTAAGATACAACTTTTTCGAAGCCCGTTTACATGATCCGTTCACAGGACAAATATCTTCAACCTTTATCGATCACCGGGAGACGGTGGAGTCCTTCTTTAAGCTGTCACCCAAAACCACAATTCAAGCTCGTTACCAACACGCGGAACGCAGACAGCTCAGCCTTTCAAATACCACCACTGATTTTAATATTAATACCGAGACCACTTCGATCGGCTTGCATCAGAAACTCCCTTCCGATTTCAGTATGCGTTTGCGGTACGATCTGGCCCATTTCAGCAATGACAACACTGCAAACAGTACCTCGAACCTGCTGAACTCAGAAAAGGATTATTCAGGGTTTTTTATTCTGACAAAAAGATATGACCGTCATCTATTGCGGGCAAGTCTTGGCAGGGAGTTGTTTGTGGATACGAATCCAGGATTTTCGACGATTGAAGATATCAATACTTACTCAATTTCATATGATGCAGGGTTTTCAGATTTTTTCTCGACGTTGGTAGCCTTGTCATTGGACGACAATTCAACCTTTGGAAAACTTCAACAGGACCATGTAGTTCGAGCAAGATACCGGTTACCTGATTACACAAAAATCCAATTTGAATATCAATTCCGCTACCTTTCCAATCCCGACACCTATCAAAATACGATTGGGGTTAATTTTCAAAACCAGTTGGGAAGTAATGTTCGTTATGAAGCGAGCTATTTTGTGACCCAATCTCATAACACAGAAGACAACTTCCTGCGAAATTCGGTAAAATTGTTTTATTCGTGGGACATCCTTCCCTGGTTGGCCTGGAGCTCCGATGCCATTGTAAGTTTTGACTTTTTAAATGGAGACATCGATTCTATTCAAAATTACCAAACCTATCTCACCATTAGATTCTAATAAAACCGGGTTGGGAGAAAATATGAAGCCAAAAAATCAAAAACTTTTTAGAGTCCCTGGACCGTTGGTGTGTATGATTTTTTGTTTCCTGCCGCTTTCTGTGTTCGCGTCCGACCTCTCTCCTATAGAAAATAAAAACTTAATCAACCTGGGGGGGATTTTCCTCGAGTCCGGCCCCGGTTTGGATTTTACTGTGGTGGGGAAAAGCCTGCTGGTGGATCAAACGATTCAAAAGCTCAGTAAAACCCGGGTGGACATTTCTTTTCCTGTTAAAAAGGCCTTTCTTATTTGGTCTGGGGAAGTCAAAGAACACAATAAAAATGCAGGAAAGATCCATTTTCTTGGACCCAAAAACAAGGAACATCGGATCACCGCTCAACACCTATGGAGAAAAAACTCCACGGGAATCCTATATTCTGCACTCGCGGATGTTACCCCGTATGTTACGGGTAGTGGACTGTACGGCGTGAAAAATCTTGCTTCGGATGTGGTCAATCCCGGCGGAAAGGACCCTTATTCAGTGGCTGGGTGGGCATTGGTAGTCATGACCGAGAATCGGAAAAGCGATAAAACCCACTCCGTGGCCTTTCTGGCTGGCCTACAGGTCCTTAAACCCGGTGAAATCTACGACCTCCCCCTAACCCCTTATTTATCAATAGGCCACCTTAAGCCCAGCTCCATCGGAATTATCGGGGGTCACGGCCGGGCGGGCAACGGGTCAGGCAATCTTTTTAATGGTTTAGCAATGTCTGGTCAGGATGACTGGGATGGATCTGCCGGTAAATTTTGGGATGTTGACCTTTTCAAATTAAACCCTGATACTAATAGTGTAAGCAAAAGGGGAAATTTGACAGTTGCTGTTGATCCCCTTTTGCAGTGGCTATACCCCATGGGAGTGATTGTGAGATTGCAGTCTACCGAATGAGGGAGGGTAAGGAGAATTGATATGAGCAGATTTATTATGAAAACATTTATTTTTTTATTTGTAGCCACATTGTGGCAGGTAGGGTCATTGGACCCTCTTACATCCCAATTGGGTGGCACCACTGTTACTGTTGCTGAAGCCAGTCACCAAGGCGGTGGCAGTAGCAGATTCTGCACAAGGTTTCCCAGTTTGTGTGAAAGCCTGTGTCGAAGAAATCCCAGGTTTTGCCAACCGCCCACCGTATCAGAACTTCCCATTCAATATATGGTTCTCAGCGGAGTTGCATTAATATTATTATCTGGAAGTGCGGTATTTTATATTCGTAAACAAAAAAAGAAACGCTCCTTAGAGGCGTGAATATTCTTTAAACCCTGATCCTGTTCGTGGCAGGTGGGGCGCCCTGTTTCCATCCAATGTGTTGGCTGGAAACCAAGGAGTTCAAATGATCAAATTTACTTTAAAAGTATTCGTTTTTTTCTTGGCGATCAATTTGTGGAATATAGGATTCTTTAAGCCCGTGGCACCCGAGTTTGGTAGCGAGGTCACTATTGCTGAGGCCAATCATAAAGGCAAAGGCAGTAATAAGGGTGGCGGCAAAGGTAAAAAAGATAAATGTAAGAAGAATCCCAAAAAATGTAAACCACCGACGGTATCCGAGTTTCCCATACAATACATGGTTCTCAGTGGAGCCGCCTTGATATTGTTATCGGGAAGTACGGTATTTTATATTCGCAAACGAAGAATGCAAAACTCTACAGAAGAGTAATTTTTCTTTAGATATTCTGCTCTTGTCGCGGGCAGGAGGTGCAATTTACCTCGCCCGGTACGATAACTGACGGAAAGTGGTTTCTCATGAAACGTTTATTCAAATATTGCTTCATCACCTTCTTGGGAATTGCATTCTTTACAGCTGGCTTTGTTGCCCCCTGGGTTCCGGGTCACAACGGAACGGTGTCGGTTGCCGAGGCGCAAAAGGGAAAGAATAAGAAAAACCAGGAACAAAAAAGACTGAGAAAACAGCAAAGACAACAGCAGAAAAAACTAAAAAAGCAACAAAGACGAGACCGTCGAAAGAAGGATAAATGCAGGAAAAATCCCAGAAAATGCAAACCTCCGACCGTATCGGAGCTTCCTATTCAATACATGGTTCTTAGTGGAGCCACAGTGATTATGTTATCCGGAGGCATGGTATTTTATATTCGCAAACGAAAAATGAAAAACTCCCTGGAAGCGTGAACGCGCTTTTGGCCGCCATCCTGCTCATCGCAGGAGCCGTGGCCTGCTTCCAGTCCATGCGCTGGCTGGTGGAATCGTGGATGGTAAACCCCTACTATTTGCACGGCTTCATAGTGGTGTTTGCGTCACTCGGCTTTGTAATCTACAGAGCTAAAAACTCAAAAATAGCAAAAGACGACAATAAGATATGGACTTACTATATCGCCGCAGGCGTTGTCTTATATGCTATCGGATTTGCGATCGGACTCAATTACTTGAAAGCGGTTCCGGTATTTTTCGTCCTTCTCTCCGTCACCTATTTGCTGGGAGGGAAAACATTTGGGGATGATCTACGGTTTCCTCTTTTGTTCCCGATTATAGCCGTCCCCATCCCTTTTCTTCCTGAGCTTACTGCGTTTCTTCAATTTATCATGGCCAGCCTTTCAACGGGCATTCTGCACACTTTTGGATATGAGATTCATGCCGAAGGAGCCCTCATCCACCTCCCGAATGCCACTTTTTTGATTGCCGAACCTTCGAGCGGGATTCAATCGCTGATTGCCCTGTTAACCCTGATGATTCCTGTGGTCTATTTCACAAAGACCGAATCTTGCAAAAAAACCTATCTGTACCTCTTGATCGTTCCCATCGCCGTGCTGAGCAATCTGCTTCGTATCATCACTCTGTTTCTGGTTGGCTATTATTATGGAGAGAGAGTCGCAGATGAATTCTGGCACGACAAAGGCAATATCGTCTTCTTCGGTATTGCTCTCACCCTGCTGTTCATCGCTTGGTACTTATTCGTCTATGGATTCAAATCTCCCAAAAAAGAGAATCAAAATTAATTGGAAATGGGTCCGCGCGCTTTGCGTGTGGTCCTGCTGTGTTCTCACGGGACTGGGCCTCGGCTGTTCCCCGGACAACAACAGCCCGGATGAGGTTTCGAGCAAGGATAACACTTCACTTTCCAGAATCTACAAATTCACCTCGGACACATCGCATTACTTCTCCACCTCGCACGAGGGGAAATTCATCTCCAATACCAACTATCTCTACAAGCCCAACCTGGAACACCTGCCCTGGCATCTGGGAGATTGGGAAGGCTGGGATCTTGAATCGGATGATCCCAATATCCTCTACCATCGGTTTTATCAAGACATAAACTCAGGTGCTTCAGCTTATTTAATGGCAGTGCATGGAACCAACGAAAGCCAGTTTCATACGCCGGAGGTTTGCTACATCGGAGATGGCTGGAAGGTCATAGAAAGACGATTTAAATCCATAACCCTGAGAAACGAAGTTTTCCAGGTACGTTACGCAGTGGTCACAAAAGGGGACATGTCACAACTCGTGTTGTACTGGTACCTGTGGCCCGATTCCCGCCGCAATATCACCGACGGCCTGGTCATGTTTCGTGTGTCCATTATCATTGATGAGACCCTTGAGGGTGCCGAAAAGGACGCCTTTGATTTTATTGAGCAACTCTCGGAATTAAAATTGGACTTGGAAAAGGAGAGTGAAGTCGCCGAAACGTTCACCCCAACCCTTCCAATAGCAGGCTCAGGAAACAAATCTATCCGCTCGGAATGGACTCCCTACAAGGAAAAGGCGGTCGCCTGGCTCAAGTCACAGATCGTTCCGAATAGTATTGTCAAAGAACCCTCTCAAGACCGGAGAAACCTTTTAATCAGTTATAAAGTTCCCAAGAATTCGGAGGTTTATCGCTACGTTTTCAGCAAAGCTTCTCTTTATGACAATGCCCTGGCCGTGATTGCGTTTTCCATGGTTGGAGAATACAGTCTGGCAGAGAGGATCATTGAAGCCTCCTCGCGCATCCTTTCCCCAGATAATGACCTCTGGTTTACTTTCAACACTCATAATTCCTGGCCCAACAAGCACGATCATAGCGGAGCCATCGTTCGAAGCGGAGCCTCGGCCTGGCTGGGTTATGCCATCACCTTTTACTTGAAAGCCCGGCTCACAGACAATCCGAATTTGCTTCAACAGGATAATGAAGCGATGAATCACCTGAAGCTTGCCCAGTCCATTGCAGACAAAATCCTGTCACGACAGATCACGAATCCGGCGGATCCCCGATACGGTTTTTTTACAGGAGGGGAAGGCCGATATTCTTATCGATGGAACAATGAAACCCATACCATTGAAGAATATTTTATTCCCGGCTCCATCCAATGGGCCAGCATAGAGCATAATATTGATATTTATTTTTTACTGCAAGACTTGGCCGTGCTTACCGGCAAAGAAAAATATGCTTCTTCAGCAAATACCCTCAAGCAATCCATGGTGAAAAAATCATGGAACGAGAAAACCGGCCAACTCAATCGAGGTCAACGCCTTGACGGGGCCGACTCTGCCCAGGCGCTCGACTGCGCTTCGTGGGGAGCGGTATTTCTACAGGCAGTCGGCGAAGAGTCCAAAGCCCTGGCATCATTAAACTCCACTGCCAAATACTTTGTCAGATCCAACCAACAGCAGGGCTACAAACCTTATACCGACCTGCTTCTCTACGAAGACACAGAGTTGAACACCCTCTTTTATCCTGAAGCTCCGGAAAAAAACTGGAGCGACTTTCCTATGATTTGGCCTGAAGGCTCTTTAGGGGTAGCCATGGCATTCCTTAAAATGAAAAAAAATGATCAGGCGGTGGAAGTAATAAAGTCCATGATAAAACTGCAGGATGAAGAAGGCGGCTTGCCTTATGCCACAGAAAATCTTCGTTATCAATTTTCCAGGAATTCCTCAGTGGCCGGTACTGCGTGGCTGGTGATGGTAATTTCTGCCTTGGAAGATGAGAACGCTCTTAATTTATTTTGGTAAAGAGAACACCTGTACAATTTACTTCTGTAAACTTTTCCCTATTGAATTCTGAACTGAAAGAGGCTACATGAAACCCCAATGGCCGTTACCTGAACATGATTACTGGTCGACCCCCTTTGCCGAGGCGCTGTTGAGCCATCTCGAACTGTTCCCCGGAGCCACCGTTCTGGATGTCGCCGCAGGATCGGGAATTCCGGCGTTTCATATTGCCGAGCAGGTCGGACCCGGAGGCCAGGTGCTGGCAGTAGATATTCATCAGCATCAAATCCTGCGCTCCCGAACCAGTCAGGGGCGGCACATGCCCTGGCTGAAATTTGAAGTGGGTGATATGAGGCAACTACCCTCCGATCTTCCCCGCTTCGACCGTATTACCGGCAACCTGTCGTTCATGTTTTTTCGTCCCAACAGATTCGCGGCACTCCAAAACCTAGTCCGCTTTCTAAAACCGGGCGGTCAGATCGTCCTCACTTTCCCCTCCCTAGGCACGTTTGATTCGCTGTGGAATCAGGTGGACCGCGCCATGACCGAGCGCGGATACGAAATCGAACGCCAAGCCTTAATAGAATACATTGAAGAACGGCCGTCAGCCGAGGACGCACGGCGGTGGCTGAAGGAGTTGGGTATGGAGAAAATCAAGGTTGCCGATTATCCGCTGGAAATCGCCACCGGACCGGGCCAGGCCTTTCTCGAGCATCCATTACTGCGCGGTGGATTCTTAGACGATGTGTACGAGTGCTTTAAGGATCAAACGCTG
>JAJDBJ010000023.1 GCA_029261395.1 Nitrospinaceae bacterium
CGCAGTTCTTCTCCCGGATTCGGCGAGAATAAAAATTCCATTTCGCCGATGCCGTTGGCATGGGTCCGCGTTTTCTTGTTTTTATAAGTGGTGAAGCCTTCCGCGTCCGGCTCGTACAGAAACCGCACACCGAACTGCACATGCTTCATGCTCAAGTCTTTCAACTCCTTCTCCACATCTTTCTTTATTTTGTCAGCAGTCTGTTCCCGTTTCTTCGCCAGCTCAATAGCGAGCCCGGCCAATTTCTTTTGATGAGTTTGTATCTCCGCCTTCAACGTATCCATCGATTCCTCACCCATCGAAAGCGCTTCCAATTCATTACCGATGGTTTCCCGGTACTCGAGGATGGTGGCGATGTCGATGCCGTACTTGCGTTTCAGTCCGTTGATCTCCGCGAGACGGTCTTCGATCTCTTCCAGACGCGCCGGGTTGAACTCAATCGTCCTTTGATAATCGCGCAATTCCTCCGCCAGCTCCTGCGCTTCAAGGAAGGCCGTTTGCCCGCGCTGGGCGTGGGTTTCCAGGGCGGGGTCGATTTCCGGCAGGCTTTGCAGTTCACGATTCACCCGCCCCAACAACTCCAGCGCCGACCCGTCGGCATCCACCAGCGTGTCCAATGCGTTCTGTACGGACTGATGCAGTTTTTCGGAGTGATTCAGTTTGTTCTTTTCGTTTTTCAATTCATCGTCCTCGCCGACGGACAAACTGGCCGTGTCAATTTCGCCGATCTGAAAATTGAGCAGGTCCTGTCTCTGCAGGCGGTCGCCCTGATGGGTCTGCATCTGCCGGAGCGTTGAGATTTTTTTCTGGTACGCGGCGTAGTGCTCCGCGAACGCGTCGCGGTCGGCCAGCAGTTTCCCGTAATGATCGAGGAGATCGATATGCGTTTCCGGGTGCAACAGGGATTGATGATCGTGTTGGCCGTGGATATCGATCAACCGGTCGCCGATTTTGGACAGGGCGGCGACGGTGAGGTTGCTGTTGTTGAGGTACGTCCGGTTTTTGTCGCTATTGGAAATGATGCGCTTGATGATCACCTGGCCGTTTTCCACTTCGATACCAAGATCGGCGATCATCGCCAGCGTTTTGGGATCGTCGAGCGTCAGGCAGGCTTCAACGGTGGCGGTGGACGCGCCGGAGCGGATGGTGTCGGTATCCGCCCGCCCACCCAGAATCAGGTTGAGCGCGTCGATGATGATCGATTTGCCTGCGCCGGTTTCGCCGGTCAATACATTGAGGCCGGCATGAAACTCGATAGCGAGGTTCTCGATGATGGCGAAATTTGTGATGCGGATTTCCTGAAGCATGGGGCCTCAGTGCAGGTTGCGTTCGATTTTTTTCATCAATGCCTGAAACTCGACCGTATGGGTCTTGCTGTCCGCGTCGTCGTTCGACTGCGACGCCATGTTCATCGCGCTTTGCAGTTCGGTCCGGGCCAACAGATATTGATGGTTTTCAAAATACGATTCGGCGAGAAAAAAGTGATTCTCCCAATACTGAGGACCATAATCCACGGCTTTCAGCAGATGGTCAATGGATTTTTTGATGTCGCCGCCCAGGATCCGCGGTAACTTGAAATAAAGGCGCCCCAGCGCACGGTGGGGTCCGCCGCTGTCGATTGCAGGATTGATTTTAACTGCGGCTTCCATGTTCTCGCGGACCGGGTCGATAATTTTGAGGCTACTCCAAATCCCTTTCAATTCCCCCAGCCGCCCGAGACACAGTCCCTTGAAAAAATAAGCGACTCCGGAACGGGAGTCCCGGTGAATGGCCTGCTCGGAGTGGTCAATGCAGGAATTCAGATATTGAACCCGCAGGTCGGGAAACATGCGCGCCAACTTGTAATGGATATTCGCCATTTCACAATGATCGCCGATGGCCGCCGACGCAGAGTGAAGCAGTTCATCTTTCAACACGGTTTCCCGTTGTTTCAGCGATTCGAGGGAGATTTCTCCTGTATATAATTTGCACGAGGGGGGGACCGTTTCCATGGCACCGGCGGGCAAGGCGCAACCCAGCATCAGGATCACCGCTCCGGCAATCCATGGAAATCTGCGTTCAAGTTTAGGGGTCGTTCGGATCATGATTTACGCTATACTAAAGGGCCTGCAACACCTCAGGGAGCTGGAGGCTCAGCGATCTTTAACTCGTCGATGTTATCATACCCTTAGTCATGAGACTTCCCAAAATCTTACACCTGTTTGCCGTTTTCACCCTGATCGGACTGGCCGGACCGGCCTCGGACTCTGCCCTTGCGGACGCCCCGAAAGCCGCCGTGGAGCAGTTGTTGCAGTCCATCACTCAACTGCATCACAAGAAGCCGCTGACGCCGGAACAACAGCAGTCGAATGACACGGTTTCCCGCCAGGCGGTGGCTCTCATGGATGTCCGTCAGGTCAGCCAGAAAACCCTCGGAAAATATTGGAAAGAGCGGAGCAAAAAAGAGCAGGACAAGTTCGTGCAATTGCTGGGGGACATTTTCCGGTACGTGGCTTTTCCCAACTCGGCTAAATTTTTTGGCGAGATGAATATCCAATATGCCGCTACCCGGATGGATGGGAAAACCGCTACCGTTCCCATGACCGTGGTCCACGAGGAAGAGGGGGAGGTCGGCCTCAGTTTTGTGCTGGCGCAAAATTCAAGCCGCTGGCGTGTGGTGGACGTCATCCTCGACGGGGTGAGCATGCGCAGTAACCTGCGCACTCAGTTTTACAAGGTGATCAAGAAGCACGATTATCCCGAACTTACCCGACGGATGCAGAAGAAACTCAAGGCCGCCCAGAAATGACCAACTTAAACGGCAAATTTTTCCGCAATGGCGGGGATTTAATAATCCTCCCCTTGCCAAGGGGAGGATACAGGTGGGGTGGTTTTTTTTGCAGTTGCCCCATTCATGGTGCTCCCCTGACGGGGAGGGGAAACTTGTTGACGGTTAACTGCCACCGATGATCCCCCTGCGCTATTGAAGGGTTTAAATTTATCTGCGGCGATTCGCCGCCGATGAATCGAGCAACTACAAAAGCAGAAGGAAGAATCCCCCCAGCCCCCTTTACAAGGGGGAGCTTATAACCTCCCCTATGTCCCCTCCTTGGTAAGGAGGGGAATAATTGTTTTTACCGTGTTGACTGCTGTATGATGCTGGTAAAACTCCTTAATTAAGAATATATGAATCAAATGCCTAAAAAAATAGGAATGGTCAGCCTCGGCTGTCCGAAGAACCTGGTCGATTCCGAAGCCCTGCTCGGTGATCTGGGGGTGTCGGGTTACGAGATGACGCCGGACGAGTCGGATGCGGACGTGATTATCGTCAACACCTGCGGGTTTCTGCAATCGGCGGTCAAGGAATCGATCGACACGATTCTGGAAATGGCCGGGCATAAAACGGACGGTCGATGCCAACGACTGGTCGTCACCGGGTGCCTGGCGGAACGCCATCCCGAAGAACTTCTGCAGGAGATTCCGGAAATCGACCACCTGCTCGGCACCAAACAGTACCCCCTGCTGAAGCATCTGTTGAACGGCCCTGACGGTTCCAAAGAACGCAACCACACGCACGAGCCTGCGCAATATTTTGACACGCCCGGCAACCGTGTTCTGACCACGCCGTTTTATTCTGCCTATGTCAAAATTGCCGAAGGATGCTCCAACAAATGCGCGTTCTGTATCATCCCCAAACTGCGCGGTCCGATACAGAGTCGCTCCGAGGAATCGATCCTCGATGAGGTGAAGCAGTTGGCCGCGCGCGGCGTGCGGGAGTTCAACCTGGTGTCGCAGGACACCACGCTCTACGGCTACGATATCGGCAGGAAACGCGGTCTCATTCAATTATTGGAAGCGATGGCCAAGGTGCAGGGGGTCGACTGGATTCGCCTGTTCTACAACTATCCGACGGTGCTGACCACCGAGTTGATGGACGCCATACAACGCATCGACAAGGTATGCAAATACATCGACGTGCCTCTGCAACACACGCACGACTTCATGCTGAAACACATGATACGGCAGGAGACGGAGCATGGCGTGCGAACAATGATCGACGCACTGCGCCAGCGCATCCCCGGTGTTGCCCTGCGCACCACGTTCATTACCGGGTTTCCCGGCGAGACGGAAGCGCATTTTGAACACATGCTCGATTTCGTGAAAGAAATGCAGTTCGATCACGTCGGCGTGTTCGCGTATTCCGATGAACCGGGAACGACGGCGTTCGATTATTCCGACAAAGTGGAACCGGAAGTGGGCGCGGCGCGGCGCGATCAATTGATGGCCGCACAGAGGGAAATCGCTCTTCGTAAAAACCGGGAACGGGTCGGGCAAACCCATCCGGCGCTGGTGGAAGGGCTGGATACCGAGGATGGAATTTTAATGCTGGGACGATTGCCGTTTCAGGGGCCGGACGTGGATGGCCAGGTGATCCTCGAACAATGCGAGGCCGAACCGGGAGATATCATTCCCGTGCGCATCACCGGCGCGCTGGATTACGATCTGGTTGCCACTCCTGAAAACCCAAACTAATCCCAAGACCGACAGGATAACGGGATCTGCAGGATAAACAGGATTTGATCTTATTCCTCCTCCCCTTACCAAGGGGAGGACTGAGGTGGGGTTATGATAACCTCCCCTGTATCCCCTCCTTGGCAAGGAGGGGAATATTAATGTCACCCTTTCCTTCGGCAAGCTCAGGACAGGCTATCGGCTCAGGGTGACACTATAGTGAAAGTATTATGGCCAAAATCAAAGGCACCATTGGAATATTGACCGGCGGGGGCGACGTGCCGGGGCTCAATCCGGCGATCCGCGCCATTACTGTGCGTGCTGTGCGCGAGGGTTATCGCGTGGTCGGCATCCGCAAGGGTTGGGAAGGGATGATCCGCATCGACCGCGACCGTCCGCTGGAAGAGCAGGAATACTGCCAGGTATTGACCACGCAGATCGTCAACAAGGTGGGTCGTACCGGTGGCACGTTTCTGCACACCTCGCGCACCCAGCCTTCCAAAGTGAAAAAGAATGACGTGCCGGCTCCTCTCCAAAAAACGTATGCGCAGGAGGTCAACGACCTGACGCCGGAAGTGATACAGAATCTGAATCACCTGGGCATCGATCATCTTATTCCCATTGGCGGCGACGATACGTTGAGCTATGCCGTGCGCCTTCATGAGGAGGGGTTTCCCGTGGTGGGGATTCCGAAAACGATGGACAACGACGTGGCCGGCACCGATTACTGTCTCGGTTTCAGCACCTGCGTGACGCGCACGATTGAGTTGGTCAATCAATTGCGCACTTCGGCGGGATCGCACGAACGGTTTCTGGTGGTTGAAGTGTTCGGGCGTTATGCCGGGTTCAGCGCGCTGTTGCCCGCCATGGCCGGAGCCAGCAACCGGTGCATCATCCCCGAGCATCCGTTCGACATGGAACATTTGGCAGAGTTGATGAGCGAAGACCGGCGGAGGAATCCCAGCAATTATTCCATCGTCATCGTATCCGAAGGCGCCATGTTCGCCGACGGCGGCATGGTGTTCGAAGGGGAAGAGGCCGACGCGTACGGACATAAAAAACTCGGCGGCATCGGCGAGCAGGTGGGCGCACGCCTCAAGCAACTGTCACCGAAATACAACAACGGCGAGCAGGTCGGTATCATCAGCCAGAAGCTGGGATACCTGGTGCGGTCGGGGCAACCCGACGCGATCGATTCCATCGTGCCCGTCGCCTACGGCAACATGGCCTTCAACCTGCTGTTGGAAGGCAAAAGCGGGCGGCTGGTGTGTTTGCGTGACGGCAATTACGGCGACGTCGACCTGGCGGAAGTCACCGCCACCAAGAAACGGGTGAACATCGAGAAGCATTACAATACCGAGCGACTCCGCCCCGACTACCGGAATTTCGAAAACAAACCCCTCTTCATCATGTCCTGCGAAGATTAACCAAGCAAGCCCCGGCGGACAATCCCCAATGGAAGTGCGCGCGAATAGAGCATCGGTTCTTCGACGCTGATTGTTCCTCAGGATGACAAAACATGGTGTTTTCATGTCATTCTGAACGCAGTGAAGAATCTATGTTTTATGCCGCCTGCGGAGGCACTCCGCGCTTGCCTCGCATTTTTGGTTGTGGTAAGCTATCGCCACAGCACTATATTCTGCTATAATTACAATAAAACGCTATTTTTCAAGCATTTAACTCACACGCCGCCGGACTGCGAGCAGGGGTGACCGCAAGGTTTCTGCTCCGGAACGAAGGTGGCGGTGGACTCAACCCATTCTTAAGGAGAATGCATGTCAGACATTACCATGAGTGAATTGTTGGAGGCCGGGGTTCATTTTGGTCATCAGACCACCCGCTGGAACCCCAAAATGAAGAAGTACATTTATGGAGCCCGCAACGGAATCCATATCGTTAACCTCCAGAAGACGTTGACTCTGTTCAAGGAAGCGGAGAAATATTTAAAGAACGCCTCTCAGCAGGGCAAAAAAATTCTGTTTGTCGCGACAAAAAAGCAGGCTCAGGAGTTGATTGCCGAGCAATCCGAACGAGCCGGGATGTATTACATCAATCAGCGTTGGCTGGGCGGTACGCTCACCAATTTTGCCACCATTCGGAAAAGTATTCAGCGTCTCCTCGACTTGGAGCGGTTGGAAGAAGAAACTCAATTCGAGCAGTTGCATAAAAAGGAAGCTCAGTCCAAGCGCAAGGAAATCGAGAAGCTCAACAAGTTTCTGCGGGGCATCAAGCACATGAAGGATCTTCCCGACATCATGTTTGTCGTGGATACCCACAAGGAACGTATTGCGATGGCGGAAGCGATCAAGCTGGGCATCAAGATCGTGGCGATCGTGGACACCAATTGTGATCCGGATGGAATTGATTATGTGATTCCCGGAAATGACGATGCGATTCGTTCGATAGATTTGTTTGCCAGCCGCATTGCGGATATCTGTCTCGAGGGTAATGAGATATACAAAGCCGTGCAGAAGGAAAAGCAGGAAGCGGCTGCCAAAGAAGCGGCAATTAAAGAAGCCATCGCGAAGGAAGCTGAGGCGAAGAAAGCCGCCATTCGAGAAGCCAACGCGAAGGAAGCCGCGGCCAAGAAAGCCGCAGCTAAAAAATCTGCCAGGCCGGATCCAAAAAAAGCCGCTCCGAAGAAGGCTGACAGCCCACCCGTTGCCGCCAAAAAGAGCCCGACTGCTGACGCGGCACCCGCGAAGGCTGATAGCCCGGTCGTTGAGAAAACAGCCAAGGCCGATTCGGATTCGGATTCCAGTGGAAGCGCTGAGGAAAAATCCGTTTCCGCTTAAGGAAACGGGGCTTCATTTCCAGGTTCGGTCCAGGGGGAATCCGTATTTCACAGTTCATGGTATTGAGCGGTAGCGAGTTCCGGTAACAGAGTTATCGGTCACCCCGACTCGCCGCGTCTTGAGTTCACCGCCCGGCGGATGGATGCGAGGCAGACACACCGCCTATTCAATAAAACTTTTGCATAGTATGTAGACATAGGAGAATTGAGAGAATGGAAGTAACAGCAGATATGGTAAAAACGCTTCGTCAGCAATCCGGAGCGGGCATTATGGAATGTAAAAACGCGCTTAAGGAAACCAAGGGCGATATTGAAGAGGCGATCACTTACCTGCGTAAAAAAGGCATGGCGAAAGCTGATAAAAAAGGCGACCGGAATACGGGCGACGGCGCAATCGGTTCTTATATTCACGCCGGGGGCAAAATCGGCGTTCTGGTAAACCTCCAATGCGAAACCGACTTTGTCGCCAATACCGATGATTTCCAGGGTTTGCTGAGAGATATCGCCATGCACATTGCCGCCGCCAAACCGCGGTTCACTTCCCGCGACGATGTGACGCAGGAGGTGCTGGACAAGGAGCGGGAAATTTTCGCCTATCAGGCGAAGGAATCCGGCAAGCCTGATAAAATCATCGACAAAATTGTCGACGGCAAGATGTCGAAATTCTATGAAGAGAATTGCCTGCTCGATCAGGCGTTCATCAAGGATGGCGACACGACCATTCAGGAATTGATCAAGCAGAAAATCGCCAAGCTCGGTGAAAATATCACAGTCGGCGGATTCACGCGTTTTGAAATCAGCAGGTAAAGGGGGACTTCTTTGGACAAGCCCATTTACGATCGGGTTCTTTTAAAACTGGGTGGCGAAAGCCTGGCCGCTGAGAACGGCGGGTTTGGGATCGACCAGGAGGCACTCAATAGTATTGCGGTGGAAGTAGCGGAAGCCAAGGGCATGGGAGTGGAGATTGCCATCGTCATCGGCGGCGGCAATATATTGCGTGGGGCCACTGCCAGCAGTCTGGGGATGGAGCGGGTGACTGCGGATTACATGGGCATGTTGGCCACGGTGATCAACAGCCTGGCCCTGCAAAACGCGCTGGAGAGCAACGGTGTTCCGACGCGGGTGTTGACGGCTCTGGAAATTAGGCAAGTGGCCGAACCGTATGTCAGACGGCGGGCGATTCGGCATTTGGAAAAGGGCCGTGTGGTGATATTTGCCGCGGGTACCGGGAATCCTTATTTCACCACCGATACGGCGGCTTCCCTGCGGGCGATTGAAATCGAAGCCCAGGTGATTTTCAAGGCCACTAAAGTGGATGGCGTGTACTCTGCCGATCCGATGAAAGATGCCACAGCGACAAAGTATACCAATCTGACCTATATTGACTTGTTGAACAAAGGCCTCAAGGTCATGGACTCCACCTCGGTGTCCTTGTGCATGGACAATAAACTGCCGATGGTCATTTTCAACGTCGGACAGAAGGACAGTATCAAGCGGGTACTGTTAGGTGAAAAAATAGGAACCACTGTTGGATCAAACTAATATGGATAATCACATCAAAGATTCAGAACAAAAAATGAAAGGCGCCATCGACCACCTGCACATCGAGTTGGGCAAGGTGAGGACCGGTCGTGCTTCGGTAGCTCTGGTAGAGGACCTCAAGATCGATTATTACGGCAACCCCTCTCCGTTGTCACAAGCCGCGACCCTCGGGGTACCGGACAGTAAAACCATTACCATCTCTCCGTGGGATTCTTCCCTGGTGCCGGTGATCGAGAAGGCGATTCAGGGATCGGACCTGGGACTGACTCCTTCCAACGATGGCAAAACCATTCGCCTGACCATTCCCCCGCTGACCACGGATCGGCGTCAACAGCTGACCAAGGTTGTCAAGAAGTATGGCGAGGATTGCAAAATCGCCATTCGCAACATCCGGCGTGACTTCAATGACAAGCTCAAGGCCATGGAAAAAGACCATTCCCTTTCCAAGGACGAGGAGCGCAAGGGTCACGACGTGATTCAGAAAGCCACTGACAAGTTTGTGGCTGAGGTGGATAAGATCGTTCAGGGCAAGGAAAAAGATGTCCTGGAAGGTTGATGGATGCCTTATAATATTGATAAGTTGAACTGAAGGCCCGCCGCCATTGGCCGGACCTGTGTTGCTGAATCAATCTGAGTTTACGGAGATCCTCCTTTGTCAGACCCCGCCTTGATGAATCAAGTTGATCTCAAGCGCCTGCCACGTCACATCGCCATCATCATGGACGGCAACGGACGCTGGGCCAAAAAGAGAATGCTCCCGCGTGTGGAGGGCCACCGGCGCGGCGTCAAAACCGTCGATAAAATTGTCACTTTGTGCGCCGAGATGCATATCGAGGCCCTGACCCTGTATTCCTTCTCCGACGAAAACTGGAATCGTCCCCGCTCCGAAATCGACGCCCTCATGAAAATTCTGGACCAGTACCTGAACAAGGAACTGGAGCGTATGAAGCGGGAGAACATCCGGTTCAATACCATTGGCCGCATTCACGAATTGCCGCCGTCCATTCAAAAGCTCATCCGTCATGCCGAAGACACGACCCGAAGCAACGAGGGTTTGATTCTGACCCTGGCGTTGAGTTACGGGGGGCGGCAGGAGATCGTCGATGCCGTTAAAAAAATCGCCACGCAGGTGCAGGAGGGAAGTCTCGCTATCGAAGATATCGATTTTCCGGTTCTGGAAAGCAGTTTGTATACCCACGATCTGCCCGAGCTGGATTTGTTGATCCGCACCAGTGGCGAGAAACGAATCAGCAATTTTCTTCTGTACCAAATGGCCTACACCGAATTGCATTACACCGAAGTGTTGTGGCCGAAGTTCACGGAAGACGATCTGCTCAAAGCCATCATCGATTTCCAAAGCCGGGAACGACGGTTCGGCATGATCGGCGACCAGATTGTCAAAGCCTGACCGTTATCCCCAACCCATTCCCACAATGGACACTATGACATTCCCCCACAGGGCAATGGTTCAACTGAAACAGGAGAACGCTGAATGAAGCGCATATTGAGCGGGTTGGTACTCATCCCCGTTGTTTTGGGAATTGTTCAATACGGTTCGCCCCTGTTATTTTTGGCACTCGTGATCGCCGCCGTCTTGGTGGGATGGACGGAGTACTGCAAATTGATTCGTCACATTGGGATTCAAATCAATCCCGTCGTCGGCGGGATACTGTGTCTGCTCCTCGTATTTTGTTTTTACCGCAACGATTTTTATCTGGTCTGGCTGGCGGCGTGTCTCATGTCATTGTTCATCACCTGGTACGCTTCCGGCTCTGCGTTGGAAGACTCTCTCAACCAGGTGGCCTATTCGTTTCTGGGTATCGTTTATGTGTCCGGATTGATGAGTTATTTTATTCTTCTGCGCGGCATGGAACACGGCAACCATATTCTGTTTTACCTTTTTATGGTGATCTGGTCAGGCGACATTGCCGCCTACTATGTCGGGAAAAATATTGGAAAAACCCCACTTGCACCCAAGATCAGTCCCGGCAAAACGCTCGAGGGTTCGGGCGCGGGATTGGTCGGCAGTGTGGCCGGAGGGGTTGCGGCTAAATACCTGTTTTTTGAGACTCTTCCGCTCAACCATTGTTTGATTATGGCCTTATTGTGCGGTATTATGGGTCAAACAGGAGATTTGGCCGAGTCCCTCTTCAAGCGTCGGGCAGGGGTTAAGGATTCCGGATCATTGATTCCCGGTCACGGAGGGGTTCTGGACCGATTGGACAGCCTGATGTTTGCCGGCCCCGCATTTTACATTTACCATAAATTAGTTTTATGAGTTTGGATTGAGGATTATTTAAGACTTTTGCAGGTTTGTAGCCTATCCTGATATTACTAAATGCTAGCGAACCCACTGACTGCGTGTACTTATGAAAAAAATTTCAATCCTCGGATCGACCGGTTCCATCGGCGTCAATACACTGGATGTCATTGACCGCAACCCCGGCAAGTTTGAAGTCTGGGGCCTCGCCGCCGGACGCAATATCGAAGTTCTCGCGCAACAAACCAAAAAATTCAAACCCAAGATGATCTCCCTGCACGATATCTCGCGCCTGGGAGAACTGCGCGCATTGATCGGCGATCAGAAAGTGGAGATCGTCACCGGTGAGGCGGGAGCGACTCAGGTCGCGACTCTTCCGGAAATCGATCTCGTGGTTTCGGGCGTGGTCGGGTGTGCCGGACTGGTTCCCACGTACGCCGCCGTGAATGCCGGAAAAACTCTGGCGCTTGCCAATAAGGAAACTCTGGTGGTTGCCGGAGAGCTGGTTCTCAAGGCCGCCAAAGGCAAATGCGATATCATCCCCGTCGACAGCGAACACAGTGCGATTCTGCAGGCCTTGAACGGCGAAAACAAAGACCGTATCAAGCGCATTATCCTCACCGCGTCGGGCGGACCGTTCCGTACCTTCACACTGGAACAGATGGAGCATGTGACGGTCAAGGACGCGCTCAATCATCCCAATTGGGACATGGGCAACAAGATTACCATCGACTCCGCCACCATGATGAACAAGGGCCTCGAGTATATCGAAGCCAAATGGTTGTTCGGCCTGGAGACGCAAGTGGACATCATCGTGCACGCGCAAAGCATCGTGCACTCGATGATCGAGTTTGTAGATACTTCGATTATTGCGCAGTTGGGGATTCCCGACATGCGTGTGCCCATTGCTTACGCGTTGTCGTACCCGGACCGAATCGACTGCACCCTGGCCTCACTGGACTTGTCGGCGTTATCGAAACTCACGTTTGAGCCGCCGGATTTCACGCGATTCCCTTGTCTGCAATTGGCGCATGATGCGATGGAGATCGGACAGACCATGCCCGCCGTACTCAACGGCGCCAACGAAATTGCCGTACAGGCATTTCTGGACGAGCAGATCCCCTACAAGGATATCCCCGAGATCATCCGCACGGCCATGCACAATCACGACACCCGGTCGATCACCTGCGTCGAAGATGTCCTGGAAGCGGACCGCTGGGCCCGCGAAGAAGCCCGCAAACTCGTCACCGTTACCCTTTAAATATTGTTGTCACCTTTTCCTTTGTTAAGCTCAGAATGACAGAGAGTATAGTATTGTCATCCTGAGGAGCCAGGGGCGACGAAGGATCTGTGTTTTGTTTTATGCTTCCTCCTCTTGGTAAGGGGAGTACTCATTACAAGGTTTTCTTGATGACTACTTTCAGAATCGGTAACGGATACGATGTGCACCGCCTGGTCACAGGACGCAAGCTGATCCTCGGCGGGGTGAACGTCCCGCACGACAAGGGCCTCGATGGTCATAGCGATGCCGACGCGTTGTGCCATGCGGTATGCGATGCGCTGTTGGGTGCGGTGGGCGGCGGCGATATCGGGCATTATTTTCCGGATACCGACCCGCAATGGAAAGGCGTTTCCAGTCTTTTGTTGTTGGAAAAAGTCGGGCAGGTGGTGAAAAAGCAGGGGTACAAAGTGAGTAACACCGATGCCACGATCATTGCGCAGAATCCGAAGCTCGCGCCGTATGTCGACAAGATGAAGCAGAACATCGCCAAGGCGCTGGCCATTGGTCCGGGGCAGGTGAACGTCAAAGCCACCACCACCGAAAAACTCGGCTTCCCCGGCCGCGAAGAAGGCATCGCCGTCGATGCCGTAGCTCTGGTGGAGAAACTCTAGTTAAGAAGATGCTCTGTAAGCTACCCTAATAATCACAATTTGATTTCATATCGCGTGCTACGGCCTCCACCGGAGAGAACAAAAATTCTCTGATCTGTAAGTTCCTTTAAGTCCCTCGTCGCGGTGGCTTTGGACGTACCGGTGATTGCCATATATTTTTTAGCGCTCATCCCCCCGGTAAATCCTTTAGTTCCCTCTTCCAGCATCCGTTGGATCACCTTCAACTGGCGTGCATTGAGTTCGGCTCGATACTGGTCGAAGAATCGGGTTTTCCGGAGAGTGAAATCAATTTCTTTTTCTGCCTGAGTTTGAGCACTCAAGCCGGTGTTGGCAAAATAGTTGATCCACGAGGTGATTTCGTTGGACCGTTGCCCTTCTTTCAACGCTGAGTAGTACTCTTTCTTACGGGCTTCGATGGTTTTAGATAAACTCATCAGAATCGGTCGGCCCAACCCTTGCGACA
>JAJDBJ010000024.1 GCA_029261395.1 Nitrospinaceae bacterium
TTCGGACGGTACCTGGATGGCTTCTCCCCGGACGTCGTCCGGTTGCTCACCGTGATATAGCGTGTACTCCCCATTTGGAAAGATGATGTTCCGATAGTTGACGTTGCGATCGTCCATTAACTGGAAGGAGACGAAGCGGGACTGGTCAGGTATCTCGGCGGACAGGTAGACCGGTCCGTCTCCATGGTAGGTGAAAGCCATTTTGTAGAATGTGTCGTTGTTCATACGGACAACAGTATCCTGCCCAGCCTTGACCAACGTAGGCTCTTCGCCGAGGACCCAGGTATTGAATTTAGCTGGGTCGCCCTCTGTGTAACGTATTGCGTAGTTGTACGTGTCCTGATACGGAAATAAGCGGATATATTTTTCCACCTCGGCATCGAGATTGGCATCAATGGCGATCGCGCCATCCTGCTACGCAGGTACGGTCTCTACTTCGTCTGTAGACTGCGAGCACGCCGCAAGAATTAGGGCACTAACTATTTCCAAGTGAATCGCTTTGTTAACTTCTAATATGCTCCCTGCGAATAAGTAAGCTCATAGCTATGTGAGTATATTTCAAATATGAGACCGAATGGGTCTTCTACATAAACCATTCTGTATGGCTTTTCACCAGGATAATACTCTCGTATTGGCATTCTCTGCTTACCACCATTAGCCACTATTTTATCTACGAGTCCCTCTACGTCAGGATCCTGAACACAAAAATGAAATGTACTTGTCTTCCAGTATTCGAAATCTTTAGGCTTTTCGTTGTTTTTAAACTCGAACATTTCTATCCCAATTTTATCACCTGTAGACATATGAGCAATTTTGAATGAGTCCCAACCAGTTCCAAATACATCAACACACATTTGTCCTATTGGTGTATCCGATTCCTCGTTGATAACGGTTGGTTTCATGATTAGATACCAATCCATAACCTTGCTATAAAACTCAACGGCCTTCTCTACATCGGGAACGGAAATTCCAATATGCGAAAATGTTCTTGGATAGTTACTCATAGCATTTCTCCTTTATGAATCTTAAATTTTTAACATAAGAGTACTTGTGTATAGGTTTACCCTATACACATGCAAGAAATGCAGTTTCGAGCATTTTTTACTTTCAAGTATCATCTCTATTTAGATAATTGAACAATTTTGAGTTGATATACTATTTATCAATATAGTCTGCAAATGTCCGCTTTGGGTCGAAAGCGGGCATTTTGAACTTTAGATTAGTTGAATCTCAAAGTTGGCCATCCCATTCCTTGAAGAAGTGATCGAGGTACTGCTCCATAAAGCGGTGCCTCTGCTCGGCCATTTGTTTTGCGGTGCCGGTGTTCATCCGGTCCTTCAGCAATAATAGTTTCTCATAAAAATGGTTGGTGGACGGCCCCTTGTTTTTTTTGTACGCCTCAAAACTGTCGTGCATCTGCGGCGGCTGGTCGGGATGATGGATCAGCCTTCCCCGGTTACCGCCAGAGGCGAATGTACGCGCGATCCCCACCGCGCCCAGTGCGTCGAGGCGATCCGCATCCTGCACCACCTGTCCCTCCAGTGACTCCGTCGGCGTGTCGACCCCCGCGCCTTTGAACGATACTCTCGAAATAATATCGTAGATGCGGTCAATCGTCTCCGGCGGCAGGTCGCCATCGAGCAATTCGCGGATGGTGTTCAGGCCTTGCGACTCGTCCTCGTTCAGTTTCCAGTCGGCGACATCGTGCAGGAGCGCGGCGATCTCGACGATGGTGCGGTCGGCACCTTCGGCATCTGCGAGGTGCTTGGCCGTGTTCCAGACCCGGTGGACGTGCCACCAGTCGTGACCCGACCCGTCGTCGGCAAAATGCGTTTCAGCGAAACTTCTAACTTTTTCAATCAGGTCTGAGCTCATGGATGTCCTATATATTAGAGAAGCCCTTGCGTAACGCTGGGCCTTAATTAAATAGTCCTCCCCTTACCAAGGGGAGGATACAGGTGGGGTTGGTTTTTACTGGATCATAAAGCGACCCAAACCAATGCGGAAATTATCATGACCTCCCCTGTATCCCCTCCTTAGCAAGGAGGGGAGAGATTATAGTGCCATCTCTATTTTATATTGTGCAAAGACCTCCTATTGAAGGTGTTGACCGAAAGCATTATTATGTCTCTACTATGAAATATCAACGATCAATTCAGAGCGAAGAGGGAAGGGTGGGCGCATGACACCCAAAACCCGGCTGTCGCAGATGATTCTTGAAGGACGCTACCAGCCCGGCACTTCCTTCCTGCACCGGATGAGGCCGTCCATTAAGCTGATCCTCGTCTTAGCATTTTTCCTGCTGGCCTCGTGGGGTGATCTGAGAATACTGGGCGGGTTGATGATCGTCTGCCTGCTGGCGATGGCGTTGGCTCACATTCTCATTAAAACCGTTGGGCGGTTTGTGTACGCGTTTCGCTGGCTGTTCCTGATCATCGGCCTGTTCCCCTTGTTCACCACACCCGGCGCAGTAGTTGAAGGGTTACGGTTTCTGCCGTTCACGATTTCCTGGGAAGGTTTAAAGGCAGGATTGGAATCGTTCCTGAAACTACTGGAGATGTTTTTCCTGTCGCTGATCCTCGTCCGCACCACTTCTCCTCAAGCGTTGATGAACACTTTACAGAAAGCGGTCATCATCAAGAATCAAAAATGGAAACAAACCGTTCAGGAATTTTTCATGACCGGATTGTGGGCCGTGCAGTTGATTCCGATGATCTGTGTGGAGGCGGAAACGTTTATGTTGTCCAAGCTCAACGAGGAAAATGAAGAACCCCCCCGGCCCCCCTTACAAGGGGGAGTTTTAAATTCTTCATTTAAAAAAGCCTGGCGCACCGCCTCCCAACTGGGACCGTTGATGGCGCACCTGTTCCGGCAAATGGACGAGTGGGAACCGGAACTGACCGGCCACCAGAACTGGGATGATTGGCAACCGGAGACAACGTGATGTTGGCCTCATGATTACTTAAACGAGTTAGTTTTTGGAAGCAACTTCCAATGTGGTCAAGCAGATACCGGACCCCTTTTTCGTGATCCCTTCCTTTTTCATTGGTATATCGTTGAGTTTTTTAAGATATCTGTTGCTTAACAGTGAATAGGACGCATATTAGCGCTCTAGGGGTTTCCATTGTTAATGGAACGTCTTGGACCTTAAAAGGGGCGTAGGAAAAGAAATGAAAGTCAGCAATAAAGAACTGCTCGAAATTTCTGTGAATACCGAACGAGCCGCCCAAGCGTTTTATGAAGAGCTTGCAAGCCATGTTTCAGAACCCATAATTAGTAACTATCTTATCTTGATGGCTAAAGATGAAGCCCATCATGAAAAGCAATTTGAAAGCATTCTGGAAGAAAAAGAGGGCAAAAAATATGGATGGGAGAACAGCTCAACTTTACGTGAACTTATAGATAAGCATCTTAAGCCGGGACTCTTTCCCCCATTGGAGGGGGTGTTGAAAAACTTGCCGAAATTTGAGGGCATTCAAAAAGCACTCATAATTGCTCAAGAATGCGAGGAGTTAGCTGTGAAATTTTATGGAACCTTAAGGGAAAATTGTGAAGATTTTGAGACAAAGGCCCTCTTGATTCCTTTGGAGAGCGAAGAGAAATCCCATTGCGACTATATTCGGGCGGCATTAAATTACTGGGAGAATCAGCAGTCCAGTTGAAACGGGTTCAAAAAAGGGGGAAAGAAAAATATTTCCGGCGTGAAAAAAGCCTGGCGCACCGCTTCCCAACTGGGACCATTGATGGCGCACCTGTTCCGTCAGATGGACGAATGGGAATCAGAGTTGACCGGCAATCAAAACTGGAACGAATGGCGACCGGAGGTGGTAACGTGATGTTGTTCTAATTATTACTAATGTGAGTAGTTTTTAGGAAGAAAACCTAACGCGGTAAAAGGGTTTTGCCTTTTTTCTTATGTTGTCAGGTAGGACTATCTATTTTATAACCACAGGCATTTGTTTTGCCTTCTCTCTTGCCGTTTTTCTTGCCAATAACAAACTACTATGGAATGGATGTTTTTTATTTCCCTGCAAGTTTAATGGCAAGTTCTGTTCCTTAATCAGTTGGTCCTCAAAAATCCAGGGTTCAGTGCAAACATGCCAAGTGACCATCGCGTTTTTCTCCATCCAGCGAGACAATCTATCTTCATCTTTATGAGAAAACTTAAATCGTTTAGTTTTGCCCACCTGCCTAAGGACAATATTCAGTCTGTCTACAAGAAGAGAACCTAGTGACATACGCAATGTAGATATGGAGGCATCCCCTTTAAAGTGAGTTTTTATTCTCCTTTGTAAATTTTGGCTGCTCCTTTTCCCTTTTCTGGGTGATGCTTTTTGTGGGGAAATACCTATGTATAATAAAGTTAGGTCTTTATATTTGAGGCAACCGTCTATAGGTACTGAGTGAGGGATTTCCTTAAAAAACCAAGCATAAATTCCAGGTTCAGCTGGAACTGGACATGGTTTTGCAAGGACTACCTCACGCGTATGGACGCTCTTTGGGTTTAATAATTCTTCCATAAATTAAATTAAAAAATTGAGTCCAGCATCATGCTGGGCGGTGCAGGCCGCATTCTTTGTGGTCGGGGTTTTCCCACCACCAGCGGCCGGCGCGGATGTCTTCGCCCGCTTCGATGGGTCGTGTGCAGGGGGCACACCCGATACTCGGATAGTTTTGTTTGTGGAGCGGGTTGACGGGGACCTTGTTCTTTTCGATATAGTCCTGAACCTGCTCCAGTGACCAGTCGGCAATCGGGTTGATCTTGATCAGGGGAGGGCGGTCGGCATCCTCGCTCACTTTTTGAATGTCGGTGCGGGTGACGATCTGGTCCCGGCGAATCCCGGTGATCCACGCATCCAGAGTTGACAGCGCCCGCGACAACGGTTCCACTTTGCGGATGGCGCAGCATTCCTTGCGATTCTCCAGGCTTTCCTTGAACGAGAAAAATCCCTTTTCGCGCTCCAGCTGTTCGACGGCTTCCGTTTTTGGGAAATAGGATTGGATGGCGATGCCGTAGTGGCTCCGGGTGCGGTCCATGGTGAGGTAGGTTTCCTCGTGGAGTCGTCCGGTATCCAACGTGAAGACTGTAAACTCATCTGTAATTTTTGAAGCCATATCGATCAGCACCATATCTTCGAGGCCGAAACTGGACGCGATCCCCACGCGGGTTCCATATTTTTCAAGTGCCCACTTCAGGACTTCCTGCGGGGATTTCGATTCAAACTGGCTGTGATCCATCAAAAAGCTCCTATTTTCCAAAAGACCTATACGTAACGCAAGGTCTTGCATAGTCCTCCCCTTACCAAGGGGAGGATACAGGTGGGGTTGATTTTAAAAACGCTCGATGAATCGAGCAACTACCAAAGCCGAAGGAAGAATCCCCCCGACCCCCTTTACAAGGGGGAGATTATAACCTTAAAAGCCGAAGGAAGAATTCCCTCAGTCCCTTTTTGGGATTTACCTGTTCGTGTATTTCGCGCCTTTCGCGGTTAAATCCAAGGCATAAACCGCGAACCACGCGAAAACCGCGAAAATGTTTAATCACAGCTCGATAAATCGAGCAACTACAAAACTCCACCCCTCACCTTGTCCGTCACCCTGTGGGTGCTCCCCATGAAGGGAGAGGAGATTTTTGGAATCCTGTCCATCCTGCTGGTCCCGTTTCCAAAAAGTGGAATACCGGGAAGATTTTCATCCAAGATACAAGTATGTCACAACCCTGACCGGGGTCCAAGTGCCAGAGAGCTTGTTTATCAACAAATAACCGACTTTTCAAGCCGGACTTTTAAGTTGACAGGCGGTGGCTTTAAACGATATAAAGTGGCTCTATAAGCCTTAAGAGCTGATTTTTTAAGGGGTTTTTGGGAGGTTGATGGATGCTCAATTTATTGGGATCTATTAATCCTTTTGGAATTTTAATAGGTCCGGCGAGGCTGAATCGGATTGCCGGATAGATGGGGGTTTTTCGATTGCGCCGGGTTGGAATCCAAGTGCTGGAACCCTTGTTTCGGGATTGAGGGTTCCTGGAGAGACCTTGATAAATAAACGTGTTTTCAGTGCCACGTTGTCATAAACTACGGATCGAAACCCTTACTAGAATCTTGATCATGAATAACCGCTTGTTCTCAAAGTTTGTTTCAGCCTGGGTACTCTGTTTGAGTATGGTCTGCGCATCGGGTGTGGATGGAGGTCATTCGGCAAAGGGGCTTGCACTGCTCGAAGAAGTCGAGGAAGGTTTTGTCGGTCTGGCAGAACACACCCTGCCTTCGGTCGTTAATATTTCCCCCTATGTTCCGCCCTCGCCATCCGTACGTCGTCAAAGCGATCCCAATCGATCCCGACCCACCAATGCCGGCGCAGGTGTCATCATTGATGGAGTGAAGGGTTACATCGTGACCAACAGTCACGTGGTGCGTCAGTCCCAAAAAGTTCAGATCCGTCTTTATGGGGGCGAGGAACTGGTCGGGCAGGTTTTGGGTACGGACGAAGAAACAGACCTTGCGGTCATCAAGGTGGAATCATCCAAGCCGTTACCTTCGGTGTTGCTGGGCGATTCTTCCAAGTTGAAAGTCGGACAGTTTGTCGTCGCGATAGGCAACCCCTATGGCTTGCATGATACGTTCAGTTTTGGAGTGATCAGCGGGCTGAATCGGGAGAATGTCAATATCTCGCGGTATGAGGATTTCATCCAGACGGACGCCTCGATCAATCCTGGAAACAGCGGGGGGCCGCTTCTGAATATTCGGGGAGAGGTTGTTGGAATCAATACCGCGATCATCAATTATGCCCAAAGCATTGGGTTCGCGATTCCGGCCAATATTGTTAAAAACGTTTCCGAGCAGATCATTGAAAACGGATCGGTCAATCGCGGTTGGCTGGGAGTGGGGATCGAGTACATTCCGGAAGATGTCGCGAAGAGTGCGAACATCAAAAAAAACGATGGGGTATTGGTCAACTCCGTATTTGAGAAACAGCCCGCCCATCAAGCAGGAGTCAAGGTGGGAGACATCATCTTGAAGATTGGTGGCGCCAAGGTCAGCTCTCCGAATTCTATGATTCGGGTTGTTGGCAATGTTTCCCCCGGTCAGTTTGTCAAACTCGATATTCTCAGGAATGGCGAGCACAAAACCTTTTCGGTTCAGTTGGCCCGGAAGGAAGAACCCCGCGAACGGCTTGCCACTTTGAATAAAAAAGAGACGCCTCAATTGGGTTTTGTCTGGGAGGATTTGAATGAAGCCGCCTCTCAAGCCAAAGAATCTGACAACAAACCAGGAGTGCGGGTGACTCAGGTACTGCCGCACAGCGAAGCCGAAAAAAAAGGAATATTGGAAGGGGATGTGATTACCGAGATCAACGGCAAACCGGTAGTCAGTAAAAAGGAATTTGAAAATTTTCTTCAGGAGAGTTCCCCAGAAGAGACCCTTACCCTTTTGATTGATCGGGATAACGTTCCGATCTTATTTGATTTGAATAGAGTGAGTCCAAAGTAAAGCGAGTTGGTTTTAATTGAGAAACAAGGTTTTAGGTTAAGGATGGAAAGTAGTTAGGCAATGGCGACTTTCCAATATCCTATTATTTCTTTACTAGAAAACATCTAGGGAGGTTCTATGCTTACGAGTAGAAATAAAATAGTGCGGGTGTGTGTCCTATGGGCGGTGACCTTTGTGTTAAGTTTGGGTACCGCATTCGCTTCTTCGAGTCACGAGGGCCACGGGTCCCCGGTAGACCGTCCTTTGTGGTTGGATAAACTGGAAAACCAGATCGACTACGAAGAGATGATGGAAGGAAAACAAGGCGATCAGCAACGTCTGGACAAGACTTTCAATAGCCTGATGGATCGCCTGAAAGGGAAACTCATGGAGCATGCCACCCCGGCTTCTACCGGTGGCGGGTTTCATAATTCATGGGCCGCTCATCAGCTACAACAGGGTTATCTGCTTGGGCCGACGGAAGTCGCCGATAAGGTATTCCGTGGCGCCCATTGTCCTGCTGGCGTACCTACCAAATTCTACGATATCTCCGCGATCAATGTCGAGATCACTCTCAATCAGTGGGGCGATTATTTTCCCGGCTACATGTATGTTCTGACCAAGAACATCGAAAAAGTCCGAGACGAAGAGGAGCGCAACGCGAAAGCCCGCGCAGACAGTCTCGATCCCGGAGCGGTTTCCAATGGATTGCAGGGCGATCTCATTCAACCTCTGGTGATTCGAGGAAACCAGGGTGAATGTGTGCGCATCAAGTTTCGCAACGCATTGGAAGATGAGGACGCAGGATTCCAGATCAACGGATCTGCGACCATCATCAGCAAAACCGGCGCTCCCAATACGGCGGCTACTAAAGGTGCGATTGTTCCAGCCGAAGGGACCCAGGACTTTGAGTGGTACATTCCGGTGGACGAGCAGGAAGGTGGACACGTTATCGTCAATCATTCCGGTCGGGATCCGTCCTCACTCGGTTTGGTAGGTGTTTTTAACGTCGAGCCGCGTGGATCGAAGTATCTCGATCCTTGGACGGGTGGAGAGTTGGAAAGCGGATGGATGGCTATGATCGCCAACGACGATGAAAAGGATTTTCGTGAATTCGTACTGATATATCACGAAGTCGGTGACGAATCTTTCCGACCCTTGAACCGTCATGGTGAAATGATTCCTCAGCGCGATCCGCAGACCGATGCCTATCGTCCTTCTGCCCGTGCGTTGAACTTCCGCAGTGAACCTTTCGGAATCAACAACCTGGCCGTACAGGAAAAAATGTTCCACTTCGAGGACGAATCCCTCGCGTACAGTTCTTATACGTTTGGGGATGCGCCCACCACGATTCCCCGTTCCTACATGGGTGATCCGGCAAAATTTCGCCTGATTCATGGTGGTGGTGAAGTATTTCATTCCCATCATCCGCATGGCGGAACGATCCGTTGGACACGTTCTCCGAAACGGGAGCCGGGAATTGAAAACCTGATTACGGCGGCGTACGACGGGCCGGTGAAATATCCGGTGGTTCGAACGACGACCGATCGCGTAGACGTACAGGTTATCGGCCCAGCCGAAGCAATTGACCTGGAAACGGAATGTGGTACCGGTCTGTGTCAAAAGCTGGCGGGTGACTTCCTGTTCCATTGTCATGTTGCGCATCATTATGTTGCCGGCATGTGGGGTTACTGGCGCGTGTACAACACCATTCAGAACGGCAACTATCCTTTCGGCAGTACCGACATCATGCGTCCTTTGAAAGAGCTTCCAGACCGGGTGGGATATATCCCCAAAGGTGTGAGCTCTGACAAGCTGGTTGGTAAAACCATGAACTGGTACGGCAAAAAGTTCAAAATTGTTGACAAGGGTAATAGTAAATGGGATCAGGAAACTCCTGTAGTTCACATCAAATCCTGGGTGAAGTACATGTTGCCTCCGAAGGGTCAGCCTGGCCATACGTCCGACGAAAAGAAGCAGATTCTTTCGTATGACGGTACGGTATGGGATTACGCCTGGAAGGGAACCACGGCGTTGTCGGAACGGGAAATTTCTTTTCCGATGGCGAAGTTCAAAGCTCCGCATCCCGGCAAACGTCATCCTCTCCAGTTTCACCCGACCAACGGTAAGCTGGCATGGCCTCACATGACGCCGCATTTTGGCAAACGGGTTCCGTTTGCGCGACATCATGGTGGCGCTCCCTGGTTGGAACCGTTCCATATGCTGTCAGACCCGGGAATCATCAAGAAAACCGAGTCCGGCAGTGGGCGTTCCAAGTCTTGGCAGGAAAATTCTTCACCTGCCAAACCCGGAGAGCATGGTCGTTGGAGCTTGTGTCCAGCGGGTGCGGGTCGCAAGCAGTACAACCTGCATTTCATCAATACACCGATTCAATTGTCAGGTGCTTATGGCAAGACCAAGCCGGTCATAGACAAGTACGGTCTGATTTATGTGATCGACGAGGACATGGCGGCGGTCAAGGCGGATCCGAAGAAGGCTTTGCCTCTGGTCATTCGCGCCAATGTTTATGACTGTGTCGATGTGTTGTTAGTGAGTGAATGGAATGATGATGATTTCACGAACTTCCAGATGTCGAAGATCAATATTCATCCTCATTTCTTCCAATTCGATAACCAATCGTCGGATGGCGTTATCACCGGTTTTTCCTATGACCAGTCGATGCGTTCCTACCGGCAGTTCGATAAGAAGATGAAGAAGGGCCATCATGTAGGTATGCCAGTTCCGATGAACGCAAAAGTATTGGGTAATACCAAGCGTGGATCGAAAACGGTCAAAATCAAGATGGCTAATCATGCAACGCCATTCCATGTGGGGGCCGATATCATCGTAGGTATTGAGCGACCCAATGGTAAGGATGCGCGTTGGATTAAATCTATGAGTCCCGCTCCCGGCAAAGCGAAAGACGGAGTGTATACGATCACCTTTACTGAGGGCATGACACATGGCCACAAAAAAGGTGAAATCGTGAGCGCCGAGTTCGTTCGTTATCGCTGGTGGGTGGATGCAGATGTCGGGCTGGTATTCTGGCACGATCATGCCTTCGGTGCGACCACCTGGCCTCACGGCGGTATCGGTTCAACCATCGTTGAGCCCTGGGGTTCGACTTATCATGATCCCAAAACCGGCAAGCTGATTCGAAGTGGTCCGGTTGCGGATATTCACGGAACCGAGCCGGTCGCTTATGCGCGTAACGGTAGTTTCCGTGAGCTCGTGGTTCAGTTGCATGATACGGTTCCACATAATGCACAACTCGTGAAAAAAGGGAATCCTCCGGGGCTGTCGCGTGAGAATGCGATTGCGGCGGGTCAGTCGATTTCCTTTCAGATGCCTACGGTGATGCAGGATGTTGCTTTCCCACATCTGAATGGCGGTACGCACACCACCGGCGGCGGTTTGAACTTTCGTTCGGCTTCCCTGGCGTCTCGCTTGGCGGCTAATCCGGATGCTTCGATGCTGTTCAGCAGTAAAACGCATCGAGACCCAGATACCCCCATGTTAAGGGCTTATTTGGGGGATAACGTTGTGTTCCGTCTCCTGCACGGGATGCAGAACGAGACCCATACCTTCGTAGTTTCCGGTCACGGTTACCGACCGGAACGGTATGACCGGGATTCCCGCGTTACCAATACGATTCATATTGGCATCGCGGAACGGTACGACCTGGCCACTACGGCGGGCGGTTACCAGCAGATGCCCGGTGACTACCTGATCTACAATGGCCGTACGTCGCATTTCTCGGAAGGCAGTTGGACGATTTTCCGAGTATACGACAAACTGCAGAAAAGCCTGAGACCTCTGGAAGGGACGCGAGGTATTTTGCCAGCACGTAAATCGGCATGTGCTGATGGTGCTCCAGTGAAAAACTTCAGCGTGGTCGCGATTGACAAAGAGTTGCAGTTCAACCCGAACACCGAAGAAATGATCGAAGTGGATTTTGAGCGGAAGCTACTGCTCCACAATCCCAACGGCAAGGTGTTCATGCTGGAAGACGAGATCAGCAAGGCGGCTGATGATGAAGTTATGCCGCATCCGTTGACCTTGCATGTGAACATTGGCGACTGTGTCAAAGTGAAGTTGACCAACCGTCTGAAGAAAGGTAAGACTTCCCTGCATGTAAACAACATGGCGTTTGATCCCAAGGATTCCCAAGGGATCAATGTTGGTTACAACGGGGGCGATCAAACGATTAAACCAGGTGCATCGAAAACCTACACCTTCTTTGCTCATCCGGGTTTCAAGATCAACGGTGGCTTGATCTGGGATTTCGGTGACTTGGTAACCAATGTCCGCGATGGATTGTACGGTGGTATTGTCATCGGACCGCGCGGATCGGTGTATCGCGATCCGGAGACAGGGAAAGACATCTCCCTGGGTAACTCCTGGAAAGCGGATGTCATTGTTGACAAGTCTTATCCTGAAAACGCGGACCTCGAGAATTATCGTGACTTCGCTCTGTATTTTCAAGATGAGGATAATATTCTGGGAACGTCGTTCATGCCTTACCTGCAGAATGTAGCCGGTTTGACGGGCGTGAACTATCGTCTGGAGCCGTGGACTTACCGCGAAGATGAAGGTTGTGAACTGGGTAACATGTTCACTCCCTGTGTCGCCGCGGGATCTGACCCTGCAACACCGACATTGAAGGCCCATGCCGGTGACAAGGTGATGATCAATGTGTTCGGGGCTCACAACGAGCAGAACCAGATGTTCAACCTGGACGGCCACCAATGGCGGCGGCATATGGACCAGATGGGTTCCGATATGATCGACGTGCAGCAGTTTGGTGCCGGCGAGTATATCCAGGCGTTTCTGAGAAGCGGAGCGGGCGGGACGTACCATAATCCCGGCACGTATCTGTGGCTGAACGCCCGGACACCTTATCAGCAGGCAGGCCAGTGGGGTTATTTCAAGGTCTTGCCAGCGGGTGACCGGTCCATTCTACCCTTGGGCGGTGTGACTCCAGGAAATCTGAAGTCAGCCTCCAAGCCGCAGAATGAACGGCTGTCGATGAGATAATTGAAAATAATTGTTGATCGACAGTACTAAAATGTTTTATAAGGGGCCTCTATTATAGGGGCCCCTTTGTTTTATTTTGGTCTTTTATGTGCTAGAATTCGGGGCTTCAAATTCGAAAAATGCTTACCTCTCAATCAGTTGAGTTCGTTCATTTATTATCTGCTTAAAGGAGAAGACAGTAATGATTAGAAAAACCTTAGTTGGATTAATGGTAATCAGTGTGGCCTTGGCTTTCGGCACAGCCGCTTTTGCTAAAAAGGCCAAATATGAAGAAGGCGCTGTCAGTGGCGGTGGATCCATCAGCGGTTCTGTGTCCCTGAAAGGGAATCCTCCTCCTCCCATCATGGAAGACCTGAACAAAGGTAAAAACGTTGAGTTTTGTTCCACCCATCCGGATACTCAAAAGGGCGGAATCCGACCTCGTGTTAAAGTTGTTGCTACAGGCGGCAAACTGACCGGTACGGTGGTATTCATCGAGAAAATCACCAAGGGAAAAGCCTGGGGTTGGAAAAACCAGAATTTTGATTTCACAACCTGCGATATTTTTCCGAAAATTGCTGTAATTAAAAAGGCTTCCAAAGCGGAGAAAAAAGCCGGTGGCGTTGCGAGCATCACCAATAACGACCCTGATATTCTACACAATCCGCATGGATATTCCGTTGTTGGTGCCAGCCGCAAAACCCTGTTCAACAAGCCTCTGCCAAGCAAAGGTGATGTTGCGGAAGTGAGCAAGAATCTGGCCCGCTTTAAACAGAAAAAAGACAAGCATTTCTTCCTGCAGTGCGACCAGCACAACTACATGGAAGCGGATGCCCGTATCGTTTGGAATCCCTACTTTGCTGTAACGGGAGCCGATGGGTCCTTCAAAATCGGGGACATCCCTGCTGGTAAATACAAAGTTACCGCATGGCATCCTTATGTTGGTGAAGTGACTTCTGAAGTGACTGTAGCTGGTGGCGCAGATGCGAAGCAGGATTTCACACTGACCGCCAAGTAGTTTTTGAAGTAGAAAGAAAGACTCTATCGAAACGCCGGGACCCTTGGTTCCGGCGTTTTTTTATTGTCCGGAGATTACTTTTGTCTGAGGAGTTTGTCTTTGATGGCAAGAACTTCTTTGATGTGGTCTCTTTCTGCTTTTTCCAGGAGGAGGAGAGCGGTTTTGGCTTCGAGGTTTTCGCAGAAATCTCCCAGGAGTGAATAAAACTCCACCGAGACCATTTCCGCTTCTATAGCGAAATCTACGGCTTTTTGGAGGTTTTCGAACTTGGAGCCGTCCTGGACGACGTCTTCCAAAGGAGGGAAAATATCGGTTTTAAAGTTTTCACTGATGAAATCCTGAAGCTCTTTCTTGTCTTCCCATCCGTACAGCTGGTCTCCCTTCTTAGCCAGCATGACTTTGAACAACTTCTCATGCTGGACTTCCTCCTTGTGCATTTGCTTGACGAAAGCCTTGAGTGCGGGATCCTGGAGATGCTGGCTCAAACCTTCATAAAAAGCCTGGCCTTCTCGCTCCATTCTAAGAGAGAGTTCGAGGATTTCATTGTCGGTAATTAATTTTTCGTGGTTCTCTTCCATTGGTTTTCAAATAGAACTATGAAATATATATTTGATATTGGCAGGTGATTCTACATGTTGGTAGCACACTTTGAAAAGCCTTATTTGGTGTTTTCAGGAAAAAAGACTTATATTGTGGACTTTAACCTGTAAAGCGTTCAATTCACTTTTAAAGATACAGAATTTCAGTTATTATTCGACTTTCTTGATAATAAATATGGAAGCCCTGAAGCCTCCAGCACTTAGCCCTTATACCGCTTCAGGACACATTGGCAATTATTATAGGCTTCTCCAATTGAGTCCCCTCGACCAAATTGAACAAAAATTGGTTGAAGGCGCCTATGCGCCTGAGATCAAGGATTATCTTCTCCCCCATGTGGAGCTTATTTTCCGCTGTGCCTGCAAATTGACCCGAAAAGCGCATGATGCCGAAGACTTGACCCAGGAAACTTTTTACTATGCGATCAAGAGGTTTTCCCAGTTGAAGGATAGAGATAAGGCTAAAAACTGGTTGTTTTCCATACTCAAAAACTTGTTCCTCAAGGATTTGGAGAAAAATAAAAAGAAAATTGATATTGAATTTGATTCTGTGAGCAATATCCTCAGTGGAAAAGTAAATCTTGAGGAAGATCATTTGAAAGCGGAAACAGCCCGCAATCTCAGGGCTGTATTGAATAAGCTGGATGACCGCTTAAAAGCTCCTATTAAGATGTTCTATTTCGAGAAGCTGTCCTATAAAGAAATAGCCAAATCTCTGGATCTCCCCATTGGTACTGTCATGTCTCGAATGGCGCGTGGAAAAGTTTATATAAGACGGGAATTAAAGCGGACTGGATATACCCAATCCTAAGTCTCCTAGACCACTCATACTGCACCACCGTTTCTCCGGTTTTTGTTGTTTCCTGCCCATTTGCTGTCCTTTATTCAAAAATCTAAAATATATATAAAAACTGAATTTTTAGGGAATAAAACCTGGAAATCAGGGTCTATATCCAAAAGGTCCGAGCTCTACAATGGCCCTTTTATAACCCATTGAAAAATAAGGAAATTCTTAGTACGGAAGAGTTCCGTTTTTTTTAATTAGAGCGATTGTCATGTTCCTAGGTTTTATGTTTTACCCGCGGAATTTAGTAAGTAGTTGTTTTTATTTTAGTAACACGAGAGGAGAAACCAGTATGCAGAATCAGGTAATTGGATTCACTCGAAAAGAGATGACTGGGCTAGTGGTCAGCATGATGTTTTTGCTGACCCTGTGCTTAGGGATACCGCAGGCATTTGCCGCGGGTCATCCTGAAGATCATCAGCATTCGGCGGTGGATCGTCCTTTGTGGTTGGACAAGTTGGAAAACCAGATCGACTACGAAGAGATGATGGAAGGTAAGCAGGGCAATCAGGATCGTCTGAACAAGACGTACAAGAGCCTGATGAATCGTCTGAAGGGGAAATTGATGGAACATGCGACGCCGGCTTCCTCGGGCGGAGTGTTTCACAACTCCTGGGCCGCCCATCAGCTCCAACAGGGCTTTTTGCTCGGGCCTTCGGAAGCAGGCAACCAAGTATTTAAAGGTGCCCATTGTCCCGCAGGTGTCCCCACCAAAACCTACGATGTCTCGGCTATCAACGTAGAAATCATGCTCAACCAATGGGGCGATTATTTCCCCGGTTACATGTATGCGCTGACCAAGGACATTGATAAGGTTCGGACCGAGGAAAAACGTAATGCGAAATCACGCGAAGACGAACTGGACCCCGGTGCGGTTTCTACGGGTTTGCAGGGCGATGCAATTCAACCATTGACCATTCGTGCGAATCAAGGTGATTGTGTCCGGGTTAAATTCCGTAACGCCCTGGAAGATGAAGACGCTGGTTTTCAGATCAACGGTTCTGCAATGATCATCAGTTCTTCGGGGGCTCCCAATACGGCGGCCACCAAAGGCGCGATCATTCACAGCGGTGAAACGCAGAATTTCGAATGGTACATTCCGATGGACGAACAGGAAGGCGGACACATGATCATGAGTCATTCTGGCCGTGATCCTTCGGCACTGGGTCTGATCGGAGCGTTCATTGTTGAGCCACGCGGGTCTACTTATCTGGATCCGTGGACTGGCGGCAAGTTGGAGAGTGGTTGGATGGCGATGATCGCCAACGACAACGCCAAAGACTTCCGCGAGTTCGCTCTGTTTTATCATGAGGTGGGTGACGAATCTTTTCGTCCCTTGAATCGTCATGGTGAAATGATCCCTCAGCGCGACCCGCAGACGGATGCTTATCGTCCTTCCGCGCGTGCGATGAACTATCGTTCAGAGCCTTTCGGGATCAACAACCTCGCAGTTCAGGAAAAAATGTTTCACTTCGAGGACGAGTCCCTGTCGTATAGCTCCTACACTTTCGCGGATGCTCCTACGACTATCCCGCGTGCTTACATGGGCGATCCGGCAAAATTCCGGTTGGTCCATGGGGGTGGTGAAGTATTCCATTCCCATCATCCGCATGGCGGAACGATCCGTTGGACACGTTCTCCGAAACGGGAGCCGGGAATTGAAAACCTCATCACGGCGGCGTACGACGGTCCGGTGAAATATCCGGTGGTTCGTACAACGACTGACCGAGTTGACGTTGAAGTAATCGGACCAGCCGAAGTATTGGACCTGGAAACGGAATGTGGTTCCGGTCTGTGTCAAAAACTGGCTGGTGATTTCCTGTTCCATTGTCATGTTGCGCATCATTATGTTGCCGGCATGTGGGGTTACTGGCGTGTGTATAACACGTTGCAGGACGGCAACTACCCGTTCGGCAGCACCGATATTATGCGTCCTTTGAAAGAGCTTCCAGACCGAGCGGGATATATCCCCAAAGGTGTGAGCTCTGACAAGCTTGTTGGCAAAACCATGAACTGGTACGGCAAAAAGTTCAAGATTGTCGACAAAGGTAACAGCAAATGGAACCAGGATTCTCCTGTAGTTCACATCAAATCCTGGGTGAAGTACATGTTGCCTCCGAAGGGTCAGCCCGGCCATACGTCCGACGAAAAGAAACAGATTCTTTCGTATGACGGCACGGTTTGGGATTATGCCTGGAAGGGAACTAAAGCATTGTCTGAACGGGAAGCGACCTATCCAATGGCGAAGTATAAATCGCCGCATCCTGGAAAACGTCATCCCATTCAGTTTCATCCGACCAACGGCAAACTGGCATGGCCGCACATGACGCCGCATTTTGGCAAACGAGTTCCGTTTGCGCGACATCATGGTGGAGCACCCTGGTTGGAGCCGTTTCATATGCTGACGGATCCGGGAATCATCAAGAAAACCGAGTCTGGCAGTGGGCGTTCCAAGTCTTGGCAGGAAAACTCTTCACCAGCCAAGCCCGGTGAACAGGGTCGTTGGAGTTTGTGCCCAGAAGGTGCGGGTCGCAAGCAGTACAACCTGCATTTCATCAACACGCCGATTGAGTTGCAGGGCGCTTACAAGGGTACGAAACCGATCATCGACAAGTATGGCCTGATTTACGTTATCGACGAGGATATGGCGGAAGTCAAAGCGGATCCGAAAAAAGCGGTTCCTCTGGTTATTCGCGCCAACGTCTATGACTGTGTCGACCTGCTGTTGGTGAGTGAGTGGAATGATGATGATTTCACGAACTTCCAGATGTCGAAGATCAATATTCATCCTCATTTCTTCCAGTTCGACAATCAGGCGTCGGATGGCGTTATCTCTGGTTTCTCTTATGACCAGTCGATGCGTTCCTACCGACAGTTCGACAAGAAGATGAAAAAAGGCCATCATGTAGGAATGCCGGTTCCGATGAACGCAAAAGTATTGGGTAATACCAAGCGTGGATCGAAAACGGTTAAAATCAAGATGGCTAATCATGCAACGCCATTCCATGTGGGTACCGATATCATCGTAGGTATTGAGCGACCCAATGCTAAGGATGCGCGTTGGATTAAATCTATCAGCCCGAAACCTGGCAAATCGAAGGACGGAGTTTACACGATCACCTTTACCGAGGGCATGACGCATGCTCACAAAAAAGGTGAAATCGTGAGTTCCGAGTTCGTTCGTTATCGCTGGTGGGTGGATGCAGACGTCGGGCTGGTTTTCTGGCACGATCATGCATTCGGTGCGACCACTTGGCCGCATGGCGGTATCGGTTCAACTATCGTTGAGCCTTGGGGTTCCGTGTATCTTGATCCCAAAACTGGCGAAGAAGTGCGCAGTGGCCCTGTAGTTGATGTACATGGAACTGAGCCTATTGCCTACGGACGTAACGGTAGTTTTCGTGAGATCGTGGTGCAGTTGCATGACACGGTTCCACATACCGCTCAGTTGGTGAGCAAAGGGAATCCTCCGGGGCTGTCGCGTGAGAATGCGATTGCGGCGGGTCAATCGATTTCCTTCCAGATGCCGAGTACGATGGAGGATGTTGCTTTCCCACATCTGAATGGCGGTACGCACACCACCGGCGGCGGATTCAACTTTCGAGCGGCTTCACTGCCGACTCGTTTGAAGAATGCCGATGCTTCGATGTTGTTCAGCAGTAAAGTGCATCGAGATCCGGATACCCCCTTGATTCGTGCTTATGTTGGAGACACGGTTGTTTTCCGTCTCCTGCACGGCATGATGAACGAGACTCATATGTTCTCGTTGTCGGGTCATGGGTTCCGTCCGGAACGGTACGATCGCGACTCCCGTGTGACCAATGTGCTGCATATTGGCATCGCGGAGCGTTATGACCTGGCCACCACGGCGGGCGGTTACCAGCAAATGGCGGGTGACTACCTGTTCTATGACGGACGTTCTTCTCATCTGTCTGAAGGTAGCTGGGGAATCTTCCGGGTTTATGATAAAGCTCAGAAGGATCTTAAACCTCTGTTAGGTACACGCGGTATTCTGCCTTCTAAGAAGAGCGCGTGTCCTTCTGGAGCACCGGTGAAGGATTTCAGTGTCGTAGCAATAGACAAGGCTCTGAAGTTCAATCCAAAGACGGAAGATGCGATCGAAGTGGATTTCGAACGTAAGCTTCTGCTCGCCAACCCGAATGGTAAAGTCTTCATGCTTGAAGGCGAAGCCAGCAAGGCGGCGGACAGCGGTGTCATGCCGCATCCATTGACCCTTCGCGCGAATATCGGCGACTGTGTCAAAGTTAAACTGACTAATCGTCTGAAGAAAGGCAAAGCGTCTTTGCATGTAAACAACATGGCGTTCGATCCTAAAGATTCTCAAGGGATCAATGTTGGTTACAACGAAGGCGATCAGACGATCAATCCAGGTGCTTCGAAAACCTACACGTTCTATGCCCATCCTGATTATCGACAAACGGGTGGCTTGATCTGGGATTTCGGTGACTTGGTAACCAACGTCCGCGATGGATTGTACGGTGGTATTGTCATCGGACCGCGCGGATCGGTATATCGTGATCCAGAGACAGGGAAAGACATCTCCCTGGGTAACTCCTGGAAAGCGGATGTAATCATTGACAAGACTTATCCTGAAAACTCGAATCTCGAAAACTACCGTGACTTCGCGTTGTACTTCCAGGATGAGGATAATATTCTGGGAACGTCGTTCATGCCTTACCTGCAGAATGTAGCCGGTTTGACGGGTGTGAACTATCGTCTGGAGCCGTGGACTTACCGCGAAGACGAAGGTTGTGAACTGGGTAACATGTTCACTCCCTGTGTCGCCGCGGGATCTGACCCTGCAACACCGACATTGAAGGCCCATGCCGGTGACAAGGTGATGATCAATGTGTTCGGGGCTCACAACGAGCAGAACCAGATGTTTAATCTGGATGGCCACCAATGGCGGCGTCATCTGAACCAGGATGGTTCGGACATGATCGACGTTGAAGAGTTTGGTGGTGGTGAATGGATTCAGGCGTTTTTGAGAAGCGGAGCGGGCGGGACGTACCATAATCCCGGCACGTATCTGTGGCTGAACGCCCGGACACCTTATCAGCAGGCAGGCCAGTGGGGTTATTTTAAGGTCTTGCCAGCGGGTGACCGGTCCATTCTTCCCTTGGGTGGTGCGACTCCAGGTAATTTGAAGTCCGCCTCCAAGCCACAGGATGAACGGCTGTCGATGAAATAGTTTTTATTTCATCGCGTCATCTTTAATTAAGGGCAAGGGAACCTTCGGGTTCCCTTGCTTTTTTTTTGAGTTTAGCTTTACATCCGGTTTAGTACGATATATGTAAGGGTAGTCTGTTGATGAATATTCAACCATTTTAAGTTATTATTGTCTTATAAAGTTGTGCGGTTTGCCCCCTGTGGATCATCTTGAAAGTATCAAAAACATGCGGAAAGTATTAGCCAACTTATTGATTGTTCTACTCCTATCCTGGTCATGGGCGAGTACTGCGGTGGTTGCTTCCTCTGAGGAAGAGGAGATGGGTCCTCTGGCCAGTCAGGGACGTATCTTATTCCAGCATTACTGTGCCGCCTGCCATGGGGTTTCGGGTGATGGGGATGGATACAACGCCGAACTATTGGATAAAGAGCCAGCTGAGCTTTCTGATGAGAAATTCATGGCCAAGAAGAATGACAGCCAGATTTACCGGGTCATTAAATTTGGAGGGCAGGGAGTCAAGAAGTCCCATTTGATGCCCACATTTGGCCACACGCTGTCGGAGAAAGAGATCTGGTCGCTGGTCGCATATATCCGTCATTTGGCTGATGATGAGGACCATCTGGTTAAGGTTCCTGCAAATACTTCCGAAACTCGGCCCGCAAGTCCACCCCCTCCGCATGATCCTTTGAACACCTTCAGTGACTGGTATTCAAAGAAGGGGAGAGATACATCCCTGATAGCCCAGGGTGAAAAGCTGTTCCGGAAAAAGAAGAGCTGTCTTGCCTGCCATCAACTGAATGATGAAGGGGGCCTGTTGGGACCCGACCTTTCGCGTGCGGGTTTTTCCTATACGCCGGAATGGATTTTTACCTGGATCGGCAATCCTCAACGAATCAAACCGCAATCTAAAATGCCCAATCTGGGATTGGATAATGAAGAGTGCCGGTCGATTACAGCATTTTTGGCCAGCCTCAAAGGGGAAAAGTTAAAGGGAAAATGGAAAGATTATCTGGCCTCTCCCGGCGACCCGGTCAAAGGGGAAAAACTGTTTTTTGATTCAGAGGGGAAAGCCAACTGTGGAAAGTGTCATTCTGTGAAGGGGAAGGGTGGAAAGGTCGGCCCTCAATTGGGTTTTGTGGGAACCAGCCGGACGCAGGCGTTTCTGTTGGAATCCATTTTGAATCCCAAGGCGGTGATCACCTCAGGCTATTCATCCATATTGATCTTGACCAAAAAAGGAAAGTTTATCACCGGCGTGAAGAGGAATGAGGACGATTCTTCAATCGACTTGATGGATAAGGAAGGGAATGCGCTACATATCTCTAAGGATGAGATCAAGAAGTTTAAAACTCAAAAAATTTCAATCATGCCCGGCAACTTCAAAGATATTCTCACCCAAGATGACATCCGTCATTTGCTGGCTTATCTGGGTACTCTTAAAACTTCCAACTGACTGAGTCGAGCCTAAAGGATTTTTATTCCAGAGTCATCGGGACCCAGCTTGAAATAGCTTTCTGGGTTCCCGTTTCTTTTACATTTCCGTCCCATGCATTAATCGTGATGGGGATCGTCGTGCCTCCCTCAAACTGAACGTCATTGCTTTTGTCAGAGGTGATCAGTTTTCGTTTCATGACCAACTGGTATTGCCCATACCTGAAAATGACTTTGGATTGCACGAGCTGGCTGTCTGGCTGATGCTCACGTTGATGCTGGAGACCTTGAGCAGACAGTTCGGTGGTTTTATTGGAGCCGCTGATCCATGCCCATAAATTGACCGGGTGTTCTGGATCCCCATTCAGGAAATACGGCAACGAACCATCGTCTGATTTGTTAGCAGGAAACTGAATGGCGATAGAATCGGGATATTTTTGAGGCTTCGGAGCTTCAGCTGGAGTTTTTGTTTCCTCGTCATCTGGGTCCACCTGAAATTCGGCGGGTAACGGGGGTGGCGGTGATTCCTGAACTTCTGCTAACGTTTTCAAAATAGGATCGACGGTAGGATCATCCCACCGCAGTTTGAACGCTATTTCGTCCTCATTGTGAATCGCCTGTACCCAGACACTGTCTATGGTCGGGTAAAAGTTTTTTTCTGCTTCAAGGATTTGACCTGCCAAGGGAATATAAAAGGAAGGGCCGGTTTTCCATGCCTTATCCTCTGGATCCAAGGGTAAATCCCCTTCGATTTTGGTGGCTTTTATTTTTTTAGAGGTTTTTGGCTTTTTTAGGGAGGGCAGAGTGATGAGGTAGTGGACGATATCCCAAATTTCATCATCTTTATAAATACGTTTGGAGTGGCGCGGCATTGCGGTTGTCGAAAGTCCCGTCCTAATGGTGAGAAAGATATTTTTAGGACGACTGCCTCGCCGGAAAGTCCAGGGTTTGGTCAGGTTGCGTGGGCGAATGGCGTCCGATTCAATATCGACATTCCGCTTGGTCGATTCTCCGTCGCTACGGCCCTTCAATCCATGGCAGCCTGAGCAGGTCGTATCGAAAAACTTTTTTCCGCGCTCCAGGCTTTGTTGATTAAACGGCGGACGAGGTGCGATCTTTATGATCTTATGTGTTTTCCCCTTCTTCTTAAATTTGGCAAATTTTTTGGAAAGTGTTTTCAAATAAAGCACGAGGCTTTTTAAATCCACTTCAGGAAAATGTTTCCAGGAGGGCATGGTGGTGCTGGGCATGCCTCGAATCAGCATTTGGTATAAATCGTCATCGGTCGGAATTTTGCCAAAGGGAGTGGTTCGGAATTTATACTGGCCTTTAATGAAATTCCGCGGGCGCGGGCTGGAGTAAAATGCCGAAACGCCTTTGCCACTCCCATCCTCAGCATGACAGAAGACGCATTTCTTCATATAAACGATCTTGCCGCGTTCGATCGAGGGCTCGGCAGGAGGATTGGGCACCGTTGGGTTCTTCACGTTTTCGAAGATGAATAAGATGACCTCCCACGCCGCGTCAGCAGAAAGCGTTTCCTCCCACGCGGGCATGGCGGACTCCCAAGGATGCAACTCCTTGGGCAAGCCTTTGGCCCCCTTCATGATTCTCCAGAAAAAATAGCTCTCCGATTTTCCTTGTGTGATGGCCTTATGGAAATCGGCTGGGGGCGGAGACAATCGACCTCCAAATAAGCCTTGCCCATCCATCAAATCCCCGTGGCATAAAAAACAGTTTTTAAAGTAGGTTATGCCACCATTATTAATGTGTTGCTTTAGGTTGCCGGGATCCCGGCGGAGGGGGTTGGGGAGGTTTTGGAGCGGAACTTTCTGGCTTTTTATGTGGATCGCATCCGGCAAGTCGGAGGCCTTGGGAGGATCAAATGCAAACGACGAGGGCAGAGGAAGCACACTTCCAAGCAAGACCGTGATGAGGCCGACCTGAATCGCTTTCCGGAGCAGTTTTCCTGTATTGAATTTTTCTATAATCTGCACGAGGACAAATTGTGATTAATGGATACTTCCCGGAACGCGGGCATCCTTT
>JAJDBJ010000025.1 GCA_029261395.1 Nitrospinaceae bacterium
CGCTGACCACGCAGGAGGTCGCCAATGCGGCGGTATTCCTGCTGAGCGAGCGCGCCAGCGGCATCAACGCCCAGGGCATCGTCCTCGATGCCGGTATGTCCGTCAACTACTTCGACAAAGACATCGTCAAAAAAGCCCAGAGACCTGAATAAAAGTCACTTAATATCAAAAACACAGATTCTTCGTCACTGCGTTCCTCAGAATGACAGACGATTACGTTTTGTCATCCTGAGCGGCAGCGAAGGATCTGGGTTTTGAATTACGTGCCGAGGTACTCGGCTAGAATTGCTGGAGGAAGCGCAGGTCGTTTTCGAAGAACAGGCGGATGTCGTTGATGCCGTACTTGAGCATGGCGATGCGTTCGATGCCCATCCCGAAGGCGAAGCCCGTCCATTTTTCCGGATCGTAATCGACGGCTTTGAACACGGCCGGGTCCACCATGCCGGCGCCCAGAATTTCCAGCCAACCGGTTTGCGAACACACGCGACAACCTTTCCCGGAACACATGACGCACTGGATGTCGACCTCCGCGCTGGGGCAGGTGAACGGGAAGAAGCTGGGACGAAACCGTACTTTGGTTTTCTTGCCGAAGGTGTGGTGCACGAAGATGTTCATCACTCCCTTGAGATCGCTGAACGTCACGTTTTCATCGACCATCAGTCCTTCGATCTGGTGGAACATGGGGGTATGGGAAACATCCGAATCACAGCGGTACACTTTTCCGGGTGCGATGATGCGTAACGGCGGCGGTTGTTTTTCCATGACGTGGATTTGCACCGGCGAGGTATGGGTGCGCAGTACTTTTTCGCCGCCGATATAAAACGTATCCTGCATGTCGCGCGCCGGATGGTCTTTGGGAATGTTGAGCGCCTCGAAATTGTAGTAATCGGACTCCACCTCCGGTCCCTCCGCTACCTGAAACCCGAGGCTGACGAAGATGGCGATGAGTTCCTCCATGACCTGGGTGATGGGGTGGAGCGATCCGCGGGCTTCCTTGCGGCCGGGCAGGGTGATGTCGAAGGTGTTGTCGGCCCCTTCCGAGGAACTGCCTTTCAGTGTATCGGTTTTTTCTTTGATCTCATTTTCAATCCAGTTTTTAAGCTCGTTGACGTGCCGACCGACTTCCCTTTTTTGTTCGGAAGAAAGCTCGCGCATGTCCTTCATCACCTGCGTGACCAGACCCTTTTTCCCCAGAAAGTCCGTGCGCAACTGGCGCAGTTCATCCCCAATGCCGATCTCTGAGATCCGGTGCTTGAAGTCGTCTTTGTATTTTTTGATTTGTTCGATCATATGCAGGGGAAACGAGATTTAAATAAAAAAAGCCTGATCCCCGGTGGGGAATCAAGCTGATTAAATTTTCTGAAAAGAATCCGGGGCGGCACACGTTGGCCGGAGTGTCCCCATGATTAACTACTCAACTGGGCTCGGGCCGTATCCATCAAAGCGCTGAAGGATTGCTCATTGCGGATGGCCATATCGGATAGTATTTTCCGATCGAGCTCCACATTGGCTTTTTTCAGGCCGTACATGAACTGGCTGTAGGTCATTCCGTCAGCGCGAACAGCGGCGTTGATGCGGGCAATCCACAATCGTCTGAAATCTCTTTTACGAGCGCGTCGATCCCGGTAAGCATAGCAAAGAGCTTTTTCTACCGACTCTCTTGCTTTACGAAATACTCGGCTCCGGACACTTCGGAACCCTTTGGCCATACGGAGAACTTTTTTCCTTCTATTTCTCGATACGGTTCCATTTACTGCTCTGGTCATTACTTTCTCCTATCAAGAAGGCAACAGCGCAATCATGCGCTTGGCATCCCCACCTGTGAGGATACGGCCTCGCCTTAAATTACGTTTGCGTTTAGTCGTCTTACTGGTCAGGATGTGGCTGGTATAAGCGGAGTTTCGCTTTATCTTACCCGTACCCGTTTTGCGGAAACGTTTGGCCGCACCCTTGTGGGTTTTCATTTTTGGCATTTTTCAAATCTCCAGCGGAAACCGGTAATCATACCTGAAGTATTCCAGAGAGTCAACTCTCAGAACTCGCGGAACTTTTGGTTTCCTTCTTGTTATTACCCTTGGGGACCAGAATCATGGTCAGGGTTCTCCCCTCCTGCTTGGCGTTTTGCTCGATGGTGCCAAATTCCTCCATGGCCTCCGCAACCCGCTTCAATAGTTTTTCGCCACCTGCGCGATGGACAATTTCCCGGCCCTTGAAAAAGATCACCACTTTGGCCTTGTCCCCGCCTTCCAGGAACCTTTTCACATGCTTGACCTTGAAATCAAAGTCATGCTGGTCGGTATTGGGCCGGAATTTGACTTCCTTGAGGTGGACAACCTTTTGATTTTTCTTGGCTTCGTGGGCCCGCTTGTTGGCTTTGTATTTGTGTTTGCCCCAATCCATGACCCGACAAACCGGTGGGTTGGCATTGGGTGATACTTCGACCAGATCCATATCCTGGTCCTGGGCTAGTGCAATGGCTTCGCGGGTAGGGAAGGTTCCCATCTGTTCCCCATCGGTGCCAATGACTGCAACTTCCTTGACGCGAATCATGGTGTTTACTCTTTGTTTCTTGATACAGTCTTCTCCTTGTTAAAGGTTATTCGGCGTCTACCGCTTTGGTATCGACCCGCTCTTTCAACTCCCTGAGGAAATCCTCCAGCGGCATGGTTCGGGTCTCTTTGGACTTCCGTTTCCTCACCGCTACAGTCTTGGCTTCAATTTCCTGATCGCCGAGGACTAGCATATAGGGGATTTTCTGGAGTTGTGCTTCCCTTATCTTGAACCCAATTTTTTCATTTCGCAAGTCTTTTTCAACGCGAATGCCTTCTTCCTCCAGGCGCGAGGCGACTTGCTCGACATAGGGGAATTGGCTGTCGGTGATGGGTAGTAGAACCACCTGTACCGGCGCCAGCCACGCGGGGAATGCTCCGGCGTAATGCTCGATCAGGCATCCGAAAAACCGCTCCAGTGAACCCATCAGCGCCCGGTGGATCATGATCGGCCGGTGCTTGTTGCCGTCTTCCCCGATATACGTCATCTCAAACCGTTCCGGCAGGTTGAAATCGACCTGAATGGTGGACACCTGCCAGTACCGATTGAGGCTGTCCTTGATCTTGATATCGATTTTGGGGCCGTAAAATACACCCTCGCCGGGATCTTCCTCATAAGGCAGTTCAGAGCGCTTGAGCGCCGCTTCCAGGGCCGTTGTGGCCGTATTCCAGTCCTCATCCGAGCCTACGGATTTCTCTGGTCGGGTGCTCAGGAACACCTTGTACTCCCAGAACCCGAACGAGCGCAGAATGAACAACACGAATTTGAGAACCTTGGCGACTTCGTCCTCCAGCTGGTCCTGTCGGCAGAACAGATGGGCATCGTCCTGGGTGAACCCGCGTACGCGCAAAAGGCCGTGCATGACGCCTGACCGCTCGTAGCGATACACCGTACCCAGCTCTGCCCAGCGCAGGGGCAGATCGCGATAACTGCGAAGCCCGGTCTTGTAAATCTGGATATGGAACGGGCAGTTCATCGGTTTCATGACATACTCTTTGCCCTCGATATCCATCGGCGAAAAAATATTCTCTTTGTAGAACTCCATGTGCCCGCTGGTTTTCCAGAGATCGGTCTTGGCGGCATGCGGCGTGTACACCAGTTCGTAGCCGTTGTTGTAATGCTCCTGCTTCCAGAACTCCTCCATCAGGTAGCGGATGCGCGCGCCCTTGGGATGCCACAGGATCAGCCCCGGCCCGACATCGTCCGACATGCTGTACAGATCCAGCTCTTTGCCGAGCTTGCGGTGGTCGCGTTTCTTGGCTTCCTCCAAGCGGTTGAGATACGCCTTCATTTCCTTCTTGTCGTTCCAAGCAGTACCGTAAATGCGCTGGAGAACGGCCTTGGTCTCGTCGCCGCGCCAATAGGAGGCGGAGGTGTGAAGCAGTTTGAATACTTTGAGGTGCTTGGTGTTTTCGACATGCGGACCGCGGCACAGATCGGTGAATTCCCCTTGTGTGTAGGCGGAAACGATCTCACCTTCCGCGAAATCCTCGATGATCTCGACCTTGAAATTTTCACCCATCGCGCTGAATATGTTCTTGGCGGATTCGGGAGACAGTTCGACGCGTTCGATTTCTAAACCGCTTTTTGCGATTTCGTGCATGCGGTGTTCGATCTTTTCCAGATCCTCCGGCTTGAACGGTTCCTCGCGATGGAAGTCGTAGAAAAATCCGTCCTCAATGACCGGACCGATGGTGATCTTGGTTTCCGGATACAACTGCTTCACCGCTTGCGCCATCAGATGCGCGGTACTGTGACGGAGAGTTTCGAGATCGTACTGTTTTTGATTCGGATTGCTCATCTAAAAAAACACCGGTGAACCTGAACCGTATGAACGGTCCCATGAAAAAATATTTAAATGGATTTGGAATTGATCCGTGAAGGACAACCTACGGGAAAACCATAGGCGCGGGCGGTTTCGAACCGCCGACCCCTTGCATGTCAAGCAAGTACTCTACCCCTGAGCTACGCGCCTGTAAATCCAAAATTCGGATGCGGATGAATCGACATTCTAAGACCTGCCGCCATTTTGTCAAGGACGGAATACCTGCAGAAGACAGGCCTAAAAACCCTTAAAAAACAGCATGTTGAACTATTTGCAGGAAAAAGTCAAACAAAACTGCGGATGAAAGGCGGAAGAAGAGGTGAAAGGGATGGAGCCAGCCGATAATTTAAAACATAGATTCCTTGCTTCGGCAAGCTCAGGACACGCGGGCTATCGCCCCTCAGGATGACAAAACTGCGCAGAGGGTCATCCTGAGTCCTTCGGCAGACTCAGGATAAATTCCGCGAAGGCTCTATGTTTTGATGTAATAGGGAAAACGCGGACTATGATGCTGAAGAATGGGTTTGCAGGTTGGCGTTGACCATGTAGTTTTCCAGCTCGTCTATCATTTTGTCCACCTTTCCGGTGTCCCTGCCCAGCCTGGCCTGGATGTCGCGGCTGTTTTTGTAATGATCGAGAGCCAGCTTTACTTCTCCCTGTTTGTCGTAAACAGAAGCCAGGACGAACCATTGCTCCGCCGCCTGCTGGCTTTGCTTGCCCGCGTATTGAGCGGAATGGTCCAGCGCCTTTTTTAAATATTCGATCGCCTTGGGGTATTTGAACTGCTTGAAGTAGATGTTCCCCATACCGGCATAGGCGACTCCCACATTGAGATCGGTATCAGAGCTGGCGCTCACATATCCCTGATAATAACCCATCGCTTTGTCATAGTCGCCGGACTGTTCTGCGTTTTTAGCCAGCGCCAGAAGGTCCTGGGAATCGCTCCCGGTCGTTTTTTTGACCAGGACTTCGAGTTTTTCCATGTTCATATAGCCGTACACACCCGCTCCCGCCAAAACCAGCGCGACAACAGCGATTAAAATAGTTTTGTTTTTCTTTTTCCCAGTCATAACATTCCCTTGGTTGGTGAAAAATGGATGCCAATCGAACCTAACTAGTGTAAAGGCAATAGAGTGATAATTTAAGGAATTGCGGGTGGAACGCCTTTAAGGCGCTCCTTTTCAAGGGTATTTTCTTCATGCCGTTCTGGCGGGGTCCCGAAAATAAAGGAAGAGTCTCTCCCTTGCCACTCATGTAAAGAGGGGTTAATTTATCACCGGCGATTCGCCGGTTAAATTTCGAAAGGTTTTAAAATAAAAATTGAGTCCATCATTTCCTTCATCACTTCCAGGTCGGCCTCCGTGTCGGTATCCAATTCCAAAGGAGTGGAGAGGGTGATCTCAAAAACGTATTTCCCGCGCGGGATCAGATACACCTGGTTGATCGCGGACTCATTCTCTTCCGAGTCGGATTCGCTATTGAGAACGAAGCTCAGATAACCCGCATCAAAATTGGAAACCTGGACCAATCGGATCCGGTCCATCATCTCGACGCCTTCATTGTTCTCCGAGACGCTTTTGGCCATGACCGCCGCGATCGCCAGTGGCGACACGTCCTTCGGGAGATCGTCGATATAGTGCAAAGACACCTGGATCATGGGATTGAGTTTGGGATACGGCTCCTCGTGTTTGGCGATGAACAGCGGCGCCATACCCGTTTTGGACTTTTGATTCCTCAAGTTCTGGATATGCTGCTTGAGTCTCAGTTTCCCCGCTTCGCTGTTATTGAGGTCCGTCATCCACGTTTCCGCGTTGTCCAGACTCAGAAAATGCCAGTCGGGATTCTTGGTGATGGCAAACCCGGCATCGCGGTTGAAATACTTGTCACTTGGACTCTTTTCTGCAAAACTGCTGGTGGGTCCAATCAGGCTAAACACCAGAAAGGCTACGATCAATAACTGCGGCATTCACTTCTCCTTTTGCCTTCACCCGTGGATGCGGGAAATATTTTTCATCCCGTTACGACCATTTCAGTATAAGGGGTGAAATCCATTCCGCACATAAAATCAACCCCACTTGGGGCATAGGCATAGAGAGTCATTGAAAAACGCAGAGTTAGAATCAAAACTTTTTTGTAAAGTTAAGAACTATAATTTTGGAGTGAATAAAGGGAGAAGAGGGGGTTGAGGGGAATCACTGGAAATACAAAACCCCTCCCTTTAAAAAGGGAGGGGTTAGTAGAGTCCAGCGTCACGCTGGTTAGATCTTCTGGTAAATCTCAGCGCCTTTGTCTTTGAAGGTCTGGGACATTTCGGCCATGCCTTTGTCGAGCGCCTGTTTCTCATCGACGCCCAGTGACTCGGCATAGTCGCGCACGTCCTGGGTGATCTTCATGGAACAGAACTGCGGTCCGCACATGGAACAGAAATGCGCCACCTTGGCACCCTCTGCCGGTAAAGTCGCGTCGTGATACTTCAACGCGGTCTCCGGATCGAGTGACAGGTTGAACTGATCCTCCCAGCGGAACTCGAAACGTGCTTTACTGAGTGCATCATCTCTTACCCGCGCTCCAGGATGACCTTTCGCAAGGTCCGCCGCATGCGCGGAGATCTTGTAAGTGATGACGCCCTGCTTGACGTCGTCGCGATCCGGCAGTCCGAGATGTTCCTTCGGGGTGACGTAGCACAGCATGGCGCATCCGTACCAGCCGATCATGGCGGCGCCGATGCCGCTGGTGAAATGATCGTAACCCGGCGCGATGTCCGTAGTCAGCGGTCCTAGTGTATAGAACGGCGCTTCGTCGCATAATTCCAACTGTTTCTCCATGTTCTCTTTGATCATGTGCATCGGCACGTGACCCGGTCCTTCGATCATGGTCTGCACTTCATGCTTCATGGCAACCTTGGTCAATTCGCCCAGTGTTTCCAGTTCGCCAAACTGTGCGGCGTCGTTGGCATCGGCCAGTGATCCGGGACGCAATCCGTCGCCCAGCGAAAAACTGATGTCGTAGGCTTTCATGATTTCGCAGATGTCTTCGAAATGCGTGTAGAGGAAATTTTCCTGATGATGCGCGAGACACCACTTGGCCATGATGGCCCCACCGCGTGAGACGATACCGGTCATGCGTTTCGCCGTCATTGGAACGTAGCGCAACAACACGCCGGCGTGGATGGTGAAGTAGTCAACACCCTGCTCCGCCTGCTCGATCAGCGTGTCGCGGTAGATTTCCCAGGTCAGCTCTTCCGGTTTGCCATCGACTTTCTCCAGCGCCTGATAGATGGGCACGGTGCCGATGGGCACGGCGGAGTTGCGGATGATCCATTCGCGTGTCTCGTGGATGTTCTTGCCGGTGGACAGGTCCATGACCGTATCTGCGCCCCAACGCGTCGACCACACCATCTTTTCGACTTCCTCCTCGATGGACGAAGTGATCGCCGAGTTACCGATGTTGGCGTTGATCTTGACCAGGAAGTTACGGCCGATAATCATCGGTTCCGTTTCCGGGTGGTTGATGTTGGCAGGGATGATGGCCCGGCCGCGCGCTATTTCGTCGCGTACAAATTCCGGGGTGATCTCGTTCGGCAGATTGGCGCCGAAAGAGTTGCCCTTCAACCGTGCTTCGCGCTCGGCGTTGTCCATCAACGTCAGTCGTTTTTGGTTTTCGCGGATGGCGATGTATTCCATCTCCGGGGTGATCATGCCTTTTTTCGCGTAATGCATTTGCGAAACGTTTTGTCCCGGTTTCGCGCGGTAGATGGCGCGGCCCGTGCGGTTGAAGCGTTCGATTTCCTTCATTTGATCTTCGCTTTTGTAGCCGTTGTCCTGGGGAAGCTCCGCTCTGCCGGAATAGGCTTCGACGTCGCCGCGCGCGAGAATCCATTGCTGGCGGATCGGTGTCAGTCCTTTGCGCACATCAATCTCGACATCCGGGTCGGTGTAGGGACCGGAGGTATCGTAGACCAGTACCGGATCGTTCTTTTCCTCGATAGGTTCGTTACCGGCTGAATTCTGGATGATGGTCGAAGCCAGTTTGATTTCGCGAAATGGTACCTGGATATCCTTATGAAGGTTTCCCTCAACGTAAACTTTTTTCGAGTTGGGGGAAATCGGATCGCGTGACAATTCCATATTATGTTCAGACGACAACCCCGAAGGGTGTTTCGGTGCATTCATTGATTTTCTCCTGTTAAGGCATTTATATATTGCAAAGATTCGTGTTCGATATCGGGACTATTCCAAATTCCCCGGATGAGGCCGACCCCGAAGGCGCCGTGTTTCCGGACAGTAGAGATACGAGATAGATCGATGCCCCCCAGCGCCAGCACAGGAATCTCCAGTCCGGCGCAGACCTGTTTCAATTTTTCGAGACCCTGGGGAGGACCGTACTGCTGTTTCGAAGGCGTGTCATACACCGGACTGAAGGTGACGAAATCCGCCTTCTGATGTTGCGCGCGCAGTGCGCTTTGTAACGAGTGAGCCGACTTGCCAATCAACAAACCGGGAAACTGTTTACGAATTTTTCTCACCGCCGGGCTGGACTCCGTCAGGTGTACGCCGTCGGCGCCGATGTCGTCTGCCAGTTCGGCGCGGTGATTGATGATCAGCAGAGCGTTGTATTTCCGCGTCAGTTTCAAAACATCCGTGGCCAGAGAACGCAATTCACTTTCCGGTAGATTTTTTTCACGTAGCTGGATGGCCCGCACCCCGCCTTTGAGCGCCGCCTCTATGCCTGCCAGAAATTGATCTTCCGGGAGCAGTGTCCGGTCGGTGATCAGGTACAGCCGGAGCGCATCGAGGCGTTCACGGTTTGGAGTGGATGGGTCGCTTGTCATTTCCAGTACGGTATCAGTCATTGTGCGAACTTTTCCCGTTTACGGTTTAAAGGTCGATCAGTCCGTCAATGGGACTGCTGGCGGTGGCGTACAGTTTTTTTGGAATCCGTCCCGCTTCATAAGCCAGCCGCCCGCTTTGCACGGCCAGTTTCATGGCCTGTGCCATTTTCAAAGGATCTTTCGCACCGGCGATGGCGGTATTCATCAGCAGGCCGGCGACGCCCAGCTCCATGGCGCGGCTCGCGTCGGAGGCGGTGCCTACTCCGGCATCGACGATGACCGGGACAGAGACCGCTTCCAGAATCAATTTAAGGTTGTACGGGTTGCGGATGCCGAGCCCGGACCCGATGGGTGCGGCCAGCGGCATGACGGCGGAACAGCCGATGTCCTCCAGCTTTTTGCACAGCACCACGTCGTCGGAGCAATACGGCATCACGTGAAACCCGTCTTTGACGAGCAGTTTGGACGCTTCCAGTGTGGCTTCGTTGTCCGGGAACAGAGTTTTTTCATCGCCGATCACTTCGACCTTGATGAAGTTGCCGAGCCCCGCTTCGCGTGCCAGCTGGGCGGTCATCACCGTTTCCTTGACGCTATAGCATCCGGCGGTGTTAGGCAGAAGCGTGTATTTTTCGGGATCGATAAAGTTGAGAATCGATTCTTTGGTTTTGTCGAGTTCGATCCGGCGGACGGCCACGGTGACCATTTCCGCGCCGGAAATTTCCAGAGCCTGGCGGTTCTCTGCGAACGAAGCGTATTTTCCCGTGCCGACAATCAGCCGGGAGTTGAACACCTTACCGGCGATTTTAAGTTTGTTATCCGTTTCTACTGCGGTTTCCATTTTTTGCCTCAAAAAAAATTAAATCATTCTCTATTCTGGTAAGACGGGGGTGCGAACCCAACGATCAGCCGCCCCCGACGGCATGCACGATTTCGATCTTGTCCCCCTCGTTGAGCGGAGTCTGGTCGTAACTGGAACGGGGCACCACCTGGAAATTGAGTGCGACGGCGATATGGGAGCCGGTGATATCCAACTCCTTGAGCATCTGGGTAACGGTCCCGCTCGATTGGAGATCTTTTTCCTGTCCGTTGATGACGAGTTGCATAGTCACCTGAAGTTGGGGGGCTTAAAACAAAAAAAGCCGCAATCCAGAAAAGGACTACAGCCGATTTATAACGCAGTGCATTATAAACTAACTTCCCTTCGCTGGCATTAACCAGATCAGGTTCAAAGGGTTGTCCTTATTGGACTCTCAGTTCGAAACAACACCCCTAGTTCCCACTTGATTTTCAGGAGTCAGACTACTTGAATTAAAAAACAAGTCAAGAGATATTGACCTTGCAAGAAAATCAGTTATTCTAATCGTATGAAACTATTTGAGACTAAACACCTTATCGCCCTCCTGGGGGTGCTGGCCCTGACATTTACAGGTTGTGCTTCCGGCGGCAGTAATAAGCCCGAGGCTCAGCAGACGGATCAGCAGATTGAAGCCCCCAACACCATTTCCGGCCCTGACAAAGATTTGTATACGCAGGCTTTAAAGGCTCAGACCGATGGACAGTTTGAATCTGCCATCAAGTTATGGGAGAATTTTTTATCCAGTCACCCGGACTCCTTTGAAGGGCATAACAATCTGGGGTTGGTGTATTACACTCAGGATATGCTGGAGCAGGCTCTGCGGGAATTCGAGACAGCCTACCGGTTGGAACCGGCTGACCCGATCATCCGAAAAAATCTGGCCCGTGCGCTACGGTTCAAGGCCAGCATGACCCACGAAAGCCGGGATTATTTTAAGACGCTGGAAATTCTGGCCCGGTTGGAGAAGATTGTCGAACCTGAAGAAAAGCAGGCGATCCTTTTCAAGCAGGAGCAAGTGGAGGACCAGATTTTTCTGCAGGTGATCAAGGCGAACAATTCAGAGTCCTACCAGGATTTCGTCAACCGTTTTCCAGACGGATTAAACGCAGTACGAGCCCGGGAATATTTGGCCGAGCATCCTAATCGGGTTTCCAGGTCGACCTCGAAAAACAAGGCTTCCAAGCCGATCTCGAATGGTAAAAGTTGGATCTCATCCGGCAAGGCAGTCAAAAACCCGACCGATGGAACACCTTGGGAGTCCTCGGACAAACCACCCGAATACGCTTCTTCCCGTCCCACAGCAATCTACACACCGCCTCCGGCAGGAACCAAGCCGAAGAAAGAAGGTGATTTTTTCGGCACCGATTCCGAGGCTGTGGAGGATGTGACGGAAGAGAATGTAGGTGCCGCACAGGAAATGGATCCCTTAGCCGCTATCCCGTTTGAGGATTTTGAGAAACCCGAAAGGTCGAGCGGAGAGCAGGCTACCGCGAAGGCACCGGATGAAGGCAAGGAAAGCCTCAGGGTCGCGGGCGAGTTCAACGCAACCGATGGGAGTGCCACGGGCCTGGACACCCTGCCTGATTTGAAACCCTCTCCGGTCGTCGCCCTTCCGGTAGAAATGGATGCTCCCCAATCCACCGATACGGCAACCGCTTCTGTTGAAGGGGCTGTAGAACAAGCGGTCAAAGAAGAAATGCCCCTGGAGGAAGCCAGCGTTGACCCATGGGATCAAGCTATAAAAGAGGAAGTACCGGCAGTAGCCCAGGCGGAAAGTGTCGAACCTGAACAAGCGCAGCCAGAGTCCGTTCAAGAAACTGAACCTGTTCAGGAGATGGCGGCAGAGCCGCAGGCAAGCCCTGCTGAATCTTTGGAGGTCGCTGGAAGTTCGGAATCCGAAGAATCTGAAAGCGAAAGAATTGCGCGTGTCGTAAGGGAGCAAATTGCAGCTGAAAATGCGGCATCCGAGCAGGCACAGCCGGAGCCTTCTGCTCAAGAGCCCGAGCCTGTCCAGGAGATGGCGGCAGAGCCGCAGGCAATCCCCGAAGAACAGCCCATGGAGGTCGCGAACGTTGACCCGGCAGAAAGTTCTCCGGCAGAGGAGCCAGCACCGGACCCGGAAGACAATCAAAAAATTAGCCAGGAGACGATAGCCGAAACCGTGGCGGCCCTGGTTCCTTCGCTCCCTCAGCCGCAAGCGACGGAGACCCCTGCGGAAACTGTGGATTCTTCAAAAGCCATGGTCGTGGTTCAGATGAGTGGCGGTTCGACTCTGAATGTGCGGGCAAAGCCTACCACCCAAGGAGAAATTCTGGGTTATCTGGAAGATGGAGACATGATGCCTTTCATGAGTGAATCGGGAGATTGGTATCAGATCGAAATTGAAGAAGGACTGTCCGGCTGGATCAGCAAAAAGTATTCAACCACTCGTAGTGTTGCTGTCGAGGCCTCCTTGCCCGTGCCAGAAGATGACATGACGAGTGAATTGGCTCCCCTTCAGCCTGAGCAGTCTTCCGGAGCTACGGAGGGCGCTATGATCCTCGTCACGGTGAGTGAAGATTCGATATTGAATGTGCGCTCTATTCCATCTCCTAGCGGCGCGGTGGTGGATATGCTGTTTGGAGGGGATAAACTTCCTCTTGTGAAGGAAGAGAATGGTTGGTATCAGGTCCTGTTTGAAGACGAAACCACCGGCTGGATCAGTAAAAAGTTTTCCGTTGTGGAAGGTGGTACTCCCGTCGCTTCTGTGCCCGAAAAAGTTTCTGTGCCCGCACCGAAAGAAAAAACGACGGACTACTGGAATACTCCGGTTAAAAAGGCTTCGAAGGAGATGGTCACTACGGTGGTTGTGATCAAGGTGCCGGAAGGATCTTCCTTGAATGTGCGTTCCGCCCCCTCTTCGCAGGGCGCAGTGGTGGGTAGTTTGAAGAGAGGCGATATGCGGCCCCTGCTGGAAGAAAATGGCGAGTGGTATCAAGTCGAACTTCAAGACGGCCAGGCCGGTTGGGTCAGTCAAAAATTTTCCGGCAAAATGGATTTGGGGTCGTCCTTCGTTCAAAGTCCTTAGCAATCCGTTCAGTGTTGATCGCGTTGTTGAGGGTAAGCTTCCTTCCCGTCTTTTAAAAAATTCCCTTATTAAATTTAAAATCTGATACAACATCAGCGTTTCTACATCTTTTATTAAGGAATACCCGATGCAAGCAGTGATCTTACTGGCCGGTTATGGGTCGCGCCTGAAGCGCGACGATATCCCGCACAAATGCCTTTTGCCCTTTGGGAACGAAACCCTGCTATCGCGCCACCTCAACATTTTGCAGTCGCTAGGGATAGAGCAGACGGTATTGGTCGTCGGGCATAACAAAGAGGCGGTTAAAAATTATGCCCGAAGCCTCGATCTCAACATGCCCGTCGAGTTTGTGGATAATGACCGGTATGCAACCACCGGCAATACGCTGTCTCTGGTGATGGGTCTGCGCGACCGCGAACAGGATTTGCTGGTGATGGACGGAGACGTGCTGTATCCAAAAGCCGCCCTGGAGGAATATGTCCGGCAATCCCGACCCTCCTCCTTTGCGGTGACGCCGGTGGATATCGACGATACCGAAGCCACCAAGGTGCTTCTGCGGGACGATCAAACCATTGAATCGTTCGTGACCAAGCGGGATTTAACGCCGGAAGAAAAATCGCGGTTTCACATGGCAGGCGAGGCCATTGGATTTTTCATGCTGACCCAGGACGTGGCGCGCAACCTGGTCGCTCTTTACGACCGGGAGGAAGCTCGTTTTGTTCAGGTGCTTTGGGAAATCATCTTCAATGAAGTCACCCCACATAACGAAATTCATCCATACCTTATCCCGAGCGGGGGATGCATAGAAATAGACACACAAGAAGACTACGAAGAAGCCCTCCGCTTGTATCAATCCCAAGCTGGAATATACTGAAAAATCCGTAGATTAGCCTTCCAAAGCGTCCCCCTGGGTTTGTAACTATCTGATAAGTATACTATTTAGAAAGATAAAGCCCCCCAAGTTTTCCCGATTCCTGACTCTATTCCCATAGAAATTATAAAATAATTTACATTAAAATAAGATAGTTATAAAATATTATAGAATTATAATGTATAATAGATTTTTAGTGTAATTATATATGAATAATAGTCTTTTCTAATAATCGATTTTCTATAGGTAATTGAAAATTATATCTTTTTTGCGCCATGTAATTTTATTTGGCATAACGCTTGCTCTATCTATAAAAGATTATCGAATTCTTTGTTTTTAACCTCTTGAAATGCGTGGAGTGAATCAAAATGGAATCATTACAGGCACTGGCAAGTGAGCTTCAGTTCTCTCTCAGTATGAGTCAAATGATCATTAGTTTTGGCATCCTGGCCTTGGGGGCAATCTGGGGCCGAATGAAAGCGGGGCTATTTCTTTCACTGGGTACTTTTGCCTACTGGGGATATGCCGCCAATAAAGCGGTCTTGTTTCAGATGGTGATGGCTAACGGCTATGGAATCTTCATGACTGCGTTTCTCGGTCTGTTTCTGGGATTTTTGCTGTTTTACAATTGGGTTTCGCCTTCTTCCAGCAGGTAGACGGCGGGTTTGCTTTCGGGGAGATTAAAGTACCGTGTTTGATGTTACGAATTGCGCAGTCACGCTCGATATTATTGTTCTCGCGCTGGGTTTGCTGGGGCTCAGTATCGTCTGGTCGCATTATAGAACGGCCTGGTTTATTGTTTATTTATCTTCCATGTACTGGGTATACACCCTGTACCAAACGGACCTCCTCCAAATGATGGGGCAGAACGCCTTTTACTGGTCGGGAGCCGCCGCCATCGCGTTCGGCAGTATCCTGCTGGCCATCATTAATCTTATGCCGGGAAGGCATTGACTTTCCGGTAGCATTACCTCCTCCTCTCCAACTGCTGTAATCAGAGGTACCGGGGTCGCAAGACCCCGGTACCGGCACTTCGACATCCCCTCTTGTTCCTCCCTTACCAGTGTTATAATCAGAAAACCAGTGATGAGCCGGGCAGATGGGGTCCAGCGTCAACGCTGGCCGGCACTTCGCCATCCCAACCCACATGCTGATGTCGTGTGTTTGGATCATCCTGTTTTTTAAAATACCGCCTTATGCTGAAAAACTATAAAGCCGTGTTCTTCGACGTCGGGGGTACTTTGCTCCGCGTGCATCCGTCGGTGGGCGACGTCTACGCCACCCACGCCCGCGATTTCGGGTTCACGGGTAGTCCAGACGATCTCAACCGCGAGTTCCGGCAGGAGTGGTCCAACATGGGCGGTATGGAATCCCTGGGCAAGCAAAGTGGTCTGACAGTGGAGCGCGCGTTCTGGAAGGAGCTGGTGCACCGGGTGTTTGAGGCGCATGGCGGTTTGAACGATTTCGACCGCTACTTCAATCTCATCTACGATGTATTCCGCAATAAGGAAAGCTGGCGGGTGTTCGAGGATGTCAGCGAGTCACGCCTGCTGGATCAGTTGAAAGCTAACGGAGTGGTGCTGGGCGTGATTTCCAACTGGGATTCGCGCCTGCCGGAAATTCTCAAGAACACCGGCCTCGCGTCTTACTTCGATTTCATCCTGGCTTCCACCGTGGTCGGGTCTGCCAAACCGGATGCCGGCATATTCCTGGAGGCGCTCAAGCGGGCGGGCGTGCCGCCGGAGCAGGCCTGTCATATTGGCGACGAACCGACAGCCGATATCGAAGGCGCGCGCAACGTCGGGATCGCCCCTATCCTGATCGACCGCAAAGGACACCACAATGGCGACGGCATCAACCGCGTGGTATCGTTTCTCGAGCTCGTCTGAAACCGTTAACCCCGGTCCCTCCCTTTAAAATATTTTCACGAAACCTTGAATAAAGCAGGCTTCAATCTTATCTGAATGGGAGTAGACGGTTTAACTTATTTGGAACTGAGATGATGAATGCTCTAAAAACGACATTATTGCTGGGTGCATTGACCGTTTTGCTGGTCTACGGCGGCATGGCCCTGGGCGGCGAGCAGGGGATGATTTTTGCATTTGTGTTTGCTGTGGTGATGAATTTCGGCGCGTACTTTTACAGCGACAAATTGGTATTGAAGATGTACAAGGCGCAACCGGTAACCGAATCCGAGTTCCCGGAAGTGTATGGGATGGTCCGGGATCTGTGCCGACGTGCCGACATTCCCCTGCCTAAAATTTACCGTATCCCTTCGCCGCAACCCAACGCGTTCGCCACCGGGCGGAACCCGGAACACGCCGCCATCGCGTTTACCGACGGCATCCTGAACATGCTTGGCCACGATGAGTTCAAAGGCGTGCTGGCGCATGAACTGGCGCACGTCAAAAACCGGGATATTCTGATCGGAACGATTGTCGCGACGATGGCCGGGGCGATCAGCATGCTGGCCAATATCGCGCAGTGGGGGATGATTTTCGGCGGTGGTCGGGGCGGACGTAACGGCGGGCATCCGCTGATTCATATATTGATGATCATCATCGCCCCCATCGCGGCCCTGCTGGTGCAAATGGCCATTTCCCGCACCCGTGAATACCAGGCCGACCGCACTGGCGCGGAACTGATGGGGACTCCGGTGCCGCTGGCCAATGCCCTCGCCAAGATGGAGCGCAGTGCGAAACAGATTCCCATGAACGCGGAACCGGCTACCGCCCATATGTTTATTGTCAGCCCGCTATCGGGCGGAGATTTGATGAGCCTGTTCAGCACTCATCCGCCAATGGAAAAACGCATCGCCGCGCTGATGGCGCTGAGATAAATTCAATATCCCTTACATGCTTGAACTGTCATTCTGAGGAGCCTAAGGCGACGAAGAATCTATGTGTTCAAAACATAGATTCTTCGCTCCACTCCGTTCCACTCAGAATGACAAGAAACCTCTCTTAGCCAGTTTTGAAATTTTATTTGAAAACCGTCAGCGGATCTTTTCCTCTTAAAGGATTCTCTCCCAAGTCGATACAGCGCACCCGCATATGGGATTTCGGCCCGAGATTGATGATCACCGCAATATCGTCGAACGTTAAATCTTCTCTGCCCTGGAACCGGGCAACATTGATCGTCGCCGGCAGATCGAATGCCCGCCTCTCACCCGGTTGTAAAATTTCACTCACAAACACTTTGCGACCGAGCACGACTTTGAGGTCGGCTTCCTCCTTACCGATGTTTTCGATGAAGAAATCATTGGCGCACCGTTCGGCCTCGCCCGGTTCGATGATACGGATTTTTTCCACCTTGGTACTCTTATCCCCCGCCCAAAGACTTGCAGGTGCACCAAAAACCAGCATTAAGGCTAATATATATAAAATGGAAAATTTTCTATTCATTGTATATCCTCCAATTGGGGGCGAAATGCACCCATAGTTGGGCTCGCGAGTGAAAAGATGCCAGGAATGAGTCTCCACTCACGGGTCTTAAGGAACATCTATTCTATCAATATGGTCCTGAATCCCCATTTAGCAATGGGTTGAAATCTATGTGTTGGAATTTAAAGTCAAAAACTCGTTCCGGAATGGGGTTACAGATCAGGTGGTTTAACTGGGCAGGGCCACTGCTATCATTGCCGTATCAGCAAACTGCCGAAACCGTTTTACTTTCGAGTGTACGATTTCGTAAAGATGCACCGCTGCGGCTTCTATGGTTTTGTGTGTCTGTCGATGTTCCCCCAGATAAGCTCCCACCACGACCACTCGGGAGCCGTCCTCGGATTCGAACATCTCATCAATCCTGAATTTGAAATAAGTCCAGTCTTTTTCAAATGGGTGGAAAACATTTTTAATGACTTCATCGGCTCCGTGAAAGCGGCCTCCTTTTGGAAAACCCTCGTTTTGTATCCACTCGATATCTTTGGAGCAGAGGGAACGGAACAAATCGTAGTCTTTGGTTCGAAATGCGTTGTATAGATTTCCAATAATCTCTATCGATGACATAACTGTTTCCAAAATTTAACCTTATATTATTAAATATGACCTTCCTCCAGGTCCCTGAGATCGGCCCAGGTGATGACATCCGTGCGGGTGGGATCGATCTGGTTTCTCTGCTCCAGGAATTCAGCCATGTCTTCGGCGTCCGGTTTTCTATCCAGGATTTTGCGGTTCAAAAGATCCCGTTCCTTCGTGTTCCGGAAACAGCCGGTTTCCTCCGCCCACTCAGCAATTTGTGCGTTGTCGTTCGTTTCTGCCAAATTCGCGAAATCCTCCGGAGATGTTGCCAGAAAGTTCAACACATGCCGGTCAAGCGGGCAGGGATAAATGTATTCCCCCAGAGTGCTATTCCTGAGAGCCCGCGCTTTATCGATCATGCGCGGTAGATGAGCAATGCCCGCCAGCGTGTCCTTCGAACTTCGGGGCACGGCAGTGTTTAAATTCGGAGCTGTTATTTTTTTTGTAATCGTCATGGTGAATCTCCCTTAATTAATGAGCATGAAACACTTTGGATGTGATGATCCATGAGCGGTTTTCCTTCAACAGCGTGAACTGGTCCGTGAAGCGGAATCCGAGCCAGTCTGTGATCTCGACCCGCGCGGTGGCAATGGTTTCCGCGATATCAATGCTGGCGATCCTGGGGTCCAGATTCGGGGCAGGCGGGTTTTCGGTGACCCAGTCGAACAGGAGCTGAATCGGTCCGGCAAGCAGGCCGCCGCCAATATATCCGTGGATCGTCGCGTTTTTACGAAACGCGCGTTTCATGATCGCCGCATCGCCTCTGCGCCCGCCTTCGGTATAAATCTGGATGACGGATGCAATGGCTTCGACATCCTTTTGGTTGTCCGCGCACCTTGACACCGCAGTGTCCTGCATGACGCTATCGATAGAATTCATGATCTTTCTCCTTTTTAATTTTTAAGTTGAGTGAAATGTCTCATTAATTTAATTTTAAAATGCGTTTGTGTTCGCCGTGATAGTGGGTTGCCGTTCACCCATCCAATATCGGCCAACATCCACCGCATCAATGGCCAGTGAAATGCTATCGAGTGCGATTACGGAAAGCAGCCAATAATAAAAGGGGCCACTTGCTATCGTTTGACCTAATTGCAGCCCAAGCCAGGGGACGGTGAACAGCCAGGGAAAATGACCAATACCCAGAAGCCTCACATATCCAAATTTTGCAAATAAGGCCGTCATGATGAGCAGACCGACTATTGCTGCGACAAGCACTACAATGGCTTCCGGTGTTCCCAGAAAGAAAAATGGTGTAACTATATTTGCTGACACAAGCAGAACCATCCATGCCTGCCAGGGTTTTGGTAGGGCGAGAATAGCTTTGTTAAATCCCATCATTGCTTTAAACATGAGCCCCTCCTTTGTTAATTAAAAAGGCCAATCAATATTTAAGTGACCTGCGGTTTCCCGGATGATTCAATCCGGTGCCGCAGATTCTTGTTTTCGGATTCCAGCTCCGCGATGCGATCCGTGAGCTCCTGCTGAGAATCCTTTATCTCCTCCTGCGTGTACCGGGGGGTGATGTGTTGCGGGCAGTTCCAGTCGAACGCATGAACTTTGAACACGATGATCCGTTCCACCGTAGCTTGGTAATCCGGTACGATCAGTTTTTTCGCCAATTCCGGGTGATCCGCAGGGTCCAGCACTTCAGCTTCTGCCCAGACTTTTAATCTCTGCTTTTTGGGGTAATCCATCAGGAACAGCATTGTCTTGCTATTGTCGATGAAGTTACCCGTGCTGATGTACTGCCCGTTGCCGCGAAAATCGGCAAACGCCAGTGTATTGTCGCCGGTCACCTTCAAAAATCCTTTTGGACCGCCCCGGAATTGCATGTAAGGCCAGCCATTTTCTCCTACAGAAGAAAGATAAAAGCTGTCTCGTTCTTCAATGTAGCTTCGTTCCTGCCAGGTGAGTTCGTTGCGAAACTTTCCGCCCTTCTCCATTCGCGCATAGGCAGTTCGCGTCCCGTACTTTTCCTGCTGAACCTTGACGCTGTCAGTAAATGCGAGTTCCGTGAAATTGTCTGTCATGGTGTCCTCCCGGTAATCCTTTCTAGTTCCGTCAGTAATTTTAAGAAAGAGAGGAGAGGGGAATCCTCAACGGGATTACCCCCCTCCTTTTCTAACTGAAACGAGGATTAAAGATCAGCAGGATTTTTGTCCTTGATCTTCGTCCAATTGGTTTCTGCTTTCACAATGTTTCCGGAAATGTCTTTATTCCAGATTCCCTGAATCTTGTTGTCCAGATTGAGGTAAAGTTTGCCGTTTACGATTTTCCAAACATCAGGATCGCCCACAAACTTCTTGCCCACTGCTGCTCCATAGGCGCAGTAACCGCCAAATTCGGGCAAATATTTGTGAGGATCTTGTGCGAATTTTTCCTGATTTTCTTTATTTACGAATAAATAGGTGATGCCGTGATGCTCAACAATGTGGTTGCCGTTCCCTCGCAGAGGTTTTTCGGTGGTGCGATAGGACACGAGGTCATACCCTTGAACACCGACAATACTGTTCGCGATTCCGGTGGTATGTTTTTGACTGCTCATGCCGCCCTCTTTTTTCATCATGTGGTTTTGCCCTGCACAGGCGGCACCTGCCGTCAAAATGAACAACAAGGAAAAGATGGCAAAGAAACGGGAACTACCTTTAAGTACGGATTTCATGATTAACTCCTTTTGGTTAGATTTTAAAAGTTATGTTGGTTAATTTTCGAAACGTATGTCACGTTAAAAGTTGATTCCTTATAAATTGATCGAGAAAATTTTTTACAAACTGCATTAAAATAATTCGCGAAGACGTTCAAGCCTGCATGATTTTATTTTTTAACGGTCCCGCCCTCGCTGAATCCTGCCTTGCGTACTGTTTTCACTTTCTCCGACAATAATTTAAAACGTCATGACGGTATAGCCTTCGGATCGCAGTCTTTGCAGACTGGCCATGCCGCCGGTATTGGGGACTGGATTGTCCTTGACCAGATCACAGCCCGACTTCTCGGCGTCTTCGGTAGCACCGAAGGCATCTGCACAACCGCACGAAACTCCGGCGATCTTGTCCTTGACTGCTTCGAACAGCTCATGCGCGGGGTTTTTGGATCGGGAAAGTTCAGCAGGCCAGCGTGTGCCGGTTCCTTGAAACAGGATGGTCACATCGTCGCCCTTCTGTTTGAAGTCGTACGCCGAGGCCAGTCCATTGAACGCACGACCGAATGCTTCCTCGCCGCCATTTTTTGGATCGGAAAGAATAATGATTGCAGTTTTCATGATTTGTTACTCCTTTTGGTTTTAGGTTTAGGTTTTTCTGAGTCGAGTGTTAATAGTTCCGGTAAGTTCTGGAGGACCCGTAGAAACGGTTGGGTTTCGCCGGTGGCTCGCGCCATGACCAACGCCCCCTGGATACGAACCAACGCTTCTTCAGCTCGAAGTTTGGCAGTAGCCGGACTCAAACCTGACTCGCGTGCAACGCCCACGAGTGCGCCAAGCCAAGCCGTGAACGACCGATCAATATGCTGACGTATGGCGACATCCTCGTCACCCAGCGATAGCGAATCGAGCAGACACGAGTGATGACCCCCGCCGTAAAAATCACTGAGGCGGTTAGCCATTTCATGGACGCGGTCCGAGGGCTCCCCGGGCTCGGTCAGAGGCACGAGGATGTGAGATACGAACCAGGTGTCGGCCCGCTGGAGTACGGCTTCGGCCATTTCCTTCTTCCCACCCGGAAAGCGGTGGTAAAGACTGGCGCGCTTGAGTCCGGTTGCTTCCGAAATGCGGCTGAGGCTTGCGCCTTCATAACCGTACAAGCGGAAGACTTCCGTTAGGCGATCCAGTAATTGACCCTCATCGATTTTTCTAACAGGCATATTTCAATCCTCCTTCACTCAGTTTAAGAACTCAGCGAGTACTTTACCGAACGTTCGGTAAAGAGTCAAGGGTTTTTTTGGCCTTTTTTTTAAATTTTTTTAGGCCCCACTCAGAAACCTATTTAATTATTTAAAAACAATATCTTATAAAGCCTAACGGATATTAAATGATCGTAGTCTTTGGTTCGAAATGCGTTGTACAAAATTTTAATGATCTGAATGGATGTCACATTGCTTCTTAGTGTTACTACTGTGTTATTTGATATTGTGCTTGGCCAGGAACCGGAGAATATGTTCTGCAATGGCATCTCCCTCTTCCTCTAAAGCAAAATGGCCTGTATTGAGTAAATAAAAATCGATGTTCTTTAGATCCTTCTTGTAAGCATGAGCTCCTTCCGATGGAAAGATGTGATCATTCTTCCCCCAGACGATCAAAGTGGGCGGCTGGTGTTTGCGGAGATAGGCCTGCCATTTCGGATAAAGAGCAACATTGGTGCGATAGTCGTAGAACATGGCTAACTGGATGGCATTGTTCTCAGGCCGGGTCAAATGTTGTAAATCAATATTCCAATTATCCGGACTGATTGTTTCAACATTTTGCACGCCATGCGTATACTGCCATTTCAATCCATCAGGGGAATGAAATCCTTCCAGCGCCTTCCCGTTGCCAGCCGTGTATTCGTTCCAGTATTTTTTGATAGGGACCCAAAATTTCCTGAGACCTTCCTCGTAAGCGCCGCCATTTTGCACGATCAGGGACTCTACCCGGTCCGGATATTTGGCGGCAATTCGATAACCAATGGGAGCGCCGTAGTCCATCAGGTAAACACTGAATTTCTCAACGTGCAAAGCTTCTAAAAAGCCTTCCACAATCTTTGACATATTGTCGAACGTATATGCAAAATCGGCCATCGGCGGCTGTTCACTTCTGCCATATCCGGGATAATCGGGAGCCAGCAAGTGATAACGATGGGACAAATCTTCTATGAGATTGCGAAACATGTGCGAAGAAGTGGGGTACCCATGCAGTAGCAAGAGGGTCGGGGCATTTTTGGAGCCGGCTTCACGATAAAATATTTTCACTCCATTCACTTCAATCGTTTTGTGAAGCGTGGCATGGTGCCCAAGGAGTTTTACATTGTTAACCGATGAAGCATTCTTATGAGCCACCGTACCGGTGTTTGAGCCGTAAGCGTATCCCGCAATTAAAACCGTTATTGCAATAGCCAACCATTGAACTGTAATTTTGTTCATTGTGTTCTCCTTTGTTCTCATTAAGAGGTTGCAAGATTCACCAGGCCCCGTTCAACTTCTTCCTGCGTGTACCGGGGGGTGATGTGTTGCGGACAGTTCCAGTCGAACGCATGAACTTTGAATACGATGATTCGCTCCACCGTAGCTTGGTAATCCGGTACGATCAGTTTTTTTGCCAATTCCGGATGTTCCGCCGGGTCCAGCACCTCGGCTTCCGCCCAGATTTTCAATCTTTGCTTTTGGGTGTAATCCATGAGAAATAGAACCGTCTTCCTGGTGGCGTTAATATTTCCGGTGCTGATGTATTGTCCGTTGCCGCGAAAATCAGTAAACGCCAGGGTGTTGTCGTCGATCACCTTCAGGAACCCTTTGGGACCGCCCCGGAACTGCATGTAAGGCCAACCGTTTTCACCGACAGAGGCCATGTAGAAACCGTCCCTGTCTTCGATATGTCTTTGCTCCTGCCAGGTGATCTGGTTGCGAAACTTTCCGCCCTGCTCCATGCGTGCATAGGCGGTTCGCGTCCCGTACTTTTCCTGCTGAACCTTGACGCTGTCAGTAAATGCAAGTTCCGTGAAATTATCAGTCATGACCTTCTCCTTTTAAGGACTCCTTTTTCAATTAAAGATGACTTTCGATGATACCGGCGATTTTATCTTTGGGTTGCACGCCCACGATCTGTTGCACTAACTGCCCGTCTTTGAACAGCAACAATGCCGGGATACCGCGAATCCCGTATTTGTGGGTGGTCACCGGGTTGGCGTCGACGTCCACTTTCGCGATCAGGACGCGGTCGCCGTATTCTTCTGCCAGCGTTTCTATGGTTGGAGCCATCATGTGGCAGGGTTGACACCAGTCGGCCCAGAAATCGACCAACGCCAGTTTTTTGGATTGGATCACCTCTGTTTCAAAGCCATCGTCATCCAGATGGACCACTGCATTGTTTGTGACTACGTTTTCCTGATTCATCGTGTCTCCTTTCATGTTCATTCCAATATGGGATTAATTTTGGAAACCCCCTGCGAAACGCAGGGGGGTTGGCAGCTTTTAAAACGTAAGGACGTTAAAACCGTCTTCCTGAAGCTTACTCAGGCTCGGCAGTCCGGTAGTTTTTGGAACGGAGTTGTCCTTGATCAGGTCGTATCCCGTGGTATCGGCGCCGAATACCTCGGCACAGGCACAAGAGATGCCCTGGATCTTGTCCGCGACCGCTTCAAACAATTCATGCGCGGGATGATCTTTCTTTTGCAGGACTTCCGGCCAACGTGTGCCGGCGCCCTGAAAGAGAATAGAGACTTCCTTACCGGCGTTCTTGAAATCGTAAGCCGATGCCAGACCGTTGAACACGCGTCCTAAAGATTCTTCAGAATTGTTTTTTGGATCGGACAGAATGATGATTGCAGTTTTCATTTTTTTAATTCCTTTCTAGTGAGTAGGTTGAGTGAAAATCAATTCACCCGAAAATTGAATATTGTTGATTAAGAAACCGCGGCTACGGTTTCCTGTTGGGACAGGGCCGCCACGGCTTCCTCGGTGGACCAAACGGTATTGGCCAGAAAACGGAAATTGACCAGGGCCGCGTCGTAGCCGTTGCCTTCCGGAACTTTGGCGGCGGCGGTGGCATCTTTCACCACGGCCACCTCAAAACCCTGTTCGAGGAGTTCCCGCAAATGGCTTTCGACACAGAGGTTGGCCGACATTCCGGCCAGCACCACTTTGTCGATTCCGCGCTTTCGCAATTGGAGGACGAGATCGTTGGTTTCCGGTCCATAAACTTTATGAGGACTCACCACCACGGTGTTTTCGTTCTCGATATAATGCTTGTACTGCTCCAGCCAATCGGGACCCGACCCGTTGAAATTTTCAAGATTCAAGGGACCCTTGCGGTCGAACATATGGATGTCGTGCATCAGCTTTTCGAGCGCGCCCTCAAACTTCCAACGATGGTCGGTCGGGTAGTAGTAATGCGGCGAAACGAAAAGCGGGATGCCGTTGTCCTGCGCAGCCTTGAATAGCGATTCGATATTGGCGACCGTGTTGTTTTCCGTAACGCTCTCGCCGACCACGCCCCAGGTCACGCCCTGCGGACTCAAAAAATCGTTTTGGGGATCGGTGACCACCAGTGCCGTGTTGGTTGTGTCGATTTGCATACCGGGATTGGGAAGTGCCATGGTGTTTCTCCTTGTTTAAGTTTTAAAAGTTTTGCCTAAGGGAGGCGAGCTAACCAGTTTCTTGAATCATTAACCTGTATAGAGCAGGTCCCGTGCCAAACCGGATTTATTTAGTAACTATCTATTTTTAAATAGGTTATAGGGATTAAGAGCGGTCTTGATTTATGGCGAAAATTCGTTAATAGCGAAATTTAGTGGTCATGTTACGAAATTTGGGATATATTGGGGGCATGAAATCGGATTCTGAAAACAAAACGGAACCTGCGGATCAGGCCTTGGAAGGGGTCCGACACCTGAACAAGCTGATTCTGGAATCGGCGGGTGAGGGTGTGTATGGCCTGGACGGTGAAGGTAAGACCACCTTTGTGAATCCTGCCGCGGAACGCATGACCGGGTACACCGCCAGGGAGATGATCGGGCACTGCCAGCATAAACTGGTTCACCATTCAAAACCCGACGGAACGACCTACATTGATAAAGAGTGTCCCATTTATGCGGCGGTCAAGGATGGCAAAGTCCATACGGTTTCCAATGAAGTATTCTGGCGCAAAGACGGCACCTCGTTTCCGGTGGAGTATGTCAGCACCCCCATTTGGGAAAATCTGAAATTGCGCGGAGCGGTGGTTGTGTTCAAGGACATCAGCGAACGCAAACAGGCGGAGGAGGAAATCCAGTGCCTGCGCCGTAAACTGGAGTTGGAAAATGCCTACCTGCATGAAGAGGTCCTGGAAGCTAAAGCGTATGGCGAAATTGTCGGCAGCAGTCCGGCCCTGGAGGGCATTTTGCGGCAAATCGATATGGTGGGGCCGACCGATGCCAGCGTACTGATTACCGGCGAGTCGGGTACCGGCAAGGAACTGGTCGCGCGGGAGATTCACAATCGTAGCGCCCGCAAACAACGCACCATGATCAAAGTCAATTGCGCCTCCATCCCCAAAGAGCTGTATGAAAGCGAATTCTTCGGACATGTCAAAGGCGCGTTCACCGGAGCGATCAAGGACCGGGCGGGTCGATTCCAACTGGCCGATGGCGGGACGTTGTTCCTCGACGAGATCGGGGAAGTGCCGTTGGATCTGCAGAGCAAACTACTGCGCGTTTTGCAGGAAGGCACATATGAACGCATCGGCGATGAAAAAACGCTCAAGACCGATGTGCGCATCATTGCCGCCACCAACCGCAACTTGAAAGAAGAAGTGTTGGCGAAACGGTTCCGCGAAGACCTGTTTTACCGTCTCAATGTATTCCCGATAGAAGTGCCGCCCCTGCGACAGAGGATCGAAGATATCCCCAGCCTGGCGAACCGTTTTTTGAATCAGGCCGCCAGCAAATTGAACCTGCCGCTTCCCCAATTCACCAAGGCCAATATGCTGGAGCTGAAAGGCTACGACTGGCCGGGCAATGTGCGGGAACTGCAGAACGTGATCGAGCGCGCCGTCATCACCTCACGGTCCGGCAAACTGGCGTTCAACCTGACCCAGGAACCAAAGGGCAATGGGAGGCAAGGGAAAGCGGAACGGCGGCGGGCGTCCGATGCTGAAACACCCGTCTTGACGGAAGAGGAAATGAAACAGAGGGACCGCGAGAATATTTTGAACGCCCTCGATCAAAGCGGCTGGAAAATTACCGGTGACGGTGGCGCGGCGGAAATCCTGGGAATGAAACCCACCACCCTGCACTCCAAGATCAAAAAACTCGGCCTCAAAAAACCGGATTAGTTGGATTTTCCTTGACAAAAATCTCAATGTATATATATTGTATATACATTAAAACAACTGGCGGAGATGAAACATGGATGCGATGGTGAACCCCTGGGGTAACAGTCTCGGCTTGAGAATCCCCAAAACCTTTGCTAAGGAAATTGGGTTAAAGAAAGGTACCAAGGTTAAAATGACCTTAGTGAAGGGTAAGCTGGTGATTCAACGGGCGGGCAAGGCTTCCCTGAAAGCGCTAGTGGATGAAATTACCCCGGAAAACTCTTATGAGGAAATGGATTTCGGCGGTGCCGAAGGACGAGAGGTATGGTAGCCCGTAAAAAGTATGTGCCGGATCGGGGACACATTATTTGGGTGGACTTTAACCCCCAGGCCGGGCACGAGCAGGCGGGACATCGTCCTGCCTTGGTAATATCCCCAAAACTCTATAACGAAAAATCCGGTCTGGCGATTTGTTGTCCGATCACATCCAAAGTGAAGAACTATCCGTTTGCGGTAGAGTTATCTAAAAAACTGGGCGGTGGGTGTGTACTGGCCGATCAGGTCAAAAGCCTCGACTGGCGGATTCGCCACGCCAAATTAAAATCCAAAGCCCCGCCCAAACTCCTCACCGAAGTCCTCGAAAAGCTCGAAATTCTTATTTTAGGTATTGAAGATTGAATATGGTTTGATGGAAGTACGTTTTGTATTATTTTTTTCGAATTCCCCAAACCAGCACCAGATAAAACGGAATGTATTCGAACCAGGGGATCCACGGGGCGTAGTGGTTGATATCCTGATAATCGAAATAGAAGTCGAGGTAGTAGAGTCCGACGAGGCCCGGTCAGTAGAATCCCGGCGCGCCAGGGGAAGATGCACAGGAACGGCACCACCCTGCACTCCAAGATCAAAAAACTCGACCTCAAAAAACCGTAATGAACTCTCGTGTTTTATCGCTATTCGTATCTTTAAGTTTATGAAAACTATCCTATAAACTTTATTTTAGTGCATCACCTTCTAATAATGGCTCCTCGATTTCCGATTGGGACAACCAGAAACAAGCCAATGGGGCAGGGATTTTTAAAAAAGTGGTATTGGTTTGAGTAATTTTTTCCGGAATCACGTCGAAATCTGAAAACTCTCTGGTAATGATATATCCTCTTGGCAGGTTCTTTTCTTTACAAAGTTGAACCAAGCCTTTGATGTCCTGCATTTTAATATGGCTTTGCGTATATTTTACTTCGAAAGGAATTATGTCATTGTGAACCTCCGCCACAATATCCACTTCATAATTCTTTTTAGATTTCCAATAAGAAAATCGGATACTGATAGGATAATATCTGCTGTAGACATGCTTAAAAAAGGCTGTTTCAACAGCCGCGCCTAACCGAGTGTTGTCTTCAATTAATGACCTTCCCTTTAAAAGTACACTTCCTGCAATAGCCGCGTCAGCCAGATAAACTTTGTATTTACCACGCAATACTTCTTTCCCGTAACCATAGGGAGGTAATTTGTAAATTAGATGTGCTGACTCGAACAATTCGATGAAGTTGCTGACTGTTTGTTTGTTCAATTCAAGATTGCGGCACAGAGTCGGCAAATCTAGAATCCCTCCGTCGTGCAAACATAAATAGAGAAAAGTTTTCTCCATTTCCAATACCCGCCGCACTCCATAGAGCGCAGTCATATCTCGTTTTAAAACCTTATCCACGATATCTTCCCGCAAGAGTCTTTGAGCGGTTGATATATTTTCTACTTGTGCCGTTTGAGGAAAACCTCCGCGAAGAAGGTATTCATTGAAATACGGCTCCAAAGGGCGTGCTGTTTCGCTCAATTGAATTCGTTTTTCAGGCGACCATGAAAATATTTCTTTGAGTGTTTTGATTTTCGGAAGTCGTGGAATTGCGATATTTTTGATTTGCAGATATTCATAAAATGAAAGGGTCGGAAGTTTTATAGTGTGCCACCGGCCCACCCCGGACTCTTGATCTTTGGTGTTCAAGGGCGTGGCTGATCCAGTGACTGCGATCCGCCTTTTTTTTTGGAAATCCGCCTGATGTTTTAACCAGGTCGGCCAATTCTCGGTGTATTGAATTTCATCAAGCAATAAATATTCTATTCCCTCTGAGGGAGGTTGGATTTCCTTCCAAGATTTAAGAACCTGTTCGAGTCCGATCAGCTTTGTTATGGGGTGGTCAAAGGTAATATAAAGTATTCGATCAGGGCTAACCCCCTGGTCCAGTAATTCTTCGATCGCCTGGAGAAGCAAAGTTGTCTTTCCAACTTGCCTCGCCCCACTTAATAAAATGGCCCGTGGCGCTGGCGGATCGGTCAGCCAGCCCATTAGTGGTTTAAAAGCGGCTCTTCTCCATAATGGAAGATCAGGTATTTTCCTCTCATCCCACCATGGATTAAATTGCCGTAGAATTGCAAAAAGCTCAGATTTTGATACAATCATACTTAATACTCTTATAGAGTTAATTTAAGCATAGTATACCATTCTTATTTATGAAAAATAAGTATATTTTTAGAAAAATATGGTGATTATTGCGAGATAACTCAAGCCTTTGTGTAGAGACCTTTATTTTTAAACCATTCCCACGCTAGAAATAAATAAAATGGAATGTATTCGAACCAGGGGATCCAGGGGGCGTAGTGGTTGATGTCCTGGTAGTCGAAGTAGAAATCGAGGTAGTAGAGGCCAACCAGTCCGGTCAATAGAATCCCCGCGCGCCAGGGGAAGATGCACAGGAACGGCACCACCCAGCACAGGTACCAGGGATTCTGCACCGGACTCACCAGAAACACCAGCGCCATGATAATGAACAGTGGTTCCAGCACCGCTTTGGGTTCCGGGTTCTCAATCTCTTTTCGCCAGAACAGCAAATACAGCATGACCACGCCGAGAATCCCTGCCACGGTGATTTTGGCCAGCAGGGACGGCAGGTCGTAGGAGAAGGGGACGGGTCCGTTCGACTCCGCAAACAGTCCGAAGAACCAGACAAGAATCGCAAAAATGCTGTCGTTCTGTTGCCAGCGCGTGGCGTAGGCTTTGAGACCGGAAAAATTTTGCGAGCCGATCTCAAGAAACGGCATGTAGAAAAACGCGACGAGTCCCCCGAACAATAAAATGCTCAATCCGCACCGCACCCAGCGGTTTTGAATTTTGGAGTCCGCCGCTTGATACTGTTGTTTGAGGATGAGCGGCAGTAAAATGGCGGGGTACAGTTTGCCCACCACACTGAGCGCGAGAAACGCATTGGCTGAAAAGAACCGTCGCTGGACCACGCAGAACAATGTGCCGCACAGCATGGCGATGCCGATGATATCGAGGTGCGTCGAGTTGAACGTCTCCTTGATCACCAGCGGACACCAGAAATACACCATCGCCCACAGCCGGTTCATCCCCAGTGCCTGCAGGGTCAATACGATGAACATCAACGCCACCCCATCGAACGCCAGAAACAGGAGGCGCAGGGTGAGGATGCTATCGGGTTGAATCTGATGCGCCAGCCGGAACATCATTTGCGCCAGTGGTGGATAGATGGTCGCCACGCTGGGATGGTTGATGCGTTCCTGATACACCAGCGTTTCCGGGCTTTCCCATTTCAGATCGTAGAGTTGGGACAGCTCCGCCGCGCTTTGGGTATCGTACATCTGCTCAAACGCCTCCGGGTCCTGGATGAGCAATTCCTTGAGGCGCGTTACCTCCTCCGGCGCGAACTTGTAGGGGTTGATGTTATGAGCAAAGACCTTGCCATCCCACAAATAACGATACACATCGTCTTCCTGAATCTGTTGCGCGGGCATGATGGCGGCACGGAACAGCAGGCCGAGTACGATCAGCGTCCATAGCAGGCGGTGGTCGTCCACCGTCCGTTTCCAGATGATCCACACCGCCCCGGCATAACTGGCAAACAGGCTGAAATAGATCGCCAGGTAGGTCAGGATGGGGCGGTCGCGGTAACCCTCCCCCCAGTTGAACTGGTAGGAAATCTGCCACATCGCCAGGTACAGGACGATGCTGAGGATGCCGAGGGGGATCAAGAGGATTCGTGGTCGCATAAGCCAGAAGTGGTTCTAAAGGTTGGTTTCCATTGTAATATCGGAACCCGAACAATTGCAGTACTAAATACAAAAACAAGGACTTAATCGCAGTATTAAACGGGAGAAAAATTTAGACTATGAATAGCGCACAATTCTTTTTAAACTGGTACTATTAACATTCACTATGATTGAAGCGAGGTTACCCATTTGACGCAACAGAAAAAATCCTTTGGATGGAGTTCGATGGGTGAAGTTTTAGCCGATTCAATCAAGTCATTGCCCGATGCCTCCGATTTGGATTTAAACCGGATCAATCTGCTCTGGGGTCTGGTGGTCGGAGAGGAAATCGGGAGCCGTTCGCGGGTCGTTAAAACGACCCAAAGCACTCTATATGTGGAGATTAAAGGGCAGGAATGGGTGTCTGTACTGCAAACTTACGAGCGGAAAATCCTGATAAAATTGAATAAAATCTTTGATTCTAAACGCTTTATGGAGATAATAGTTAATCAGGTCGAAGACCTCCCCATTATCTCCAATAAACCCTTAAAAATCTCGGCATCCCCGAGTTATAATCATCCTATGGATAACCAGACTGTTGCCCGAGAAGAACACTTGAAGCCGATAGCGGACCCCGAACTGCGGGAGCGTCTTGCCCGCCTGAGTACCAAGTTCCGCTTTGTCGCCCTGGCGTTGGTGAGTATTTTTATCCTCGCCAATTGTGCTTCGGTGCCATCCACCAGACAGCCCACTGTCCAATCCGAATCCAAAGCGGTGCGAGTGGATATTAGGGATGAACAGCCCTCGATGACGCTCGGCTCATCCAAGACATCCTATGCCGTGCGGCAGATTCAGAAGCTCAACAAAAAATATCCCGACAGAAACTATCGCGACCCGCGCGCGTATTATCATTATTTGAAAGCGTACCACTACGAGCGGGAAGGCGATTTTGACGAAGCTGCCCGTAGCTATGCTCTGGTGGTTCAGTTCGATCCGAACCGCGAAGACCTGCATACGCATCTGGTCAGCCTGTATTTGCGCACCGGTCAATTTCAGCAGGCGCTGATAGCCGGGGAAGAGGCGATCAGCCGATTCCCGAATAATGTGCGGGTTCATATGGCCATGGGTGACATTTTATCCAGTCAGGGCAAATATCAAGAGGCATCGGACCACTATAAGAAGGTCATGGAAGTAGAGCCCACCAACGCCCGCGCCTATTTGCTCGCCGGGTACAACCTGCGGGCGTTAAAGCAATACAAAGACGCGGGCGAACTGTTTCAACAGGCCACCGTGGTGGAACCGGCCAACCCGTTGGGGTATCACTATCTTGGGTCGGCATTGGCGCGTACCGGCGAAATGCAAAGCGCAGAGGAAAAATTCAAAAAATCCCTGACCCTTCGCCCCAGCTTCATCGAAGCCCGTGAAAATCTGGCCCGTGTGCTGGAGCTTCAGAAAAAGTATCCGGAGGCCTTGGAGCAGTACAAAATTATTTTAAAACTGAAACCCGGCGATAAAAAAATCAACGAACATTTAAAACGGTTCGACTTTGAGGCCGGTGCCCAGTTTCCTGACAACCTACAAGTAACGGAAGCGCCTCCTTTCGTACCGAGTGAAGCCAACATCCATACCCAGATCGGTATTATTTTTTATGAGCAGGCAGTTTATCTCGAAGCCGTAGACGAGTTTCGGCTGGCACTTGCCAATAAAGAAGACCAGGAACTGCGTCTCGTCATTGCTAAAATCTTTGAGTTGTTCGGCAGGATGGATAAGGCCATTACCGAAGTGGAAGCCTACCGAAAAGTTGACACGGGCGGAGAGTCGATTGATATTCTATTGAATCTGGCGCGGCTCTACGGACTCAACAAGGAAATGAAAAAATCCATTGAGCTCCTCAAACAGGCGGTGACCATGGATTCGGAGAATGACCGGTTGTATCATGCGCTGGCTTTGGCTCATATGTCGCTGAACGAAAATGAAGATGCCTACCAGAACATCAACAAGGCCATCCAACTGAATGACAAAAAGGATACCTATTACTTTGAGCAGGGTGCGCTTCTCGAGCGGTTGGGAAAATTCGACAAGGCCATCGACAGCATGAAGCGCACTTTGGAAATCAATCCGCATCATTCCAATGCGCACAACTTCATCGGGTATATTTACGCGACGAAGGGAGAAGATCTCGACAAGGCTCAGAGTCACTTGGAGCAGGCGTTGACGATCCAGCCCCGAAACGGATATTTTCTGGACAGCCTGGGATGGATCTATCACAAAAAGGGCGAGCCGCAACAGGCCCTGGTGCACATTAAAAAAGCGATGGTATACGCCCAGCCCGATCCGGTGCTCTATGACCATTTGGGAGACGTTCATTTTTCCATGGATAATGTGTCGGAAGCCCGCAAAGCCTGGAAGACCAGTCTGGCGTTGACTCTGAAGAAGTTGGAAGAACCGGCCGGAGAAATTCCCGACCCGGACAAGCTCCGGGAAAAAATCCGTAAGGCGGACCAAATGATGTTGCAAAGTTTCTGATTTCCTTTTTTCCTTCCGACCACGTTGATGAAACGAAAACTTAAACTCCTCCTGTGTGTTTTGGCGGGTGTCCTGACAGCCTGCGAAACCCTTCCACCGCCCAAACCGGTGGAACCCCCTGCGCAGTTACTCACTCTTGAAGCAATTTCCAAGCAGTTGACGACACGGCAGGATGACATTCTCAATGTCAAATCCATAGTCAAATCCGCGATCAAGACACAAGACACTAATCACAATCTCAAGCAAGTGCTTTTGATTAACGGAGAAACCTCACTGCGGCTGGATACCCTGAATCTGTTCGGTCAACCGGTCGGCGTCTTGATTTCCGATTCAACGCAAATTCTTCTGTACGATCCCAAAAGCAACAAGCTGTACCGGAATAGAGATGTGTGGGATATCATGATTCGGACGTTTGGAACGGTGTTTGATTTCCGCGAATACATCAGCGTGTTTTCGGGCAAGATTCCCCGGCTCGCTTCGCTCACTCTGAAAGACGTTCGCTGGAATCCCGAAACCGGAAACTATCATGTGACGGCGGTTGATGCCGAGCGCAACGGCCCACTGGAGATAGAAGTGGATACACAAACCCTCCTTCCCGCCCGGCTGGTCAAATGGGGAAATGAAAAACAGGCTTACGCGGTGCACTGGGAAAATTACAAAAAAGTGGAAGGTCACCTGTTCCCCCATACCATTACCGTGCAACGCCTCTTGTCAGGCGATGAGTTGGTCATGAAATTCAATAACCCTCTCATCAACCAAGGGGTGCCGGAAGACGCCTTTCGATTGAATGTGCCCGAAAGTCATTGAGCCCTGAACCCGACCCATGAAACTTGTTTTTAAAACCCCCGCCAAAATTAATCTCGGCCTTTTCATTCTCGGCAAACGTCCCGACGGATATCACGACTTGGAGACGCTGTTCCAAATGGTCAGTCTGTACGATACCGTGGAGCTGGAATCCTGTGAGAGTGGGATCGAGCTGGTGTGCGACGATCCCAGGGTGCCCACCGACGAAAACAATTTAATGATCCGCGCCGCCCGTCTTCTGCAAGAGGCGGTTCCGGAGAAACCCGGACTGGGCTGTCGCATGGTCCTGAAAAAGAAAATACCCATGGGCGCAGGGCTGGGGGGCGGTAGTGGCAACGCGGCCGGTGTCCTGATGGGGCTGAACCGGCTTTGGGATCTGAGGCTGAAGTCCGCCGAGCTTTCCGCAATAGCCGCTCGATTAGGATCAGACATACCCTTTTTCCTGTGCACACCTTCGGCTTTGGGGCAGGGTCGGGGTGAACGTCTCACTCCTTTGCCATCGCCTGAAAAATTTCATGTTATCTTGGTTTATCCAAGGACACCGATGGCCACCGCAGAGGTTTATAGGGCCCTCAATTTCGATTTGACAAAAAACTCAAAAAATATTAAGATTTTGCGCGAATTTTTTTCCCAGTCGAATATAATCAGCGTGGGTGCGCATTTGCACAACGATCTGGAACCCATTGTTATTAAAAGGCTTCCTGTCGCAGAGAGCATTAAGGGGAAACTGCGCTCTCTGAGTGCGGCGGGTACGCTGGTATCGGGGAGCGGGTCAACTGTCTTCGGGATTTTTGAGGATTCAAAGACGGCTGAGCAGGCCTTTGTCCAATGTCGTGAGGAGGCATGGGATGTGTTTCTGACCGAGACCGTATCCAGTTTTTCCGAGTTCATGCCGGAAGAACTTCTCAATTATCCCTAAAATCGGGCCTCGTAAGAGGTCCTTCGGTGTTTGTTATGGTACTCTGATCCACACAAGCCTACCAAGTCTCTAAGAGTTCGTCAGTCGGTTAGCTAAGAATATATGAATTGGGGTCGCATCCGCTGGAACATGGGTCAGCGGGAAGAGGAAATATTTTTTACATACACAAAGCGTTAAGGGCAATTAACTTAATATATTAGTAGGGTTTTTACACACTACTGGGGCGTCGTCAAGCGGTTAAGACACAGGATTTTGATTCCTGCATTCGGAGGTTCGAGTCCTCCCGCCCCAGCCAATTATTCATTTGTGAAACGGGGAACGCATAGCAATGGGTGACAACGGCAGAGTTCTGGTATTTTCCGGAAGGTCCAATCAGGGTCTGACTCAGGAAATCTGCGATTATATGCACATTCCCATGGGCAATTCGGTCATCAAGGCCTT
>JAJDBJ010000026.1 GCA_029261395.1 Nitrospinaceae bacterium
TCGCTTACTACCCCACTCTTGTTGCTGATTACGTGCCGCAGGATCAATGGCGCGCCTTCAGGTATGGCCTTGAGCCGGGACTGGCGGGAGGGCGATTCGATTCGTGCGTGATTGGGGCCAGCAAGTATTTTTTCTTCACAGGGCGTTGGCTGGTCTGGTTCGGAGAATGCGCCGAGCATGCCGCTGTTGCCCAGATCAGCGATTTCGCCCCGCTCAGGATAATCGTCATGGCTGTCGTCTTGTTATCCGTTGTTGCCTTTCGTCGCGTATTGAACGATCTATTTGATTCCTCGCACGCGGCAACTTTTCTGGCTGTCATGGTCGCTCTGCTTCCCGGTTACGCCTTCATGTATTACCAGGGTCTTACCGGAATGCCGGTACTGCTAGCTTTGGTATTTTCCCTCTTGTCCTTCCCCTATATTTCACGAGCTTTGTCGGCAGAAGAACGAGGCAGGAAATTTTATTTTGACCTTGGAGTGGGGGGTATTCTTTTTATCTCGGCGTGCTTCATCTATCCCATCTTTGCGTTTGCCATAATACCAACCGCTTTTATCTATTCAGCGTTTCGGCCTGACCTATCGTTTTCAAAAAGAGTATATCTATGCGTAAAGCTTTGCGTTTTTTATGCGACTGCCGCATTGACTTATTACCTGACGGTGAAATCCAGCATCGCCATGGCCGAGCGCTTTGGCAAATCGATTTACGATCTCACCATTTATCGAGTCGATATAACGACCGACCCCAATGAGATTGCAAGCAGGCTTCCCATTATATTTCGCGAACTGACGCGCATGCCGCTGTCCAGTTTTTTCCACCTACCCGCCTGGCTTTCTATCCCGATTTTGCTTGGACCCGCGGGAATCATGTTCCATGAAGGACAGCGATTGGGATGGGGACGATCTGGTAGCATACTTGCCGCGATTGTTTATTTACTGAGCATTCCGGTGATTCTTGTTGCTTCGGTTGCGCCATGGCTTTTAAGTCATTTCCAAGAGGCACCCTACCGCCACATGCTACCGATACATTTCCTTCTCATTCTCTCCTTTGGAGTTCTGATCACACGGGGAATTGAGAAAGTTAACAGCCTCTATGGAAAGCAGACCGCGCAACAAATCGGACGGGTTACTATGGTTGCAATTGTAGCCACTTTTTCTATTAACCAAATCACACTGAGTCAACGTCAGGTTGTCGAGTCTTCAATTGAGATAAATCATCTGCGGGCCACCTACCGCGCAATGATTGCAAATCGAACGCTTTGGGATTTAAAAGAGATTCATATTATCCGCCCGAAACAGGATCGCGGTTATGAGGGCCATCCGATTGATCGGGAGTTTGCACCCGCGACCATGGCGCATCCGGGACATATCTTGCAAATGACGCGTGCCGTTCTGCGTGAGATATTGCCACTGGATCAACTTTACAAAATCAACTTGGTGGATTGCAGTTTTGATCGCGAGTGCGTCCGAACTGCTCCGACAAACGCGCTGGTCATTACCCAAAGCGAATATGGCACTCCCCTCCCCGAACTCCACGCCAATCACGCCATCATTGATTTTTCCCAACTAAACAAAAAACCCAGAAGGATTAAATCCCATTTGGCTCCAAATATTTCCGCCTCCTCCCAGTATAAGGATCACTCTCCCGGCTACCTCCTTGGCGTACTCGGACCGTACTGGAACGCAGAGTGGTCTCCAAAGTATCCTCAATGGGTTCAGTTTGAGTTTTCTTCACCGGAAAGACTTTCCATGCTCAGCGTCAGAGCTCAATCAACCCGAAGAGTATTCCCGGAACGCGCACCCAAGGCGTTTAGCATACAAGCGAGTCGTGATGGAAAGAATTGGACTGACCTTCTGGATGTGAAGGATGCGAGGTTTACTTCCGAAAAAGTCTGGAGGACTTTTGAGTTTGAAAACGATAAAGAATACACCTTCTATAGAATCTACATAACGGCCAATGGCGGTGATCCTGCATTGCTCACTATTCAACAAATTGCTTTAAATTAAGATTACAGTTATTATAAATATTTTGATATAAGGATATAACCTTTCTCTCGGAAGTAAGCTTTTGGAGGGCACTATTTCTTCCCAAACAGAAAAAACCGACTCCCGAAAATATTTTCGCATCAAGCCAACGATGTTTTTGGTTTATGTCGCGGTGATTGCTCTGGCTTGGGGCATTCGTCAGGCCGGGGGACTGGAGCTGGAAAGTTTTTTTGAGCTGATCGACGAGTACCCTGTTTTCGCGCCGGTTTTGTTTGTGACCGCATACGCTCTATTGGTCGCGTTGTTGATCCCCACTTTGCCGGTCAATCTCGCGGCGGGTGTGCTTTGGGGAGGATTCTGGGGCGGCGTTTTAGCAACTATTGGGAGCACGTTAGGCGCTGTTCTGGCCTTTTATCTGGCGCGCACTTCCCTCGGAAAACCATTTGTCAGCAAATACGACAATCGCCTCTTGAACTGGATCGTTCGCCAGATTGACGGCAACGCCTGGAAAGTGGTGGCCTTTGTCCGACTCAACCCGGCTTTTCCTTCCGGCCCGGTCAACTTTATTTTTGGACTGACGTCCATCAACTTTGCAACCTATTCCTACGCCACGCTCTTTTTTCTGTTCCCGCCCTCTCTGGGCGTGGCTCTGATTGGCGCCGAAGCAGGAAATATTGTTCTCCAAGGGAAATCTTTGGAACTGTTCCGGATCCTATCGATGACCCTCGTGGGCATCCTGATTCTTTTGGTAGGATATTGGTCAGGAAGAGCCTTAATGAAAAAGAATAAAGCCTAGAAAGGATGCGATGAAAACCACGTTAATTGTTATGACCCTGAATGAAGTCGATGGCATGCGCGAGATCATGCCTCAAATCCATCCGGATTGGTGCGATCAGATCATCATCCTCGATGGTGGGTCGACTGATGGCACCATTGAATACGCGAGGGAACAGGGCTACTTTGTTTATGAGCAAAAACAGAGAGGGATTCGGTTCGCTTACCTGGAAGTCCTGCCCTATATCGAAGGGGACGTCGTCATCACCTTCAGCCCGGACGGCAATTCGGTCGCGGAACTGCTCCCGGACCTGATTGCAAAAATGAAGGAAGGTTACGACATGGTGATCGTTTCACGGTATCTAGGCGATGCAAAAAGCGAAGATGACGACATCGTGACCGGGTTCGGGAACTGGCTGTTTACGGCCACAGTCAATTTGCTTCACGGCGGGAACTATACCGATGTCATGGTCATGTATCGCGCCTACAAAACCCAACTGATTTACGATTTGGATTTGGATAAAGACGAAAGCTATGCGCTTCCAGAAAAACTGTTTTCCACCATCATCAGCTGGGAACCCTTATTATCCGTGCGCGCTCTCAAACGAAAATTAAAGATCGGCGAAATCCCTGGTGATGAGCCGCCACGAATTGGAGGGGAAAGAAAACTTCAGATCATAAGATGGGGCGCGGCCTATTATTTTCAATTTTTCCGCGAGCTGTGGTTTTGGCGTTGACCCCTGTTTGCCGTAGCGCCAAACAACATGACAGTTGACGAACTCACCTTGATTATCCCCTTCCCAACCTTCCTTAAATCCCTTAGAATTTTAATAGACACCTTGCGTAGTGATTCTAATCCCTCCGCCTCCCTTAAGGACACTTAGAGCAGGTCTCATTAAATCTTTATTTAACCTCAACGAGACAAGATGAAAGATAAAAACACATCTGAAAAAAAACCGCGGGGAGTCAAACGATTGTTAAAACAAATGGCTTCTGGCGTTGCGAGGCTGGAGGACTCGAAACTCGTGATGAAGCTGAGCAAAGGAAATGATTTCTCAAAAGCGTATTCCCGCCTTATTGAATCCAATGCAATAGTCTTACTATTTCTAGTGGTGTTTTCTGTCGTCTTATTTCAGCATGCCTTGATTGACTATCCACGCAAGGACCAAAAGGCCTATCTGGCTCAAAAAGTCCTTTTTGACAACCCGGCCGATTGGTGCCAGTTTTCAGCAAGTTACACCAGAACCAGACTTCTATCAAAAGGAGACGAGTACTTGTTCAGGCCGGCTCATATGCTGGTCCTATGCGTTGAGGATGTATTCCTTGAAGAAAAACCCATCATGCTTGGGGCTATAAGTGTGATATCAGCAGGCATAGCCGCGTTTATTTTATTTTTGATATGCTCCACTTTCTTGAATAGCCGCACCGGGGGACTCCTGGCCAGCCTTTGCTGGCTGACATTTTTCCCGGGAATCGAATTAATTTTATGGCGTCATATTTCCCCCTATTTATTCTCCCTGATCTTCGGGTTTGGAGGGATTTACTATTTTTACAAAAACACCACACATCATTCGATAACCAGACATATGCTCGCCACAGCAATCTTATTATGTGCCAGTCTCTTCCACGAAATGACTGTGGTAGCTCTGGCTATTTTCGCAGGAATTAAAATTCTATCATTGATCATCAACCGCACACGCCCTGGCATTAACCTTGATCTCAACAAAGATTTTTATTCGATTTTCCCAGCACTGGCTACAATCAGCTTATTTGTGTTGCTAAATTTTATAGACTTCCAGATAAATGGGCATTCCTTTATAGGCCCGGACGACAATTTTACAGAAGGCGGTGTCCTCCCTTATTTATGGCGCTCCATATACGCTACTGTTTACTATATAGGACTCAGTATCTTTGCTCTGATTTCCCCTTTTACCACTACTCTTGCGTTTACCGGTGACAACCTCATGTGGGTGGGCCTTCCACAGAGAGCCTATGTGATATTAATCTGTGCCGTGATTGGAGTTTCGATAATGGCAACGGCTCTCTATCTCCTATTTAAACCCAGGAAGCCCTTCCACCCCCCTCAACCTCAACTGGTAGGATACAGCCTCTGTTTTCTTATCACCGTATTTCTTGCTTTAGGTTTTCTCAGAGGGAGCATGAGAGGCCTTGGCTACTTACAGTGGGCAAATTATTATTTATCTATTTTCACATGGTGCTGGATTATTACCCTGGCTTTTTTGTTGAAAATAACCATAAACTCCAGCGCGTCCTGGCAAAAAGGAAGCCGAAATTTGATTGTATTAATGGCAAGCCTGGGTGCGTTCATTTTCATGGGTGTCCACTTTTATTTAACAACCGATTTCACAAAAACCCAATATAAGCCAAGAGCCATCGAATATTGGATCTCTCAAGGGCTGTTCAGTAGTTCTAACATCAATAAAACTCCTCAATTGCGCGTGAACGGTCTCCAAAAATCGCCTGACTCGAGCCCAAAGACCCCGAGCCAACCTAAGAGTAAGAGGCGAGCTACTTTGGAATCGAAACAGTAAATCCTCCAGCGCAAAACAGACTTTAATTTTCCGGTGAGGTGTGGTTTTGGTGCTGATTACAAACTTCGAACCCCTCCTGTGCACCCTTCATCAAATTCTTCTTGTTTCTGGAATACGATTAAAGATATGGTAAGCAATAAATTAAAATAACCTGAGAAGAAAATGGTTTCGCCCGAAAACCCTGAAAATCCATCCTCCAGCACTCCTTCGAATCCCCATTCGGTCTGGCTCAAGGAACTGATTGATTTATTGATCTTCAACTGTAAGGAAGAGCGGGAGAAGGTTGAATCCATTTTAAAAGACTGCCCAAACAATAAACAAGCCGCGGCGATACTTCTTGCCGAGTATCAAACCAAAAAAATCCAAAAAGATTTAAAACCCGGCCAGAAAACGCTGGCAGTGTTTTATCCCAGCAAGGCTTACCGGGAAAACCTGGGCAGTGAGGATCTCTACGAGAGAATTCGCTCGCAGGGGTACAACGTGATTTTTCTATTCGGGGTGATCCGTGGCGATGAGTTTGAGAAGCGGCCATTCTCCTATTACGCCGGACACGATATCATCGGTCACTTTAATTTTATCGACGCGTTTATTTTCCCGACGCTGATGCCCGGTTTGCCCTTCGACGCCAAAAAGATTTTATTCGTTCATGACATTTACGATTCGCCCAAAGGAGTTGCCGAGAACCCTTCTACCCCTTCAAATGACGACAAGCCGCAGAGAGTCCCACCCCTGCTGGATGAGCTGGACTACACCTTTCTCCCCTGCCGCGCGCTGATGCCGTCGTCCAATAAATTGAGCTTGATACGCCAGAAGCCACTCTGCCGTATCCCCGGCGGGTATATCAAGCTGGATAAAAATATTCAGTACTTCAAAAGCATCCAGACTCCCACAGACAGTATCATTTTTGCTCCGACCGTACACTGGGATCATTTTTATGATTATGTCGCCGTCCCCAAACACGGGTGCGACATCGTGGGCGCTCTACTGGATCAATTCAAAGAATACAAAATCATCTTCCGCCCGCACCCGCACACTGTCGACACGCCGGAAGTAAAAAAGGTTGCCGAGGCGTTTAAAGACCACCCGCAATTCGAGTTCGACACCAACGCCAGCTTCTATATGAAAAATTACGCGCGTTCGCAGTTGATGGTCACCGACATGTCCGGCACTGCGTTCACTTATGCGTTCACCACATCGAGACCGGTCGTCTTTTTTTCGCACAAAGATGATACAGTGGAAAACGTCTTCGGGGATATTCAATATTTCACGGACCGCGAGAAAATCGGCTATGTGGCCACCAACACTCAAGAACTCTGCGAAAAGGTTTCCTACATTCTGAGCAATAAAGTTGAGTTGCAGCAAAAAATCGGGGATTTTCGGGAAGAGACCATTTACAATCTCGGAAAAACCGAAGATTATATTGTCGATAATATTCGATTCATCTTAGAAGACGAGATCCATCCGGACTGGCAATATGTCGAGAGTCCTATTGCGGCCAGGGGAAAATCTGAAACTCAATCCAGCCCACCGAATATCAACTCGGAGCCTGTCCTGATTGAGGAAGGCTACAATCATTTCAATATCATTGCTTATGACGGACTGTTTTACGGGTTGGCGCAAGACGAAGGCGCGTTTGACATCGTTAAATTCAAAAACAATCATTATCAAGCATGTTATGAGGGCACTTCTGTGGAGCAAGTCAGGCTTCTTATTGACCAAAATTGCTCTGACCGAACGATAAAATAATATGAAAATTTTTACAGACAATACTTCTTTAAAACAACCTCTGGTGAGTTTTGTTCTGGTCGACTGGTCCTGCCGCGAAAGCTTTCACACTCTTCATTACCTCAACCACCAAAACATTCCGAGAGATCAATACGAAATCATCTGGATTGAATTTTTTGATCACAAGGCGAACACAATACAGAAACGCCTGGACGAAGACCGGGAGTCCGGCAGGCCCCCTTCTGTCGATCAATGGCTGGCATTGGGATTTTCCAGCGATCTCTGCCACCACAAACACTTGATGTACAACATCGGCATCACCCTTGCACGCGGGCGGATTGTTACATTCTGCGATTCCGATGCGATGCTGAAACCTACCTTCGCGCAAACCATTATCGATTCTTTCGATTTCGATAAAAAACCCGATTCAAATCAATCCGGAATCGTTTTGCATTGCGATGAAGTTCGCAATATTGACAAAAAGTTTTATCCATTCAACTTTCCATCCTTTGAAGAAGTATTAGGGGAAGGATGCATCAACTGGGATGGAGAGAAAACCACCGGGTTGAACCATCACGAAGATGACCTTCATCACCGCAATTACGGCGCCTGCATGTCTGCCTTGAAAGAAGATTTGGTCGCGATCGGAGGAGCCGATGAGCATCCCGATTTTCTCGGCCACATCTGCGGACCCTACGAAATGACTTTTCGGTTGATCAATGCGGGAAAACAAGAAGTCTGGCATCCCAAAGAATTTTTATTTCATACCTGGCACCCCGGAACGGATGGCGAATACGATCACATGGGTCCCCATGACGGTCACCATATGTCCTCCACCGCCCTGGCGGCACGGACCACCAAGAGGTTGCTTCCACTCCAGGAAAACAAGGCCCTCCAAACCCTTCGACTAACTGGCGAGGCACCGAACAGCAAATATCTAATAGAGCAGGCCCTGAATATCGATTCCTCCCACTGGAATCTTAAGTCATTACAGCAACTGGATCAAAAACGAACCGTCACTGCCCCCATCTTCAAAAATATCTTCATCCAATTCACGGAGCGGGCGATATTTTCTCTTAAAAAACATAAATCCCTGAAAGGCTTACTGCGGGCCATTTTCTATACATCCTTCTTTTACACTAGAAACCTGATTCGCCAGAACACGCAGATACAGGCCAACTGTAAAATTTTTCTGGACAACCTGGTTGCGGAAAACTCTAAGGAGTTCGTCATTCTGGGAACAGGGGAAGTCGCCGAGCAGCTATACTTTATGGCTCAAAAGGGTCCTTTGCAAATCAAGGGAGTTTACGATATTCACTCCGAAGGTTCCTTCCATGATTTGAAAATTTCTCCGCTGGAGAACTTGGCAGGCTATTCCGGCAAAATAGTTCTTGGTGCCCATGACGATCTGGAAAACCGGGTCAACCTCCTTAAAAGTTTGGGAATCCCTCCTGACCGTATTATCGTATTAATGTAAAATGGGTCCTGCCAAACTTGCTGGTCTATCTAAGTAACCTGTTTTGATTTTGCAGGCTTACAGGCCTCCATAAGAAGCACTACACACTTAAAAAAGAGGGCCGCCTACCCTGATGCTATGAATAGCAACTTTTTTTCAAAATCAAAGCAAACGCTGAATCATCTCATCTTCCAGTGTTTCCTTTTAATATCCCTTATCCTCGCCATATTTTGGCATGGGCTCTGGGTAGGAGTCCCACGCGCCGACCAATTATTTTACCTGCACAATATTGGAGGAGAAACGAACCTCACCGATATTTTGACCAGCGCGCACGCATTTAACCGCACTCACTCTCCCGGGGATTTTATTTTATATCGCCCCGTCTTGTACCTTCTTCTGGGGATATGTTATTTTCTTTTTGGATATGATTTTGTCCTATGGCAATCCGTCAGCTTAGCCCTCCATATCATGGTGGTTCTTGCCTTATATTTTCTGCTAAGGCGCATACCCCTTCTTAAAGAAACATTATGGCCGTTTGCCCTCGCCTTCCTATTCGCCGCAAGCGAAATGGGATCCGAAATGGTGCTGTGGCACCACATCATGGGTTACCTGCTCTTTTCTCTATTGGCCATACTTCAAATTTTATACCTGATTCGGTTTATGTCCGAAGGCCATCTCCGGTTCGCCATCTGGAGTCTGGTCCTGGCTCTGATCGCAGAGTTTACTTATGAACCTACCCTGGCACTCAATTTAATCATTGCCGGGGCTCTCGCCCTACCGGCCCTTTCATTAAAATTTAAATCCCTTCAATGGCTCCCCCGGCCCCGGCCTGGACCAACCACGTGCTTGAAGATCGCTGCCCTATTCTGCGTAATCTCATTACTGTTACCCACTGTCAGTTTTATCGACTCGTATCTAAGATTCGGGCACGTCGTCGGCCTGGAAAAACCGCAAGAGAACTACAATCTGATGACGGCTATTTTTTACACATTCAAACAAATCAGCCGCTGGTTCCGCGCATTACTGCTACCTTTGGGAATACAAATTATCCCCGGCGCACATGCCTATTACGAAGGAACTGAATATGAATTCAGCCTTCCGCATATTTTAAATTTTTTGGCCGTGGCCGCCACATTACTTCCCACAGTCTATCTATTTGGAATGCAAAAACTCTCCCTACGCCTCCGCATGATTGCTTTAATGGCGCCTGGATTAATTTTTCTGACCTCCTATTCTTTCATCATCGCCATAGGCAGAGCATTACCACGAGGCATCGGATACGTGCTCTTTGGAAACTTACATTATGCCTATATCGCTCAATGGATCCTGATTGCTTCCGTCGGTCTCGCCTTATTTATTAAAAAGGAGGTTACTCCCTCCTTGGTTCTTCCACAAAACACCCACAAGCTACAACACTACGCTCACCGATGTTTATTGGCCGGAGTGTTGAGCCTTGCACTTTTAAACTCTACTGAAACCTATCAGCTTTCCAAAAAATTTCGCCAATTTTACGCACCTCAACAGAAACTTTTAGTGGCTTTGGCCAACTGGCATGAAGACCCTATATCCATTCAAGGAAAATACTTTCAGGTTTCTTCCGATTGTTCGAACGATGCTCTTTCTGACTTCGAAATTCATCTGCGAAAAAATTCCAGTTGGAAGGGTCCTGTTAGTTTAGCGGATGCTCTCTACCCGGAAACTTCTTATTCCCTGAACCGGGAAAAAGCAAATCGCCAAAATGCCGAGATAAAAACTATCCATTGCTAGAGATAACCCTTCAACCTTCCACTGAAACAGGACAACCAATTTGCAATAATTTCCGACCTCCAAAATAAACCAAGTAGTGCATACTCCCAAAAACATTGATATTTTAGCTAATAAGCATTAAACTGTTACGATAAAGTTTTGTCTGTTTACTTCAGAAAATCAAATACTTGCAGAATATAGGCGGATAAAATCTTCAAACCCGCTACTGATCCTATGGCTAAAATTTTGGATATTCTTCTAGTCACCCCTCCCAGTAAGGATAAGGTTTTTCAGGAGTTGGGAAAATCCCTGACCGCCATAGAACCACCGGTCTGGTCCCTGCTGATGGCCACTTTCATCCAGGGAAAAGGGCATTCGGTCCAGATTTTGGATGCTGAAGCCGAAAGCATCGGCTTCGATGAAACCGCCCGCAGGATTATCGAAGCCCAAGCCACCTTGACCGTATTTGTGGTCTACGGACATCAACCGTCCGCTTCAACCCAATGCATGCCCGCCGGCAATGCGGTATGCCAACGTGTGGCCGAGGGCGCCCCGCAGATGCAAACTCTGGTTATGGGAACTCATGCTTCGGCCCTTCCCCAACGCACCTTGCAAGAGGAGCCGTATACTTACGTGTGCCAGGGCGAAGGTCCGTACACCATCCTCCATTTACTTGAAGAGTTAACATCCGGCCAACCGCGATTGGATAAAGTTCCCGGTCTCTGGTATAGGGACAACGGCACCATCACTCACAATTCCCCGGCGCAAAACCTTCCCGACCTGGACCGCGAAATCCCCGGCCAGGCCTGGGAGTTGATCGACATGAGCAAATACCGCGCCCACAACTGGCACTGCTTCGACCACATTAATGACCGCCAACCTTACGCCTCCCTGCAAACCAGTCTGGGATGCCCATACAAATGCTCTTTTTGTTGCATCAACGCCCCATTCGGCCAACCCAGCATCCGCTATTGGTCGCCGCAGTTGGTCGTCGACCAGATCGATCATCTGGTGAATACCTACGGCGTCAAAAATATTAAAATTCCTGACGAAATGTTTGTACTGAGCGAGCAACATGTCTTGGGCATTTGCGACCAGATCATCGAGCGGGGTTACGATCTCAACATCTGGGCTTATGCCCGCATTGATACCATCAAGGACCGGTACCTCGAAAAATTAAAAAAGGCCGGCTTCAACTGGATGGCACTGGGAATCGAATCGGGAAGCAAGCACGTCCGCGACGGCGTCGAAAAAGGCCGGTTTGGCGATATCGACATCGTCAAGACAACCGACAAAATCAAAGAACATGGCATCTACATTATTGCCAATTATATTTTTGGCCTGCCCGATGACACCCAACCCAGCATGCAGGACACCCTGGATCTGGCGCAGGAGATCAATGCGGAGTGGGCCAACTTCTATTGCGCCATGGCTTACCCCGGTTCACCGTTGTATACCCAGGCCAAGGAGAAAGGACAACCCTTACCGGACGACCCGGACGGGCCCGGCTGGATTGGGTACTCGCAACATGCCTATGAATCACGGCCTCTTCCAACCGACACCCTCAGCAGTCATGAAGTGTTGGATTTCCGGGACGAGGCGTTCGATAAATACTTCACGCACGGGCCTTATCAGTCCATGGTCCGGGAGCGGTTCGGCCAGCACCTGGTAGACCACATCAACGACATGGTTAAAGTCAAAATCAAACGCAAACATCGGGATGCCCTTAAAACAACTTGAGATTGAATACCGACATGAGGTTTGAATGATTCGCTACCCCTACAAGGACATAGAGTTTTCCCCCGCTCCCCGTCCCAAGAAAAAATATGATCCTGACTTTCTCATCGGCCTGTACCGGAGCATGCTTCGTATCCGGATGATTCAGGAAGCAATCGAAAGCCGCTATCACGAAGATCAGATGAAATCCCCCATCCATTTGGTGATCGGGCAGGAGGCCACCTCCGTCGGCGTGTGCGCCGCGTTGCGTAACACGGATCAGGTTTACAGCAGTCACCGCACGCAGGGCAACTATCTGGCCAAGGGCGGATCGCTCAAGGCCATGCTGTCCGAACTCTACTGCCGTCTTAATGGTTGCGCCGGATCACGTGGCGGGTCCATGCACCTTCTGGACAAAAGCGTGGGCTATGCCGGTTCCTCCGCCATCGTCGCGGGATCGGTCCCGGTTACAACCGGTGCCGCATTCAGCGCCCAGTTATTGAAAAAGGATCAAGTGAACGTTGTGTTCTTCGGAGATGCGGCGACGGAAGAAGGCGCGGTGTGGGAGTCTTTGAACTTCGCCGCTCTTAAATCCTTGCCGGTCATTTACATTTGCGAAAACAATTTTTATTCAGTTTGCTCGTCCCTGGAAGTCCGCCAGCCTGGAGTGGATATCTACAAAAAGGCAGAGGCCTTTGGATTGAACAGTTGCCGGATTGACGGTTCCCAAGTCCTCCATGTCTATGAAGCCGCTCGCGAGGCTGTAGAACGAGCCCAGTCCGGTGGCGGCCCCACTTTCATCGAATCCGTGGCTTACCGCTGGCGGGGGCACGGTGGTGCCGGCGACGACAGCGCCTCGGGTTACCGCGACCCGGAGGAAGTCAAAGCCTGGCAGGAATTCTGCCCCATTGAAGGCCTGTATAAAGAACTCGTAAAACAGAAACAGCTCGACGAAGTTCGGAAAAATTCCATGAAGGAAGAAATTCAGGAAGAAATTCAGGAGGCATTCGAGCACGCGATCAATAGTCCCAATCCGGAAGAAAAGGATTTATCCACTCATGTCTACAGCGACTGATTTCACCATAGGAGAACACTAAAATGCCGTGGGCTGAAGCATTACTCACCTCCAAAGCCGCCGGGCAGGAAGTAACGGAAGAAGGCCGGGCACTCTCCTACGTCGATGCGCTTCGTGAAGCGCTGACTCTGGCGCTGGAGTTGGATCCCAAAGTATTTGTCCTCGGTCAGGGCGTCAACGATTCCCCCGGCATGTTCGGAGTGACCACTGACCTGCATAAAAAATTTGGTACCGACCGCGTTTTTGATACGCCCCTGTCCGAAGAGGGCTTAACGGGAATTTGCGCCGGCGCCGCCCTCAATGGCACTCGCCCGGTCTATCTGCACAATCGACCGGACTTTCTTCTGCTGACATTCAATCAACTGGTATCCCACGCCGCCAAATTTCATTACATCGACAACGGACAATCCAACGTGCCGATGGTGGTCTGGTCCGCGATCGGACGAGGCTGGGGCTCCGGCTCCCAACATTCCCAGGCAATCCAGGGGTTTCTCCTGGGAGTGCCCGGCTTGAAAATCATCATGCCCAGCACGCCTTACGATGCCAAGGGACTGATGCTGTCGGCGATCGCCGACAACAATCCGGTACTCATATTTGAACACCGCTGGGCGATGAAGACCAAGGGAGTGGTTCCAGAGGGAATCTATCATGTTCCCCTGGGTAAAGGCATTTACCGCCGCCGGGGAGAAGACCTGACCATCGTTGGAACCTCGCATACCTTGAGTCTGGCTATTGAGGCTATTGACGAGTTGAGTAAGGAAGGCATTTCGGCGGATGTGATCGACTTACGGACTTTGAAGCCTCTGGACGAGGAAATCATTTTTGAATCGCTGAAAAAGACCGGTAAAGTTCTGGTCGTGGATACAGGCCCGGAAATGGCAGGTGTCTGCGCAGAAATCGGATGTCTGGTGGCCGAAAAAGGATTTCATGACCTCAGAGGCCCGGTACGCCGCATCGGTCTGCCCGATTCTCCTGTACCTGCTGGATATACTTTAGAACAATTTTATTTTCCTGACAAAAACCGTATCGCAAAAGTCATCCGTGAAATGGTATCCGGCACTTAAACCCATCGTTTTATATTTAAATCAAGGAACACAATGAAAATTCTTATAACCGGAGGGGCAGGATACATCGGCTCCCTTTTAACACCTCATTTACTCCGCGAAAACCATGAAGTCACGGTGGTGGACAGCTTCATGTACAAGCAAACCTCTCTGCTGGATTATTGCTACCATAAAAATTTAACTGTCATCAACGGGGACGCCCGCGACGCGACCCTGATGAAGGAACAGTTAAAAAAAGTGGACGCGATTTTACCCCTGGCCTGTCTCACCGGCGCACCTCTCTGCTCCAAGGATCCCATCGCCGCCCGGTCAACCAACTTTGACGCCATCAAATTTATTCTGGATCATCGCAGTAAGAATCAGCGTGTCATCTTCCCCACCACCAACAGCGGTTACGGCGTGGGAGAAGAAGGTATTTTCTGCACCGAGGAAACACCCCTCCGCCCCGTCTCCCTATATGGCAAACTCAAAGTGGAGATTGAAGATATCCTGTTGAGCTCCGAAAACTGCATGACCTTTCGATTCGCCACAGTGTTCGGAATGAGTCCCCGCATGCGACTCGACCTGCTGGTGAATGATTTTACTTATCGGGCGGTCAAAGACCGCTTCCTGATTCTGTTTGAAGCACATTTCAAGAGAAACTATCTCCACGTCCGGGATGCAGTCCGTGCATTCAGTCATGGTCTCGCAAACTTTGAAACCATGAAAGGCGAACCGTATAACGTAGGTCTCACCGAAGCCAATATGAGCAAGATGGAACTGTGCCTGGAAATCAAAAAGCAGGTCCCCGATTTTTATATCACTGAAGCGGAGATCGGCGAGGATCAGGACAAAAGAAACTATATCGTCAGCAACGAAAAAATCGAGGCTACGGGATTTAAAACCGAGCACTCACTCAGCATGGGAATCGCCGAGCTCATCAAGGGTTACCAGATAATCAATAAAAACCAATTCGCAAATGTTTAACAAATAAAACAGCATTAAATAAGGCGGAAAAAACATGATTGTCAGCAGAACACCATTCAGGGTTTCATTCTTTGGCGGCGGAACCGACTACCCGGTTTGGTTTGAGGAGAATGGCGGCGCGGTTTTGGCGACCACCATCAACAAATACTGCTACATCACTTGCCGGTACCTGCCTCCCTTCTTTGAGCACAAATATCGAGTTGTATATTCCAAAGTGGAAACCGTCGATAAAATAGCGGAGATACAACACCCCGTTGTGCGTGCCGCTTTGGAAATGAAAGGTATCGAAGAAGGCTTGGAAATTCACCACGATGGCGACCTCCCCGCGCGTACCGGCCTGGGGTCCAGCTCCGCGTTTACGGTAGGAATGCTGAACGCACTTTACGCCCTCGAGGGAAATATGGTCCCCAAAAAGCGCCTCGCCGAGGAGGCGATTCACCTGGAACGAAATATCCTTAATGAAAGCGTGGGTTCGCAGGACCAGGTGTTAACCGCTCTCGGTGGATTCAAAAAAATTGATTTCAATACCGACCATTCCATTTCAGAAATGCCGGTGATTGTCAGCTCCGAAAGAAGGTCCGAGCTGGAAAATCACCTACTGCTCTTCTATACCGGGATCTCCCGGTTCGCCTCCAAGGTCGCCGAAAAAAAAATCGCGAATATTCCCAAAAAGAAAAAAGAGCTGGCGGTCATGCGTCAAATGGTGGATGAGGGATTGAAAATCATAACGAATGGGCAGTGCATCGCCGATTTTGGAAAACTCCTTCACGAGTCGTGGAAATTAAAACGAGAACTGAGCGATGGGATCTCTACCTCTCTGGTGGATGAAATATACGAAGCGGCTCTGTCTGAAGGCGCCTTGGGAGGAAAACTTTTGGGAGCTGGAGGTGGTGGATTCATGCTCATTTTTGCCCGTCCGGAAGATCATCCGAAAATTAAAAACCGTCTCAAAGACTTTCTGTGTATTCCCTTCAATTTCGAGGCGGAAGGCAGTCAGATCATTGTATTCCAACCGGATAGAAATCTCAGGCATTCCTGAAAATGAGCGACACTTTTAAATCGAGCGCCATCGATGTTGTTATCTTGTGTGGGGGATTGGGCACCCGATTGCAGAGCGTTTTAAAAGACAAACCCAAACCGATGGCTGACTTCAATGACCGTCCGTTTTTGGATTTACTGGTTGCTTATGTGGGACGTTTCGGATTCCGACGTTTCATCTTATGTTCCGGCCACAAGGGAGGCTTGATCAAAGAGCACTTTGAGAACAAGGCGGACGGCAAAACTTACCTCATCTCACAGGAAACTTCTCCTCTGGGTACAGCCGGGGCGATCAAACACGCCGAATCTCTGATTAACAGCGATGTATTTCTGGCGATGAACGGCGATTCTTTTTGCGAAATCGATCTAACGGTCTTCATGAACTCTCATCACTCCCATAAGGCCCTGGCCAGTGTCGCTCTCGCACCCATGGATGACGCCAGTGATTACGGCGGAGTCACTCTCGGGAAAAACAACGAAATCATACGGTTTGATGAAAAGAAGAAGACGCCCTCTTCCGGCTGGGTCAATGCCGGAGTCTATCTGTTCAACAAATCTATCCTGGATCGCATTCCAGCAGACAAAA
>JAJDBJ010000027.1 GCA_029261395.1 Nitrospinaceae bacterium
GAAATGCTGAAAGAGATGTCCGACAAAACCCAGTTCATCATCATCACCCACAACCAGAAAACCATGTCCTTCGCCGACACCCTGTACGGCGTGACCATGGAAGAGCGCGGCGTCTCCAAAGTCGTCTCCGTCAACTTGAACTAGCCCAGCCCGAGCCCCGAAAAGAGCCTCGTGAGCTCCTTTTCCACTTCGACGGTTCCCTCCGGGGCATAGAGTGCTATAATGCGCCTCATCCACATTCCATTTTGGTGAGGTTATGGCAGAAGCGAAGGACATCGACGACAGTCTACAGTTTCTCCGGTATTTTGAGAAATACACGGAGTCGGAAGACCTGTTGAGTGTGGTTCAGCACAAGATGGAGCAAAACTCCAAAACGCTGGACCTGATCCGTCACAATTTGACGGAAGACGATTGCAAGTTGCTGGCCGACCTGGCGCCACTCGCGCAATTGGAAGTCCTCAATCTAAGGGAAACCAGCCTCACCTCTGCCGGCCTGCAACATTTGTGCATGTCACCTCACCTGACCGGCCTCGACGAGTTCATCATCGACAACAACAACGTGGATGACGACGGCTTGTTCTTCATCTCCAAGGTCAAAACGTTCAGCCAACTCAAAAAACTGAGCGTCGCCAGCAACGAGATAGGCCCGGTAGGCATGAAGGCGTTGGCACTCAGCCAGACGTTGACCAACCTCAAGCATCTGGATGTGTCCTACAACCGGGTGGAGGCGATCGGGATCAAGGCGCTGGCCGGGTCCGATTTGGGATCGCGTTTAAAAGAATTGAATTTGACCGATACCGGGATCGGCGACGAGGGCCTCCAGAAAATCGCCGAAGGCGCACCGATGGAACAACTGGAATCCCTGAACCTCGCGGACAATCACCTGACGGACTTGGGACTTGAAGCTTTGGCGCGCACCGAGGTCTTCCCAAATTTAAAGAACCTCAACCTCGACAGCAATCATGTGGGCGATGACGGGGTGTATGCCCTGGCCGAGTCCAGTCTGGGCGCTCAATTGGAAGTGTTGAATCTGAAATGCAACGGATTGACGACGGACAGCGCGATTTCCATCGCGCAATCGAAAACGCTCACCCGGCTCATCAGGCTGGATCTCAACAATAACGACCTCCGGGCCGAAGGCACCGAAGCGCTGGCGCAATCGGAAAACAGCAAGCACCTGGAGCGACTCGATCTCGGTGAAAATCAATTGAATGCAGAAGGCGCCCAGGCCATTGCCCAAAGCCCTTATTTCACCCGCCTCAAATATTTACGTTTGAACGATAATAACGTTGCCGACCAGGGGGTCATCGCCCTCGCGCAAAGTAAAACGATGGCGCAGGTGGAGGAACTGCATCTGGAGCAGAACAACTGGATCCACGCTCAGGGGGCGAAAGCGATTGCGGAGTCCACTACCTTGTCCAGCCTGCAGACTCTGGTTCTAGGCTTGAATGCGATAGGAGATGAAGGGGCAAATTATTTGGCGGAATCAAAATGTTTAGCTAAGCTGGCCTTTCTCAATGTTATTGGCAATAAGCTGACGGCCGCAGGGGAGGATTCACTTCGATATTCCAAAAACCTGACTAAAATAACAACCCTGGAGTTAGTGTAAATTATACCCCGTTAGGGGTATTTATTATTAGGTGCTTTTTTCTATATACTCTTTCCTGTCACTCTTGGTTTGGGTGATGTCCATCTAAGGGCAAGGCGCATCACGGTAGATCAGGATGCCCCGCTCACGGCATTATTTTTTGACCCACAGAATTTAAGCCGACCAGAATAAATCAAACGAGTTTCCAATTATTATTTACGATTTTTCAGTCAACCGTTTTTCGTGTTGCTCCCATGGTAAATAAGACTGTCCAGAGTGCCGAAGCTTTCCAGCCCTTGCGGGAATCCATCATTGGATTCATGAAAAGTCATGGCGAGGACGAAGAACAGTTTCTGCAAGAACTGAAGCGAATTGCCCGGTCGGAAGGGGATTTGGTCTTTCCAGTACTGTTGAATATTTTTACCCAGTTGGAATTTGACCAGGGTGAGGCCAAGGAAATATGGGAAGGCATACTGCGGCACCGCAATGAAATGAGTGATTCTTTCAAGCGGCAGGTCAATATTTTGACCGCGATTTGCGATTATTTTTTGACGATTAAAAAATCCTTTAACTATCCCAAAGTAGTCGAGTTCAAGGTATTTGAGGACGCCAACCATTTTTCCAAATGCGACTCGTTGACCGGCCTGTACAACCGGGGATACTTTGAGGACTCATTAAGCGGCGAAATTTCCCGGGCACGGCGTTACGATACGGAATTTTCCATTCTGTTTCTGGATCTGGATGATTTCAAAAACGTGAATGACACCATGGGGCATCTCGCCGGGGATTTTGTACTCAAGAAAGTGTCGAGTCTCATCATCAGTGAGAAGCGGGAAGAGGACGTGGTCGCCCGTTACGGTGGCGAAGAACTGGTGGTTATTCTGCCCGAGACGAACAAGGTCAACACGATTATCAAGGCGGAACGGATACGCAAGAAAATTCAGGATATGTCGCTTGTTTTTGACGGCAAGAAAATTAAAATTTCTGTGAGTGGCGGGATCGCGACCTTTCCTCAGGATGCCGTGGAAGCCAATAAGCTGATTCATTGCGCCGACAAGGCCTTGTACCGCGCCAAAGGGGAAGGTAAGAACCGGGTTTGTTTGTACTCCATCGATAAGCGCCAGTATGTGCGTATCGATTTTGCCGGTAAAATCAAGGTTCAGCCGTTGGGAAAATGGGTTGGCCAAAGCCAAATGTTTGCCAAGGGCAAGGATGTCAGTCTTTCGGGCATCTTGTTTGAATCTGAAAATCCAATGGAAATTGGAACCAAGATTCAGCTGGAGGTTCCCATCCCAACCAAGGACAACTCCATTATCCTGGTCGGAACCGTGGCGCGCGTGGAAGTTTTCGAGGATCACTACGACATCGGTGTCAGCTTTGTTCAGTTGCAAGGGGTTGACCGCAGAGAATTGACCTCCTTCCTGAATGTAGTGCCTGCAACCTGATCCCAGCCGGGACTCGCGCCCCTGTTCTCATTTCGTTTCAATAGACGGCTCCACACGTGTACCGGTATCCGTCAAAAACTCCACCAAAGAATACAAGATTTTTGACTCTTTGGCACAGACCCACCCCCTCCAAGCTCCTGCAATAGCCTTCTGAAACCCCGAAACCCCAATAAAACATTGATTTTAAAGGATTTTTAGATTTCCCTCGATTCCGTTTGGCACTTATTTTGCTTTCACTCAAAGGGGAAGCGAATTTACAACCAATGGAGTCCAACTCATGGCCATGGATATTTTGCAGGACCACTCAAGAGAACCTTTAAGGGCTTCATTGATTCAACAACTCAGTGCCTATTCACAGAATGAGGATGAATTTTTGCGCCATGTGGATTACCTGGCAGGAACCCAGGGCGAAAAAATTTATCCCGTTCTGTTGAACATATTTACCCAAGTGGATTTTAAAGAAGATGAAGCCCAATCTATTTGGCAGGATCTGGTACAGCATCGACAACAGATGGCCGACTCCATGTCCCGACCGGTCAATCTCACTACAGCCATTTGCGACTATATGTTGACCGTCCGCAAAGAGTTGACTCATCCCAAAGTGGTGGAATTGAATCTGTTTGAAGAAACCAGCCACTATTGCAAATGCGACCGCCTGACTGGTCTTTATAACCGATCCTATTTCGAGGAGGCGCTCAAGAGCGAGGCTTCGCGTTGCAAACGCTATCAAACCGAATTTTCACTGGTATTTTTTGATCTCGATCATTTCAAGAGAATCAACGACAACCTTGGCCACCAGGCTGGAGACAGGGTTTTAAAAGCCGTCGCCAAACTGATTCAATCAGAAAAACGGACCGAGGACATCGCGTTTCGTTTTGGCGGAGAGGAAATCGTCCTGATCCTTCCCGGAACTCCCAAATACAATGCTCTGATCCTTGCCGAGCGCATCCGGCATAAAATTGAAACTATGAATTTGAGTGTCGAAGGCGAGAAGGTTGAAGTGACCGTTACCGGTGGAGTCGCCACATTTCCGCTGGATACCGATATCGAAGCGGAAATGGTAGAGTGTGCCGACCGGGCTTTGTACCGTGCCAAAAGTCAGGGGCGCAACCAGATTGCCCTGTTCTCGGAAGACAAACGCCACAACTATCGCATGGGTTTGATCGGTCCCATCAAAGTCCAGGAACTTGGAATGAAAACCAGCCAACTGCCTTCGTTGGGGCGCATCAAGGATCTCAGCACTTCCGGTGTCTTGTTTGAATCACAAAAGCCCATAGACATGGGTAGCCGTATTCAGGTGGAGGTGCCTCTTTCTTCCCGCGATAAACCCCTGGTGATGGTGGGGCGGGTAACCCGTTTACGACCGTCGGGTTCTGCTTATGATGTAGGGGCCACGTTCCTGCACTTTGGAGAACAGGATCGGCTGGATATCAACAAGCATTTCACCAGTCTGCTGCACACGGCCTCTGCCGCACATTAAGACGCCTTCAATTGTTATCCACCTCAAAAAATTATCAGGCCTTGTGGTGATTCTTGTTGAATTGTTCCCCTAATCATGAGGAGCGGTTTATCAATGGCGCGGAAAAAACTGTGCCCTGGGCCTGGGGCTGTAGATGAAGCTTGCCAGGATCGGCAGGACTTCTTTGTCGATGGTGACAGGAAAGGGATAGTAAGGTGCGGCAGATTTAACCGCCTGGAGCGCCGCCTCATCCAGAATGTTGTATCCGGAACTGTTGATCAATCGGACATTCATCAGATTGCCGTCCCTGGAAATCTGAAAACGGAGAGTCAGTTCTCCGGTAATTCCTTTGCGCTGTGCCTCGTTCGGGTAGTCCCACGCCAATTCAATCTGCCGTTTGATACGCGCAAAATAGGAAGCGTACTTGGATTCCTTCGTATCCAGGGAAATCGCTTCGCCATCATCCTCCGCGATATCAGATTCGGTATTCATAGCGGCGTATTTGTCCGCATCAAAGCCCTCCAGAAGCGCCAGCGTTCCTCCTGCAATTTTTTTCGGGGGTGAGGTGTTGGAAAGCTCGCCCTTCTCCTTAGGTAAAGTAAATCCTTTTTTATACGGGCGAAAAGGTTTCTTGATCGCTGTGGAAGCGGGTTGCGGTACGGGTTTCTTTTTAAGAATGGGATTCCGCTTCTTGGCAATCGATTTGGATTTTTTGGTTTTGGGGACTACCGTTTTTTTGTTCTGATAGGTAGATTTTTTTTGGGTCGTTCGATTGGAATGCGCCCGGCTATCATAACTGGCCATCAGCTCAGAGCTTTTAGGCTTTTCGATGGTGCGCGGTTTCGGAATTTCTGCAAGCTTTGGAGGTGATTTTTTCTCCGGTGCGAGGTATTTGACCTTCACCGCAGGTAGTTTTGTGACGGTTCGCTTTTCGTCGGGCATCAACCCCTGAGCCACCATGACCGCGATATGCAGACCCAGAGAAATGAGCACGAACCATTTAAGCCGCGGTGACTCCTGAATTTCAAACCGATCCATCGACATAAACGCAACACCCTATAGTGTGTTTGCTCGATTAGTTGCATTTTAAAAATCTAAACATGGATTCTTCGTCGCTAATGCTCCTCAGAATGACAATACCTTACTCTCTGTCATTCTGAGCGATAGCGAAGAATCTGTGTTTTAAGTTGTTACCCTATAAATGGGCCATACTGCCCTCTATCCACTGTATCGCATCCCTGCCGCCACCAGCAAACAAAAACTCCGCGAGCATCTGGCGCAGGGAAAAGGATTGAATATCAGTATATTTAAGGTATGGCTAGGCCACACAGAATCCAGCGTCACGCTGGTCGGCTAGGCTATTCTTTGGGCAAAGTGCTGAGTCTTGTCCGCGTACCAGCGGTACGCCGTTTCGATTTGCGGGGTGTGCAGGTTGGGGGTGTCGTAGCGGCCCGATTCGTCAAAGGGGACGTATTGCATTTCCATTGAACGGTACAGTTGGTTGAGGTAACCCTTAAAGTCGGCGTACATCGGAATCAGTTTTTGAAGTTTGGGCATGGCCTGTTCTTTGAACCGCAACAACTCCTTGCCGAAGGGATGGATCGCCGCGAGCCCGTCTCTACCGTGCCGCTCCTCGGCATAATGCACCAGCGATTCGAAATCCTCCCAATCCTCCAGCGCGTCCACATCGGATACAAACGCCGGGTCGTCGTTGAATTTGGCGATAAAAGGAGTGTCGAGAAGAATGGAGGTGCCTTGATTGAAATTCTTGAGATGCGCTCCAAATTTAAAATCATCATCCAGGCGGAATTGTTTCAAATCGGAATCAAATTTCCGGAAATGTTTCGCCAGAACCGGTAACAGCATCAACATGCGTCCCGGGGACCGCAGGGCCTTGCTCAATCCTGCGTTGAGGATTTTGCCATCCTTGCGGGTCTGGTGCAGGAGCTCAATGATATCGTCCTCGATCGCCGACAGATTGATGGGGTAGACGTTGGGTTCCTTCACATCGTGCAGTTGTTTGGCTTTTTCGGCGATGACCCGGTAATGATAATTACGACCGACAAATTCGCTGGCGGGGTTTTCCTTGAAATGCGGAAACATCGCCTGGCGCGAATTCAGCCAGAGTATCAGGTTGTGGTTCTTCAGGTCCTTATCCCGCAACACGCCTTCCATATCGTACATGAAAGGCAGGTCGCCCGGTTGGAACAGCACCAGTTCATTGGCGGCGAGCGAGAGTTGGTTGCGCCCGAGGATGAGGGTGTTGATCAGCATCAGGTTGTCCGGGTCTTCATGGACGAACATCACCTTCTTGCCGCGGGTGTCGACCACATTCAGAAAGTGTTCGAGAATGATCTTCACCTCGGTCGAACCCACCACCACGATTTCTTTCAGGCTCGACATCAACAGGTTGCCGAGGGCGTAGCACATGATGGGGATGCCGTGGACCGGAAACAGAAACTTGAGTCGGTCAATAGCGTCATCCTCGGCCCGCAGGATGAGGTGGCTCACCCCTTTTTTCTTCTGAGCGATTTCCCGCCGGGCTTTTTCCAGGGCGAACTTGTCCGCCAGGCTTCGGCTTTCGTAACGGTTGTGGCTGAAGCTGATGATGCCCTTATCGATCACCGGTTTGTTATTGACTCGGAACATGGTTTGATTCGATGAACCCGCAAATGTGCCTCTTGAGCGGGGTCCGCCGAGAGTTCTCCCTGATAAATTTTGAACCTATTAAGTTATTGTAATTTAGAAACTAACCCCATTTCCAGCAATTTTTGTTTGAAATCAAGGGGTTAGTTGAGCCTCATGCTACAGGGACGGGGTGTATCTTTCAACTGCCTTCCGGATATTCTTGAAATGCCGTTTTCCCAGCTGACCGGCCAACCTCCCAAACCTGCGAAATGACTTGATTTATTAAGTTTATTATTCATACAATTGTTAAACATTACTCAATAAGGTGCCGCATGGGAGACCCAACCCATATTATAGAATTGATCGATCAAATGCTGGAGGAAACGGCGGACCGGCCGGACCTTCAGGAAAAAATATTCGATCTGCGCGATGCGCTTCTGCAGGCTCAGCAGTCGGCTCAACAGTATAATCTCAAAATCAAAACGCTGGAAGAAACCATTCGTCAGCTCAAACTGCCGGCCCATCGCATCGGGACCATTCTCGGCAAGGGACAAGACGCCTTGTACCGCTTGAATGTCGGCGGAACCGATTATCAGGCGGCTGTTTCTCCCGAGATCCTCGAAGACGGAGAATTGCAGGTCGGCGATCAGGTCGCGGTCAACGAAGGATTTGTTGCCATCGCCAAACTTCCCCGTCCCGAACGAGGCCCGATCTCCCGCATCGTGTCACGTCTCGACGACGGTCATTGGATGGTGGGCGGCGGTGCCAACACTGCGGAGTCCATGGTCATTCCTTGCACCGAGTTGGAACAGGAAATATTCAAGGAAGGCGACGAAGTCATCCTCGATCCCACCCAGAAGGTCATCTTGAAACGCCTTCCCAAACGTCAGTCCAAATCGATGGTGGAGGACGACTACGTACCCGTCACCTGGAAGCAGGTCGGTGGTCAGGAAAAAGTCATCGAAGAAGTCCGCAAGGTCATCGAGTATCCCATCCTGCACGCAGAGATGCTCAAGAAGATGGAATACCGCATGCCCAAGGGATTCCTGTTTTACGGCCCGCCCGGTTGCGGCAAAACGTTGATCGGTAAAGCCATCCTGTCCGACGTCGTTGCCCAACTCAAGCTAAAGGATGAGGCCAGTAAGGATCTGGAAGGCCGCTTCATCCACGTTAAGGGTCCGGAAATTCTCAACATGTGGCTCGGTGAATCGGAACGCAAAGTCCGTGAAATTTTTCAACGCGCGCGCGATTACAAAGAAAAGGGCAAGCTTCCATTCATCTTCATCGACGAAGCGGAGTCGGTATTGGGCACGCGGCAGGCCATGCGCGGCAACAATATTTCCAATACCCTGGTTCCCATGTTTTGCGCGGAGATGGACGGTATCCAGTCGGTGCGCGAAATGGTGGTGGTGCTGGCGACCAACCGGCCGGACTTGATCGACCCCGCGATTTTGAGGCCGGGGCGTATCGACCGAAAAATTAAAGTGGGACGGCCCAGCCGGGAAGATTGTGAATCGATTCTGAATGTCTATCTCAAGCCGGAACTGCCGATCGAAGGCGACCGCATGAACGATCTGATTACCCCGTTCCTCGATCATTTGTTCAAGAAGACCCCGGAGCAGGAATCGTTGGTTCTGACCCTCCGTAGCGGAGAGTTCAAAAAATTGTATTGGAAAGATTTTATTTCCGGTGCCATTCTCGAAGGCATTGTTCTTCGCGCCAAGGAACGCGCCATCGAGCGGGCCATTACCGGGGAAGAATTGAAGATCAAGAGTGACGATCTTTTGCGGGCTCTGGAAGCAGAGTTCAACGAGAACAGTATTCTGCCCGCGGATTCGAATATGGAAGACTGGCTTCAACTGCTCGACTTTGATCCGAAGAGTGTGGCGCGGGTACGGCGTCCCAACGATTCCGATCAGGCCACCTCCCATACCATCAGCCGGTCGATCATATGAATGATGTTGTTCCTCTGCTGGGGATCGAAACGGAATACGGCATTATTCGTGAGGATCAGGCGGATTCCGACCCGGTTGAAGAGTCGATGCGCCTGCTGGCCCGCTGTGAAGCGAAAAGCGTTTTCAAGGCTTGGGCTTATAACCGCGAGCGCACCCATCAGGATATGCGCGGGTTTCAGGTGTCCCGGCTGGCGCAGGATGAAGAGGAAGACGAATTTTGCGAAGAGGACCGCAAGCGGCCTTATTCGTATTGGGAAATGAAAAGCGACCGGGTGCTGACCAACGGTGCGCGGTTTTACAATGACCACACGCATCCGGAATACAGCACGCCGGAATGCCGTACCGTGTTCGATCTGGTGGCACACGATCTGGCAGGCGAGGTGATCGTGGGTGATTGTGTCCGCATCCGCAATCAGGAATTGGGCGGCGACTATCTGCAGTTGTTTAAAAACAACACGGATTACAGTGGGCACAGTTACGGCACGCATGACAACTATCTGATTCCGCGCAAACTCCCATTCGATACCTGGGTTCAGCAGTTGGTACCGTTTCTGGTGACGCGGCAGTTATATGCCGGTGCGGGAAAAGTTGGCGCGGAACGCAAAAACGAAGACGGGTTTGTCGGTTTGCAGTTGGCGCAACGCTCTGATTTTATCGACAGCGTGCTCAGTATCGAGACCATGACCGAGCGGCCCATCATCAACACACGTGATGAACCGCATGCGTCTCAGGATTACCGGCGTCTGCATTTGATATTGGGCGACGCCAACATGTCGCCTTACGCGACGGCGTTGAAAGTAGGGACTACCCGGTTGGTACTGACCTTGATCGGCGCGCAAAAAATAGAGACGCCGTTCGAGCTGGCCGATCCAGTGGCGGATGTCCAGCGCGTATCGCGGGATACTACCGGCACGGTTCTTCTGAAGTTGAAATCAGGTAAAACCGTGACGCCGTTGGAAATCCAGGAATGGTATCTTGAGCAGGCGCTCAAGCATACTGGCCTTTCGGACCAAACGGAAGAATGGGACTGGGTCACCCGCGAGTGGGGCCGGACGTTGAACGACCATCGGCAGAATCCGGAAAAACTGGCGGACCGCATTGACTGGGCGATCAAGCAAAGTCTGTTCAACGATTTTATGGAAGCGGAAGGCTTGAAATGGGACAACCCGATTTTACAAAGTCTCGATTTGGAGTATCATAACCTGAACCCGGAACGCGGGTTGTATTACAGTTTGCGCAACCAGGGGGATGTGGCAGGTTTGATCGAGCAAAACAAAATTGACGACGCCGTCCACCGGCCTCCGCAGGATACGCGTGCGCGGATCCGAGGGCAGGCGGTTGATCAACAGCGTGACCGTATTAAAAATATCCATTGGACGGGAATCGAGTTCACCAATGGTGAATATTTGGATTTGTCCGGACTCATCACCAAAGAAGAGGTCGGTCAGGTTCTGAATTCAAACAAGGAGCAGTTTGCATGGAAATGAATGATCCCTTACGGCGGGAAGAGAAGAAAGAGCCCACCCCGGACAGAAAAGAGGGCGGTCCGTCTGCACCCGATGTGAAACGACCGGGGCGCGATGATATTCTCAAACGAATGAAAAAAGTTGACCCCAAACAATCTGAAAAATACAAACAGCGAACGGGTCAATGAGCGATACGACGGATCACTACAATAATGGATCGGGAGATTTTATCGATCTCCTGGAGCGGTCGGGATATTCATGGCCCAAAGCGATTGCGGGTTTGACTCCTGTCGACAAGGCGAGTCTGACGCAGGGGACCACTGTGCTGGCCTTTCACTTCAAAGGCGGAGCCCTTGTCGCCGGCGACCGCCGCGCCACCGCCGGCAACTCCATCATGTACGATCGATGCGACAAGGTGATCGCCATCGACCACTATTCCCTGATGGCCATCGCCGGGGTACCTGCCACGGCGTTCGAGATGGCGCGCATCCTTTCGCATAACTTCGAATATTACCGCCGGTCGCAACTCCAATCTTTAAGCACCGAAGGTAAAATCCGCGCCCTGTCCAAACTGTTGAAGGACAACATGGGCCTCGCCATGCAGGGCGTCGGTGCGGTCAGTCCCATCTTCGCGTCCTACGATAAGAAGGAAGCCAAACCCTATATCTTTTTTTACGATATTCTCGGAGCGCAGTTTGAAATCCAGACCCACACCGCCACCGGTTCCGGGTCGCCTGTGATACGCGGTATCCTCGAATACGAAGATCTGTGGGGAGAGCAAAGATTGGCGGAACGGGATTTCAAGCAAGCCGCGAAACTGGCTATTCGATTGTTGCAAACCGCCGGTCAGTTCGACAGCGCCACCGGGCAGGCCCGTCCCGAAGATAAAATTTATCCAGTCATCGCCAGCATTACCGATCAAGGCTACCAGTTCATGCCGGAAGAGGAGTTGGCCGTACTGTTTCAGGAATCCACTCAAAGGAAATAAGCATGTTTGATGAACCGTTTCGTTGGATGGAGGCTATTTCCACCCGCCACAATTATGTCCAGGAGAAACTCAAAAAAGGCCAGCCCGTGCTTGCCGTTCCTTATAAGGACGGAGCGTTGGTGATGGGGTTTGCCGCCCAGCCTGGAAAAATATTTGAAGTGTATGACCGCATCGCGCTGGGCAGTCTCGGGCATCCCGCCGATGTCGAGCGCCTGCGCATGACTTTGTTGGACATGGCGCACGTGGAAGGATTCAACCGGTCGGACAAAGATGTAACGATTGCCCGGCTCCTCCAGTTCGGCATCGCTCCCGCCATGAAACAAAACTTTGAAGAAGTGATGCGTGCGCCGTATCTGGTCAAACTACTGCTCGCCGAAATCGATTTCGATAACAAGCCTTTGTTCTTCCGGCTCAATTACGACGGTCACTGGGAGATGTTCAAAAAAGGCGCAGTGATTTCCGGTAACGAAAAAGAATCGGATTGGATTCAAAAACAAATCGAGAAGACCGATTTTGCATCGCTTTCACTGGAGCAGGCATTGAAGGAAGCGTGCCGCCTGTGGGAAGAGGGTAAGAAGCAGGGATCGGCAGAATCTGAAGATGACGATGAGCAACCGACAACACTGGCCGAGGCGTTCGACCGGTGGACGCTGGAAGCGGCGGTGCTTTCGACCGAAACAGAGCGTAAGGCCTTGTATCGTGCGGTAACCCTGGATGAAATCGAAACTTTAAAATCGGCGGCGAAGTAAATATGAAACGAAGAATATTCGGGATTGAAACAGAGTACGGACTCCTGATCAAAGAGGATGATTTTAAGTATGGACCGATCGATGTCGCTGTGCGTATCAAGAATCATATTTTCGATCAGAAGCAGGGTGTGCTCGATTTGCATTACCGCGCCAACGACGAACCGCCCGGCAACGGCGGGTTTATCGCCAACGGCGGTCGTATTTATCTCGACATGGGCCATCTCGAATACGCTTCCCCCGAATGCTCCAATCTGGTGGACCTGATCACGTTCGACCGCGCAGGCGATGAGATCGTTCAAAAAGCGCTGGAAGAGCTGGGTTGGTCGGATCAGGTGGCGTTTATCAAGAATAACGTTGATCTGGAAACCAACGCAACCTTCGGGTGTCACGAGAATTATCTGGTCAGCCGTGCGTTCCAATTCGACAACCGCGAAAACCTGCGCCTGCTGGCAGCATTTCTGGTAACCCGACAGATTTATGCCGGTACCGGACGCACTGGTGCCTGCAACCCGCAACCGTTCCGCGATTGGGATGAAGTTCATCAGGCGCGCAAGGACGAGGAAGAAGTCAACTTTCAGATTTCCCAGCGTGCGGATCACATTCCCAACGAATTTTACCGGTGGGTGCAATACAACCGCGCCATCGTCAACACCCGCGACGAACCGTTGTCCGATCCCAGCAAATACCGGCGGATTCATTTGCTGGTCGGCGATTCCAACATGAGCGAATTCGCATGCGCCCTCAAAATGGGCACCACATCCCTGATGATGGAGTTGATCGAATTGGGGAAAGCGGACCCGGCATGGATTCTTTCCGATTCCGTGAACGCCATGCGGGATATTTCAAGGGACCCGGAGTTCAAGTGGGAGATCACTTTGCGGGACGGCAACAAAACCACCGCGTTGGAATTGCAGAAGGAAATCATGCTGGTCGCGAAAAAAAACCTGGCGGGATCTTCCAGTGAAACCGATTGGGTGTTGGAAGCCTGGGAATCAGTATTGACCGATATCCCCAAGGGGCCGGAAGCTCTGATTGGGCGAGTGGACTGGGCCAGCAAGTATTGGATGCTCACCGAGTTCATGAAGTCGGAAAATGTAGGGTGGCAGGACCCCTGGATCAAGAGTCTCGATCTGGAGTTTCACAATCTCAATAAAAAACATGGGCTGTATTGGGGGCTGGAAGCGAGCGGAGATGCCTACCGCAAAACCTCCGATGAAGCTATTCTGTTCGCGCAGTCCAATGCCCCCAAGGGCACCCGCGCCGATGGTCGCGGCGAATTGGTGAAAACGTTGTTGAAATCACAAACCGGTTATCTGATCGACTGGATCGGTTTCCGCCTCAATAAAGAAGAACCCTTCCTTATGTTGGACCCCTTCATCTCTTACAAAAAAGAGATTCAAGACTACCTGCGCAGTATGGATATGCAGGACCCTCTCGGCGGTAAAAATTATTTTAATTAAAACGAACGCTTGAATTGATTTTTCCCTTATTGCAAAAGGGTTCTCTGACCCGCAGAATGTTGTTTCTCACAGCGGATTTTGGGTTGGATTCGTTGAGAGGCAGGAGTATATTAATGCATATATAAGCGTTCTATATTTTTATC
>JAJDBJ010000028.1 GCA_029261395.1 Nitrospinaceae bacterium
TTGGATTGTCGTTTGGCTGATCATCGGGCTTGCTGAATTAAACACGCTTTTCACTTCGCTTTCATCGGAGATGCTTTTTACCTTAAGCCTTTTAGCCTTAGCAAGTGCGATCTATGCTTCTTTAGCGACACTTGGACAAAAGCTTAATAGCTTGTTCGTTGCCTCTGCCACCGTAGCTCATGTGGCTCTTGTTTGGGGCCTTCTTCAGGTATTCCCGAGTTTTCCACAATGGGGAATCCCCTTTGGTATCACCCTGGCATTCGTTATGGGCGGCATCTCCCTTGCCTTTTCGTTTATTCGACAGCGTTATGGATGGAGAACCCTTGGAAAACTTCCCGGGCTAGCCTCGCCCATGCCTTTATTTGGGGTTGCGATGGTTCTCCTTGTGAGTTTCGCTCTGTTTCTCCCATTATTTCCAACATTTTCAGGACTGATGGTTATGCCAACCATTGACATTCATAATGTTGAAATCATCCCGATTTCGTTTCTATTTCTTGTGGTTTGGCTGGGAGGAGGTTGGTATTTTATACAAATGCTCCATCAAACAGCCTTTGGAGAGGCACGTTCTGATGTTCCCTATTTTGATTTACGATTACCAGAATTTTTTGCAGTATCCGCATTACTATTAGGCGCTGCTTATAGTGGAATGATTTACTAATGCGTCAATTTGTCTCAATCTTTTAAAAGGACAACGAGCCCGAACCATGACTATGCTCGAAGAGAAAAATAAGGTTACGCCAAGTGAATCACAGCGAATAGAACTACGTTCGCTTGTGAACCTATCGTGTGAGCCAATATCGCATTTCTGGCCGATGAGAACGTTTATCCACCACAATCCGCTTCATGGGTTGGAACATTTGACGTTTGAAAAAGCCATAAAGGAGGGGCAGCGTTTTTTGAGAGGTCGTGGCTATCTCCCCAATAGCGAAAACCGTAAATACTTTCAGCAAAATCGAATATCTAAAGATTCTATTGACGAAGCCCTAAAAGATGTATCGCAAAATGCGGCTATCTCCATTGGTGATCGAGAATTTTCCCATCTGGAGGTATTGAGAGCCCTCCTTATTCACGGCACAGGAAAAGTTGCAACGGATGTTTGCTCCGCAATTCTACAACCCTCACTCAGTCAACCTGAAATAAGAAATCTCTTCGAGAAAATTCACCTTCTATCAAAAAAGAAAGCACCAGGGGATTTTTTAAGGGGTCATGCGAATCGGGAAAAAAAAGATCTGGCAACCCAGTACACCCTTGCAGAATGGTGCGACCAAACCCTTGGGACAAATGTGCAGGACCAAATTAACGACGAAATCATCAAATGGCTGGGAGGTTTTCTCGATGAAGGACACGCGCCCTGGGGCATGCCCGAAAGAAAGAAAACTTTTTACAAGGCGTGGAAGGAATTGGCTTTAGACGATGCGTCAGGCTCCATATGGGGTATTCGAGATTGGAAAAACAAAATTCTTGGTTTGCCGGTTCGACCTGAAGATGCGGTACTTGAAAGTCTATCCTTGTTGGGCATTCCCAAGAATTTATGGGATGGCTATTTTTCTTTGCAGTTGGCCCAATTGTCTGGATGGACGGGGTTCATAAAATGGCGCTCGGAGCAAACGGATTATGCGTGGCAAAATGCTTTTCCTATTGACCTTATCAAGTACATGGCCATCCGTCTTTTTTACGAACGTGAATTAGTGATGCTGGCCTGCCAGGAAAAATTAGCAATCCCCGGCACTTATACTTCGATCAACAAATACCTGGACAATCATCCTACTGGATATGGTCTCTATAAGGAATTTCGGTCGCGAGTGCTGCCAGACGAAGTGGTTAATTATTTGGATATATCCTTATTCACTCAGGATCCTCTGAATATAGAAGACCTTGACCAATGCGATTCAAGGTTGATTTCAATTTGGGAACAAACCAGAGAAAAACAGGAGGCCGAAGGCCAAACCTTAATGATAATGAATCTTGCCCAATCCCTGGGAGTTTCTATACAAGATGTGGTGAAGAGTTCGCCTGAAACATTAAGCTGCTTGCTGGATTGGGTCGAACAGTTTCCAGAATCACAACACGGACCTGTTTGGCTGGAGGCCCTTGAATCCAGCTACATCAATGATTTTGCCAAAAAGATTTCACCCAACCTTGAGAAATTGCGCAAGAGCGATGCGATTGATGAACAACCTCCTGAGTCTCGCCCACTGTCTCAGTCAATTTTTTGCATCGATGTTCGTTCAGAATGTTTTAGAAGACAACTTGAAGAAATTGGAGGAAATGAAACGTTTGGATTCGCTGGTTTTTTTGGTGTCCCCATATGCTATCAGGGATTTTCGAGCGAACAACAAACAGACCAATGTCCCGTCCTGCTAAAACCCAAACATGTTGTAAAAGAAATTCCCCGAGCCTCTCAAGGTAAGGCTGCAGAAAAATTTTTAGAGGGACAACAAATCGCCAAGACGGGTCATAGCCTTCTACATGATTTGAAAGAAAACGTAGTCACCCCCTATGTCATGGTCGAAGCTATTGGTTGGTTCTTCGGGTTTAAGCTGTTCGGCCAAACCTTGCAACCCAAATGGTTCAAAAAGGTAATGTCCTGGATGAAGGATAGTTTAGCGATTCCCATAAGAACGACGCTCACTGTGGACAAAATCCAGCGGGAAGAAGCTTATGAAATGGTTGCAGCCAAACATAGAGCCGCTATTTATCGGTTGTTTACTGAAGAATATGATCAGCAGGGGGCCGCAGTTCCTCATGATCAAGTGGAGCGTTTACGGAAACTCGCGCTGAATCAAATTCCATCCGACAGCAATGAGAATGAGGAGCTTTTTCGTTTGTTGAAATGGGATGAATCTGACTTGGAGCAATTTATTGCAGCGCTCCGAATGGACTTTAATCTTCATCAAAGAGATTTGGGTTATCAGATACAAAAGATCACACGGACAGGATTTACTGTATCCGAACAGGTTAACTATGTAGAAACAGCTCTAAGGCTTTTAGGATTTACGAAAACGTTCGCTCGGCTAGTTTTGTTATGTGGGCATGGCAGTATTTCAGATAACAATCCCTACGAATCGGCATTGGATTGCGGGGCTTGTGGTGGCAACCATGGGGTATCAAACGCAAGGACCCTTGCCGTTATGGCGAACAACCCACAAGTTCGGCAAAGGCTGGCCGAGAGAGGCATAACCATTCCGCCTGACACCCATTTTCTTCCGGGGCAACACGATACGACAACAGATGAAGTGGAGCTCTTTGATTTGGAAGAGGTCCCTGCTACGCATCGAAAAGATTTGCTCAGACTACAACATGACCTCCAGGAAGCCTGTGAAAAGAATAGTCGGGAACGACTCGCTCGCTTTCCTGACGTGCCTGCTGCAAAGGAGATTGATGAGGCATCCCCGCTGACGAAGATACGAAGTATGGACTGGTCCCAGGTTCGACCCGAATGGGGACTTTCGGGGCATACGGCCTTCATTATGGGGCGGCGTTCGTTGAGTCAGGGAATAAATTTTGAGGGCCGGACTTTTTTACATTCCTACGATCATACTCAAGATCCGGATGGGAAATACCTGGAAATTATAATGACCGCCCCCATGATCGTTACCAATTGGATCAATATGGAGCATTATTTTTCTACGGTTGATCCAATGGTCTATGGGGCGGGAAGCAAGGTGTATCACAATGTGGTGGGCAACATAGGGGTCATGTATGGCTCCCAAAGTGATCTATGTGTTGGGCTTCCAATCCAAACGGTTTTCAATGGAGATAAGCCTTACCACGACCCCATGCGG
>JAJDBJ010000029.1 GCA_029261395.1 Nitrospinaceae bacterium
TGGATAATGGATTACAGGTACTACTTGTACATGATCCTGATGTGGATCGACGTGCGGCCGCTTTGTCGGTGGGAGTAGGGCAATTGCACGATCCATGGGAAAAACAAGGATTGGCCCACTATCTGGAGCACATGCTTTTTCTGGGAACGAAAAAATACCCCGAGGTCAGTTCGTTCAAGGATTACCTGAGCGCCAATTCAGGAGCCAGCAACGCTTATACGGGGGCGGATATCACCAATTATTTCCTTCAGGTCAGCCATCATGCCTTTGATGGAGCTCTCGACCGTTTCAGCGGTTTTTTTCGCGAGCCGTTGTTTGCCAAAAAATATGCCGCGCGTGAAGTCAACGCCGTTAATAGCGAGTTTGATAAAAACCGTTTGCAGGACGGCTGGCGGAGCAATCATTTGATACACCAGATCAGCGAGCAGGGGCATCCGATAAGGAAATTTGGCATCGGCAGTAAAGAAACCCTGGCCGGTGATAATCGCGCCGTTCTTCTGGCGTTCCATAAAAAATATTATGCCGCCTCTAATATGAGACTGGCGATGCTTTCCAATCTCTCGTTGAGTGAACAGGAGCATCTGGCTCGGCAATATTTTGGCGATATCCCCGATCATCCTGTCGAGAAACCTTTCATCGATCCCAATTTTCGTAAACCGCTTAAAGATAAATATCGGCTGATTAAAATTAAAACGATCAGGGATAGCCGTTCGTTGGGACTCGAGTTTCCGACGATACGTCTTCAGGATCACCTGGACAGCAAACCGGCCTCCGTGGTGGCTTCTGTGCTGGGTTATGAAGGCAAAGGTTCTCTGTTGTCCAAGTTGAAAGAGGAAGGTCTGGCGCTGGGTTTGTCCGCCGGGGGCGGGGACAGCCATCCCAACATCTCCACCTTTGACATAAATATTAGCCTTACTGAGAAGGGTGAGACCGAGTACCAACGGATCATGGAACTGGTGTTCGCTTATATTGAGATGCTTCGCAAATCGGGTTTGAAGGAGTACACCTTCAAGGAAATTCAGACCATGGCGCAGACCGATTTTGATTGGAAAAGCCCGCAGGAGGGGATGGGCTATGTTGCGGGGCGTGTGGCTCAAATGCAGAGATACAAATTGGAGGATATTGAGACCCTTCCGTACCTGTTTAAAAAATACGAGCCGGATGCCTATCGGGCTATTCTGGAAACCCTGAAGCCGGAGAATATGCTGGTCAGCCTGATGAGCCAGAAGGTGAAAACGGACAAGGTTGAAAAATATTTTGGCACAGAGTATGCCTATCAGGAAGTGGGAGGGGAATCCTTTCAGAGGCTGGTGAATCCACCCCGGGTCGACGGGATGACCTATCCTGAAAAAAATGATTTCATTCCCTACAATTTAGAGTTGATCGAAAACAAGCCCATAACCGTACGGGATGATGAGTACGCAAAAGTCTGGTTCAAGTTTGATGATCGTTTCAAGCAACCCAAGGTTTTTATCCAGTTGTTAATTGAGACGCCCCTTGTGTACGACACGGTGGAACATCTGGCTCAATCCAAACTCTATGAAGTGGCTCTGCAAGAGGGGCTGAATGAAATCACCTATCCCATTTCATTGGCCGGTTTGTCCTATAGCATGGCTATTGAAAAACGTGGGATGACCTTGTCGGTCGGCGGTTATTCCGAACGGACGACGGATCTGCTCCGGTTGGTTGCCAAAAACCTGAGGCAGGTTCGTGTCGATGAGGAAAAATTCCAGAACCTCAAGGAAGCCATCATTCGTAATTTGGAGAATAAGAAGCTGGGGCAATCCTATTCCAGGGCCGCTTATTACAACCGGCAGTTCTGGATTGCCAAACAATACACTGAAGAGCAATTGATTTCTGCATTGCAGACCTTATCGCTGAATGACATCAAGGAATACGCGACCCAGCTTTACGAGAGAGTATTTATCCGCGGCGTGATTCATGGCAATTGGAATGCAGATCAGGCTCGCAAGAGTCTTGATCTGATTCTTGAAGAAATGAAAAGCCAGCCACTGCCGGAAGCGGAGCGGTATCAGGAAGTGGTTAAGGTGTTCGCTCCGGGTGAGAAGATACAGTTTTCCAAACAAATCGCCGACAACAACAACTCCATCTTTTATACATTGCAGGTTGGAGAACGCGGTTTTCAATCGCAGGCCCGGGCCTCAATGGTGGCCTCTATTGTTGAAAGTGATTTCTATACCCAGATGCGCACCAATCAACAATTGGGATACATCGTCTGGAGTTTTCAGAATCAGGTCGAGGAGCGTCTCTTCTTCAAAATGATTATCCAGTCCGCCGGCTACGGTCCTTTTGAATTGCAGAAACGGATCGAAGGCTGGATGGAAGCATCGGACAAATTATTCAATGAACTTTCCGATGAGGAATTTGAAAAACATCGCAAGAGTTTGATTGTTTCCCTGGAGAAAAAAGGCGAAAGCATCGCCGAAGTGGCCGGAGATTTGTATTACTTCGCGGTCGATGAAAAAGGCGACTTCGACTTTAAAAAGAAACTGGTAAAAGCCATTAAAAATCTCACCAAAGAAGAAGTCGTCAACGCAGGTCTGAGGATTCTACAGGATCCCAAAGTGGCCCGGTCCATTGTCCTCATGCGCTCCCGTAACAACAAGGACAAGGTTCCGGAAGGCGTCTTGAGCGAAGTACCAGGCCTAAAAAACAAAGGATAAATTGTATGGCAGATAGTTGTTTAGGCTGTGTTATCTAGAATATAGATTAACTATATTAAGCCCTCCTTCCTGCAGGAAGGAGGGCTTTTTTTATGGATGTTAATCAGCCGTGTTGGATTTCGTTTTGGAGGTTGGGAGTGATGGGGTGGGGGGTACCGGCTTCCCGGACATATTTAGTCGTATTTTGAGCGTTCAACTTGTTGAACAGAAAATGGAATTCACCTTCCAGTTCTTTCCCGATTTCGGTTTTGACCTGTTCCGGAAGATTCCAGAACTGAGGTCGAAACGGTCCAAATCCCTTTTTGCGTGTTTTGTAAATGAACTGCTCGTCGGTCATGTCAGGTTTTTTCTCATCGGCGCACGCCTGGCGCAGGTGTGCGTAAATCTCCTGTTTGAAGTCTGCGGGAAAATGTGGACTGTCATAAATCATATTCTGGAAATTGGTGGCCAGATGAATTTCCGCCGTTTCCAGTTCCGGGAATTTGTGGAACAGGTCGGAGGGCAGGGTGGAGGCGCCATGCTGAACTGCTCCGGCGAGATGGTAATCCTCTCGTGAGATGCGGGACAGGTTTTCGAGGGTCTCGAAATCCAGTTGTACTTCCGCCACGGTGCCGTCGGGCAGAGGGACGCCACCGTGACTGGTCCCCGTCTGGATGGAAATTTTACTGATTCCGGTATAGTTCGGATTGACCTTCGCCAGGTCTTCGTTGAAATTATCCATGTAGGCCCGGAGTTCCGCTTCGTTGCTGTTCTCCTTGCCGACTTCCCCGATTTCTCCTCCCACCGAAACGGTAATGCCTACCGGCTCCTTTTCGCGGACGAATGAGGTCAACTCCACTCCCACTTCAAAATTTAACCGTTGCTGTTCCTTGACGTCTTCCGGATCGAGGGTGACGAGTGTGGAAGTGTCGATATCGATGTTGTAAAATCCGGCTTGGATGGCCTCGTCGATGAGCGCCTTGAGTCCGTTGACTTCTTTGTCCCGGTCTTCATGATATTTTGCGGCGTTGATCTGGAAATGGTCGCCTTGGACGAACACCGGTCCCGTAAACTGTTCCTGAATCGCCGCCCCCAGGATAACGGCCATCAATTCGTGTGGCCTTTGGAGGGTGTATCCGATTTCCGACTTGGCGATCTCAAAAATGAAGGCTCCGCAATCGGTCGCCTTGGCAGTCCGGAAAATGGCGCGGCTCATCTCATAGGGCAATCCGCGGATGTTCAGGGCGGGTACCGTGTATCCTTTGTTCTTGCCGTGGCCCCGCGCATGATAGAGGTCCTGGATCGATGCTGGAATGATCCCCAATTCCTGCGCTACGGATTTGATGATATAGCGGCAATTCCCGCGGATTTCACCGTTGGGGTTCAAAACGGAGTTTTTTACCAGTATGTCTAGTGGGGTACCGCGCAATTTGTCGGCATTTTCCAAATGAACGGAGCCATTGGACAGGTTCACCATGCTTTTGAGGTGGTGAGTCAGCTCCTCTTTTCCAGAAAATATCATCCAGGTTCTCCTTGTATGGCCAAAAGGCTTAAAATTCAATAGGTTCAAGCCACATGGGGCCGCAATCATCGGTAAATTATCGGGCTTTTAAAGTTGATGAGGGGTAGCTGGACACGAAGTTATTGTCTCGAATGGTGCGAATTATGTTTGATTCTGTGTATAATGCCCCCTCGTATATTGAGAGGATTATAACTCAATCCAGTTCGAATGAGGATGTAAAAATTTATCACGAACGACTCCGGATTGAGGCCATTGAATTCAATTGTTTGCTCAATGCGCAAGCGCCTCTCGGATTGTTTCTGAGGGGTATTTCCCGGAAGGTTTCGCCACCCGGCAGGGATGGGGAAGGCTTCTGAGAAACAGGGTTTTATATTGACACCCTGTATATTTTTGCTAGAATTCGCAAGCAGTTGACACTGTTGGTTTTTCAAGGCATTACGTCGCATCCAGCAGGGCTGTGTTTGTGGATTTTTCACCTGATAACTAATTCAAATTGAGTTTATAGATTAAGGGAGAGACTAACCCCATGTTCAAAAATATTTACATTCCAGTCGATAACTCCGACTACTCGAATGCTTGTGTTGAGTTGGCTTTGGAATTTGCCAAGGGATCGGAAGACACCACCATTTCGGCCAGTCATGTGTATGCGGCTAAAATGCATGACGTCCGCTTCCGCCAGATGGAAAGCGGTTTGCCTGAAGAATATCAGGACGAGCAGGAACTCGAAAAGCAGAGAGCAATCCATGACCAGCTCATCACCAAGGGGATGGAGGTTATCACGGATTCCTATCTGGATGTACCGAAGTACAAATGTAAGGCGAACAACATTCCCTTTGTCGGCAAATCACTGGAAGGACGGAACTGGATCGAGTTGGTCCGGGATATTAAAGAGTCCAATTACGATTTGGTTATCATAGGAGCCTTGGGTCTGGGCGCGATTAAAGACAGTCAGATCGGTACCGTGACCGAGCGGGTGATCCGCCGTATTGAGACCGACACTTTGATCGTCAAGCATGTGCCCGCCATTCACGAACAGCAATCTTCCAGCGACAAGATCGTCGTTGCGGTGGACGGCAGTGGACAATCATACGGTGGTTTGAAAACCGCCATTGACATGGCGAAAGCACTGAACAAGCCTCTCGAAGTGATCTCCACGTTCGATCCTTATTTTCACTATGCCATGTTCAACAGCCTGACCGGTGTGCTCTCCAAAGATGCCGCCAAGGTGTTCAAGTTTGAACAGCAGGAAAAACTGCACGAAGACATCATCGACAAGGGTCTTGCCAAAATTTACCAGTCCCATCTCGAAGTCTCCCGGAAAATGGTGGAAGACGAGGGCATGGAATGTACCATTCGATTGCTGGACGGCAAGGTGTTTGAGAAAGTCCTGCAGTATGCCCGCGAGGAAAATCCTTATATGTTGATTCTCGGCCGCATCGGGGTTCACAGTGCACCGGATATGGATATCGGCGGCAACACGGAAAACCTGCTACGCATGGTGCCGTGTAACGTCTTCCTGTCCAGCCGGGTTTACAAGCCGCCGGTTGATATGCTGGCGGAAGAAAGTATCGACTGGACCGCCGAGGCGAAAGAACGCTTGAAAAGAATCCCCGGTTTTGTACGCCCCATGGCGACTTCCGCAATTCTGCGCTACGCCTTGGAACGCGGTCATAGCATGATCACCTCCAGTGTTATTACCGAGGCGTGTGAAAAGATTCTGCCCGCCGGAGCCATGCAGGCGATGTACGGTATCGGTGACCAGATGCGAGACAAGGTGGCACGAGGCGAAGATCCTCTGGAAGGCATGATTGAGGATCGAGGCCGAGCGATGGAACAGAAATTTGCTGAAGAAGTCGCCAAGGTTCAGGAACAAAAGGTTGAGGATCAGAAAACTCTCAAATGTAACGAGTGCGGCAGTATCGTGGATGAAGATGTTGTTAAGTGCGGTGTCTGTGGTGCCGGAGCCGAGAGTTTGTTCACGATGGACAAATCGGGATTCCAGGCCGACAGCGAAGAGAAGAGTGATTCCACAACGGTCACTACTTTCGATTCGGTACAGGTGACTTGGACGCAGGATGCGTTGGATTATCTGAACCAGTTCCCCGAAGGTCATATTCGGAGACGTGCCCATGCACGGATTGAGAAAAATGCGCGGGTACAGAAAGTCGCTACAATCTCGGTGGCTTTTGCCAAGGATCTGCTCAACGACAGTCAGGCCGCTGAGTCAAAGCCCGCTAATGGTAATGGCCATGACGCGACTCAAACGCCTACCGAAGGATTCAAGGCTTACGGAGATTTGCTTAAATTCGAAGGTAAAAATTTCAGCAAAGGCGTTGAAATTGATCCCTCTCAGTATTTCTGGTCGGATGATGCGATTGGCCGAGTTGAGAAAGTACCCAAGGGTTTCATGAGGGACAACACCATGGAGCGAGTGTTGGATTACGCTCATTCTCAGAATACCAATAACATCAGTCTGGAATTTTGTGAAAAAGGGATTGAGGAGTCCGTCAAGGTCATGAATGAATTGGTCAAAAACGGAGCAACTCTGGAAGATTTTATCCCGCAAAAGAAATAAATTCGGCAAATGATTTCCATCCAACCCCGGTTGGATTTTCTAAAAGGTCTCCGAATTGCCAACAATTTAAGATTAAACCCCTGTTGCGTTGTATCTCTTATGACGAGCAGGGGTTTTTCTTTTCCTTTTGATTTCACCTTCCTAAAAACTCACTCTACGGCTTATAATACTTAGTATGGATTTAAAACTTTATAAACGTCTGCTCCGCAATCTCATCCCCTATAAAGGAAAAGTTATCCTGGTTCTGGTGACTTCGGTCATCGTGGGTGCTCTTTCCACGTCACCCGTCCCTCTGGTTAAAGAGGCTCTTGACAAGATTTTCGTTGAAAAAGACGCCTTCATGCTGAATATTATTCCGCTGGTTCTCATCGTCCTCTATGTCGTCAAAGGGGGGCTTCGGTATTGGCAGAGTTGTATGATTTTCAAGATCGGGTGGGAATTGATTGCGAAAACCAGAATGGATATTTTCAGACACATCCATAAACTTCCCTATGGTTTTTTTGAGAAAGATACTACCGGGAAATTAATGTCCCGGGCGGTGAATGATGTCAATGCCATGCTGTTGACTTTGGCCCGGCAAGTGAAAGATGCTCTGCAAAGCAGTGTTATGTTTCTGGGGTTGGTATGCTGGATTTTTTATCTCAAATGGGATTGGGCCCTGATCGCCATTTTTGTAATCCCGTTTGCCTTGATTCCCGTTTCCACTGTGGGGAAAAAACTGCGGCATTTGGGTCGAAGAGGGCAGGAGATCATTGCCGATATCAACTCCACCCTGTTGGAGTCCTTTACCGGAATCAAAATCGTCCGCGCCTTCGGCCTGGAAAAAATTGAGGAGAAAAAACTCGACAAACACAATCAGGCATTTCTCGAAAACATGAAAAAGAATATCAAATATACCGAATTGACCTCACCCTTGATGGAGGTTCTCGGTGTCTTGGGGGGGTCTGCTGTTCTCTGGTATGGTGGTTCTCAGGTTTTGAGCGGGGAGGTAACCCAAGGGACCTTCTTCGCTTTTATATTGGGAATGTTCATGATGTACGATCCCATGCGGATATTATTTAAGACTTACACGGACGTTCAAACCGCTATCGCCGCATCCGAACGTGTTTATTCTCTTCTTGATGAAGAACCGGAAAAAATGCGGGAGGGGAAAATGAACCTGACTGGATTTCAGCATCAGATCGAATACAAAAATGTTTCATTTAAATATCCGTCACGGGATGCGATGGTTTTGAAAAACATCAATCTGACGATTAAGAAATCGGATGTTCTTGCGATTGTAGGAATGAGTGGAGCCGGTAAAAGTACTCTGGCGGATCTTCTGTTTAAGTTTTTTATCGTAACAGAAGGCGAAATTCTGATCGACGGTGATAACATCAATGATTTGAACAGTCATTCCCTGAGAAGCAATATTGCTTTGGTCACCCAGGAAACATTTTTATTCAATGATACCATTTTGGCCAATATCCAGTTTGGCCGTCCTGACGCCACCCGAGAAGAAGTTTTGGAAGCCGCTAAAGCGGCTCATGTGGATATTTTTGTCCGACAGTTGGATGATAACTACGACACCGTTATTGGCGAGCGGGGGGTCATGCTTTCCGGCGGACAACGGCAGAGAATCGCCATTGCTCGTGCCATTTTGAGAAACGCGCCGATTCTGGTGCTCGACGAGGCGACCTCTGCCCTGGACTCGGAATCCGAAAAACTGGTTCAGGATGCTCTGCACCGCCTCATGGAACATCGCACGACATTCGTCATTGCCCACCGGTTGTCCACCATTAAAACCGCGGATCGTATCATTGTCATGGAGCAGGGAGAAATCATCGGTTCCGGTGTTCACGACGAATTGATGGTCGATTGCCCACAATACCAGAAATATTATGAGATGCAGGTCATGGGTTAAGTTCCTTTTCTCACACTAATTTATGCGATTCGAAAACGTCTACATAGAGTCACTGGGGTATCATCTACCCAAAAATATCGTGACCTCCGAGGATCTTGAGAGAAGGCTTGCGCCCCTCTATGAAAAGTTGAAACTTCCGTTCGGCCGACTGGAAATGATGAGCGGCATCCGGGAGCGCCGTTTTTTTGAAAAGGGCGTGTTCCCCAGCCAAGTCAGTTCTCTTGCCGGAGAACACGCCTTGTCCAAAACGGAAGTCGACCGCAAACAGATCGGTTGCCTCGTCTCCGGTTCGGTGTGCCGCGATTTTCTGGAACCTGCCACCGCTTCGGTCATTCATCATAATTTAAAATTGCCGAACGATTCTCTTGTATTCGATATTTCCAATGCCTGCCTGGGTGTGCTCAACGGTATGGTCCATGTAGCGAATATGATCGAAATGGGACAGATTCAAGCCGGTTTGATCGTGTCGGGTGAAAATGGCGGACCGCTCGTCGATACTACTATAGAGACGTTGTTGGCTGATCCCAATCCCTCCCGCGCTAAAATCAAATCCGCTTTTGCCTCGATGACCATCGGTTCCGCGGCGGTGGCAGTGTTACTGGTAAACAAGGATCTTTCTACTAAAGGACATCGACTGATGGGCGCTGTCGGACGGGCGGAAACTCGATTCAATGATTTATGTCAGGGTAATGAAGATATGGGTATGGGCGCCGGTTCCTCTCCACTCATGGAAACTGATTCGGAGACGTTGATGAAGGAGGGCTGTCAACTGGCAAAAGATACCTGGGAGATCACCCAGTCCGAGTTCGGTTGGAAGAATGAGGATGTGGATAAAGTGTTTTGCCATCAGGTCGGTCATATCCACCGCAAACTTTTGTATGAAACTCTTGGATTGGATTTGAAAAAGGATTTTTCCACTCTGGAGTATCTCGGCAACACCGGGTCGGCCGCATTGCCCGTCACTCTCGCCATCGGTGAAGAACAGGGCGCTCTTGATAAAGGTGATTCGGTCGCCTTGCTGGGTATCGGCAGTGGGCTCAACTGCCTGATGATGGGACTGGAATGGTGAGCGGTTTTTCATTGGAACCGTTTCGCGAATTGTATCCCTTCGAGTCCCGGTTCATCGAGTTGGACTCCAACCGCCTACATTACCTCGACGAAGGGCAGGGCGAAACCCTGCTCATGCTCCACGGTAATCCTACCTGGTCGTTTTATTACCGTAACCTGATCAAAGGACTGCGAAGTCAATACCGATGCGTGGTTCCGGACCATGTGGGATGCGGACTGTCCGACAAACCGCAGGAATACAACTACACACTTTCGCAACACATCGATAACCTCGAAAAATTGGTCGATCACCTGAACCTCGATAATATTACGCTGGTGGTGCACGATTGGGGCGGGTCCATCGGAATGGGCTATGCCGTGCGGCATCCCGAAAAAATCAAACGTCTCGTTTTTTTCAACACTGCCGCGTTTCTTTCCGACCATATTCCTTTTAGTATCAACCTGTGCCGGAAACCCATCATAGGTCCACTGGCCATTTTATGGTTCAACCTGTTTGCCAAATGTGGGGTGGCGTGGGCCAGTAAAGTCTCCGGACGCATGACAAGTCAAGTCCGCGAAGGATATCTCGCTCCCTATAATTCTCCTGAGAACCGCATCGCCAATTTGAGGTTTGTGCAGGATATTCCCATGACGCCGGATGTCCCGAGTTATCCCGTAGTCGAGTATATTGAATCACAGTTAGGTCACTTTCGGGACCGCCCGACAATGATTATCTGGGGCATGCAGGATTTCTGTTTCAATGATTACTTTCTGGAGCGGTGGAAAAAGTATTTTCCCGAGGCAGAGGTACACGAAGTGGCAGAGGCGGGTCATTACGTAGTGGAAGATACCGACGAACAAATCATTCCCTGGATGGTTCGATTCCTAAGAAATCATCCGCTTTGAATGTAAAAAATGAAAATTGAGTTTCTATATTTTAAAGATTGTCCGGGGCATCAATCCGCACTGTCTCTCCTTGAACAAATATTATTGGAACGCGATATTACAGTAGCCATCGAGAAAATTGAAGTGACCTCACCGGAGTTGGCTATTCAGCATCGGTTCCTAGGCTCCCCCTCTATTCGAATCAATGGAGTAGATATTGAGGGCCGGGAAGAAACTTCTGAGTACGGTCTCAAATGCCGGATCTATCAGGATACGGGTTTGGGGATTCCCTCCGAAACTATTCTCAGTAAGGCACTTCAAGAGGCAGAGAAAAATCAATAAAAAAACGGCGTTCCCGCATGATGGGAACGCCGTTTTGCATTTTGATGGTTATTATGGCTAGTAGCGGTAATGCTCCGGTTTGTAGGGACGCATTTATTGCTTGGAACGTTGGCCGATGACAGTCAAAGTCGGACCAGTTGCCCCTACGGCTAGTAGCGGTAATGCTCTGGCTTGTACGGTCCTTCAACTGGAAGGTTCAAGTATTTGGCCTGGCTGTCGGTCAACTTCGTCAGCTTGACGCCCAGTTTTCCGAGGTGCAGTCGCGCCACTTCCTCGTCCAGTTTCTTGGGCAATACATAAACGCCCAATTCATACTTCTTGGTGTACAGTTCGATCTGCGCCAGCACCTGATTGGTGAAGGAATTGGACATGACGAACGAAGGATGCCCGGTGGCACAACCGAGGTTCACCAAACGGCCTTCTGCCAGAAGTATGATGCAATGTCCATCGGGAAAGGTGTATTTGTCCACCTGTGGTTTGATTTCCTCTTTTTTGATGCCGGGGAAATTGTTCAGCTTCTCCACCTGGATTTCGCAGTCGAAGTGGCCGATGTTGCAGACGATGGCGGTGTCCTTCATTTTTTCCATATGGTCGATGCGGATGATGTCCGCACAGCCGGTGGTGGTGACGTAAATGTCGCCTTCGACAATGGCGTCTTCCATGGTGGTGACTTCGAAGCCTTCCATCGCCGCCTGCAGGGCGCAGATGGGGTCGATTTCCGTGACCAGCACGCGTCCGCCGTAGGATCGCATGGAGTGCGCGCAACCTTTGCCGACATCGCCGTAACCGGCGACCACGATCACCTTGCCGGCGAGCATCACGTCGGTGGCGCGTTTGATGCCATCTGCCAGCGATTCGCGGCAACCGTATAGATTGTCAAATTTTGATTTGGTAACGGAGTCGTTAACGTTCATCGCGGGAATTTTCAACTCGCCATCTTCAATCATTTTGTAGAGTTTGTGTACGCCGGTTGTGGTTTCCTCGGTGACCCCCTTGATCTCTGCCAACAACTCAGGATGTTTTTCGTGCACGTAGCCGGTGAGATCACCGCCGTCGTCGAGAATCATGTTGGGGCCTTGACCGTTTTCGAAAGGAAGTGTCTGTGCGGTACACCACCAGTATTCCTCTTCGGTTTCGCCTTTCCACGCGAACACGGGGATTCCCGCTTTGGCCATAGCCGCCGCCGCGTGATCCTGCGTCGAGAAAATATTGCAGGAAGCCCATCGCACTTCGGCGCCGAGTTCAATGAGGGTTTCCATCAACACCGCCGTTTGGATGGTCATGTGGAGGGAGCCGGCGATGCGTGCGCCTTTCAGCGGTTTGCTTTTGCCATATTTTTCACGCAGAGCCATCAGGCCGGGCATTTCCTTTTCCGCGATGATGATTTCCTGGCGGCCCCAATCGGCCAGCGATAGATCCTTAACTTTGTATTTTTCTGCGACAACCGTTGAGGTCATTTAATTCTCCTTATCCATTCTTAAAATTGTATATTAGTCGTTCTTAACAAGGTGTTGGGTGATTCCAGCAGGTTACCGGTCGCGTCTTCTGTGCGGGCAAGCCTTGATAATTCAAGTATGTATGTTTTTTCGGGGCCACGGGGAAGTCTGGATGACTCGGCTCACGTAGAACCTATTGTAGCAGTGAGTGTGTGTTTCGTCCACTTGAAAACCGGAGTATGGAGATATCAGTCAGTTATGGGTGATCTTGACGGTCTTATAAAGGAAGTTTTTGAAACTGAGAAATTTTTTGTTTTCCTCCGAGTCGGTTCGGAACTGATCACTGCATACGCCGAGTTTGACCGCAAGGCCGGGCAGGTTGGTTTGGTAGCGCCTTTTTGCCGTTTCAATCAAAGAGGACACGGCATCCCGTGTCAGGTGCTTGCCCCGGAAAGGATGATAAACAGACGTCCAAAAGTCACCCCTGCCTTGCTCCATCGTTTCCAGTAAGTCGTCCGCCCAGTTACTACTTTCCGTAGTTGAAGGAAACTCCCGCCATTCCTCACCGCTGGCATTCACCAGATCCTCCCGGGTGATCAATGAATTTTTACAAAACAAGAGAGCTCTCAATAATAAATTTTTGAGCTCGCGAACATTGCCCCGGTACGTTCGATTGCTGAGAAACTCAATAGCGGCTTGATCAAAATGAGGCGGTGGGCTGTTGGGATCTTTTTTGTAGGCCTGATGCAATCGGCCCAGGAAATGGATGGCCAGGTCCTCGATGTCTTCTTTCCGGTCATTGAGTGAAGGGATTTGAAAGCCGATCGCATTGAGTCGGTGATACAAGTCCTCACGAAACCGACCCGCTTCAATTTCCTCCAGTAGATTTTTGTTGGTGGCGGCGATCAGGAAGATTCGCGAATAACGGGATTCATTTTCTCCCAGTCGCATGAAGGCACCCGTATCGAGAAAACGCAGGAGTTGGACCTGAGTTTTGGGATCGGCATCGCCAATCTCATCGAGGAAGACGATGCCGCCGTTGGCCTCCTCTAAAATACCCTTCCGGTTCGAGTCGGCCCCGGTGAACGATCCCTTTTTGTGGCCGAACAGTTCGCTATAGGTCAAGTCTCCGCTGTAAGCGGCGATATTGGTCTTCCGCAAGTGAAGTTCGTAATTATTTCCCCGGTTGGCCCGGAAAATTTCGTGCAGGCGTGAATAAATATTATTGAAGAAAAACTCCTTGCCGCTTCCGGTTTGGCCGGTAATCAACAGTGAAGGGATACCCATGATCGCCTCAAGCTGTTTGCCCCGGTCCCAGTGGAGCATGCGATGGCTGATCGAATCCACCACCGTATTAATCTGCTTGACCAGGTTGTGAATCTTGCGGCTTTTACCGATGACGTTACCGAGATAATACGAGGACACTTTGGGGTCGCGGTATTCAATCTCTTCGCGCATGACGGACATTTCGGCACGCACGTTTTCGATTTGTTTCAGGTGATACACTTTTTGTCCGATCAAGCTGGCGACGATCTGAAGGATCTTCTTGTGCTCTTCCTTGAAATGATTCTGTTTGAAACCATCCTGGTTGATCACTCCCAAGACATTATTTTCATAAATGATGGGCACAGCCAGTTCGGAGCGAATAGCTGATGACAGGTTTTTGTAGAACCCCTGGGTCAGGGTGGTATTGGTCACGTCGGAGAATAGGATGGGTCGTGCTGTATGAGCGCAATTTCCGTTGACCGACTTCATCTCATCCGGTAGATCATTACCTCCCACCAGCAGGGGAGGGATCTCGCTTTTTTTCCAGGCGCGCGATTTGGCTCCAATGAGATTGCCTTGATCGTCCTCGACCACCAGCCAGGGTTTGCCGTCGATCATTTTTAATAGAGAGATGGTGCCGCAATCCGCTCCGAGCAATTCCGAAGTTTTACCCAGAATATTTTGCAGAAATGATTGCAGGGAACTGTTTTGATCGGACAGTAGTTCTTCAATTTCGCTCAGTACCTGAATTTCAATATGAGCGTGGCTTTCTTCCAAAATCAGGTTTTCCACCATGGATGCGTGCTGTTGTAGCAGGGCTTTTTCGAAGGTGGTGAACTCGTAGGGCTCGCTGGTGTAGTAACTGACGGCGCAGATGAACTTTCCCGTTTTCGAATCGAATTTTGGAACCTGGTAGAGAGACACCAGATTGATCTGGCTGGCGATGTCTTTTCTTGGGAATTGTTCATCCATTACGTTTTCATGGAAGACCGATTCCTGTTTAAGATCTTTCATCACCAGGCCAGTATCGGGAGCAAATTGTATAATCCGGTTGATCAGATTTTGACCATCCAGCACACGGATTTGCTCTTTGTTGTTATAGATGCTCGCGTGTTCAAATTTTTGCGAATAAACCGCGAGAATTTCAAGCAGGTCCGAAGGGCTACCACTTTTTTGAAGAGGCTGGGCCTGAGATACGGGAACCAGGACTGAAGCCAAAGTGAGATTTTCGATCAGATTCACTGCCGACCGCATCATCAGCCAGGCGCCGTCTTTTTTACGCGCATCATCCAAATGACGGGAAAATGAAATGTTCTGATGGTAACGTTTGGCCTTTTCTATGATGGGGCTGTTGTCTCCGAGGAAGCGGGTGATCTCTTCAATTTCCTCCTCAGTCAAAAACTCACCCTCTTCATTCCAATCCAGACTCAGCGTGCCGATGGGTCGCATCTGGTAGGTGATAGGAAAAACAGCGGTGCTCTTGGTATTGGAAAGTGCCGGATTACGAAAGCTGGAAAAGCCGCCAGGAACATTCCAGGAAACCACAACTGAATTCTCATAGAATGCCTTCGAAGTAATGGATTCTTTGGGTGAAATGTATTTAGTGATGCGATGCTGGTCGGGCCGGTTTTGGCCGGTCACATAGTTGCAGATCAGCATGCCTTCATACAGATCCTCCAGATATATGCGGACCGAATCACATTGATAGGTGCTCTTTAAATCGGTGGCCAGCAAATGCAGAATTTCCGAAAGATTTTCCTTTTCGAATCTGGATAAGGTATGGCCTAGTTTTTGGAAATCAGTCGTCATAAGAATGGATTGAGTGAGTAATAAATCTACACAATTTTACCTTTTTGGAGCAGTAATGGCAACAGGTTAAAGCTTTGAATTTAATGCCTGCGTCAAAAAAGTGCTGAGCAAATCGGTAATTTTTTCCCTATCGTCAATATTATAGTCAATTGAGTTGATAAATCATTGTGGGCGCAGTAGATTAAGTCTAATAAAAACAATAGGTTATTATGTTTTGATTTAGAGTCAGTAGCGGAGCAGTCTTGGCATAAGATTTGCTCTTAAATGTTTAAGGAGTTTATTATGCTGATCGACCGTTTATTATTTGCCGACAAAACACCGCTAGTATTAAAGAAGGCGCTGGATGTCCAGTCAGAGCGCCAGTTGCTGATTTCCAGTAATATCAGCAATATTGATACTCCGGGTTATAAGGCCACGGATATTGATTTTAAGGGGGCCTTGAGAGACGCTTTAGGTGCGGGTGATAGCTTGGCAATGCGTACCACTCATAGCAGTCATATCGGTCCCAATAAGGCTGATATCAAAGGATTGCAGGCTGATATCTTTACGGAGTCGGATGTTGCCAAATCCAACGGCAACAACGTTAATATTGACAAGGAAATGATGAAGCTGTCGGAGAATCAAATTTCTTACAATGCCACCATACAAATGATGGCCAAGCGGGGTTCGACCATAAGGGCTGCGATCACTGAAAATCCTCAGGGATAGGGTTTTAGGCAGATTCGAGGTTGTTGACAATGTGCCGTAATCGCAGTAACTTAAGGGTGCTAACTTGAGATAGGAATTATGGAAGATATCACTGTTAAAACACAGTTAAAGACCGCCCTTAATCCGGGCCTGTCTCCTGCTGATAGCAAGATCGGCCTCAATCAAGCCGGGGAAGCCGGGCCGTCCTTTGCGGATACTCTGGCCAAATCCATTGAGGAGGTCAATCATCTGCAGAAAGAGGCGGACCAGGCCATTGAGAAGCTGGCTTCCGGCGAGTCGCAGAATGTTCACGGTGCCATGCTGGCAGTGAACAAAGCGGATACCGCTTTCCGGATGACCATGCAGGTGCGCAATAAAATTGTAGAAGCCTATCAGGAAGTGATGCGGATGCAGGTTTAATCACCTCCCATTTTCAAAAGTGATTTCTTTCCCTCGGAGTTTTTCCGGGGGATTTTTTTTGCCCCTGCTCGGCGCAGGGCCAATTTCGCCGGGGCATCAGGGCGCGATCAACGGATTGCTTTCGCCAAACTAGATTTTAAAGTTACCTGCGGAGGTACTCCGCTCGGCGCTCCCTACCGGGGGAGGGAACTGGCTGACGATTAACGGCGGGCGATGAGTCTTGGACGCATTTTAATTAAGGTCCGAGTCAGGGGTGGCGAGGATAAATTTTGATAGCACGACAACGCTTTGGCTAAATTTCTTCCCCCTGTTAAGGGGGCGGAGGTACTCTAGCCGGTTGACAAGGGTGATCAATTGGGGGATATTTATCCTTGGAATACTCAGTGTGAAAGTCAAAAATTGATTTGGCCTAATAGCTATTGGGTCATGGAGGATTTATGAAACGCGTTACCAGTTCCATTTTTTTAATAGGATTAATCACCCTGCTGGGCTCCAGTCCTGTGTGGGCGCAGTCGGGTGGCCATGCCAGTGTGGGTCTCGGGCACGGCGAGGAAGGCTATCTACACCTTCAGGAAATGATCAAACATTTTGAATTCAGTTTGAAGATGGACGATGCTTCTCCCGATCTGAAAATGCACGGAGCTGAATCATTGAAACATGCACGGGAAGCTCTCAAGCATTATAATGAAGCGCTGACTCATGCTTCGGAATCTCTCGGGCGTCCTGCTGGAAATCCCATGATGGGTGGCGGTTCAGGCGGTGAGCACAGTCATGACGAAGGTTCAGGTCATAATGAAAGCCCACCACAGGGGGGTAATCGTGGACAGGGAATGCCCGAAGGTTCCCGGCATTAAACTTCCTCTTGGAAGTTTATGGGATCAGGATTCGATCGGCAGTTTGGGATTATGGCTCCAGTCCCACCATGATCCGTCATAGTTTCTCACTTTATACCCGAGATGGCGGAAAACGAAATAAGCCATAGCGGATCGTACTCCACCCGTACAGTACACCACGATTTCCTGATTGGATTGAATACCCTTCGACTTTAGAAGAGCGTCGAGAGTTTCACGCGGTTTCAAAGTTCCCTCCGATGTAAAGAATTCCCGCCAATCAATATGAAGAGCGCCGGGAATATGGCCTCCCCGGGATGAACCGTAGGGCGTGGCCCCGTCGAATTCATGCTTTTCCCGATTGTCGATCAGGGCAACACCCTGCGAACCTAACCGTGAAGCGATCCAACTCTGGTCCGCCAGGATGTCCCGGTTGAAATGGATATCCGATGTTTTCAATACAGAGGGCTTGGGAGACGGTCCAAACCCCCGTTGTTTTGGAAACCCGGCTTTTTCCCAATTCTGGAATCCGCCTTTTAACAGAGCGACCCGCTTGAATCCATAAAACTCGAACATCCAGAAAAAACGGCCGTCGGTACGCCATTTGTCGGACAAGTCTCCGTAGATGACAATGGTTTTTTGAGGATCAATGCCGAGGGCGCGCAGTTTTTGAACAATAAACTCTTTATCCTGATTGATTTGACCGGCCACTCCGTTGGACTTAAGTGTAAACTCCTTCCAGGAGCTTAGATTGAGGGCTCCGGGAATATGCCCCAGCATGTATTTCCAGGAGGGCCGGGTATCGATCACCACCCGTTCCTTTTCAGCTAAGGATTGGACTTGATTTGGAGTGATAAGCAGTTCAAAATCAGGGGCCGAAAGGGCAGGTAGAGGCACCCCCATGATGGCAAACGCAAGTATAGAAACCGTTAGAAAACCGGCCTTTATTTTCCTTGACAATATACAGTTTGGACTTGTAATATCATGCTTCATTTTTGACCTAAGGCCTTTTAAATGCGATGTTTTTTGATAAACGCTTAGATTCCCCAGATACTTCATGTTGCACCCATTTTTACGCGGAAACTGAGTAAATACATCGATGGTCGGAATTTGGAATCAATTTGATTAATTTGAGTGTATACCATATATTGCCAAAAGTCAGTATGAGGGAGCTATGACAAACGAATCGGATAATGAGAAACAGAATCCATCTCCTGCAGACCGGATGGAAGAAATCAAACGAGAAGCTCAGGAAGATGCCAGCTCCTATTATGCTCAGGGTAAATCGAAAGATGATACTGTGACAGAAGAAGACTTTAACAAACCGGTCCCTCCAGTGAATGAAGAAAAAGAAGATATGAACATGATGAAAGCCCTGGCGTACCTGGGATTTGGTATGGGTGCTTTGGCAATTATCGTCATCCTGTTTTTCCTCCGCGATTTGGATCACAAAGTAGGTAGTGTGGATGCCGCGGTTGGAACGCTGGAAGAAAAATTTGGTCCCCTCAAACAAGAGGTGGATGACAAGCTGGCCAAAGTCAATGCCGACGTATCGCAACTGCAAGACCGGTTTGGGAATTATGAACGGCAGGCCGCAGTAACCGAATTGAAAAGAGCATTGGTGGCTATTCAGACGGTGACGGAAAACACGAACCCGGATGTTCAAGCGAAATCAGACCAGGTCGTCGCCAGTATTGAAATCCTTCTGAGCGAGTTAGGTGCCGAATCACCCGGTAAATCTTCGGGCTCGGGATCGGTTGCCCCGGCTTCTGCGCCAACGGCACCTGCTACTGAAGAGAAGCCATTTAAAATTATCCTGGAACAACCTTCTGCCGAACCGGCTCCCATGGCAGAAGCTCATCCTGTAGAAGAACCGGTTGTTGAAGCGGCACCGGTTGAACCCCCAGCGGAAGAACCGGCTCCAGCGGCTGAAGAACCTGCCGCCGAAGCCAGCGGTGGAGACGATGAAGAGGATGAAGAAGACGAATAAGTTTTTTTGAATTCCAGGCCTGGGACCTTGCAAGGGTCTCAGGCCTTATTTGTTTGAACGTCTTTGAGGTTTGCCGTCATGCCTGTAAAATTTATACTATTCATCGTCCTGTCCATTATTGTTGCTGTTTTTGCAGTCAAAAATATGGGTATGGTGGAGCTCAGTTTTTATGACTTCAGTCTGAACTCCCATACTTACAGTCTCCCTCTTTTGGTCGTGATATTGGTATCATTGGCTCTTGGTTTTTTTCTTGCGTGGGTAGACGGATGGCTGGCCAAAATGAAATTGAAATCGATCATTCGCCGCAATAATAAAACGATTGAATCTCTTGATGAGGAACTGAGAAGATACAAAAAACCTTCCTTACCTGAATATACCGAAACTGAAAGATAATCTTCAACTTTGTCTATTTCCAGCCTGTAACTTTATGCAACCACATTTTTTATCCCCACAGCAACTTCAAGATTTTACTCGCGACGGGTTTCTTGTGATCCGCAAACCGGTTGCGTCTGCAGCGACCGATCAACTGATTTCCTGGGTGGATGAAGTCCAGAACTATCCGGAAGAGCCTGGGAAATATATGATGTACTTCGAGAAGAGTCTTTTGGAGTCCAGTAGGCGTCTCCTTCAGCGGATGGAGAACGTATATGAATACCATGAAGGTTTCAAAGATCTGTTTGACAGTGATCAGGTAAAGGGTGTGGTCTCGGATTTATTAAGTGAGCCCGCAGTGTTGTTCAAAGACAAAATCAACTTTAAACTTCCCGGCGGCGGCGGGTTTGATTGGCATCAGGATCAACAGGCAGGCTGGTGGGTGTATGCGCCTTTTTTTATCACCGCGCTTATTTGTATCGATCCGGTCACTGCCGACAATGGGCCTCTTGAGCTTTCTGCCGGACATCACAAGCTGGGATTGATCGGTAAGGAATGGGAACCGTTGAACGATAACAACATGGAGGGAATGAAGTTTGAGCCCGTCATGCTGGAACCGGGAGACATGGTATTTTTTGATTCATTTGTTCCCCACGGGTCCGGTCCGAATATGACCGACCAACCCCGGCGGGTGCTTTACATCACCTACAACAAGCTTTCAGATGGCGATCATCGGAAGCAGTACTACGCCGACAAGCGCAAAAACTTTCCTCCCGATTGCGAACGCGATCCGAAAAAAGAGTATAAATTTCGAGTTTAGAATCCCACCTAAGGTTGTTGCTGTGTGACGCAGTGAATAGCTCCCAGGCCCCAAATGAAGGTTTCGCAGGGTATCTTTACAATTTCCCGATCCTTGAAAATTCGCCCCAAGAGAGACGCGACCGCATCATCGTTGCGATGATTGTAGGTGGGTAATAGTACCGCTCGATTGCCGATATAAAAATTAGCATAACTGGCGGGCAGGCGACCTTCATTGGTATTGATACGACCCGGCATGGGGAGTTTGAGCACGTTCAGGGGTTTGCCGTTGGCATCTCGGTAGGACTCCAGGATTTTCAGGTTTTCCTGGAGGCAGGCGTGATTGGGGTCCGAGGTGTTTTTCTCCCAGGCACAAAGCACCGTATCGGGGCTTACAAAGCGGACCAGATTATCGATGTGACCATCGGTATCGTCGCCCTCGAGGTTGCCCTTGCACCAGATGATTTCCCGGATGCCCAGATAACGTTTCAAATAGGATTCCATCTCGGCTTTTTCGAGGCCGCCATTCCGGTTGGGATTGAGCAGGCATTCTTCCGTGGTGATGCATAAGCCCTGGCCATTGACCTCGATGGCTCCGCCCTCCAGAACAATCTCAGGTTCGAAGCGGGGCATCCCCAACAAATCCATTACGGTGCTACCCACTCGGGCATCCAGGTCCCATTCGTACTTGCCGCCCCAGGAATCAAATTTCCACAGATTGGCGGCGACCTCCTGTTTGCCGGAAGACGTTTTCCGAACCAGAAAATTGGGGCCGTAATCACGGATCCATGCATCGTTGTTTGGAATTGAATAAATTATTATATTTTGGTTAGTTGAAGCACTACTCTTGATTAATTTGTTTAACCTGAAAGCGTCCGATTCCCGGTTCACCAGCAGGTGGACCTTTTCTCCTCGGGCAAGGGCCTTGATGATCTGAACATAGACCGCCTCGATTTTCGCCATATCCTGTCCCGGCCAGGTTTCAAGATTATGCGGCCAGGTCAGCCAGGTGGCGGAGTGAGGTTCCCATTCGGCGGGCATGCGATAGCCGAGGTCAGCGGGGTAGGAATCAGTTGTCATTTTGATCAATGTATAGACGCGTCAGGTTTTGGTAGGCATCGATCCGGCGATCGCGCAGAAAAGGCCAACCCTGCCGGGTTTCCTCAATCAGGCCGAGATTGCAGTCGACAACGAGTACTTCCGGTTCCTTGGCAGAAGCCTCTATAAGGACTTCACCAAATGGATCGGACACAAAAGATTTTCCCCAGAAGTTCACCTGATTTTCCTGACCCACGCGGTTGACCACGACGGTAAAGACCCCGTTGGCGATACTGTGGGCTTTTTGTATGGTTTGCCAGGCCTGCGCCTGTTTTTCGGCAACCGACTCATCAAAAGCCTGGTAGCCAATCGCAGTAGGATAAAACAGGATTTGAGCACCTGATAAAGCCGTGAGACGTGCCGCTTCAGGGAACCACTGGTCCCAACAGATTAGGACACCGATTTTTCCGAAACGGGTGGCAATGGTTTGAAACCCCAAATCTCCGGGTGTGAAGTAAAACTTTTCATGAAAACCGGGGTCGTCCGGAATGTGCATTTTACGGTAGCGCCCGGCCATGGAGCCGTCGGCATCGATGACCACTGCCGTGTTGTGATAAATCCCTGTAGACCGCTTCTCAAACAGCGGCAGAATGAGAACCACTTCCAGCTCGGCTGCTAATTTCGACATTGCCTGAGTAGAGGGACCGGGTATTTCCTCTGCTCGGTTGAACTGCTGAGGGTCTTCCGTCTGGCAGAAATAGGGCGTCCGGAAAAGTTCCTGCAGGCAGATGATTTGTGCTCCATGCCCGGCGGCCTGTCGGATTCCCTGTTCGGCGGTTTTCATATTGGCCCCGGCATCTTCACCGCAAGCCATTTGCACCAGGCCGATTTTTACAATTTCCTTGTTGGTATTGGAGGCCATAATCTAATAAACTTATCAAATATCACGGGTTGAATTGGATTGGGAGTATAGGGGAACTAATTTCTTACGGCAATCAGTTTTCCTGTTCCGACCTTTTGGGTTACGGCTCACAAAAGTAATTTTATGTTACAATTCAATAAGTTATAGCAGTTTTAAGACTTTGGAAATTGCGTCGAGCTGGTATAATAGTGTAAAACACGAAACTTTATTCAAGTGGGATAGTGACGACTATGTGGGTTAAACAGGCTTTTCGAGATTATTACAAGCCCAAGCTACGCCGGGAATTGAAGCGCGACCCGACTCAGGAGGAGTGCGACCAGCGATTTGAAGAAATTTATAAAGAACTCCGCCTGACTCTTCTCGCCGGAGTGAATGAAGGGGTCTCCCTTTACTTTTATGAGATCGGACAGTTTACGCTGGACGAGTTTAACGCCTTTCGGGATCGGACAGAAGATTATCTGGTGGAGCGGTTCGGCGGCGGTAATTTCAAGTTGAACTTCTATGAAGGCGATTCCTTCGTAGTCACCGTTAATTTCAAGCCTGAGGGAGAGCCCAAGTGGCACCATCTGCTCCCTGAGAAAGCCAAACCTTTTGTGAATCCTTAATGAATTCTCCCACCTCTTCAACCTTGAAGCAGAACGATCTGGAAACCGATCAATGGAACGACTTGTTGGATTCTCTCAAGACGCTGAATCAGTCGGTCAGCGTGGAAGGATTGCCCGGCGCTTCCAAAGCGTTTCTGCTGGCGCAGGCGTGGAAACATTCCAAGCGTCCCCAGGTCGTGATCACCTCCGACCAAGTCAGTGGCGAGACCTGGCTCTCTGATTTACGTTATTTTCTCCATCACGAAAAAGTGCGGGTATCTCCTCAGTTTTTCCCGACCTGGGAGTTGTTGCCCTATGAGCCGTTGTCTCCTTTCAGTGAAGTTTCGGGAGAGCGGTTGGCGACGTTGAATGGATTACTGGAGAATCATTGCCCGATTCTGGTGGTTCCCGTGGAGGCGGCATTGCAGTATCTCATGCCCCGCTCTTCACTTCGTAACCTGACTTACGATATTCAAAAAGGGCAACCTCTCGACCGGGAAGTATTCGAAATGTGTCTGGTGGACAATGGTTACACCCGATCTCATTTGGTGGAAGAACGTGGCCAGTTCAGCTCCAGAGGAGATATTCTGGATGTATTTCAATCGCATCAGTCTCACCCTGTCCGTATCGAGTTTTTTGGTGACGAAATCGAATCTATCCGAAAGTTTGAAGTCAGTTCGCAGATATCAATAGAAGATTGCGACCAGGTGAGGGTTCTTCCTATTCGGGAATTGTGCCTGACTGAAAAGGATCTGCAGGGAGGCGTCGACGCCATCCTTCAATACGGTCAGGACCATCAGGTCAATGCCTCCCACTTCGATGAGCTGGTAGAAAAACTTCGAAATTTAAAAAGCTTTTCGGGAATGGAAATGCTGGCTCCCTTCTTTGCTGATAAAAGGGAAAGCCTGTTTGATTATCTGCCTGATAATACTCTGATTGTTCTGGACGATCTGGAATTATTAAAGGAAAAATGCGATCAGTTTGGAGAACTGGCTCGTGAGGAATACCATCGTTGTATGGATCGCGGCGATGTCGCCGCAGAGCCCGATCGTCTGTATCTCTCCACTCAAAAATTTTTGAAGGAAATTGAGTCACGACCTCACACGATTCTGAACACCTTGAATCTTTCGGGTGATGGAGAAGCCGCCAGACGTTTTCAAGTCAAACCGATTCCTTCCTTTCAAGGTAAATTCGATCTATTTGCGCAACATGCCGGAAAATGGGTCGACGAAGGCTATCGGGTTTCAATGGCCGCGCCGACCAAGGGCCATGTCCATCGCATGAATGAGTTGTTGGTGGATAAGGAATTGAACCTTCCGGTGGAGCTCGGTTTTATCAGCCAGGGGTTTCAGTTTTCTGGAATGAAAACGGTATTTGTCGCCGAGCATGAAATATTCGGCCGAACTCACAAGCACCGCCATCGCCGCAAATCGCGCTCGACTCCCTTTCAACGCGGTTTCAAGGATTTAAAAGAAGGCGATTTGTTGGTGCATGTGGATTACGGTATCGGCCAATACACCCGAACCAAGGAGTTGACGACAGGTATAGGGGGAGGGGAGTTTCTGGAAATTTTTTATGCCGACGATCAGAAACTTTATATTCCGATGGATGGTCTGGCGGCGATTCAGAAATACACAGGGAGTGGCGAAGAGAGCCCTACTCTGAGTCAGTTGGGCGGCACGCAATGGAAACGTCAAAAGAAAAAGATAAAAGATTCGCTGAAGGAAATGGCGGGTGAACTTCTGAAAGTGTACGCGTCCCGTGAAATGACACAGGGGCACGTTTATTCGAATAATTCGGTTCATATGCAGGATTTCGCAGATTCGTTTGAATATGTCGAGACTGAGGATCAGTTGAAAGCCATTGAAGATGTCATGGAAGATATGGCGCGCGAGAAACCCATGGATCGTTTGATATGCGGTGACGTGGGTTACGGTAAAACCGAGGTGGCGATGCGGGCGGCTTTCAGTGCCGTACTGGATAAAAAACAGGTTGCGGTATTGGTGCCCACCACGATATTGGCTCAGCAGCATTGGCTCACCTTTCAGGAGCGGTTTCATATGCATCCGGTGCAAGTGGAAATGGTCAGCCGGTTTCGCACTCCCCGCGAGCAAAAAGAAACGATCAAGAGATTAAAGGAAGGGAAGGTGGATATCCTCGTCGGGACTCACCGCTTGTTGTCCAAGGATGTACAGTTTGCTGATCTCGGTCTGGTGATCGTTGATGAGGAACAACGATTTGGCGTCAAGCACAAAGAGCGGATGAAAGAACTGAGGGCCACGGTGGATGTGCTGACTCTGAGTGCGACCCCGATTCCCCGAACGCTACATTTTTCGCTGATGGGTGTGCGGGATCTGAGTGTTATCGAAACTCCACCCAGTGACCGTTTATCGATTAAAACCTATGTCCGGAAATATGATGAAGAACTCATTCGTGAAGCCATTCTCCGGGAGAAGGATCGCGGGGGGCAGGTGTACTTCGTGCACAACAAGGTTCAGAGCATCCACTCAACCGCCGCTATGATCAAGAAGATTGTTCCGGAAATCACAATAGGAATCGCTCACGGTCAGCTTCAGGAGAGAATGCTGGAAAAGGTGATGAAGCAATTCATCGAAAAGGAAATCGACCTTTTATTGTGCACCTCGATCATTGAGTCGGGCCTCGATATTCCCTCTGCCAACACCATCATCATCAACCGGGCCGACCAGTTCGGCCTGGCGCAGTTGTATCAACTCCGGGGGAGAGTAGGACGTTACAAGCATCAGGCGTATGCCTATCTTCTTATTCCGGGAGCCCTGGCCATCAGCGATGATGCGCGCAAACGTTTAACCGCTATCGAGGAAATGAGTGACCTGGGCGCTGGCTTCGAGCTGGCCGCACGGGATATGGAAATTCGCGGCACCGGTAACATGCTGGGGCACAATCAATCAGGCCATATTTCCGCCATCGGGTTCGATTTGTATTGTAAAATGATGGAGGAAACAATTCGGGAAATGAAAGGGCAGAAGATTGAGTCCAAAATTGAACCCGAAATCAATCTGGAAATTAAAGGTTACGTCCCCAAGGATTATGTTTCCGATTTGAATCAAAGGCTGGAGATTTACCGTCGATTGCAACTATTGGATGGATTTGAAGAATTGTCGACCCTCAAAGTTGAATTGACGGATCGGTACGGTCAGTTTCCGGAAGAAGTCGAGAAGTTATTGGTATTGTTGGAAATCAAATTGTACTGTCAACGGCTCAATATTTCCAAAGTCCAATTGAAGCAAAAAGAAGTCAAGTTGACTATCGATTCGAATACCCGGCTCTTAACGCACAAGTTAATGGAAATCCTGGATTCGAGAATGCAGTTGATTTCCGAATATCACATTGTTTTGAAATTGAGAAATAAAGGATGGAAAGAGGACTCGGGATTGATTTGCTCTTATTTGCAAAAACTCATGAATTGCATGGATGAAGATTAAGCTTATGAAAACAGAACGTATTAAAAGTTTTTTTCAATGGGTTCTGATTTTTTCCTTTTCAAGTTTGCTGGTCGGATGCGGCTCCGGTGAAACTGATGAGATAGAGAATGGCGCTGATGTGGTGGCTATAGTCAACAAGGAGAACATCACACGCGAAGATTTTCAGAACGAGCTGAGATGGTCGAAAAGGAAATACCGGGTTGAGAAAAATGACACCTTGGATCCCAATCAGAGCGTTTGGTTAAAAACCAATATTCTTAATGAATTGATTCAGGAAAGTTTGCTCCGCCAGGAGGCCGTCCGGCAGGACATCAAGGTTTCTTCTGGCGAATTTGAGAAATACCTGGATCAAGCAAAAGAAGGTTATAAAGAGAATACTTTTCAACGAGCCCTGGATATTGAGGAAATCTCGCGGTCTCAGTGGGAAGGTAAATTAAAGACGCATCTGCTGATCAAGAAATTGATCGCAGAAGTGATAAATCGCAAGATTGAAATTTCGGATGAGCAGTTGTTGGATTACTTCAAGCAACATATGGAGGAATTTCAAAAAGGCGAACAAGTTCGCACTCTACATATCATGGTCGAGACCGAGGATGAGGCGAGGAGGATTTCAAAGCTGATCCGCAAAGGGAAATCATTTTCTGAATTGGCGAAACAGCACTCGACGAGCCCCGAAGGTAAGACGGGTGGAGATATGGGTTATTATGAGGCTGGACAAATGCCCAAATGGTTTGATGATGTGTTCAAGCTCAAAGTCAATAAGGTAAGCGATATCATTCGAACACCCTTTGGTGTTCATATCTTCAAAGTTGTGGATAAGAAGCCGGAACGGAAAATGAGCTTTGAAGAATCCAAAAAGAAAATTCACACCACACTGTTGCACGAAGCCCAAGAGCAGGCTTTTCACGCATGGGTGGAAGAAATCAAAAAAAAATCGGAAATAATTATAAAATATGAAATCCTGGAAGCAATTTAAAATTTGGTTTTGCTACGGCCTTTTGTGTTTGGTTTGGGTCTTTTTTCCTGTGTCTCTGGCATTCGCCAAAACGGTTGATCGCATTATTGCGAAGGTGAATGAAGTAATCATCACTCAGAGCGAATTGGAGGAAAGAACCGTTGTGAAGATGATGAGTCTTCAGAAAGCAAATGTGCAACCCATGCCCACCCGGAAAATGGTGATGGATGAGGAATTGAAGCGCATGATTGAAGAAAGGCTTTTGATTGATGCCGGGAAAAAACTAGGGTTGAAAGTGGATGAAGCCAGTGTGACCAAAGCCATTGATGAAATCAAACGCACGAATGGCCTTAATAATGGCGACCTGGAAAAGATGCTTCAGGCGGAATCCAAGTCTCTGGAAGACTATAAAAATAAAATCCGCGACCAAATACTAATTAGCAGAGTGGTGGGTTATGAAGTCCGCAAGCGGGCTACAGTGAGTGGTGAGGAAATTGAAGCGTATTACAATCAGCACCTCAAAGACTATTGGGTTCTTGGCAAACTTAAGTTGCGGCATATCTTGTTTTTAATGGATGACAAACTGTCGGAAGGAGATAGGCTTATTAAATGGCAGAAAGCTCGCTTGGCTCTGAAGAAAATCCACTCCGGTGTGGATTTTGTTGCCGTTGCCAAGGAGTTTTCTGAAGATATTTCCGCTAGTACTGGGGGAGATCTGGGTGAGATAGAACGCGGCAAAATGGTGCCCGAGTTTGAAAAAGCGGCTTTCCTGTTGAAGGAGGGAGAGGTCAGCGGATTGGTTGAAACTCCGTATGGATTGCATATTATTAAAGTCGATAAAATCTATCCGGGGCAGACACTTCCTTTGGATAAGGTCAAGGCTCAGATTGAAAACCGACTCAAGGATCAAAAATTAAAAGGCGAATATGAGAAGTATTTGCTGGAGCTGACTCAAAAGGCTTTTATTGAAAATAAGATATCAGCGTCTTCTCAACCCGCTGTGGGCAATGCTAAAAAGACCACTCCTGTGAAAACCTTAAAGCCTGCTCTCAATCGAGGAGACATGGTGGCCGAGGTTTCTCCTTCTCCGAACCAAATGGATTCCAGTCGGGAATTAGCTCGGGAACAAAAGTTTTCCAAATACCAAACCTATGAAGATAAGCTGAGGCTCTACAAACAACTGCGAGATAATAATAAAATTTCAGAAGGCGAATATCAAAATAAGAAGCAAGAGCTGTTAAGCCAATTTTGACTCAATCCTCCTGCTGGCTCCACCCACCGACTCTGGATACCTCCTTCTCTTTCAACGTCACTGCTTTCGGCTGGCTCCGTAATGGATTCTCTGATTTTGAAAATTAAAAAAACCATTGTCGATCATAAAATGGTCGAGCCGGGTGATGTCGTTTTGGTTGGAGTTTCCGGCGGGCCGGATTCAGTTGCCTTACTACGGGGGCTGATCGAATTGAAACAGGAGTTGAACATTGAATTGGTGATAGCTCATTTAAACCACAGTGCGCGCGGAGAGGAATCAAATCGCGATGCCCGGTTTGTGAAAAATCTGGGTGAGACACTCCAAATTAAAACTTTAATTGAAAAGAAAGATGTGCCGGCAGAACATGAGGCTTCCAAGACCTCTTTTCAAGAGACTGCACGGAATCTCCGTATGGATTTTTTTCAAAGGACCATGACCCAAGTTGGCGCTACCAAGGTCGCCCTTGGTCATACTGCGGACGATCAGGTGGAAACGGTTTTGATGAATCTGTTGCGCGGTAGCGGCCTTAAAGGATTGGGGGGAATGAATCCCATCCGTTCTCCCTACATTCGCCCTATGTTCTATTGTTCCCGATCAGAGGTGGTTGGTTTTTTGGATGACAGGAGACTCTCTTACTGTAAGGATTCTTCCAATGAAAAAACAGATTATTTGCGTAATCGTATTCGTCTGGAATTGATCCCCTTTTTGCAGGAGAACTATAATCCCAGAATCGCAGAGAACCTTTTTGAAACTTCCGGAATTGTTAGAGCTGAAAACAATTATCTGAAAACTTTGGGAGATCAAGAATTCAATCGTGCTGTTTCGAGATCGGGGGAGAATGATAGCTTGAGTGTGGATATTGAATATTTTTCAGCACTGCCCCTGGCGCTCAAGCGTCGATTGGTTCGAAGTACAATACAAAGCATTAAGGGGGACCTGCGGAGGATCTCTTTTTTTCACATTCAGGAAGTTCTTTGTTTGTTTGATAAATCTCAGAAAGGCAAAAAAATCGATCTGCCTGATAACCTGGAGGTCTTGTGTCTGGGGGATCACGTGGAGTTTAAAAGAATCCCGGAATCCAACTCCTGCATCTTATCCCATGATGAAGGCTCGACATCCGACTGGATGAGTCCTCTGAATATTCCGGGGGAAACACCGATTGAAAAAACCGGTTTAGCATTGAAGAGCGAAATCATTGACCCGAGTGGAGCGGAGTTCATTGCCGATCAAGGCAATCTTGCTTTTCTGGACTTTGATAAAACCGGCAGTGATCTGATGGTTCGTTTCTTTCAGGCGGGGGATCGGTTGCGACCTTTAGGAATGAAGGGCTCCAAAAAATTAAAGTCACTTTTTATCGATGAAAAGGTGCCGCAGGAAATGCGATCTAGAATCCCCATCTTGACAACAGTTGATAATGATATTATTTGGGTATATGGAATGAGGATTGCCGATACCTACCGAGTGACTTCTGATACAAATAAAGTTTTGTTTATTAAGGGTTTACCCTAGTATTTCGTGATATAACAGAAAGAAAGAAAGGGCCCCCTGTCCAATGAAATATGCTATTATTAGTTTATAAATACTCTGAATATGGGGTTTCCCCATCCGCCGATAAAGGAGAAGATTTTGAACCAATTTTATAAAAATTTAGCTCTTTGGGTCATCATAGCGTTCATCCTGATGGCTCTTTTCAGCATGATCAATCAGCCGGTGGAAGCCCCCCAAAAGATTTATAGCGAATTCTTGGACATGATTCAAAAAGGTGAAGTCAGTGAAGTCCAGATTGAAGGTGAAAAAGTCATAGCGAAAGATTCCAAGGGAACGCTTTTTGAGACGATTATTCTTAAGGAAGATACTGAACTCATGAAGCTGTTGCGTGAGAAAGGGGTTCGCACGGTTGTGGTGGCTCCTGAAAAAACCACCTGGTATGCGAATGCTTTCATCTCATGGTTTCCACTCCTTCTGTTGGTGGGGATTTGGATTTTCTTTATGCGGCAGATGCAGTCTGGCGGTGGCAAAGCCCTTTCCTTCGGCAAGAGCAAAGCACGGCTGATGGGCGATAAAAAGAATCCAACCACCTTTAAAGATGTCGCCGGCGCGGATGAAGCCAAAGAGGAACTGCATGAGATCATTGAGTTCCTGAAGGAACCGCAGAAGTTCAGCAAGCTGGGCGGTAAAATTCCCAAAGGTGTTCTGCTGATTGGTCCTCCCGGTACCGGCAAAACGCTGTTGGCGCGCGCCATTGCAGGTGAAGCCAATGTTCCCTTTTTCAGCATCAGTGGTTCCGACTTTGTGGAAATGTTCGTCGGTGTAGGCGCTTCCCGTGTGCGCGATCTGTTTGACCAGGGCAAAAAGAACAGCCCCTGCATCATCTTCATTGATGAAATTGATGCTGTTGGCAGACACCGTGGTGCGGGCATGGGCGGGGGGCATGATGAACGGGAACAAACTCTGAACCAGTTGCTCGTCGAAATGGACGGGTTCGAAAATAATGATGGCGTCATCCTGATTGCCGCAACCAACCGTCCGGACGTTCTCGATCCCGCATTGCTCCGGCCCGGTCGATTTGACCGACAGGTTGTTGTTGGCCGACCCGATATCAAAGGCCGCGAGGGCATTCTGAAGGTGCATACCTCTCAGGTTCCTTTGGATGACGATGTGATATTGAAGACCATAGCCCGCGGGACGCCCGGTTTTACCGGTGCCGACTTGGCCAACCTGGTTAACGAGGCCGCCTTATTGGCCGCGCGAGGCGAGAAAAAAGTAGTTACCATGATCGACTTCGAAAATGCCAAAGACAAAGTTTTGATGGGCGTTGAACGGCGTAGTATGGTGATTACCGAAAAAGAAAAGAAGAACACGGCTTATCATGAAGCGGGCCATGCCCTCGTGGCCTATCTGCTTCCTGGCACAGATCCTCTGCACAAGGTGACCATCATACCCCGTGGACGGGCTTTGGGCGTTACCATGCAGTTGCCCGAAGACGACAAGCACACCTATCCCCGGCAATATTTGATCAACAACCTGGCGATCATGATGGGCGGACGCGTGGCGGAAGAAATTTGTCTCGGTGAAATGACCACGGGTGCCGGTAACGATATCGAACGCGCCACTGAAACAGCCCGTAAAATGGTTTGCGAATGGGGAATGAGCGAAAAAATGGGCCCTCTCACTTATGGTTCCAAGGAAGAACAGGTCTTTCTCGGAAGAGATTTTAACACGCAGAAAAATTTCAGTGACGAAACTGCCAAATTAATTGATCTTGAAGTCAAATCGCTGGTCATGGGCGGTTACAATACGGCGGTGGATCTGCTCACCAAAAATCGGGAGTCATTGGAGAAACTTTCTCTGGCGCTATTGGAGCAGGAAACTCTGAATCTGAAAGAAATTACCGAAATCATTGATGGCAAGCCCCCGACGTCGGGAGATGACAATACTCCCAATGAGGAGGTTTCCGAGGATGCCGTTCTTACCAAGGAGAAGAAAGGTAAGAAGAAATCCGGTCCCTTGGATGGCCCTGAAGGACTCATAGGTGGTGGAATGCCTGATCCGTCTCCGGCTTAAAGAATGATTTCTCTGTCAGCTTAAAGTAATTCTAAAGCTCCACTTCTGGTAGAATCGGAAGTGGAGCTTTTTTTATCCAATTTGAATTTTGGTTTTACAATGACCTCTGCCATTAATCCCAAGGGAGGCTTTGAAACCCCCAAGATCATGGGGATCATCAACTTATCTCCCGACTCGTTTTATCCCGATAGCCGGGTGCCAACGGTTTCAGCGGCGCTCAAGGTAGCCGAGCGCATGATTGAGGAAGGCGCGGATTATCTGGATGTGGGGGCGGAGTCCTCGCGTCCCGGAGCGATGCCCATATCGGAAGAAGAGGAGTTGTCCATAATTCTTCCGGTGATTTCGCATTTGTGTAAAGATTTCCCGGTTCCAGTTTCTGTTGACACTTACAAGCCAGGTGTCGCCCAGCAGGTTTTGGATGAGGGCGCCTCTATCATCAACGATATTACCGGGCTCCGGTATCCGGAAATGGCGCCCATCATCGCCGAGTATAATGCCGGGGTGATTATTATGCATATGCGGGGTTCTCCTGAGAATATGCAGGAAGACCTTCATTATGATGATTGTGTGGGTGAGGTTAAGCGATTTTTGGAACAAGGGATTGAAACTGCCGAATCAGCGGGCATCGCCTCTGATCGGATTTGGGTGGACCCGGGAATCGGGTTTGGTAAAACGGTCGGGCAGAATCTGGAAATCCTGGCTCATCTGAATTCTTTTACATCTTTACAGAAACCCCTATTGCTGGGTACATCCCGCAAATCGTTTATCGGGAAGATTCTCGACCTACCGGTTGCCGAACGACTGGAAGGCTCTCTCGCAACCGCAGTGGTCGGAGTCATGAATGGCGCACGGATATTACGGGTTCATGATGTTCAGGAGACCTGCCGTGCTATTAAAATTGCGAGTGAAATTTTAAAAGTTCAAAAATGAAAAATAAAATCCGGTTGTTTGTTAATGTGGATCACGTCGCTACTCTCCGGGAGGCTCGGAAAACAGTGGAACCGGATCCTCTGGTGGCCGCTCTTCTGGCTGAAAAAAAAGGAGCGGACGGCATCACTGTTCATTTACGTGAAGACCGTCGCCATATTCAGGACGACGACGTGTTTCGTATTCGCGATAAAATTCGCACGGTGCTCAATCTGGAAATGGCGGCTGTGGAGGAAATGGTTCAGATCGCTCTCAAGACAAAACCCTTTCAGGTGTCCATTGTTCCTGAGAAACGACAGGAAATCACCACCGAGGGAGGGCTGGATGTCATTTCACAAAAAGACTATCTGAGGAAGATCAGGGAGCAAGTTCAATCGCAGGGGATTCGTTTCAGTCTGTTTGTTGATGCCGATCCCCGGCAGATTGATGCGTCACGGGAAGTGGGAGCAGAGAGTATCGAAATCAATACCGGATCGTACAGCGAATTGAGTGATGCCGGCGCGATTCAACAGGAGCTGGAAAAAATAGGGAATGCCGCGCGTCATGCCGCCGAGCAGGGTTTACGCGTATTTGCGGGGCACGGGCTCACCGATGAAAATGTAATCTCAATCGCTGGAATTCCAGAAATCGAGGAGTTGAATATCGGGCACAGCCTAGTGTCCCGCTCCGTTTATTATGGTTTGGAACAAGCGATTGAGAATATGATGCAAGCGATTGAACGGGGGATAACTCAGCGGTCCCACTGATACAGCGTTTTTGGAGACTGCAATAGTTGACTTGCTTTAACAATTTCTTCATAATCCTGAACCTTCCAGTTTGTCGGAAATTCTGGTTGCGGGTCTCGTCAACTATTACATTGAACCGACCAGTGTTTAAAGTGAAATTGAGCCGAGGAGCGTTTTATTTATGATGTTGCAGATGATATGGGTTAAGGAGGATCAATGACCACCAAAGTGGCTATTAATGGATTTGGAAGAATCGGCAGAAACGTCCTGAAATGTATTCTGAAGGACAAGGAATGTTCGGATATAGAAGTGGTCGCCATCAATGACTTGACCGATGCCGCGACCCTGGCTCATTTGTTCAAGTATGACTCCGTTCAGGGCATTACGCCCCACGAGGTCCAAGCGGAAGAGGGTGGATTATTGGTTGACGGCAAGTCGATTCAAGTGCTGTCCGTCCGAAACCCGGAAGAGTTGCCCTGGAAAAAATTAGGGATCGATGTGGTGATTGAATCCACCGGTTTTTTTACCAAACGGGATGGAGCTTCCAAGCATCTCACTGCCGGCGCCAAAAAGGTGATTATTTCCGCGCCCGCAACCGATCCGGATGTCACCGTTGTTCTGGGCGTCAATGAAGGCGAATATGACCCGAAGACGCACCAGATTGTCTCCAACGCTTCCAGCACCACCAATTGCCTGGCTCCCGTTGCCAAGGTGTTGAACGATAAGCTGGGGATTCGCAAGGGGCTGATGACCACCATCCATTCATATACCAACGATCAGAGTATTCTGGATTTGCCGCATAAAGACTTGCGTCGTGCGCGTGCAGCGGCTGTCTCCATGATTCCCACCACAACCGGTGCGGCCAAGGCTGTTGCGCTGGTTCTGCCCGAACTCAAAGGAAAGTTGGATGGGATGGCTATCCGCGTCCCGACACCCAATGTTTCGCTGATTGATCTGGTTATTGAGGTAGAACGCGATACAACCCGGGAAGAGGTCAATGAGATCTTCAAAAAGATGTCTGAAAATGAGTTGAAAGGAATCCTGCGTTATGAAGAAGCTCCGCTGGTTTCGATTGACTATAACGGAGCTGAAGACTCCAGCATCATTGATTCTCCCTCAACCAACGTAATTGGGAAAAATATGGTAAAAGTTCTCGCTTGGTACGACAATGAGTGGGGCTATTCTTCCCGTACCAAGGATATATTGAAATATTTAATACAAAAAGGCATTTAGGATTGCGGATACCAACTACACTATGAGAAAAATGCTCATCGCCGGGAACTGGAAAATGAATAAAACCATTCCTGAGTCCCTGCAGTTGATCCACGATTTGATGAGGAAGTTGGATTCTGACTGCCCTGCGGAGGTGGTTTTGATCCCTCCCTTCATCTCTCTGTCTTCAGCGGCAGAGGCCTTGAGGGGAAGCGATATTCAATTAGGAGCTCAGAACCTGTCCCATTTGGCCGAAGGGGCGGTCACCGGGGAAATATCCGCCTCCATGTTGATATCGGTGGGATGCCGGTATGTACTTGTGGGGCATTCCGAGCGGCGCAATCTGTTTCAGGAAGATGATACGGTTATCAATCAAAAATTGAAAACCGCTTTATCGGAAGGCCTCCATGCCATTTTATGTGTGGGTGAAACTTGGAAAGATCGGGAAGCCGGCAAAACGAAAGATATCATAGGCAATCAATTAAAGAGAGGTTTGGAAGGCCTCTCCCTCATGGAAATGAGGAAAATATCGATTGCCTACGAACCGGTATGGGCCATTGGAACCGGGAAAAACGCTCAACCGGGGCAGGCCCAGGAAGTCCATGAAGCGATCCGAAGTGAACTGAGTTCCCAGTATGATCCGGAAACGGCCAAGGCCACCCGAATCATTTATGGAGGTAGCGTGACCCCTGACAGCAGTCCCTCTCTGATGTCACAGCCGGATATCGACGGTGCGTTGGTTGGAGGAGCCAGTTTGGATGCCGATTCATTTTATGCTATTATTAACGCCGTTAAATAAACGATTTTTTGGAGGATACGGGTGCACACCTTTCTTACCGTTCTGCATGTGATAGTTGGATTATTCCTGATACTTGTGATTTTATTGCAGGCGGGAAAAGGAGCCGCTATGGGAGCTTCTTTGGGTTCTGCCGGCAGTCAAGCCATGTTTGGGAGCAGTGGAGCGGGTAATTTCCTCACCAAGCTCACCACCGCCGCGGCGATTACTTTCATGGTCACTTCTTTAAGTCTGGCCGTTGTTTCCTCCAAGAAAGATCAGGATTCTGTCATTACAGAAACAGAAGAAACAACTGAACAGGTCCCTCCCGCTACTAAAGAAGAGCTACCCGTAAAATAACTTTTCATTTCAAATGCCGATGTGGTGGAACTGGTAGACACGTGCGCTTGAGGGGCGTATGGGGCAACCCGTGGGAGTTCGACTCTCCCCATCGGCACCACTTCCTTTTAGAGTTCCTTCCACCATGCAAGCGACAAGCTTAAGCGAGATTTTTTCCCACCCCAGTTTTCTTACCATTTTAGCCACTATCTTGATTGTCATCGCCAATATCATGATTGGCGTCAGCATGCTCCCCAAGGACAAACGCCAAAAGCGGTACAAACTCCACCGCATTGTATATGGGGCGACGCTTGTTTGCTTTGCGAGTTTCCTGATCGTCACGCACCGGTTGCTGGGTAATTCCCCATTCAATTACTTTGTCATGGCCTATTTTTTAATCATCATTCCTCTCAGCCGTAAATGGAATGTGACTGCCCATGCCATCATCTCCTCTGTGGGTCTGGTCCTGCTGGTTGGGATCGCCGCATTCAGCATTTTATAGAGCGAAACATCTTATTGCCTAATCTCCGGCGAATGTGCTGTAATGAGGTCTTGGAAACCCATGCATAACTGAAATGAGTCTCATGGAAGAGTTCGATGTCATCATTATAGGCGGCGGGACCGCAGGCGTTGCCGCGGCCCAGTCTGCAATCGAGGCAGGAGCCCGAGTCGCTCTCGTCGAATCAAGCCGGGTGGGAGGACATTCCCTGTTCAAAGGGCAATTGCCACTGCAGGTTGTCAACGAACGGATAAGAACGTCTGATGAACCCATTTCTTTTGAAAGCCTGATTAAAGAAGTGGATGAAAGGACTGAAGCAGTCTCAAAAGAAATTGAGGAGCGTCTCACAAGCTCCGGAGTGATCTGCATAAAAGGTGCAGGCGCATTGGCGGGAGGCCACCAGGTCATGGTGCGCCAGGAGGAAGACTCATCCCTGCTGAAAGCCGGCAAGGTTATCATCGCCACCGGCTCTTTACCTAAACCGATCGCCCGAATTCCATTTGACGATCACTCAATTTTTCAAAGCGACCGCCTACTGGATTGGAAAAAAGTACCCACCTCCCTGTCAATCATCGGCGGTGATAAAACAGGGCTGGAAGCGGCCTATCTGTTCAGCCTTCTGGGAGCCCGGGTTTTTCTGGTCGATGAAAATCAACGCTTGATCCATGACAGGGACCCCGACTTGATAACCGCTTTGGAAGCGGGTTTCAAAAAACAGAAAATCAAAACTCTACTGGGCAAGAAAATCATTTCCATTTTCAAGGACACTGAGAAGATAGATATTACCCTGGACGGCGGGGTCAAGTTTTCAACAGAAAGAATTTTAGTGTCCGGGGAACGTCTAGGAAACACTGCAGACCTTGAATTGGATGAGTTGAGTATTGAAAAGGGGACCCATCAGGAAATCTGGGTGAATGAAACAATGGAGACTTCGCTCAAGGGCGTCTTTGCCGCAGGAAGTGTGACCGGGCGATCCCGTTCCCTTCAGATTTCAACAGAAGAGGGAAGGGTGGCCGGAGTCAATGCCGCAGGTGGGAGTGCGTCTGTCGAACAAGATCAAATTCCCTTTTGCCTGCAGACACAACCTGAAATCGCGAGCATCGGTTGCCTCAGAGAAAACGCACATTACAAAGGTTACCGTGCGGTGATGGGCCGGTACGATTCCCCCGGAGTGGAAGGTTCCAATAATCATGAAAGTAGTTTTTGCAAGATCGTAGCCGACCGGGAAACGCAACGATTCATAGGTGCTCAAATTCTGGGAGCACAGGCATTGGAGTCCATTGCTCAGTTACAGGCGAATATCAGAGAGGGGGAGACGGTTAAAAATTTACTGAAAAACGGTGAACCGACACTGTTTTTGAAGCCCGTTATTTCGGCGGCCAAAAAATGTGTGCGTGCGTTGTCTGCTCGGCGTTAATTCAAGGTTTTAGAAGGAATATCAAACCTTGACTCGATTTTCTAATTGTGATAAAAATCTTCCTCTGCTAACGGGGAACCCACAATTACCCGCAACGCAATCTGCCATAATAGAATTTGTCCAAGTTATTGAAATATAATTATTTATGAGTGACAAAATAGAAGAAAAAAAACCAGCTCCGGCCAAACCCAAAGCAAAGGGTAAAAAGGACGAAGCACAGGATACTCTTTGGTCGCGCCGCGACTTTTTCTCGCTTGCCGGATGGGCCAGTTTCATGGGCGCATTGGGGTTGTCGTCGGTGTATTTTTTGCGACTCCTGTTTCCCCGAGTGTTGTTCGAGCCGTCCCCGAAGTTTAAAGCTGGAAATCCAGAAGATTACACGGTCGGCGAAGTCAGCACGAAATGGGTGAGTGACCAACGGGTGTGGGTGGTTCGCGAGGATGAGCAACTCTATGCCATTTTAGCGCGTTGCACGCACTTGGGATGTACGCCGCTTTGGTTGAAGAGTGAAGGCAAATACAAATGCCCCTGCCATGGAAGCGGTTTTACCATGGATGGTATGAACTTTGAGGGCCCGGCACCCCGACCCTTGGAACGATTGAAGGTAGAAATCGGGCCGGATGGTCAAATTCTTGTCGACAAAAGTAAGAAGTTTCTTTTTGAAAAGGGAGAATGGGGTAAACCCGGTTCGTTTCTCCGAGTTTGACATCCTTGCTTTCAGTTTATTAAGACCCGTTTACGGAGGTTTTTGTTTTGGCCAATAAGCCCAAAATTCCAAATATAGCCGAGATCATGGCGGACATCAAGAGTGGCAAGATCTGGAGTGATCTTGCCAAGAAGTTCACGGAGTCCCAGATCTGGACGTCTTCCTTTCGGCATGGGTACGCAGACACCCCGAGAAATCGAGTCTTGCAGATTGCCAGTAACGTTTGGTTGCACTTGCATCCGGTAAAAATTCACCGCCATGCATTACGCATCAAATTCACTTGGTGTATGGGTGGAATCACATTTCTGCTGTTTTTATCTACAGTGGTCACCGGCGTGATCCTGATGTTCTACTACCGACCGGTGGGAGAATACGCCTACTTTGATATGAAATACCTGCAGTATGACGTGCCTTTCGGTATGTTGATGCGCAACATGCACCGCTGGGCCGCGCATGCGATGGTCATTACCGTCTGGCTTCACATGTTCCGCGTATTTTTAACAGGTTCCTACAAGCCACCGCGCGAATTCAACTGGGTCATTGGCGTGTTCCTGGTTACTTTTACTCTATTGTTGAGTTTTACCGGTTACCTGCTCCCTTGGGATCAACTGGCTATGTGGGCCGTAACCGTTGGTACCAATATGGCCCGCGGAACTCCGTTTTTAGGGCACGAGGGTCCCTTCCAGGAATACGTACCGCTTATCAGTCCCCGATATGATGCCCGGTCGGTATTGTTGGGAGGAAGTCTGGTTGGTCCACCAGCCTTGTTACGCTTTTATGTGTTGCATTGTATTTTCATTCCGTTGGTTGCCGGAGCTCTTATGATCGTCCATTTCTGGAGAATCAGAAAAGACGGTGGAATCTCAGGTCCACTTTAATCAATTATCGTTTTGACGCAGGAATATCCCACTCACTTAAGGAATCGCTCTGACCATGGCCACCGCCGTTAAAAAAAAGACAGCAGAAGATTTACCGGAGAAGGTACATGTTTGGCCCTATCTGGTGCGTCTCGAGTTTTTGTGCGCACTTATTGTCATTGTCGGTTTGACGGTATGGTCCATTGTGGTCGACGCCCCGTTGGAAGAAGCGGCGAATCCTACTAAAACACCCAATCCCTCCAAGGCGCCTTGGTACTTTCTGGGCCTTCAGGACATTCTTGTTTATTTCGATCCCTGGTTTGCCGGTGTTGTTGCGCCGGTATTGATCATCGTGGGATTGATGCTGATTCCCTACCTTGATGTCAATCCGAAGGGCAATGGATACTATACTTATGCCGAGCGGAAATTGGCGATTTGGGTTTACTCTTTCGGGTTTATTGTTTTGTGGATCGCCCTCATCATCATGGGCGTGTTCCTGCGGGGACCGGGTTGGAACCTGTTCATGCCTTGGCAGTACTGGGATCCTCATAAAGTAGTGGCCCTGGTCAACGTCGATCTGCCCTATGCGTTCGGATTTCGTGATTACTGGAATTCCGCTATGTTTGGTGGTGCTGTGGTCTTGGGTTATTTCGGTCTGGGTACGGCCGGCTATATGTTTTTAGAACGTAAAGCCATCAAAAGCGTGGGTATTCTTCGGATGTTATTGAAGATAAATTTAATGCTGATCATGATGGGTATTGTAATTAAAATTGTGCTTAGACTGGCATTCAACATCAAGTATGTCCTGGTCACGCCCTGGTTTAATATCTGACTATTAAAAACACATGACAGAAGAACCGAATCGAAAAGAAGGGGAGTTTGACGAAACTACCTCGTATAGTTTCCTCTATTTCCTGGTGGCTGGAGCCACCTTGTTTGTTACCTTGTGGGCATTCTGGGATGACGAATACATCCGTCGCGGATACAAAGAATTTCAGGATGTTTTTTACAAGGAGCAGTACGCTCGCGCCGAAACTGAATATAAAGAGATCAGTGAAAAAATCCGGGCTAAAGAACAAGAAATTTTAGCAGGCATTCAATCGGAAGAGCAAAAGCTGGGTAATAATAAAGAATACGAAAAACTCACAGAAGCGGCCTGGGAAGCGCAGATAAATTTGGCTGATGCCGTTGAAGAGCAAAAGTTCGCCAAGAGTCGGTTGGATGAATATTATTACTATTACAAAAAAGCCATGCATGAAGGTAAAAACTTCGAAGTCCAGCTGGCCAAAGTCCATAATACGGAAAAGGAGATTAAGGAATTCGATCCGATAATTGCTGATTTGACGGCCAAAAGGGACGAAGCCGAGGAAAAACTACTCAAATTCAAGAGCAAGAAAGAAAATCTGGAAAAAGAACTTGCCAAACTGGTCAGCGATAAGCAGATTCTTGATGGGCGAATGGATTATTACAAGCCGTTCCCTTTTTTCTGGAAACCCGCTGAGATTTTGCAAACGGTGATCCCGTCTTACGGTAAAAACAACTTCCAGGAAACCACCTACAAAGTCGACCGGTGTCAGACCTGCCATATAGCCTACGATGATCCTTATTATAAGAACCATGAACAGCCGCTCAAAACACATCCCAATTTAGATATTTACATTAAAAAGCACGATCCCCAGGCGACGGGTTGTACTTGGTGTCACAAAGGGCAGGGCACCGCCACCGCACCCACCGAGGATGCGCATGGTTCGCATCACGAAATGGATCAATCTACAGGTATCAACGAACCTATTCTTTTAGGTAGCCTGATGCAGGCCAATTGCCGGAACTGTCATGCTCCGCAGGTTGAGTTGGAAGGGGCTCCGATACTTTCCAAAGGCAAGAAGTTGTTCATCAAGCTGGGTTGTCATGGATGTCACTTGGTGGACGGTTACCAAAAAGAGCGTAAGGTGGGTCCCAGCCTGCTTCGTATTGCTTCGAAAGTGGACCCGAGCTGGCTGGTCCGCTGGGTCAAGAAACCCAAGAATTATCTACCCAAAACCCGTATGCCGTATTTTAGTATGAGTGACGAGGATACACTGGCTATTTCGGCATACCTCTGGCAGGTTTCTGAAAAGGGTTATCAGGTTGCAGAGAAATATCAGGGTGGGGATACCGCTAAAGGTAAAAAACTATTTGAAATAGTTGGTTGTGAGGCCTGCCACAAAGTCAATGGCAATGGCGAGCTGTTTGGCCCGGATTTAACACGCATCGGCCAAAAGGTGAATCCGGATTGGCTGGTCAGCTGGATCAACGATCCAGACGAGTACAATCACAACAGCACTATGCCGAATCTAAGGTTAACGCTGGAACAGGCTTCCGATATCACGGCGTACCTATTGCAATTTGATAAAATGCGGCCCCAAGAGGGTGTGGAAGAGCGACTCAACAATCCTGAGCTGGCCAAGTTAGGTGAGATCCTGGTTCGACGCCGAGGGTGTTTCGCCTGCCACGATATTAAGGGGATGGAAAAAGAAGGCCGCATTGCTCCAGAGCTGACTGCATTCGGCAACAAGCAAGTGCGGGAACTGGAGTTTGGTGACTCTCATATTCCCCATACCTGGGAATCCTGGGCACGCACCAAGTTGGAAAATCCCAATGCCTATCGTACCGAGCGAATACTGGACAAGATGCCCAATTTCGAACTCGACTCGGATGAAGTGGAAGCCCTGTTGGTTCTGCTCAAAGGATTCAACGGAGTTAAAATTCCACAGCAATATCGGAAAAATTACAACGACGAGGAATTGACCATTGAGAATGGACGCCGGTTGATCACTCGCTACAATTGCCGCGGATGCCATGTTGTAGAACGCACCGGGGGTGATATTCAGGAATATCTGTCATCAAAAACTCAGTACCCGCCCCCTCTGGAGTTGGGGGATTACCATGTAGGCGAACGTCTGAAGGGTTCCTGGCTGTTCTCGTTCTTGAAAAAACCCACGCCAGTGAGAACTTGGATGAAGGTCCGTATGCCAACGTTTTCCTTCACTGATAAAGAGGTTCGCGATTTAACAGCCTACTTCGAAGCGATGTCGCCGAATGAGCTCAAGTATGAAGCTGACGTACACATCAAAAAGAGCAAAGAGAGCATTCAGACTGGAGTGAAGATCGTCAATTATATGGATTGTGGAAAATGCCATGATGATGGCGCCAAGGGAATTGATTTCTCCATAGCCGCTCAACGGTTAAAACAAGACTGGATTCCAAAATGGCTTAAAGATACCCGGGGAATGATTCCGTGGACCCTGATGCCTGATCATTGGACTCAGAAAGAGGGTAAATATACCATACCGACGAAATTCAGTGATCTCCGCGATTTCGAGGAAGGGAATGTTGATGCCCATCTTCAGCATATTAGCGACTTGATCCTCTCTTACAATACCTCCGAGGGCATTAATTTTGACGCTTCTCTCGGGGGCGGTGGTGATGAAGAAAGTGAGGATGAAGCACCTGCCGAGGATGAAGAAGAGGACGAAGAGGACGAATAGAATTTATTCATAGCGGTTTCGGTCAAGGTTGGTGTAGAGTAGATAGAAGGATCTTAATTTAAAGGATAGTGAAATGGAAAACTCGGGACTCGAAAATTTTCTAATTATTGCATTGAAACCTGACAATATGCCGATTGGTGCCATGTTGGGGATTGTGGCGTTTTGGTTTTGGGTGGCGATTGTTCAAATGGTTAAACATGATCGTCTTATTAAAAATGGCAAGAAAGACAAGATCTACGATGAAATGATCAAATAAGTGGGCCTCTTCATAATCGCATTTATTGCCTTCGTTATTGGGATCATCCTGATCCTCCTCTTAAAGAACGTCTCTCCGCCCCCTCCGCAGGAACAAATATACTTCGACAATCCCGACGATAAACCTTTCTACCTGCTAGAGCGTGAAGCGTTTAAGGAAAAATGTTTGGAGTTTCTCGGGAAATTCAATCTCGAGTACAAACATTCGGTCTGGGCCAACGAACAGGAGCTGGAAATTGACATGCTGGATGAAACGCCGGTGGTCGGGGGCAAGTACCTGGCCTTGTGCATCTTTGATCCCCCTTACCAGCAGGTCGATCTTTTCAAGGTTAAGGGTTTTATCGATAGTGTTAAGGGGGAGGGTGCCGCACGGGGAATTGTAATCACCACCGGGTATTTTACAGAGGATGCAAAAAAAGTACTGGACGAAGACCCTGTCGAACTGGTCAATGTTGTTTCTTTCCTGAGTTATTTAAAGAAGTTCGATATCTATTAAACCTCACCCTTCCATCACCTGTTCAAAATATTATCCACGCTTCCCTTATTTCCTCCTGCAAGCTTTGTGATATACTGATAAGCATATGAAAATTAAGGCTATATTAGAAAACGTGCGTCCCTCATTTTCCTTTGAATTTTTTCCGCCCAAGGACAGTGATGGATTTGAAAAACTGTTCACTACAATTGGACAGTTGAAATCCTGCCAGCCGACTTATGTTTCCGTCACCTTCGGAGCGGGAGGCAGTACACGGGCTCAAACGATCGATTTAGTGGGACGTATTAAGAATGAAATCGGTCTCGAGTCGATGGCTCATTTGACCTGTGTGGGAAGCAGTCAGGAGGAACTTCGCTCCATTTTGGATACTCTTCAGGCAAAAGGTATTCAGAATATTCTGGCTTTAAGAGGGGACCCTCCACAGGGCCAGGATAAATTTGAAAAGCCTGAAAACGGATTTGAGTACGCCAACGAATTGGTTGCGTTTATTCGAAAGAATTATGATTTCTGTATCGGAGTGGCCGGATATCCTGAAGGGCATGTCGAATGTCCGGATAAAAAAAAGGATCTGGAAAACTTAAAACGGAAGGTCGATTCCGGAGCAGACTTCATCGTAACCCAATTGTTTTTTGATAACCGCTTTTATTTTGATTTTGTCGAGCGGGCACGGGCTATCGGAATTAAAATTCCAATCATTCCCGGGATTATGCCCATTTTGAATGTCAAGCAGACTCAGCGGTTTACTAAAATGTGCGGCTCCACCATACCGGAAGCGCTTATGAAGCGGCTTGAGGGATCTCAGGACGAACCGGAAGCCGTTCGTAAAATAGGTATCGAACATGCCACGCTCCAGTGTGAGCATCTGCTTCAGGAAGAAGCACCGGGCATTCATTTTTATACTTTGAATCGGTCGAACGCGACTTTAAAGATCCTGCAAAGTTTGCAAAATTTATCTGATAAAGTTGAGGATTGTTAAACAAACATTCATCCGTTATGCAAATAATACTAGCGGCTCTGCTGATAACGATGTCCAGCGCTACCTCCGTTACGGCTCAACAGGAATCTATCCCGTCCCCCGTAGGTGATGTGATTGGCCGAAACATGGTCCTGATACCTGCAGGGAAATTTCAAAGAGGTTGTGATTCACTGGGGCCAGAGCATGGAGCCCCGGAACATCCCGTATACCTGGATGCGTTCATGATGGACATTTATGAAGTCACCAATGAACACTTGGAAAAAGTTATGCCCGATCATCAATTGCGACGAAGCCTGTCCTCTTCCTGCGACAATTGCCCGGTTACTAAAATCACCTGGTATGAGGCGGCGGATTACTGTCATTTGATCGGCAAGGCCCTTCCCAGTGAAGCTCAATGGGAAAAAGCCGCCGGAACCCCTAATGGATGTGAGTTTCCCTGGGGGCCGGACTTTGATCCAAAAAAAAATCAGGCGCGCGGTGGTTTGGAATTGAAAGACAAGGCCAGCCCGGTGGGCAGTTATCCCCCTAATAAATTTGGAATTTATGATATGGGGGGGAATGTCTGGGAATGGGTTGCGGACTGGTACTCACCTCAGTATTATTTTATGGAACCCTTGTATAATCCAAGAGGACCTTCCCGGGGGGTGATGAAGGTTCGGCGGGGCGGGGCCTGGTCGGACAGCGTCAAAGCGATGAAGTCCGGATACCGGGACTGGAGTTATCCATTTTCAAGAAGCTACAGCGACATTGGTTTTCGCTGTGCCATCAATCTGAAATAACTATGATCACACCAACCAAAATGGAATATATCAACCGCCTTGTGGCGGAATGTCTCTCGGAGGAAGAGGACTCTCTGGAGATGAAAGGCCGCTTCATCGGTGACGAAGGTTTGGAAGCTCTAATGCTGGCGGACAAACTGGAGAACATCGAAAACCTGGACCTTTCCAAGAATAAAATCACCCACCGGGGTATACCGCATTTGGTCAACTCGGACCGACTGGCCAAACTCAAGCGGTTGTATCTGGGAGAAAACCAAATCAGCGATCAGGGAGCGATTCCTTTATCTCAGGCCTCCTTTATTCCCAACCTGGTGCATATGGATGTGAGGCACAACAATATTGGACCGGATGGCGGGATGGCTTTGGGCCAGGCACCCTTCAAAAAAGTTCAGGTGTTCATCGTGCAGGACAACCCGATTGGCGACGAAGCACTGAAAGCGATGGCGCTGAATCCGGGATTCATGCATGTCCGGAAACTCAATATCTATCGAGCCGATATCACCGATCAGGGGATCAAGACACTGGCCAAGTCCAAGGTGTTTAAAAAGTTGAAGCATCTCAACCTGGCCCGCAATATTTTACGTGTGGACGCGGCGCTGGCTCTGGCGAACACCAAAACTCTTCTCAATGTCGAAACACTTTTAATGTTTGATACGTTCATCGGCGACCAGGGAGTGGATGCCCTCCTCAAGTCCGAAGGACTCTCCAAACTCAAGACCCTCCGATTGACTTAGTAGAACTTAAAATTAACCAAATATTAGCGAGAGTAACGCTCTTCGAGCCAGGGGTCAGCGGTGTTGGAGTAGCCACGTTGTTCCCAGAAGCCGAGCTCATCCTCCTCGCGGAAGACGATTTCGCCGATCCATTTAGCCCCCTTCCATGCGTAGAGTTGAGGAGTGATCATGCGCACCGGACCGCCATGCTCTTTTTCGATGGGTTTACCTTCCCATTGGTGGACCAGTAAAACATCATACTTCATGGCTTCCTCCAGGGGGAGATTGGTCGAGTAACCGTCGTAGGCCTTGATGTAAACGAATTTGGCTTCCGGTTTGACCTGGCAGTGGTTGGCTATGTCTGAGAAACGAACGCCCACCCAGTGATTGTCCAGACGGCTCCAGGTGGTAACGCAATGGAAGTCGGAAACATCCTCGACTTGCGGGAAGCTTTTGAACTGCTCCCAACTGAACATGGCAGGCTTTTCGACCAGCCCGGAAAGGGTCAGGCTCCAGGCCTCCAGCGGGATTTCCGGTTGAACTCCCAGATCCAATACCGGCCACTTTTCAGTAACGTTTTGGCCCGGAGGAGTTTTAGGCATCCCATCCCGGTTCATTGGACCCTCTCCTAAAGGAAGGTCTCCCTCCCAGGATTTCTTTTCGGTCAATGACTTTTTATATTGAATCATTGCCTCGCGGGATTTAATCCGCCTGGTCGTGGTGTCAGGCTTGGGTATATTCATTTGGGTGGAGTCAATTCCAGAAGAATAGCGGTTCCGGGAAGATAGGATTCAATCGTCGATTTTCCCTTGTCTTTTAAATAGCCTTCCAAAAACTCAAGTGCGGCACCACCACCCGTGGAAACGAAGAAATTGGAAGAAAAATAATTGAAGAGGGTATAGGTATCGTCAACATTGAAATCTATAGAGATTAAGTCGGGATTGATCGGTTGGTTCAACTGCAGGACCACCTGCTTGCGGATCAGGTTTTTAAGTTCATCAACGTTGATTTTGTTTAGAATTGCCGCAGAATCCCCCCCGCCAATAACCACGGAAAGGTCTTGGCTGGCAATCGCCGCCGCAAATAAAACCTGGGCCAGTTTGACAGAGCCTTCGGCATAATGATCGCAGTTGGGATGATCATAGGCACCCAACGGTCCATTCCAGAATACTTGCTTGATATTCCCCTTTTGCAGAATATTCTTGGCGTAATTGACAATCGTTTTCGGCCCGAGGTCCAGTTGGAAATCCTGTGAAAAATCAGGTTCCGATTGGATGGTATAATCCGTTTCGAAGTAGTCCCGGGTAATCTTGTAATCATCCGGGAAAATGATTTGGACGTTATTTTTCAGCGCCAGGGTCATAATTTCATGCGCGAGCTTGACTTCATTGATTAATTCCTGACATTCCTCTTCGCATTTGGATTCATACATTTTGGCGGGAATATGCTTCAGGGTAAGGGATTCGATGACATCTTCCAGTTTTCGGGCCAGCAGAAACGCGTTCACCATTCGGCCACCGATAAAGATTAACTTGATTTTTGACTCCACAAACTGTTTTAATATACCGATTTTGTCTGCGATTTTGGCTCCCCCGGCAATCAGAGCAGTTTGTTCCGGATGGTTGAGCACACGCTTCCCAAATTGTCCCAACTGGATAATCTCTTCATGAAGCAGGGTTCCCGCAACAGCCAACTTACCGGCCTTACGCATGATCTGGGGAAGTAACTTAATACTTTTAGTGACCCGATGACTACACCCAAAAGCACAATTGATAAACACATCAGAAATATTCCCCAACTCCTCAATGAATTCCTGACGGTAGGTCTCCGGCTTGCTGGGATCCAGCAGGTAGCGCAGGTTGGGTAGGAATTTTATGCCTCCTGCAGGGAGCTGATGATTGAAGCAGATTTCGAGGGAATTTTTAAAGTTGGAGTCGGTAATTTCCGGCGGAAAAATAGTGTAGGTGTCGCCGTACAGTTCGCGGATCAGAGTGTCGAAATGAGAACAAACAAATTGAATGTTAAAAATTCCGTCCCAGCCATGACGATCCAGTTTTTTATGGGGACGGCCTAAATGGGAACCGATGATGATCCGGCAATTGCCATCGGTCAATTCATGAATTCTTTTAAAGGTAAGATCCAGGAATCGCCGGATGCGGGTATCATCGCCGACGCGATAACCTTTGGGAGTCGATATGAGGGGTACGTTGAAATCGACCCGAATGAATATGGTTTTATTGATCAGGTGCTCTGGACGCAAATCTTCCAATAGAGGCAATCTTAATTGATTTTCGGAAATCGCATCCATCACGCTTGAAAAATAATAAAAACAATAAGTTAGATATCAAATAGTAGTGTAAAATATTAACTTGAAAAGAACAAGGTCCATTGCCAACCAACTTGCGTTATTAAAATAACATGACTTTCCGGATTTGGAAATTTAAAGTTTTGATTTAACATGACATCCGGGTGCAATGGGCGGGCTTTGCCGATATGCGGCAATAGAGAAAGGCCAAACAGAATATGTCAAAAATAACTAGAAAAATGCTGATCAACGTGGACCAGCCGGAAGAATGCCGGGCCGTGGTGATCGAAAACGGTATGCTTGACGAGATTATTGTAGAACACTCGTCTCACGAACACGTTAAAGGCAATATTTACCTGGGAGTCGTGACCCGGGTGGAACCTTCCATCGAAGCGGCATTTGTGGATATTGGCAGAAAAAAATATGGTTTTCTGCCCTTCAAAGATGTTTTGCCGGAATCCTACCTCCAGACGGGTGAAAGGAAAGCCAGAACCCGAATCCAGGATGTCATGGTTCGTGGGCAACGATTGTTGGTACAAGTCGTCAAGGAAAGCCGCGATGCCAAAGGCCCTTCGTTAACCAACGCCGTTACCATTCCCGGACGGTTTCTGGTGCTGATGGTTTCCAGCGATTCCAGCGGGATCTCCCGTAAAATTGAAGATGAGTCGGAGCGCAAAAAAATCAAACAACTGATGTCCGATTTGGGAGTTCCGGCCAGCATGGGTGTGATTATCCGAACCGCAGGCGTGGGCCGGACCAAGACCGAGCTTCAAAAGGATATTCAAGCCTTGCTCAAAATCTGGGAAACGATCGAACAACAGTTCGATGATTCCAATACCAAGGCGCCCAGTCTTTTATACGAGGGACCGGATATGGTGGTGCGTACCGTACGCGATCATTTCTCGAATGATATGACCGAAGTCCTCGTTGACAATAAAGAATCTTTTGATGCCCTGAACGAATTCATGAAGCTGGTAATGCCACGAATGCGTAACCGCATCAAGTTTCACCAGGATACCAAACCACTTTTCTCTCAGCATAATATTGAACAGCAAATTGAAAGTATTTATCACCGCAGGGTTGAATTACCCTCCGGCGGTTCGATTGTGATCGATGTTGGAGAGGCGATGGTCTCCATCGACGTTAACTCAGGAAGAACCACCGGTGCCAGCGCATTGGAAGAAACAGCAATTAAAACCAATATGGAAGCGGCGGATGAGATTTGCCGGCAACTCCGATTGCGGGATTTAGGTGGATTGATCGTTATCGACTTCATCGATATGTTTCAGAAAAAAAACAAAGCCTTGCTGGAAAAGCAGGTAAAACTGAGCTGTAAACGGGACAGGGCGAGAATCAACCTTTCCAGGATCTCAAGGTTTGGCCTTCTGGAAATGTCACGGCAACGCTTAGCCCCTCCTGTTAGGGAAGGTTTTTTTTCCGATTGCCAACATTGCGGCGGAACGGGTCATGTCAAAACTGATAGCTCTGCCGCGTTGAGTGTGATCCGAAAAATTCAGGAACATTTGTCTGTAGGGAATGTGAAAGTTTTACAGGTTAAGACTTCCACGCAGGTGGCCAATTACCTTTTAAATAATAAAATGAAAAGCCTGCTCGACCTGAAAGAAAAGAGTGGCGTCGAGGTTCGATTTGAAAGCCAGCAATACCTTCCCTTTGAGAATTTCTCATTCACCGTGCTGGAACGCAAAAAGGAAGAAGATAGGGTCATCGAACAGAAATCCGGTATTCAGAGAAACTCGAGAACCGATGGCGAGGGAAGCTCGGAAGAAAATGGTGATCGTCGCGGTCGGGGTCGCAGACCCTCCGCAGGTCGGGGCCGGGATCGTCGACCGGCCTCTGCCGGGCGGGAACGTAGTGCTGAAGAGGATAGAGTCATCGAGCAAAAAACGAGCGCATTTATTGGTCCGAGACCAGAGGGAGAGGCCAGCCCTGAAGAGAGCGGTGATCAACGCGGTAGCGGTCGCAGACCTTCCACAGGTCGTAGCCGGGGTCGTAGACCTGCCTCTGCTGGACGGGGACGTAGGACAGAAGTGGATAGGGCTCTTGAACAAAAAACGAGCGCATTTATTGGTCCGAAACCGGAGGGAGAGGCCAGCCCTGAAGAGAGCGGTGATCAACGCGGTCGCGGTCGCAGACCTTCCACGGGTCGGGGGCGGGGTCGCAGACCCGGCGGTCGACCGGGAACTAGAAGGCCTGCACGCTCACCCAGGAGCAGGGCAGACTCATCGCGCACGAGAGAAGGTGCCTCAACAGCAACAGAAAATAAATCGAGTGACGCTCAATTGCCAAGAGAAAACAGCTCCCCGGCTAAGGAATCTTCAAGCTCGCCTCCGCCCAAGGTTACTCCGGAGAGGGAATCGAATGAAGATCGACAGCCCATGGAGAACGTATCCCGATTGCATGAAGTGGTCATAAAAAATCGACCTCCTTTTGATTCCGGTCCCAATCGGAAGTGATGGATCAGCAAAATTAAACGATTTTTGAAGGATCAGGCGTTGGGTTTTAGGGAGGAGGGGGCGGACCGGGCACATCGAAAACCCGTGTCCCACGACCTCATTTGAGGAGGCGCAAAGTTCCGGTAAGGAAGCAGTGCGAATTCTTTCAGAAACCCGTGCTCTCTTTTATTGATGGCGCCGCCCCGGATCACTTTGTATTTTTCCCCAAAGTTGGGATCTTTGAAAGTGGAGCCTGGATAAGGTTGATACCAGCTTGCGGTCCACTCGGATACATTGCCGTTTAAATCGTAAACTCCAAGCTCACTTAAGTCCCGGGGGTGTTTGGCTGACGGTTGCACGGATTTCCCGAAATTGGCGTTTTCCCGTTTGAATTCATTTCCCCAGACGTACAGGTTTCCCTTCAGACCTCGCGCGGCCTTTTCCCACTCGGGTTCCGTGGGTAATCGTTTCCCCACCCATAAGCAATAAGCGTCCGCTTCAAACCAGGAAATGCCTTGCACCGGATGGGCGAGACGGCCTTCAGTATACCGGGCCTGAGGTTTGAATCGTAAAAACTCCCCATAACTGACCTCATGGATATCCATATAAAACGCGTCCAAAGTGATTTCATGCTGAGGTTGGGCGTTCTTGCTGGAAGTGCGGTCTGAAACGAATGAAGGAATTTCTTCAACAGGATTCAAGCCTATAATAAAGGGGCCGGCAGGAATCAAAACCATATCTGATTCCGGTTCGATGGGTTCGCCGCAGGCCGCCAGGGAACAAACCACCAGAAACAAGAGAATCAGCCGTTTCAAGGGGCCGCCTGAGCTGTTTGCTTTAGGGTGGCAGGGGGTGGTTCGAGGACAGGAAAATTTTGCTCGCCGGGAGGAATGTGTTGATATTCCACCGTCAGGCATGCGGCTTCGTCCCGTGAGCACATCGAAGTCTTACAGTCGTCTTCCGCTCGTTGGCAGTAGTAGTTCAAGATTCTCAGCTTCAGCAGACCGTCCCCGGTTTGAACGATGTAAACGTTTCTTTTTGATTCGATGTTGTGGGTTCGGGTGCGATAGAGATACCAGTCAATGATGGAGGGATTGTTGACATTCCCCCAGGAGCGGGTATCCGGCACGAAGGTGACTTCGGGAACCTGAGTCACCGAGTTGAATTCCACCGGTCCCAGATTGGCGATGGAAACTTTGCCCTGAGGGTTGGTGACTCCGCCGTTGGAAATGATTTTAGTACGCTGGAAGCCCAGATCCCAATCCTGCTCGGTCAACAAGGTTCGTTCCTTTTCGGGATCGGTGATTTGGAAGGTTTTTCGGCTTGAGAAGTCCACCAACGTCCATTTTTCCTTGGACTGAGCACTTACTTTCAGCACGGGGTTATTGGTTTCGAATAGCTTGTGACGCACGGGAGGAAGAGCCTGGTTCCCGAAATCATCCACATTGTCCCCCATGTAATTCATGGTGACATTCATAAACAGGGTTGCCCCGAGCAACATGGCGAAGATTTTAAGAGTGCTGTTCATGGTAGTATTCTATCAAAGGTATCATCGGTTTATGAAATTTTCATGTTCTTAAAGATTTTAAAATCAGCGGTCTTCAAGATCTCTCAGACGGGGAAGTTTAACCTTTTCTCCATTGCCGTGGTTGGATATAATGCTGAAGTAACATCTTGTTTATAAATGAAATTATAGGCTTTTAATGACTCAGGATCGTAACTTTGCATTCAAAAAAGCCCAAGTCGAAGGCTTTGTAAAGAAGGAGTTTCAGCGTTATTTCGGCAAGGGCGGTCGGATTTCCATTCGAAAACGCCAGCGGTTCATGGAGCGTGTTACCCAAAAGGTGGGGAAAAAATTTGGCAAAGATGTCCTGTGTCTGATTGATTTTACCAAGCAGGGATTTGTGTCTTTGGTGTCTCCCCCCCGTACGGAATCGACTGATAAAGGGAAACTGTTCAATTCGTTTACCCATCCTCAGGTGACCTATACCTCTCACTGCGTGGAGCGTTTCAGTCAGCGGACCCAGACGATGGATAACTGCATTATTACCCTCGATTCCTATCTTGACGAAGCCTTATTGACCTATGGCCTGCATGAGGGATATCTGGTATCCTCTCAAGGGTTGTTTGCTTATGTGATTGAAGATGACCGTCTAGTTATTAAAACGTATCTCAATTTTGAACTTTTGTCGGATGACCAGATTCGCAAGTTTTACACGCATGACATGGCCACTTTTCTGACGCCGGATATGATTTCAGAAGAGATTGATGCCAGTGACATTGTTTTAATGGATGAACTGCCTTCCGAGGACCCGGATGAACGGGCGTGATGGCGGCGGTTTTCTCGAATATTTGATTTGATCCATTCACCGATTTCCTCATTTTCTGGATTGCAATGATCCAGCTATACAACGTTTACAAATCCTACAATAACACTCCGGCTTTGGTGGATATTTCCTTCATTATCAAAAAGGGAGCTTTCGTCTTCGTCACCGGTCCCAGTGGAGCAGGAAAATCCACACTACTGAAATTATTGTACCGCTGGGAAAGTTACGACAAGGGTCAGGTGCTGGTTAACGGGATCAATGTCGGCAAACTCAATTTCAGCAAACTCTGGCAATTGCGACGCCATATTGGAGTCGTGTTTCAGGATTACAAACTGCTCCCAGGAAAAACTATCCTCGAAAATGTGGCCTTCGCCCTGGAAATTGTCGGCGCCGAAAAAAAAACCATCCGCTATAAAGCCTGGGAAGCTCTCAAGAATGTAGGGCTCTCGCACAGAAAAGATGCCTACCCCATGGAACTTTCAGGAGGCGAGCAGCAACGGGTGGCGATCGCCCGGGCATTGGTCAACAACCCTAAAATATTGCTGGCAGACGAACCCACGGGGAATCTGGACCCGGATATGGCCAGCGAAATTCTACACTTGTTTGAAAAGGCTAATGCCGACGGCACCACGGTGGTTTTTGCGACCCACAGTCAGAATGTTTTACGCGAAGGCAACCATGCGGTGATCGCATTGAAGCGCGGTAAAATTGCAGACACACGGATTGTGGCCTGATTGCGAAGATGAATATTCTTAAAACAACCCTCAGCAACATCAAATCCAACAAGCAATTATTTTTTGCTTCCGTGGGCACCATCACTACCGCTCTTTCAATCCTGGGGCTTTTTCTGTTCGTTTACATCAATCTCAATTCCGTACTTTCCTTTTGGAACGATCAGGTTCAGTTGATTGTCTATCTGGACGACGAGATTTCCAGCGATGAGAAAAAACAGTTGGAGAAACTGTTTTCTTCTAGTTCAGAAGTCGACTCGTTTAGGTTTGTTTCCCGAGAACAAGCCTGGGAAAAGTTTCAATTGATGTTCTCCGAAAAATCCTCCTTTCTCAAGGGAATGGGATTCAATCCTTTACCCGCATCCTACAATCTTAAGATCAAGCCGTTACCCGAAAGATTGAAAAGTATTCAGTCGTTGGCGGAGAAGCTGAGTCAGGAAGGCGGGGTGGAATCGGTGGAGTACGGGGAAGAGTGGATCAATCGTTTTGAAACCTTCATGATTTTAATGAGGGTTTTTCTTTTGGCGTTGGGTGCGTTGCTGTGCCTAGGTGCGGTTCTTATTATTGCCAATACCGTCAAACTGTCCGTTTTATCTAGAAAAAATGAAATAGAGCTGATGCTATTGACGGGAGCGACCCCCGGGTTTATTAAATTCCCGTTTTTTCTTGAGGGGATTTTTCATGGAATACTGGGTGCCCTCATTTCACTCAGTCTGATGAAGGGCGTTCATCTATACCTGGTGAGTCGGTTTCAAGGCTCCATCGAAACCTTTGGCCGAGGCATGGATTTTCAGTTCATTCCGATGTCTTTTGTAATGGTCATCATGCTCACCAGTCTTCTGATGGGTTGGTTGGGAAGCTATTTATCCCTTCAACAGTTTTTAGGGGCCTATAAAAAATTATGACTTGTTCAAGGATATTGATTCTTTTTCTGATAATTGTTTTCAACTGGGCAAGTCCGGTCTATTCGAAGGACCCTTCAGAAAAGGAAATTGAGAAATTAATAAAGGATGAAAAGTCGGAACTTAAAAGCCTGAAGAAAAAAATCAAAAAGCAGGCCCATGAAATTTCCACCATGGGTAAAAAAGAATCTAAAATTCTCAAGACTCTGGAAACCCTGGACAACAAGAAAAAAGTTCGGGAGCGAGAGCTGGAGATTTATCGGTGGAACATCAAGATCAATAAAAACCAATTGGCCAAGCTTACTCAAAAAATTAAAATCACAGAAAGACAATTGGGCCGCCAAAAAATCATGCTCGGCAAACGCCTTCGGGCTTTGTACAAGGAAGGAAAAATGTTTCCGATCAAGGTCCTTTTTTCCGCGGAGGATTACAGCGATCTGGTCCAAAAGATGAAATACATGGAACTGCTCATGTCCCATGATTCCCGGATTTTTGATAGCTATCAAAAACGATGGGAACAATCGAAAGAAGAGGCGAGAAAATTATCAGAAGCCAAAGTAAAATTGATTCAATTTGAGACTGCCGCACTCCAGAAGAAAAATGAAATTGAAAAAGAGAAGGGGAATAAATCCAAATTTTTAAAGACGATCAAAAACAAGAAGATTTATTTTATTCAAACACGAAAGGAATTGTTGAAGGCCTCTGAAAATCTTAACGGTTTGATCGCCAAGCTGGAACAGAAAAAGATTGCCGGCGAAGAGCTGAGTTTTGTGGACAAAAAGGGGCGTCTGTATTTCCCTGTGAACGGAAAAATTCTCAATCGATTCGGTCGGGTTCGCGATAAGCGTTTTCAATCCTATATCATTAATAACGGATTGAATCTGAAAGTCAAAAAAGGCACAGAAGTGCATCCCATTTTCCAGGGCACCGTTTTGTTTGCCGACTCCCTGGAAGGCTACGGCAACTTGATTATTCTGGGCCATGGCGGCAAGTATCACTCTCTCTACGGCCATTTGGATAAGATATTGGTTCAGACCGGAGATTACGTTTACGAGAAGCAAGCCATTGGATTATCCGGGGATAGCGGCTCGCTGGTCGGGGAAACCTTGTACCTGGAGCTTCGCCATGCGGGTAAACCGATTGATCCGATACCCTGGTTGCAGGCGACTAAAAGAAAGCGAAAGTAAATCATAAAACCCGGATAAAACTGGGGTATAATTGTTGATAACAAACACCTTTTGAATTCTTTTTGATTGGAGAAATACCTTGAGTTTTCACAACATTCCTCTTTGCAGATATCAGATCATTTCCCTTAGAGCCATCGCCTCGTTTATTTTGATAGGCCTGTTGGTCATTGGAAACGGACTGAGTCCGGCTTGGGCTCAAGAATCGGAAGAACATCCCCAAACGCCCCCCATAGACTCTTACGAAAAACTCAAAACTTTTTCGGAAATTCTTTCATTACTTGAAGCAAATTATGTAGAAAAAGTGGATGCCAACGATCTGATTGATGGCGCCATTCGGGGTATGCTGAAAACTCTCGATCCTCATACATCTTATCTTCCTCCTGAAGCCTTTACGCAGATGAAAGTAGAAACGTCCGGCCGGTTCGGAGGATTGGGGATCGAAATTACCATTAAAAAAGGAATTTTAACGGTAGTGACTCCGATCGAAGACACTCCCGCTTTCAAAGCCGGCGTCAAGTCAGGCGACCGAATCATTAAGATTGAAGACGAGTCTACCCTGGACATGACTTTGTCCGATGCGGTGGAACGGTTGCGAGGCAAGATCGGCAGTGAAGTGAACATAACCATTTTCCGCGAAGGAATGGACGAACCGCTCAAAGTGACTCTGGAGCGTGCAAACATCCAGGTCAAAAGTGTTAAGAGTAAAGTTTTCGAAGGCAGTATCGGTTATGTGAGAATTCGAAGCTTTACTAAAACGACCAGTCGCGATTTGGACAAGGTGTTGGATGAGTTTCGGGGAAAACAAGTCAAGAAACTGGTTTTGGACTTGCGCAATAATCCGGGAGGCTTGCTCAATCAAGCCGTGGAGGTTTCAGACCGTTTCCTCAAACCGGAAAACCTCATCGTGTATACCCAGGGGCGAACTGAAGAGCAGAACATGAGGTTCACCACGCATGATCGCGTCCAACGGGTGACTTACCCCATGATTATTCTCGTCAATGGCGGAAGCGCCAGCGCTTCTGAAATTGTTGCCGGTGCGCTCCAGGATTCCAGCCGTGCCATCATCCTCGGAACCCAGACTTTTGGAAAGGGATCTGTGCAAACGATTATCCCTCTCAGTGACGGTTCCGCATTGAGGTTGACGACCGCCCGGTATTACACGCCCAGCGGACGGGTGATTCAGGAAAATGGGATCATTCCCGATATCACCGTAGAGGTTCCTGACGTCCCTACAAAAACGGATGAAGAAGATGACAAGGATGATGAAGAGGTTAATAAAGAAAAAGTTAAAATGCGGAAATTCCTCCGGGAAAAAGATCTGAGGCAGCATCTTAAAGGCAAGAAAAGCTTTGGTGAAGAAGAGGCCAAAACGAAAGATGAGAAGAAATCTGAAGAAGAGTTGAAAAAAGATGAACTCATGGCTTCCCTGAAAGAAGATCTTGAAAAAGATATCCAATTGAAAGAAGCAGTCGATCTACTCAAGGGATGGTCGGTGATGAGTAAGGTGTTTAGTGCCGACTCAGCGAAAAAATAATTACCTTCAATGACCCATACAAAATATCCGAGAAGGCGGTGGTCGGGTGAACAGTCTGGCCACCCACTTGGATTGTCCTGTCCCTCCCTGATGATCAACCATTCACCTTTAACATCTTAATTTGTCATGCTGGTTTTGGGAATTGAAACGTCCTGTGACGAAACGGCGGCGGCAGTTCTGGAAGATGGAACTTCCCTTCGCTCCAATGTGATTGCCTCTCAAGACGAGATCCATTCCAAATTCGGTGGAATCGTTCCGGAGTTGGCCAGTCGGTGTCATGTCGAGCGTATCGACCTCATCATCCAACAGGCTCTCGATGATGCGGGTGTCGAGTTGAAAGATATCGATCTCATCGCCGCCACTCAGGGCCCTGGCTTGGTGGTGTCACTTCTGGTGGGCTTGAATACCGCCAAGGCTCTGGCCTATTCCCTGGGGATTCCGGTCATCGGCATCAACCATCTCGAAGGGCATGTACTGGCCATCTTCCTCCAACAGAAAGTGGAGTTTCCATTTTTGACTTTGATCGTTTCCGGTGGCCACACGGATTTATGCCGGGTCAACGGTTTTGGGCAATACCACATACTGGGTCGCACCCGCGATGACGCTGCCGGAGAATCGTTTGACAAGGTCGCCAAAATGCTCGGCCTCGGTTATCCCGGCGGGCCCATAATCGAAAAAAAGGCGCGGCAGGGTAATCCACAGGCTCAGGTTTTCCCGCGTGCCATGCTTGAAAAAAACTCCCTGGATTTCAGTTTCAGCGGATTGAAAACGTCTGTTCGCAATACACTGCTCAGGAGAAAGAATGACAACGATGCGTCCTGTTCCGACGAGGATATCGCCGCCGGATTCCAGGAGGCCGTAGTGGACGTACTGGTCCGAAAAGCCCTTTTGGCTTGCCGGCAGGAATCGCTGAAACAGATAGTCATCACCGGTGGGGTTGCCTCCAACGGGTATCTCCGTGACCGTATGACTGAAGCCGCGCGCAAAGAGGGTATTGAGGTGTCGGCTCCCAAACCGATCTTTTGTACTGACAATGCCGCCATGATTGCTTGTGCGGGGTATTACCGTTCACAGCATTGTCCTCCCTCTGAAAACGATCCGTTTTCACTGGATGCTCATCCCAACTTGCCCTTTTAACGGATACTCGTTTTATGAATGTTCTGGTTACCGGAGGCGGTGGATTTCTGGGAAGTCACCTCGCTTGCCGGTTGCATGCAATGGGTCATTCTGTTTCGGTACTGGGACGCCGTCGGTATCCCAACCTGCCTCCCAATATTATCCAGCACCAGGCGGATCTGCGTGATCCTAAAGCCGTTTCCGAAGCCTGCCAAGGGCAGGACTCAGTGTTCCATGCCGGGGCCTTACCGGGAATTTGGGGGACAAAAAAGGATTTTTATCAGACCAATGTCGACGGCACCCGCCACGTCATTGAGGGCTGTCTCCAACACGGAGTCCGAAAACTGGTGTTCACCAGCTCACCCAGTGTAATTTATAACCAGACCGATATGGAGAATGTGGACGAATCCGCTCCATACCCCTCCCGTTACCTGTCGGATTATCCCAAAACCAAGGCGCTGGCGGAGCAGATGGTGGTAGCCGCCAACGGACAGCAGGATCTGATGACGGTTTCATTGCGGCCTCATTTGATCTGGGGCCCTGGCGATCCCCATCTGATCCCCAGAATTATCGAGCGAGCCAAAAAGGGTCAATTGATGCGGGTAGGGGAGGGAACCAACCGGGTGGATATTGTTTATATCGATAATGTCGTGGAAGGCCATATCCGAGCCTGGCAAGCCCTGAAACCCGGCTCCCCGGTGGCGGGACGCTGTTATTTTCTCAGCGACGGCCAGCCCGTGGTCTTGTGGGACTGGATCAACCAATTATTGACCGCTCTGGGGGTCGCCCCCGTAACGAAGAGTATCTCCTATGCCACGGCAAAAAATCTAGGGTGGATTCTGGAAGGCGTTTATCGCTTATTCGGACTGGCTGGAGAGCCGCGGATGACCCGTTTCCTCGCCGGCCAACTGGCGACCTCGCACTACTTTGACATTAGCCGCGCCAGGAGGGATTTTAATTACGAGGTCATGGTTTCCCCTGAAGAAGGGATGAAACGCCTGCTCAAGTCGCTTGAGGTTCGCCTAGAAGGTTGATGCGGTGAGCCAGACAACCCGCGCCGAATCCGTTTTCAATATTGACCACTGAAACGCCCGGCGAACAGGAGTTGAGCATGGTCAGCAAAGCCGCCAGTCCCTCGAATGCGGCCCCATAACCGATCTTGGTGGGTACGGCAATCACCGGGCACTCCACCAGCCCACCGACAACGCTCACCAATGCTCCATCCATTCCCGCGACCACGATGATCACCCGCGCCGCCCGTAACCGGTCCATTTTATCCAGAAGCCGATGAATCCCGGCGACGCCCACATCATAAGCGGTTTCGACCCGGCTCCCTAGAAGCTCGGCAGTGGCCACGGCCTCCTCGGCAATCGGGATATCCGATGTCCCTGCGGTGAGAACTAAAATATGACCAATTTTTTTCTGTTGGGATTGTCTCTGGAGAACCAGGGTCCGTCCCTCTGGATTGTAATGCGCCTGGGAGGGGAGGTCGGATTGGATTTGCTGATGCACGTCCGGAGCCAGACGGGTTGCCAGGATATCGGTATTGGCCTGATCCATTTTGTGGATGATGGCCAGAATTTGATCCGGGGTCTTGCCCTCACAATAAATCACCTCGGGCATGCCGTTGCGAAGCGACCGGTGATGATCCACCTGCGCAAACCCCAAATCCTCGTAAGGCAGATTTTTTAAACGCTCGTAGGCTTCCTGCGGTTCGATTTTATTCTTGTACAAATCCTGGATCAACTGTTGCAGAGATTCTCGGTTCATTCCAGCCCTTTGATCCCTGTGAACTCCGAAGTCGTCTGGACATTCATCAAGTCCCTCATGGCGGCTTGAGGCGCCTTGCCTTCGTGGAGGACGAGGTAGGTTTCTTCAATAATGGAAGCCTGAATATCGAATTTATTTTTGAGTTGATAGGCGGAAGTCACCGTGCGCACCCCTTCGGCTACCATTTTCATGCTGGCAATAATTTCATCGAGTTTCAGTCCCTCACCCAGTTTCAGTCCAACCGTCCGATTACGGCTGAGATCTCCGGTGCACGTTAACACCAGATCGCCCATCCCAGACAAACCCGAAAACGTTTCCGGTCTTGCGCCCATCGCTGTTCCAATCCGGGTGATTTCCACCAGGCCCCGATTGATCAATGCCGCTCGGGTATTGAAACCCAATTTCAAACCGTCTGAGATTCCCGTAGCGATCGCGATGACGTTTTTTAGGGCTCCGCCAATTTCGACTCCCATCAAGTCGGTACTGGTAAAGACTTTCATTTTATCCGTGCCGAAAATATCCTGCACCCTCTCAGCGGTTTCCTGTCGTTGTGCCGCCGCAACAATGGCCGACGGGCTACCCTGCGCCACTTCCCTGGCAAAGGTGGGCCCTGACAAGACAGCCAGGGAATCGTGAGCAGGAAGCGTCTCTTCGATGACTTTATGAATCGGAAGGAGCGATTCGTTCTCGATCCCCTTACTGGCATTGATAATCAAACAATCGGAATCGATAGATTCTTTTACAGAATTCAAGGTAGACCGCAGGACATGGGTGGGAACCACTACCAGAATGATTTTTTTACCGGTCACTACTTCCTGCAATGAAGAGGAGGAATGAATGTTGTTCGGAAGTTTAAAGCCCGGCAGGTAAACCTGATTTTCCCGCATCCGGTTCATGTCATCACAAAGGTCCGTTTCGTGGACCCAAAGATCGACCTGATATCCTTTGCCGGCCAATAAAATAGAGAGCGCTGTTCCCCAACTCCCGGCACCGATGACACCAATGTTTAAAGAAGGATTCACCATAGAGTTTCAACAAGATTAAAAGTTTAGAGTGGGTTTGAAAAACCCAGAAACCCAATCCTGAATTATATGTTACCTGAATTAGGGCGGGAAAATGGGCTTGTTATAGTAAAAATTTTGTGATTAAATCAAATTTCCTCATAAATGAGTTTACTCTACTACCTCTACTTCGAATTATAATCCAACACAATGGCTCAAGAAACCAAATTAAAAATAAAAGACCTGAAAGAACCGGATCAATTTCTGGTGGCGAGTAATTCATTTCTCGATGTTTTACTTCGCAATAAATCCCTGATCGCCATTTTGGTGGTTGTGATGGTAGCGATAGGCGGCGGTTACCTGTTTGTGACGAATCAGAAATCCGCCGAAATTTCAAAGATGGAGTCACTCTATTTTGAAATGACCCAACTGGTGGAAGATGAAAAGGAAAACACAGGCGAGTCCCTGATTTCAAAATTGAACACCCTGTTGGCGCAGTTTGAAGAAGGCGATCAAAAATCAAGAGCCCAGCTGTTGCTGGCGGGGGCCCAATACAAAAATAAACAATATGACGATGCGCTTGCGTCGTTTAAAATAGTATCAGATAAGGCTCTGCCCGGAACGCTCAATTACTACATGGCTCAATCCGGAATGGCCCATTCGTTTGAAAGTAAAAAAGATTTCAATAAGGCCATTACTCACTACAAAAACATCATAGAGCATCCGGGAGAATCGCCGCTGTTTCATGTCTACCTTGGATTGGCCCGGTGTTATGAGTTGGCGCAGGATTCTAAAAACGCCCTACTGATTCTGCGTGAGATGCAAACCAAATTTCCCGAACATGCTGGCCTGGAGAAGGTGAACCTTTCTCTCAAACGGTTGGAAGGCTAGGCATCATTTCATGAGATCCCTTTATGAGATCTTTAAAGCATAGGGTCCACGCCTCCAGTTTCCTCCTTCTCTTTTTGAGTATAATTTCTATACCCCCCCCTGCGTCTTCCTTCGCCGTTCCATTCATCAGCAAAGACACCGAATTGGCCATGGGGCAAGAGGCCGACAAACAGGTCATCGCTCAGTTCGGATTGTATTCCGACAAAAACCTTCAGTTGTACGTCAACAGTATTGGTCAAAAGCTGGTTTCTACTTTGTCGGATAAGGAATTCAACAAGTATTTTTTCAAAGTCGTGGACAGTTCGGAGATCAATGCGTTTGCTTTACCAGGGGGATATATCTATGTCACCCGTGGTATTTTGGCCACGATCAACAGCGAGGCTGAGCTGGCCGGCATCTTGGGGCATGAAATCGGCCATGTCACCCAGCACCATGGTGCCAAGCAAATTGTCCGAACCATCGGAGCCCAGATACTCGCCATTGGTGCCGCCATTGCCAATCCTCAAAATGCGGGTGAATGGCTGATGGTCAGCAGTCAGATGTTCAACCAGATCAATCTGGGTTATGGGCGCGATGCGGAACTGGAATCCGACGCACATGGTCTATTGTCAGCCTATCAGGCTGGTTACGATCCGCGGAGTATGGTCGACTTTTTAAAAGGCCTGCGCCAACATGAAATGATGTCCGGTCAATCCTATCACAGCTTTCAGGCCACTCACCCCGAGACCAAGGAACGGATTATCAAAACCGGCAGTTTGTCGGAGTCGATCATCAATCGTAATGAGCAATCCGTTACGAAAAACCGAAAAGAATATTTAAAATATGTCCAGGGGCTGTCTTTTGGCGGGAAAAAGAACAGGGGAGACAGGAAAAATTACAAGAAAAAGCACATCGATATTTATGAGGTTCAACCTGGGGATACCTTTAAAAGTATCGCCATTAAGGAATTGGGAGATGAACGGGAGGACTTGACGATAGCGGTCATGAATGGGCAACGCCTGGAAGATTCCCTTGAGCCGGGACAATTTCTAAAACTGGTGCGCCCCGGACCCTATCGCAAAGACACCATCCTTGAGATACATCCTGATATCCATCCAACCCAATAATTTGCAAAGCACATGACCGAAATTCTGGAGTTGGATAAAGCCACCACAGTCCATCTGACCGCCAAGGGTGAGATGTGCAATCGTCTGCCCCGTGGTACCCAAATTGTCCCGGTCGGGAGAAAAGGGGATTGGGTCAAAATCACCTGGAGGAAGGGCAAAAAAAAAGGCTGGATTTTTTATCCGAATCCTAGTATTAAAATCACCTGAATCCCAGTATTTCTCTCAGATTATTTTTTCAGGTGCCTTATGACTGGTTCAAGCGTTGAAAATCTGGATGACGAAGAATTATTGATGTACTACGAAACAACCAAAAAACTTTTGGAAAGCAGATTGAAAGATGAAGCCTGTCAAAATGGGAAAATCGGTATTCTGCAACAAAAGCTTGAGTACATCGAAGACGAATTGAAATCAAGAAGTCTGTGGGAAGCCGAATAGTTTTTCCAGGTACGGACCTCATCCCTAAAAAAAACGGGCAGACCGAAAGGTCTGCCCGCTTGCAACTGGACGTATGCAATTCCGTTACGCTTTTTGACTACCCACGTAATTCAAAGCGGAACCCGCTTTAAACCATTCGATCTCGTCCTCATTCAAAGTGTGGTTCAATTGGATTTTGTCCGTTGAACCGTCTTCATGAGTCGCCGTCATAGTCACTGCCTGACCCGGCTTGAGCTTATCCAGGCCTTCAAACGAAATAGCGTCTTTCTGCTGAATTTTTTCGTAATCAGCTTTGTTCGTAAATGCAAACGGCAGAAGACCCTGTTTCTTGAGATTCGCCTCAAAAATCCGGGCAAAAGATTTTGCGACAATCGCCCGACCACCCATGTGACGCGGCTCCATGGCGGCATGTTCGCGGCTGGACCCCTCACCAATATTTTCATCAGCGAAGACCACCCATCCTTGACCATTGTCTTTATAATGACGGGCAATCTTATTCAGCTCATCCGCTTGTCCAGTCATCAGATTGTTACCCTTGCCGGTTTCTCCATAAAAAGAGTTGTTGGCACCGAGAAACAGATTGTTACTGATGTTGTCTAGATGACCGCGGAATTTCAACCACGGGCCGGCCTGCGAAATATGATCGGTGGTGCACTTCCCATCGGCTTTGAACAATACCTTGAGGTTTTGGTAATCTGCAACCGGGTCCTGTTTTGGAAACGGCTCCAGAAAGGATAATCGCTCACTCTTGGGATCAATGACGACCTCTCCCGACATGGTGGGTGCCAAGAATCCGCTGTCTTTGGTGGCGTATCCTTTATCCGGGTAAATCTCTCCGGTGGGTGGTTCAAATTTAAAGTCGCCGATTTTATCAGTTATTGGATTGAATTTCATGCTTCCTCCGAAAGCCATAGCGACCACCACTTCTGGGCTACTGATAAAGCTCAAGGTCTCGGCGCTTCCATCATTCCTTTTGGCAAAATTTCGATTGTAAGAACTGATGATGCTGTTGGGCTCACCTTTTTGAACATCTTCCCGTTTCCACTGACCGATACAGGGCCCGCAGGCATTAGCGAGAACGGTTGCGCCCACATCCTCAAAATCCTTCAAAATTCCATCCCGACTGATCGTCTCAAAAATTCGTTCCGAACCGGGAGTCACCAGAAAATTGGATTTTGCCTTCAGGCCGGCTTTTTTAGCTTGGCGGACCAAGCTCACAGCACGAGTCAAATCTTCATAACTGGAGTTGGTGCAGGATCCGATCAGACCAGCGGACAGCTTTTCTGGGTAGCCGTTCTTGTCGACATCGGAGGCCATCTGTGAAATGGGCCGACCCAGATCAGGACTGTGCGGTCCGACAATATGGGGTTCGAGAGTGGATAGGTCGATTTCATGAACCTCGTCGTAATAGTTCTCAGGGTTCTGTTCCACTTCCGGGTCTGAAATCAGGTGCTCGGCATACTTCTTACAGAGATCGGCAATGGCATCACGCTCGGTTTTGCGGAGGTAGACATCCATGCTCTCGTCATAACCGAAGGTAGAGGTGGTAGCACCGATTTCCGCCCCCATGTTGGTGACGGTACCTTTACCGGTCGCGCTCAGGGAGCGGGCTCCCTCACCGAAATATTCGACAATCTTGCCGGTACCGCCTTTAGCCGTTAGCATAGTGGCCACCTTGAGAATGATATCTTTCGAGGCCGTCCAACCGCTCAGCTTGCCGGTCAGTTTAATGCCTACCAGTTTTGGCATGCGGGTTACGAATTTTTGTCCGGTCATCACATCCACGGCATCCGCACCGCCGACACCAATAGCGATCATGCCCAAGCCGCCAGCATTCACGGTATGGGAATCGGTGCCGATCATCAGGGTTCCCGGAACCGCATAGTTTTCGAGTACCACCTGATGAATGATTCCGGAGCCGGGTTTCCAGAAATCCATGCCATACTTCATGGCGGCGGACTGAAGAAAGTCATACACTTCTTTATTGGTTTCAATTCCCGCTTTGAGATCCTCGGCGGAACCAACATGGGCCTGAATTAAATGGTCGCAGTGAACCGAAGTTGGCCCCGCTACCTTGGGCAGATTAGCGGACATGAACTGCAAAATAGCCATCTGTGCGGTGGCGTCCTGCATAGCCACCCGGTCCGCATTCAAATAGATGTCTGATTTTCCACGTTCCAGTTTGGAAAAGTCAGTACCGGCATCCATGTGGGAATATAGAATTTTTTCGACGATGGTTAATTTACGGCCCAGATTACTGCGGGCGGCGTTCAGGGATTCTTCCATGGATTGAAACAATTTTTCAATGGGGGCTGGATCCAATAACATTGAACACTCTCCTTACACGATTAGTTTTTTTGTTGATATAATGGCCCCTCAATCACGGAACGAAATCAGATTGGGGAAGGTTGTATTACAAGTCAGTTTTGAAAGGCATGATTTTGCCATGAAGCTATTGAAAATTCAATCATTTTAAGGACAGGGGCATTTCTCTGGAATTTGCTCTAACTATAATTGCAATAATAACTTAATAACAATTTATTAAAGTGAACTATGAGTTCTATTTTTGATTCACCCCAATTCAATGCCAACCTGTTTTTTCCCCGACCCGATCGGCTGGCACCTCCGGAGGGTTCCGATGATATTTATATCGAGGTCGAACCGGAAATCAAGGTCCATGTCCGGCGTTACCCGACCCCCAATGCCCGGTTCAGCCTGTTGTATTTTCACGGTAATGGGGAGATCGCCTCGGATTACGATGAGATTTCCAAGGCCTTTGCCTATCTCGGTGGGGAGTTTGTCGTCTGTGATTACCGGGGCTATGGGCGAAGCGATGGCCATCCGACTTTAAGGACAGCGCTTCAGGATGCCCACAAGATTTATCAAACGCTGAAAAATGAGGGCAAATTACAGAATCCCCTGTGCGTCATGGGCCGATCCCTGGGAAGCGCCCCGGCGATTGAGTTATGCTCTCATTATCCAGAGATCGATTGCTGTATCATCGAAAGCGGCTACGCCGATCCCGTCCCTCTGGTAGAAAGACGGGGATTACGAATCGACAAGACCACGCCGGAAGAAGATGCGTTGTTCAATAACAGTCAAAAAATCAAGAAAGTCACCTGTCCCTTGCTGATTATGCACGGTCAGGATGATATGCTGATCTATCCCAATGAGGCGGAACTCAATTATCAGCAGGCTGGATCTGAATCGAAAGCCTTGCAGATTCTGGAGGGGGTAGGGCACAATGATATCCTGATGGCCCCGGACAACGGTTATTTTAACTGCCTGCAACGGTTTTTTGATAAAGTATTCAATTCGACACAATCAAGATGAGAAGATGCGAGAATTCTTCCGTTACACATAGTTTGGAGATCTGATGACCAAAAAGTTTTACAACATTGAGGGACTCATTCGAAACGGCTTTAAATTAAGCCGGAACTATCAAGCTCTGGATTTCCACTTCACCAAACTGGGAGATGCGGGAGTTCTTGTTCTGGCAAAATCCAGGTCCGTCCGTCAATTGAGGCGGCTGATCATTCCCGTACAGAAACTTGGGCCGGAAAGTGCAAAGGCGATTGCAGAGTCAGAAAACCTATCGAACCTTGAGTACCTTAAATTGTATAAAAATAAAATTGGCGACGAAGGGGTTGGTTATTTTTCGGATTCAAAAAATATGGAAAAACTTAAATCATTGCGTCTGGCCTGGAATGAAATTTCCCACAAGGGAGCGCAATCTATTGCAAACTCCGGAAATTTTCAGTCCCTGACCAGCCTGGTTCTTTCTCAAAACAGTCTGGGCGATGAAGGCATTAAGGTTTTAGCTGAAAGCAAGAATCTGCCCAATCTGGAATTACTGGACCTCAAGAAAAACGGCATCACTGACGAGGGCGCGCTGACGTTTGCAAAGAGCCCCAACTTTGTCAACTTGCAAAGCATTGATTTAACTGAAAATAAGTTGACCGAGAAGGGTAAGGAGGCAATCGCCGGATTCCTGATTCTTAACCTCATCCGCAAACGTTTGAGTGAAAACGGCGAAGTGCTGGATCTCAGCAAGCTGAACCTCGGCGACATGCAGATAAAAATCATATCCGAATATGAGGGATTAAAGGATCTCAAGAAACTATACCTGGAGCTCAATTACATTACAGCCGTCGGTGCGGGATTCCTGGCTGAGTCACCACACTTGAAAAACCTGACTCTGCTTTCTCTGGACCGCAACCAGATTGGCGACGAAGGGATAAAGCAGATCGTGCAATCGGAGAATTTTGCCAACCTGGAAACACTCATGGTCGAGAATAATGTTATCACCAATGAAGGCGTTCAGGCCGTTGCAGAATCCGAATTGATGTCCAACCTGGTCCGATTGTATGTCGAGGGCAATGCATATGACGACGAGGGTTGGGAGGCGTTGAGGGATTCGGAGTTTCTCCAGGATTTGGAATATCCCGTCTTTGAGCGAGAAGAAGAGGAAGTGGAAGAGGAAGAAGAGGATGAAGAAGAATTCGAAGATATCGAGGAAGTGGAAGAGGAGGATGAGGAGGAAGACATCGACGATGACGAATTCGCTCAGTAGAAAACGTCACCCCTTGCCAAAGCCCTCTACCAAGAAGTCACCCACAGCTCTTTCGAAGGCCGCGCTTTGAAAATTTCACCCACCCGTTTGGTAAATTCCTTCGGATTGAACGAGGTATTGTAATCGTTCGATTCATACCGAAAGGGATTCCAGGAAAGCACCAACCGCTCGATAAACATTTCATCCAGAGGGACATGCGTTATTTTTTTGATGATCCCGGTATCAGAATCCACCAAAACGGCGGCCATGGAGCATTCCTCTTTGGCATAAAGTGCTTCGCAGAATCCCGGAGCCTCTATTTCCATTTGTGAAGGATTGCAGGGGGTCTCCAGAATCCAGTCCTCACTTCCGATGGCGAAAATAGGTATGGAGGGGAACTCGGATTCGGTTATCAGTTTAGCCCGCCATTTGCCTCCCCAAGCCTCTACCTGTTGGTTGGACGGGCTGGGAATCGACCCGACCAATAACATGTCGCCATTGGGGGAGATGGACAAACCACCGCCTGTACCCTCTACTGTGACCGGGCATTGTTTTCCTTCTTCAAAAGCTATATTTTGTTCCGTCATGATTCCTGATCCAAAATGTGGTTTAAAGGGTTTTTGAGCCGATATTTTCTATCTATTTTATCGCTTCTGTCAATACTTTAACACATGCCCCGGAAATAGCCTTGAGATCAGACTTCGCTTCGGTTATGCTGGCGCGTCCTTTCTGGGGAGAACCATATAAACATAAAAAGAGAGCCATGAAAACCACATTAATAGGTCACGCCTGCATTTTATTTGAGTCCTGTGAAACCACCCTGCTGTCGGATCCCTGTCTGTTTAGCCTGCACTTTGAAGAGCTTAATTATTACTTTCCCAGGGTGGAAATTAACAGGGATAAATTTCCCCGTCCGGATGCCGTGTATCTGTCTCACCGCCATCAGGACCATTTTGATATCCGCACGCTGGCGTATCTACCGAAAGACCTGAAAATACTGTGTCCGGACGATCCAATCATGCTCGAGTGCCTGACGGAACTGGGATACACCGATGTGACCGTGGTGAAGGATTTCGAAGCGATCCAAGTCAAAAACCTGACCTTGATACCCACACCTTCTTTAAATCAGGATTATTACCCGGAGCATGGGTTGATCATTCAGGATGGGGAAGTCAATATATGGAATCAGGTGGACACGGTGGTTTCCCCTGAAATCATCAAATACATTCATCGGATTTGTGGTCAGGTGGATTTTGCCCATGTTCGATTCGAACCCTTATTGGAGCAGAATTTTGCCTACAATAAGGATTCTGTCTTGCCATTTGACGAGTACAGCTCATTTCTCAAAGTGGCCGGGGCCTTGTCTCCAAAATTTGCAGTTCCGGGTTCGGCGGGTGAACATTTTTACGATCGTGCAGAGTTTCTCAACCACTTTGTATTTCCAGCGACACAGGAACAGTTTATTACGGATCTGGAGGCGTTCTCGCCGGAAATTGGTTCCAGTATATTTTACCCAGGAGACGTGGCCGAAATCAGTTCTGAAGGCGTAAAAATTCATCAACAACAAACCGATCTGGTGACCCGACAGGAAGATGATATTTTCCGGACCGCCTTCAATCCAGTCTATGAAGTACCGCGCATCCGCACGTTGACAGAAGACCCTGAGCAACGGGTCAAGGAAAAGGAAGCAGTAACGAGTTTTATCGAAAGCGGCGCCTTTTTGGATAAGTTGTGCCAATTAGATGTGATGGAGGGCTATAAATATTGGGGGATCGGCTATCGCCTGGAACTGTTTGACGAGGACAGCTCGGACATATGGAGTATCGATTTCAGCAAATCCCCAGTGATTCAGAAAGGGTATTTCGGGACCGTCAATATTTATGAGGGAATCGGTTATTCGGAGATCTATCGCTTGATTCAGGGCGATACCAATTGGGACTTCGTCGGCGCTTCTGGACAGTACCGGACGTTCCATAATATTTACCGGGTGAGTCGGGGGAATTTTGAGTCCTATCCACAGGAGAAGAAATTTCCACAACCGCTGCCGGAAGTATTTCCAGCAAACCGGGAAATGGATCGGGAAAAGTATATGAAAGACGTCCGCCGCTGGAAAGGGCACTTTGATAATGCAGGCTCGGCCAAAATGACTGATAATAATTGACAGGACTCGTCGAACTCAGTAAAATTCGTCGCTTACACCGAATAATAAAATACGGCGGTATAGCTCAGCTGGTTTAGAGCGCACGGCTCATATCCGTGAGGTCCGGGGTTCAAGTCCCTGTACCGCCACCAATTTAAGGACTTGGATTTTTTGATCCAAGTCCTTTTTGTTTTTAAAAAAGCCGATATCGGGTTCCAAATCGTATTTCGCGCGATCTAATATCGGAATTTCCAATAAGGCCGGGTGCATTAGAAAGCGTCAATTCAGCGTCTGTAATCGTATCGAAATAACGCTATTCCGCTGTCAGAGAAAAGTTTTCTGTAAGATCGACTGCGGCACCTGCCATCAGTTGATACGAATAAACCGTATCGTCGTCCACCACCAGACAACTCATAGTTGACGGTTGACAAATTGATGCCCTTCCATAAAATGAGAACTCTTCTCATATTGATGAATATTGCTTTTTAATCGGACATTGCTCAATGGATTCACCTCTCAACCCGGATGAAGAAATCATCTGCCAGTGCTTTCAGGTATCTGATGAAACGATCAAGTCGCATATCAAAAAAGACAACCTCAAGAATATAGAACAAGTCACCGAAGCTTGTGGTGCCGGGGGAGGGTGTCAATCGTGCCACATGTTGATTCAATTGTTCATCGATCAACATCACAAGAAACCACCCGAACCCCAAAGCGATGAGACGGAGCCCGGCGATAAAAAACGCAGTTTTTTCAGCAAACTTTTCAAAAGTTATTGATTCTTCTTTCCAGTCACAGCCAGGAAACACCTATGAAAACTGCTTACTTCGATTGCCATTCCGGTATCAGTGGAGATATGATTCTGGGTGCCTTGGTGGATGCTGGAGTCAAACTCCAAACCCTCCGCTCAGGACTGGCTTCTCTAGGGTTGAAAGGATACGAATTAAAATCCCGGCGCGTCAAACGGGGGCTGTTTGGTGGAACCAAAATTGATGTTGTCTTATCCCCCAAGGCTCATACTCATTCCCGGTCATTCACCGATATCGAAAAATTACTTAAAAACTCCAAACTCCCCAAATCGGTCATCGAAGACTCGGTAGAAATTTTTCTGCGAATCGGCAGAGCTGAAGCCAAGGTGCACCGCACTAAAATCGATAAAGTCCATTTCCATGAAGTCGGAGCGGTGGACTCGATTGTTGATATTGTTGGCGGAGTTATCGGAATGCAGGAGCTCGACGTCGACCAGGTTCTGGCGTCGCCATTGAATACAGGGGAGGGGACAGTGGAGTGCGATCATGGGATTCTTCCTGTGCCCGCACCAGCAACATTGGAATTGCTGAAAGGGATTCCCTGCTACTCCAGCGGCATCCCATACGAGCTGACCACACCCACTGGCGCGGCCATGATCGGGTTTTGGGCCGATGCCTTTCAATCCTTACCATTGATGAGGGTTCAAAACTCAGGTTATGGAGCAGGCGACCATATCATTAAAGAGCATGCCAATTTATTAAGAATCATCGTGGGAGATGCGGAAGGTAAGGGCAAAGGTAAAATCGTGCTGGTGGAAACCAATATCGATGACATGAATCCGGAGTTCTACGATCACATAATGGATTCTTTATTTTCAGCGGGGGCGTTGGATGTTTATCTCACCACCATCCAAATGAAAAAAAACCGTCCGGCGGTGAAAATTTCCGTATTGGTCCCACCCGCCAAACGGGAAGCGGTGTCTCACATCCTGTTAACTGAAACTTCCACCTTCGGCATCCGGTTCACTGAAATGGATCGAATCATTCTTGACCGACAATCCATGGAGGTGCAAACGCCTTATGGCAAGGTTGCGGTAAAGGTGGGAAGTCTGGACGGACAGATCATGCACTTTTCGCCGGAATACGACAGCTGTAAACAGATCGCCCGGAAGCAAAAGGTTCCTGTTAAAACGATCTACGATTCGGTTATGCAATCGGCGAAAAAGAAATTAAAAGGCGGGAGTTGATACAGGACAGGGTGGAGAACTAAACGCCAAGTTTTTTAAGCCATTCCTCGTAATGCTTTTGATACATGATGTCCCACTCGGGAGTGCCTTCGCGGATTTTTTTCTCTTTGTAGGAAGCGATGGTTTTGCGGGCCTCGGTATCGGCTCTCTCGTCCAACTTCAGTTCTTCCGTCATGACGCGTGTAATTTCCAAACGCACTTCATTCAAATCCATCTTATAGTCCAGCTCTTCCCGGTTTTCGAAGTCGTTGACGACCAGACTGCTGATATGGTTGATTTTATCTCGGCTTAGTTTCATAGTGTTTTTTAAAGGATGAGACCCCGTTCGCGGGCCAACTTGGTTTTTACCATTTGAAAGACCCGCCCATAGTCCATCATATCCCTTTCGTACTCCTTGGTGCGGGATTCGATGAGCAATCTGACCTCTTCATTCAACTGGTCTTCTACCATTAAATCTTCGGTGATCACGTCGTTCACAATGGCCTCCAACTTTTCAGGACGGTCTTCCCAGACTAGATAATCTCCCTCAATCAAAGCGGCCACGATTTTTTTTGCGATCCGGTCCAGCAGTTCTTTTTGAATTCTCATAAAAAAATGAATACTTCCGTTAGTTTAAAGAGCGGGAGACGGGGTTCGAACCCGCGACATTCAGCTTGGGAAGCTGACACTCTACCAACTGAGCTACTCCCGCGTCGTTCGCTGGTTAACCTTCTCCCAAAATCATAATCAGATAATCCGAGGAGGTTTGAATTTCCAAAATCTCCAAACCTTCGCTACGGATTTTCTGGATCGCTTTGGCCACCATTTTTTCGATGGCTTCGGCGCTTTCTTCATTTATGTTGATCGCTTTGACACCGGTAATTTTCTTCCCATCTGAAGTCATCCAGCAGTCCTCGAATTGGCCTAACCTATTGAAATTAAATGACTTTAATTAATCAAACTCTCTTAGGAGAAAAAAAGTGATCGCTTTTTCAACACGAGAGGCATTATCTAACATTTAAAATACTTAATCAAATATTATAATATTTCGTAATTCACCCGATAAGTTACGGGAATTTTTAAGAAGTTTAAACCGGTATTGTAATCAACAGGGTATTTGAGTAATATGATCCACCGCTGGGAAACCGGGTGTTGAATCAGGAAATACTGCGATCCTGTTATTGTTTTTACAGGGTTCTCAAATTATATAATTTTCTACAGGGCCCTTTTTATGGAGGGCCTTGTGTTTAATCGTGAAAGTTGAATGGCTGAAAAGTTAAATTTTACCGAAAAAGTTCCCATTTCATCTCATCTGATTGAGCTGAAAAACAGGATGATCAAGGTCACCATTGTGTTGGCCTTTTTCTTCGGATTATGTTTTTACTTCAAAGAATTCCTGCTTTTCTGGTTGGAAGACCCCCTTCCTCTCAAATACAAAGGCAACCTCATTTTCATCAGTCCCACGGAACCTTTTTTCGCGCATATGAAGGTGTCCTTCATGGGAGCCCTTTTTATTTCGATGCCTTATATTCTGTACCATATCTGGTTCTTTGTCTCTCCGGGTCTCAAGGTCAAAGAGAAAAAGATCACCATGATGTTCGTTCTTTTTGGGACTCTCTTTTTTCTATTTGGTGGAGTCTTCTGTTATTTCCTGGTCCTGCCGCTCGGCCTCAAGTTCCTGATTGGCTATGGAGTCGAGTATTACAACTTTCAGCTCACCATCCAACTGTACTTCAGTTTTGTGGTGAAAATGATTCTGGCGTTCGCGTTTGCCTTCCAGACTCCATTGATTATGGTGTTGCTGACCAAGTTCGGCGTTATCAACACCATCAAAATGCGGTTGTACCGCAAATGGGCTTTCCTGGGAGCCTTTGGTCTGTCGGCTGTACTCACACCGCCCGATATCATCACCCAGGTACTTTTGGGTATTCCCTTGTATCTGCTTTACGAGTTCGGTGTTTTGGTATCCGCCTTTTTTGAAGATCCCAAGCAGAGAAAGCAGGTGCTCGAACAAATGCGACTGCAGAGGGAAATGAGGGAAGCGAAGAAAGAGGCCGCTATGAAGAGCACCGTCGATCAGAAAAAGGTCAAAAAGACGGTTAAGGTGAAAACCAAGAAATAGTCTGATTGATTTCTCTTTCCCCCTCAATCCCTAGAACAGAAATCCCAACAAGGTGAAAACCCTGGGGTAGTGGTGCACCAACAGCCAACCGGCGGTGTGGCACGCGATCTGGAAGATCAAAGGAGCCAACAGTGATCCGTTGAAGCAATAAAAGAATGCTGAAATGAGTCCGAGTAAGAACATTCCCAATTGAAGATCAAAGTGAACCAGCGTGAATATCAATCCCCCCAGGTAAATCGCCAGCACCGGTTTGATTTTGCGAATCAGCGCCTGAAAAACATATCCGGTTAAAAACACCTGCTCAGTCAACGTCAAAAATATTGCCGGTATTATAAAGACAATAAATGAAGAGCTTTCTTCCGACACCTCGGAAAGCCTTTGATCCGCTCCGGAAAATAATTCGGCCTGCCCCAATCCGGACACCCCGATAAAAAAATCAAGCAGGGGAACTATAGCGACCATCAGTATCCCCGACAGGCCTCCCACTAGCAGGTTTTGCTTCCAAAGTTTTGTATGAAGACCCAATTGGTTCCACGTCGCGTGGCGTGAAAGAATCAGAATCAACACCACCAATCCAAAATACGCGGGGTAGACCGCGGCTTCCCATTGTTGAGCCTGAGGGAAAACGATGTGGAACAGTGGGAATAATATGCACAAGTAAACCACAAGAGCCCCTACAGGTCCCTTTAATCCCCAAGTACCTCTAAAATTGGCTCTTTCAAACATTCGCGTTCGTAATTTCGGTAACGGATTCGGTGGATTGTTTTGCGGCAACCTCAATGCCTTTTCATGATACTATACTCGGCTTAAATGCACTCAAAAGTCAACAGGAGCCTGTATCGTGGAAGTCAACATATCCGTCTGGAAGGACCAGGGATTGTCGGATAGCGAAATCACAAAGAAAATCGTCCTCTCCAAGCATAATTTGGTAAACAGCAATCTGAGTGAAATCAACATCAAGGGAGCCAACCTTTCGCAGGGAAACCTCATGCGCGCCAATATGAGAAAAGCGGATCTTACGGAAGTGGATTTCAGGGGCGCCGACATGATGGGAACTCTTTTTGATGGTGGCAATTTGACCGGTGCCTTGTTTACCGGTAACCATATGACCCAGTCCGTGTTTGATGAAGCCCGTCTCGATCGGGCTAACTTTAGCGGAGCCAACCTGGCCAACTCCGTTTTCAAGTGGGCAAAAATGACAGGCACCGTTTTCACCAAAGCCGTCATGACCCAGGCCGTACTCACTGGCACCGAAATGAATCAGGTTAATTTCATCAAAGCCAATATGACGCATGTGAGTTTCCGCGAAGCTGTGATCAACAACACGCAATTTAACTTTACCAAATGCACACGGACGGATTTTCGCGAAACAGAAATTGAGGGGAGCGATTTTTCCCAGGCCGATCTAGGTCAGGCCGACTTCCGAGTATCCACGATCTCCCAAACTCAGTTCAACGGTTCCAACTTAAGACAGACCAATTTTACCAGCGCGGAAATGGATGAAGTTGATTTCACAGACTGCAATCTGGATCAGGCGGATTTTACTGACGCGGAATTAAAGGGAGTGAATTTCAAGGGAGCCCTATTGACCGCTGCCAATCTCAAATCTATCACCAACCTTTCCTGCGAACAGATCAATTCCGCCAAAATCGACAAGCACACCAAAATCCCATCTCATCTGGAAGTGATATGGGAAGGTAAAAAGTTTGAATGTAAATTGCGGCAGTAATTTTAAATTCGTGTAAATTATTTTTATTCAATTACTTATGTGTAGGTGGCTTTAGCTTTTGAGTTTTCTTCTGGGAGCACAAGGGGCCACGGGTCAGCCAGAGTTGACAAGGCAGATGTATTTTTCTACTATCCATAGCGGAGAGCCTTTTTCATAAAATTCTAGATGCCTACAGAGTCGATACCGGGCAGTCGAGGACACCTCCCATTTAGTTAGGAACGGTTGTTATTCTTTTCCAAATTTGAGACCACTCATTTCAAACATTCCTCTCGCGTTTATTCGAACTGACAGTAATCCTGTCTACTCGATGGCCGCCCGGAACGGGAACATAAAAAATATATGAACAGAGATTTAAAGATCGGCAACATTGTCATTGCCTCCGATCATGCAGGCTTTGAATTGAAAGAAAGTATTGTGAAATGCCTGAAAGAAAGTGGCATCTCGGTCGAAGATCTGGGTCCGAACAATTCCGACCGGGTGGATTATCCCGATTATGGAATCAAGCTCGCTAAAGCGGTTTCAGATGATGAAAACCTGAATGGCATCGTCATCTGCGGAACGGGCATCGGCATGTCCATCGTGGTCAACCGGTTCCCGAAAGTCCGGGGCACCTTGTGCTCGGATGTGTATACTGCCAAACTGTGTCGACAGCACAACGACTCCAATGTCCTGATTCTTGGAGGCCGTGTGGTGGGCGCGGGATTGGCTCATGAAATCGTCAACACCTGGCTGGCCACTCCGTTTGAGGGGGGCCGCCACAGTGACCGTCTGAAAAAAATAGATAATATCGAAAACATGTTAATCAAGGGAGAACTGTAACTTGTCACTCTTATCAGATTTCGATCCGGATATTTCAAATGCCATCAAGGGAGAAATCGAGCGGGAAAATTTCACCCTGGAAATGATTGCTTCCGAAAATTTTGTCAGCCCCCAGGTGTTGGAAGCCCTGGGTTCGGTGATGACCAATAAGTACGCCGAAGGATATCCCAATAAACGTTACTATGGCGGATGCCGTTACGTCGATGTGGCCGAGCAGTTGGCCATTGACCGGGCCAAAGAAATATTCGGCGCCGAACACGCCAACGTACAACCGCATTCCGGTTCACAGGCCAACATGGCGGTCTATCATGCCGCCCTGCAACACGGAGATACTGTTCTGGGTATGAACTTGTCGCATGGTGGGCACCTGACGCATGGTTCGCCGGTAAACTTTTCCGGTTACAGCTACAAGTTCTTTCAGTACGGACTCAACAAAGACACGGAGTTGATCGATTACGACGAAGTGGAACGTTTGGCTAAGGAACACAGGCCGAAGATGATCGTCGTCGGTGCCAGTGCTTATCCACGCATCATCGACGCCAAACGGTTTCGAGATATCGCCGATGAAGTCGGCGCGAAAATCATGACGGACATTGCCCATCCCGCAGGCCTGATCGCCGCCAAGTTGTACCCTTCACCGGTGCCGTATTCGGAATTCGTCACCACCACCACGCACAAGACCCTGCGCGGGCCGCGCGGTGGGATGATTCTATGCCGGGAGGAATTCGCCAAAGAAGTGAATAAGAAAATTTTTCCCGGTATTCAGGGCGGACCCCTCATGCACGTGATCGCCGCCAAAGCGGTGGCGTTCAAAGAAGTGCTCCGACCGGATTTCGTCGAGTATCAAAAGCAGGTTATTAAAAATGCTCAATCTCTGGCTGGATTTTTGATGGATAACGGTTATAAAGTGGTCAGTGGCGGCACAGACACTCACTTGATTCTAGTCGATTTGACGCCCCAGGACATCACCGGCAAAGCCGCTGAAGAGGCGCTCGATTTGGCCGGCATCACTGTTAATAAAAACACTGTCCCCTTCGAAACGCGGAGTCCTTTCGTCACCTCCGGTATTCGCATCGGCACTCCCGCCCTCACCACTCGTGGCATGAAGGAAAAGGAGATGAAACAGATCGGGGAAATGATCATCGGCGTTTTGGAACGGATCGAAGACAAGGAATTCATCGAACAAACCCGCCTGAAGGTACGGGGATTGTGCGAACAGTTTCCTTTTCACATGGAAATGGCTGATAAATACTGATCCCCTATGAAATGTCCCAATTGCTCGAACATGGAAAACAAGGTGGTGGACTCCCGGACCAACCGGGATGGCGACCTGACCCGCCGCCGCCGCGAATGTCTGAATTGCGGTGAACGGTTCACCACTTATGAGCGCATCGAAAGAACTCCGCTTCTCATCGTTAAGCAGGATGGGCGGCGGGAGGAATTCAATCGCAACAAGATATTATCGGGAGTGCAGAAAGCCTGCCAAAAGAGGCCCGTCAGTGTTGAGCAGATGGAGAATTTGGTCGACGGAATTGAGCGCTATTTTCAGGATGCCGGCGAAAAAGAGATCTCCGCCGTTACCGTCGGCGAAAAGGTGGTCAAGGAACTGTACAGTCTGGACAGTGTCGCCTATGTCCGATTTGCTTCCGTTTATCGCGACTTCAAAGACGTCAACGAATTCATGGCGGAGCTTAAAGGTATCATCAAAAATAAAGATCATTAAACCGAGACTTGTCATCGCATCGGTATCATGCTGAGCTTGGCGAATATGACACTCTGCTAGCCTTCGAAAGACTCAGGGAGACGTGGCTACGCAAAACCTCTTTATCATATCCTTCTCCGAATTCTGAAAATATCCCTAACTCATTCAAAATTAAGACCCTTCCTTCCTAAGTTATTGAACATTCAGGGTTAAAGTGATAACATGCTCAGTTCTTTAACCGCATTCAGATTTTATTGAAAATCGATGAAAATCATTACCTTCAATATTGCGATGATCTGTTATTTGTTGGCATCATTGGAATATTTTATTTACCTCGTTTATCGGAAGCCCGGGGTATCCGTACTGGCGACGTCAACTGTGATGGTGGGTCTGTTATCGCATACGGCGATCATAGCTCTTCGATCCCAGGAAACCGGGCATGGACCCTACACCACTTCCTTTGAAGTAGCGGTTTTTCTGTCGTGGCTGGTGGTGGTCGTCTATTGCTTCACCCATTGGAGATACAAGATCAAGGACCTGGGTTCGTTTGTCATCCCGGTCGCCTTTCTGATCCTGCTCTACGCGACTTTCTTGTCGAAGGAAATTGTCGATTTTCCGGAATCGGAATTCCGGGTTTTACTGACACTGCACCGGACATTATCCGTTATCGGGTTTGCCGCTTTTGCCATTGCGTTTGGGCTTGGGGTGATGTATTTAATTCAAGAAAAACAGGTAAAATCGAAGAAATTGGGTATGATGTATTTCAGGATGCCTTCGCTGGAATCTCTCGATAATCTGATCTATAAAGCGGTGGCTGTCGGGTTTCCCTTATTCACGCTGGGATTTTTGACAGGTGCCATCTGGAATATCAAGATGAGCCAGGCGTCGCTATTTTCACTGGATCTGGTTGCCATCTGGCCGCTGGTCATTGGGTGGGTATTATACGGTCTGGTATTTTTTGGACGGTACCGGATGGGCTGGCGCGGTAAAAAAATCGCGCAGGCTTCGGTGATCGGTTTTGTAACTGTTATATTAAGCATTCTTTTGCACGTTTGAATATGGCTGAATCCAATCTTATCATCGTAGGCGTCAACCACAAAACCACTCCGGTGGAATTGCGGGAGAAGCTCGCCTTCACCAAGGGGAGTATCGAGGAGTCGACGGAAAAGCTCGTGGGCTTTCCAGAAATCGACGAGAACCTCATTATTTCCACCTGCAACCGTGTCGAAATCTACGCCCGCGTGAACGATGTCGACAAGGGAATCGATCGCCTGAAGAAGTTTATCTGTGATTTCCACATGATTCCCTACAATATGCTGGACAAGCATTTTTACGCGTTTCGGGAAGAAGAAACCGTGCAGCATCTGTTCCGGGTATCCGCCAGTCTCGACTCCATGGTCGTTGGTGAGTCGCAAATACTGGGGCAGGTGAAGGATGCTTACAGCCTGGCCCGGTCCCTGCAGACCACCGGCCTCATCCTGAATCAACTGTTCGAAAAAGCCTTCAACGTGGCCAAAAAAATTCGGGAGGAAACCGGCATTGCCGAAAGTGCAGTTTCCATCAGTTCAGCGGCAGTCGAGTTGGCCCGCAAAATTTTCGAAGACCTCGAGAACCACACCGTCATGCTGGTCGGCACCGGCGAAATGGCAGAACTGGCGGCCAAGCATCTGATCTCCTACGGCGTCAAAACCGTATACGTCGCCAGCCGGACTTATGAACGGGCAACGGCCCTGGCCAAAACTTTGAACGGCAGTGCGCTGGATTTCGAACATTTTAAAACCGAATTGCACAAAGCCGACATCATCATCAGCTCAACCGCAGCCCCCAAATTTATCATCGACAAAGAGATGGTTCAGGCCGCGATCCATGAACGGAAAAATCGACCCATGTTTTTTATCGATATTGCCGTTCCCCGTGATATCGAGCCGGAAGTGAACGATCTGGAAAACGTTTATTTATACGATATCGACGATCTCCAAAGTGTGGTGAACGCCAACCTTCAGGAGCGGGAAAAAGAAGCGGAACTGGCCATGGGTATTATTCAGACGGAAGTCGGCAAATTCAATAACTGGGTGGATTCCCTGGATGCCATACCGACTATCGTTGAATTGAGAAAACGCGCCGAGGCGGTTCGGGTGCAGGAAATCCAAAAAACTCTTAGAAAAATGACGCATCTCTCGGACGAAGATAAAGACAATCTTCACCTGATGACCTCGTCCATCATCAATAAAATTCTTCACAAACCTACCCTCAACCTTAAGAAAAAAACACAAACTACCGAAGGCCGAACTTACCTGAAAGCCATTCGCGATTTGTTTCACCTGGACGACTAAATGGCGGATACTTTTTCCAAAACAATTACCATAGGAACACGTGGGAGCCCACTGGCTCTCTGGCAGGCTCACTGGATCAAATCCCAATTGGAATCGGTACATGACGATTTGACCGTTGAGCTGGTCAAAATCAAAACCTCCGGTGACATCATTCAGGATGTTCCTCTTGCCAAAGTAGGAGGCAAGGGACTGTTCACCAAGGAAATCGAGGAGAGCATGTTGCGCTATGAAACCGATATCGCGGTTCACAGCATGAAGGATGTGCCCGTTCAGTTTCCTCCCAGCCTGACGTTGTCGGTGGTGACCGAGCGCGAAGACCCACGGGACGCGCTGATTTCCAGTAAAGGGTTTAAACTGGACACTCTTCCAAAAGGCGCCCGAGTCGGTACCGGCAGTTTCCGCAGAACCACACAACTCCTCCATTACCGACCGGACCTGGAAGTCGTTCCCATGCGCGGTAACGTTCAGACCCGATTAAACAAACTGGAGTCGGAAGGGTTGGATGCCATCATCCTCGCCGCCGCCGGGTTGATACGCCTGGGTATGGCCGATCACATCACGGAATACATCGAGCCCGAAATCATGCTCCCGGGAGGCGGGCAGGGCGCTGTCGGTATTGAGTCCCGAAAGGAAGACCTCCGTGTGATGACTCGTATTTTTCCACTGGATCACGAAGAGACGCATCTCGCTCTGGAAGCCGAGCGTAGTTTTTTGACCCGGCTGGAAGGGGGTTGTCAGGTACCCATCGGTGTCTACGCAACGATTGATGGGGACAACTTACGTCTTCGGGGTTTGGTGGGAAGTCTCGATGGCAAGCAGGTGCTCAAAGCGGAACAGACCGGTTCCATTGAGGATCCCGAGGCCATAGGGCTTGAATTGGCCGGAGAAATTCTGGGAATGGGTGCAGACAAGATATTGAAAGAAGTATACGGAAATTAAAATACCCGTTTAATCTATCGTATTTAATTTCAACATCGCATACAAAGGGCACTTCGAGCTCAGTCCGGAAATTAAGGGCACCAATCCCGCCACTGCCATTACACATCCCGCTCCATGGCCAATCACAACGCCCTGGAATATCATTCCCAAACCAAACATGATTCGGACCAGACGATCAATGCCACCAACATTTCTACACATAATATTAGATTCCTTAGCAACTAACGTTTAAAGCCAGATATCTTCCGTATGCTCCAGCCGTTCCTGCGCCAGTGCCTGTGCTTCCTCCCGAAAGATTCGAACTCCATCTTTTTGATTATTCACCCGGCTCATCAAGGTCCGCATGTTACTGGATACCGTTTTATAGATCAACTGGTCCGTATAGGTTTTTCCATCTTCACCCTGTGAAAGAACCTGCTGACGGTACGATTGATCCATTGTCATTTTGAGCTCCACCGCGCAACCCATCACGCCACCCACATTCACGATAAAATCCGAATAAGAAACAATGCCGCGCCGGTTTTGCAGATAGTATTCGGTCATTTTATTGCTGGGCGCGTTGGCACCCTGGAATATTTTCCGACACTGAATGCGATCCGCATTGCGAGCGGTGATGGCATCGGGTCGGGCCGCCGGGATCAAAATATCGCAAGGCGCTTCCAACAGCCAGTCGATTTGATCCGGGCCGAATCGCTTTTCCACTTTTCCGGAATAATTTGATATTCCTCCAGATTCGCATCGAATGGAATTCAATTGCTCGACATTCAATCCATCTGGATGCCATAACGCGCCATGGATATCCGACGCCCCGGTGACCACCGCCCCGACGGCGCTGAGCTTGGAGGCGGTCACGGAACCGACGTTACCGTACCCCTGAATGACTACTTGTGCGCCCTCGAGTTTGAACTCCGGTTCCAATTCCTCGACCGTGCGGATCGCCGCAAATAAACTGTGAGCTGTCAGACCCCATTCATCAATCGGGATGCCGCCTTTGTCAGGAGGACGCGACGCTCCGCCGCGCATATGCTGATGAGTCCCCAGCCGCTCGGAAAAGTATTCGTAGATTTGCTGGATGTCCGTTTCATTCGTCCCCATGTCCGGCGCCGGGATGTATTGGTCGACGGAGAACAATGCTTCTGCGAACAGGCCGATCAAATCGCGCTTCATGCCGGGGTTCAGTGCCATCATAACCGGATCGCACACGATGCCTGCCTTGCCGCCGCCGAAGGGCAGATTGGCCGCGCTGTTTTTAAGCGTCATCGCCCGCGCCAGTCGGTAAACCTCACCGAGGGTAACGTCCGAAGCCATGCGGATACCTCCCAGACCGGGACCGCGCCGGGTGTCATCCACCACCACAAATCCCCAGGTATTTCCGTCAGAAGGGTCCACCACGCGGATCAATTGCTCAGCTGTACTATCATCAGACGCCGGAAACCGATTGGTTTCGTCCCTGGAATCACACGCTTCGATAACTAGTTTCTTGGGGAGTTGGGTCACAGATTAGAGTCTTGGGTTTTCCAGATTGGAGAGTCGATCTATCCACCTTATTATAAGTCAGAGATGGTACAAACCAAGGATTTGTGATATTTTTTAAGATTCTGTTTAATTGAGGATTATATGACGCAAATCAACTCCCTCACAACCGGGCAAATCGACGCACTGGTAAAACTGGCCCTGGCGGAAGATCTCGGTTCCGGGGATATCACCACCGACGGCATTTTGGTTCAGGACGATACCGCGACCGCAGTGGTGACGGCCAAGGAACCTCTAATTGTGTGTGGATTGGACATTTTCCGGAGAGTTTTCTTATATTTAGATGGCGATGCAACATTTCCGGGATCGGCGCCCAGCGATGGAACTGAATTCGCCGCTCAGGCGGAGATTATTCAGGTACAAGCCAAAACCTCCGCCCTACTCAAGGGAGAGAGAACCGCCCTCAATATCGTGCAGCGCTTGAGCGGAATTGCCACCCTGACGCGCAAGTTTGTGGAGACGGCCCAACCGGTAACCATTCTCGATACCCGAAAAACCACCCCCGGTCTCCGAATCTTTGAAAAGTATGCGGTTCATTGCGGAGGCGGGACCAATCACCGATTTGGACTATTCGATGCCGTTTTAATCAAGGATAACCATATCAAAATAGCGGGTGGAATTACCTCTGCAATCAAAAGGATAAGGAAACAGACTTCAGGTAAAATCGAGGTAGAGACCGTAAATCTGGACGAAGTTCGGGAAGCCTTGGCAATGAACGCCGACATCATTATGTTGGATAATATGGCTCCTGAGACCGTTAAAAAGGCAGTAGCGCTGATAGATGGAAAGTCGAAAATCGAGGTTTCCGGGTCTATGGGGTTGGCCGATCTGAGCCGCTACAATCAATTAGGGATAGATACCATTTCGGTGGGGGCGCTGACCCACTCGGCACGATCGGTGGATATCAGCATGAATATCAAGATCTGACGCAGATTCAGGTATATACTGACAGCTAGAGAATTATAGAAAAGGAAAGCACATGCCCTGCAAAGACACGACAGCTTTAATGACAGTCCGGGTGGACCACGACGATTGTCTGATCAATTACGATTTCGCCAAAATATCGTGCGACAAGTCGATTGGCAACGGTCAGAGTTTTCACCAGTACTGCGAGGGTAAACCGATCCAGCAAATTCTCGACTGGGAGTTTTTTCAAATTCTTGAGGATTTGCAACTGTCGGAAGAAGATACCGAGAACCAGTTTCTAGTGTACCTGGAATGGTCAGCCCTGCGGTCGGCCTTGATCCAATACCTGGGCCGGGAAGACGATGTGGATACCGAACATTTTGAAATGGCCTCCGTGGAACACACCGATCAGGAAGTTGAGATCACTCAGGTGATCCGCCCCAACACCGATCTACCCAAGATCCAATCCTGCTTCAAGCGCCAAAAAGCATAGTATCCAATCAACGCGCCACCATCGACCCACCGCCTTCGGACAACTCTATAAATTCCGATATCCAGAATAATTCCCAAACAGGCTGATTCCGATTATACTGATGTGACGAGTGTACACATAGACTTAACCGTTATGTAGTCAAGAAGAGACTTGACCCCTTTTTCATAGGGTATGTAGATTAAACAAATTACTAAAAAGGAATAAATATTCTTATTATGCATATAACAAAAATAGAATTAATCATCTTTGTATTGTTAATAAATCTTTTTGTTTTCCATGGTAATACCATAGGAAGCGAAAAAGGCTCAGATTACACCTTAATAAATTATAAGAATCCAAACAAGGAATTCTTGACCCCATTAAGCATTCAAGGCATTATCCTCCATAAGGAACATCAGTTTTTTGCTGGGAATGAGGAAATCCTGAATAGAATAAGAAAGAACATCGCTAAATTAGAATCAATTTCTGAGAACAAAAAAAGTGGATACCCCGGTTATTTTTTAAGTTTAACCTTATATAAAAACTCAATTGTCCAATATAATTTATACATACAAAGAGATCGTTCATTTATACTGGAAACAGCAAAGAAAGATATAAAGGGAGTGATGGACAAAAAAACTTTTGATGATTTTATTTCATTATGCGAAAGAATGACTGATATCATAGATTATAAATATCAGTGGCAAAGATTGAAGTAAAAGCTGTACAGTGATGGTATTTGCCTGACAGCAACCCTTCAAGGGCGGTAAAAGGGGGGGGGATAGAGAAAGGAACAGGGAGCAAGGGAAAGCCTTCAACCTCTCCTTTTTCTTCGTTAAATCGTCCCTCCCAATTCTGTAATCCTTTCCAAAAATCCCCCACTCCAAAAAATCCATAAAAATTTAGCCCCGCCGCTTCGCTGACCGGGACGCCACACGGAAACGAAGAACGCGCTGACGGATACCATCGTCTTTACGTTCGCCTATGATGGCGCGGGCCAACTGGCGTCCGTGACGGATGGTGACGGCGACGCGACGACCATCCAGCGGGATCCCGTTACCGGTGCTCCGCTGTCCATCACCTCGCAGGACGGGCAAATCACCACGCTCACGCTCGATGCCAACGGCTATATCGCCACGGTGGCCAATCCCAACAGCGAAACCTTCCAGATGGCCTACGAC